>CAJTKA010000008.1 GCA_910576815.1 uncultured Lachnospiraceae bacterium
AACGAGATCTTTCTGGTGGATCAGGTGGTGAGCGGCAGCAGCGGTGCAGCTGCGGGCTTACATCGGGATGATGGCGATGCGGAGAAAGAGGGGATCCTAAATCATATCCTGCTGGAACAGCTTTTGGCGACGCTTTCCGAGACGGAGAGAGAGCTCATTCGGATGCGCTATTTTCAGGATAAGACACAGGTGGAGGTGGCGAAGGCGCTGGGCATCAGCCAGGTGCAGGTGAGCAGGATGGAGAAGCGGATCTTGCTGCGGCTTAGGAGAGAGGTAGGGTGAAAATCCTCCAAATTAATGGCTTAACTAAAATTAGCTAACATAAAATAGAAATTAAGCGGTTAGAAACTACGTTGGAAGTGACAGAGCCGGAAGAATCGCAGCAGGAGGGATCAGAGGGGCAGGAGGCTTCCCGGGAAAATGTGTCAAACGAAGATTCTGTAGATGAAAACGCAGAAAACGGGAAGAATGAGAAAGTAGAAGAACCCGCCGTAAAGCAGAAAAGGCCCGTGGCGGAAAAAGCAGCTTCTGTGTTAAACTAAACCAAGTTCAGTGTATTTTTTTAGAGCTGGAATACACGATAAAACATCTTTTGGGATGCGAGGATAGAGAAAGTGAAAAAAGCAACCGGATTAGCGATAAAAGTTGTAAAATACATTCTGCTGATGTTCGCTGCCGTGATCCTATTGTTTTTTGCGGTCAGAGCGATCGGTCAGGCTTATTATCGCAGAACACCAAAGGGTGGGATCAACGAGTCGGGGTTTGTAGAGATCAACGGAACAAAACAGTGGATCGGTATCTACGGGGAGGATCGAAATAATCCGGTGCTGTTATATCTGCACGGCGGTCCCGGAACGTCTACCAGTTTGTATGACTATGCGTTTACAAGACAATGGGCGGATATCTATACCGTTGTAACATGGGATCAGAGAAATTGCGGCAAGAGCTACTCGTCGGAGCAAAATGATATCGCGTTGACCTATGAATTATTGATGAGCGACGGCATACAGATGACCGAATAGTTGCGGGAATATCTTAATAAAGATAAGATTACGCTGCTCGGTCACTCGTGGGGAACTTACTATGGATGTAACCTTGTTTTAGAATATCCCGAATACTACGAGGCTTATATCGGAACAGGTCAGCTTGTAGATTTTGGGGAAAATGAGCTTGCATTCAAGGAAGCAGCCACAGAATGGGCTGGGGATGACGCGGAAGGGATGGAGTTGCTAAGCAGTTTGCATGACGGTGGATATGACGGTGCGTATTTTATGGCTAGAAACAGGCTTATGGTGAAATACGGTTATGATATGCTCGTTGATGGAACAGATTATAATCTGTTCGCGGCACAGTATTTTAATCCCTATTATTCGTTGGCTGATTTTATTAAGGTTCTCCATGCAGAAGGCACTGTATATGACACTTTTTTAGCTTCCGAAGAATTTCAGAAATTCTCGCTGGCAGGCAGATATAAGTATCAGATACCTTACTTCAATATTAACGGCGATCAGGATTATCAAACGAATTATCTGCTCGCGCAGGATTATTTTGATCGGATAGAGGCACCTTATAAGAAATTGTATCTTATGGAGGATACGACACACGGATTGCTGGAATCCAAGTCAAAAGCGTTTTCGGAGATTCTGCATGAGGTTGCGAAATGGAATGAGGCTAAGCGCTGATCAGACATTTCAATTTTGGGGAAATAAGGGTCTGCTCAATAATACCTGCCCCAATATCCCCGATAACTCTCTGTCAATAAACGGAACAGTTTTTTGGCGGATGCCTCTTTTAGTTCTGCCGGTGCTGTTTTCTTCCAGACGATTTCATCCTTTTCCGCTTCCAATTCCGCATAAAGGGCATCAAGGGATTCCTGATCAAGTTCCTCCAATGTTGTGAACGCATCATCAGTCTGATAAAAACCATATTCTGATGGCTCCGCAGTTTCTGCGGACATACCGGTTATCAGCTCCAAGCGTCCGTCATGATGCAGATCAAAGACAGCATAGGAAAGCTTTGCCGCCGCAAGATCCATCCTGTTCCAGAGTTCTTTGTTTTCGGCAAAAACGGTAAGCTGCTTGATTTCGTCAGCGGACAGCTTTGACAGATCGGGCACATAATCCCATTGATTGGAGACGATCAGGTAATCGTCACCGTTTCTTTTTAATGTCAGGATGCCGTCGTTGTCAACATCCTGGTAATACACTTCGTAAATATCCCCATGTACCCGTCCGCCCGTGCAGCAAAACGCTTGCCAGTTGGTATCGCCGTGGTCGCTGATGTAAACGTCGTACTGCTCCAGGTAGGTCCACGCCAGAGGGGTGCTCATCTCCGCATAGGAATACCCTGTTTTTCTTTGTAAAAACTGATCGATCTCGTCTGTCGTCAGACGCTCGACGTCCGTCTCGATTCCCCAGCGCACTTTTTCTTCATATGCTGCTTCTTCCTCCGCTGACAGCGAATGTGTGCTGACGCCCGCGCCATTATAAAACACCTCGTTCAGGTTGACGTCTGTGGCAGTCTTATATTCCGATTGCAGGAAACCGTTGTTCTCTGTGCTGTTCATGAACTCCGTAAAAAAGTCGATCTCTTCCTGCGGCAATTCGTTTGTAACATTCCACTCTTTTTCCGGATAAGGATTATAGGGAGCACCCTGCTCTTTTCCCACAGTTTCCTGTTGATTTTCCGCATCCTCCACGATTTTTTCTTGTAGTGATACTTCTTCCGGTTTTGCTATTTCTTCCTGTTCTGATGCTGTCTCCTGCTCCGCAGTCACTTCATTTGTTTCCGTCTGTGTTGGTACGGAAGGTTCTTCTGCGGCGGATGGCAGCTTGTCGGTGGATTGTGTCCCGTTCTCGTTTTTCGAAGCGCAGGCTGTCAGAACAAATACCTGCAGTAATAGGTATAATAGGATTGTTGATGCCTTTTTCATGTGAACGCTCCTTCTCCGTCTGCGATTCTGTCCTCGACGATCTGCCTGACCTGTGCGCACCAGGCATTGGTTTTCGGGATATCGGCACAGAGATCGCGAAGGATATCCTCGGGTTCTTTATTGATTCTATGATACCATATACAGACCGTCTGCGCTATCGATATCGGCAAATGGATTTGACGCAGGAAACGATGGGCACAAGGGCTTATTTGTGGAATACGGCAGCCTGTTTTGAGGTTTAGGCGGCGAATTGTACATTGAAAACCACGCGGGGATGTGATACAGTATAGGCGGGCGTTTTGTGCCCTGATACAAATGACGGCAGGTAGGAAATTGCGAAACGCATCACGGAGTTGAAATTACCGTTACGGCGTTCGGCGATGTCCTGATAGAATCAAAAGGAGGAGCGCAGCGATGGAACAGTATAAGCAGGAGTTTATCGGTTTTATGGTGGACAGCCAGGTGCTGAAATTTGGAGATTTCACTTTAAAGAGCGGCAGAAAGTCCCCCTTTTTTATGAATGCGGGCGCTTATGTGACCGGCGCGCAGTTAAAGAAGCTGGGCGAATATTATGCAAAGGCGATCCACGATAAGTACGGTCTTGATTTCGACGTGCTGTTCGGTCCCGCTTACAAGGGCATACCGCTGACCGTAGCCACAGTTATGGCTATCAGCGAGCTTTATGGGAAAGAGGTCCGCTACTGCTCCAACCGAAAAGAAGTGAAGGATCACGGCGATACGGGAATCTTGCTCGGTTCTAAATTAAAGGATGGCGATCAGGTGGTGATCATCGAAGATGTGACGACTTCCGGAAAGTCCATAGAGGAAACCTTCCCCATCATCAAAGCGCAGGCGGACGTGACGATTCAGGGACTGATGGTTTCCCTAAACCGTATGGAAAAGGGCCTTTCGAGTGACAAGAGCGCGCTGGAGGAAATCAAAGAAAAGTACGGCTTTGAGACAGGAGCGATCGTGACTATGGAGGAAGTAGTCGAGTGCCTCTACAATAAGCCTTACGGCGGCACGGTCTATATCGACGATAGCTTAAAAGCGGCGATTGACGCTTACTATGAGACATACGGGGCAAAATAATCAGGAAATGATTCGAAAAGGAGTCATGTAAAGTAGATTAGAAAGAATAAATCCGCGAAAGGAGTCAGGGAAACAATGGAAGAAAGAACGTATAAGGTCATGGGCGGGGCAGGCGCTTTAAACCTCGCATTCGGTGTGGTGGTCATGGTGATCGGCATAGCAGGAGGTGTGCTTTTGGTCATCAGTGGAGCGAAACTTTTGGCGGGAAGAAACAAGATATTATTTTAAGGAAATGGGAGGTATTTTCGACGTGTGCGGAAATGCCTTCTTTCCATTTGTGTGAGATAAAGAGGCAGTGAATTGCTTTGCTATAGAGGATTAACGTTATGTGGAAAAAAAGTTTCATGTTTACCAGCAAGGAGCACAGCAGGAAAGGGATCATGGCGACGATTTTAGGGGTGATTTCTCTGACATCGCTGGTTTACATAACTTGGAATAGCTATCAAAGTGCGGGGGAGGTCCCTTTGCAGTACGGCGCAGTGGCATTTCTGACGATGATTTTTGCCTTTGTGGGTATTGTGTTGGGGGTGCTCTCAAAATCGGAACGGGATAAGTTTTATTTTTTCAGTTATCTGGGCATTGTATTGAATATATTGGTGCTGGCGGCGCTGAGCGTGATCTTATATGCGGGGGCGTACTCCTGAAATGTATTGGCACAAACTCGGAACCGCAGAGCAAAATTTGAGATTTTGCTTGCGTGTCGCCGCAAAAAGATGCTCGACATGGAGGTAATGATGAAGCAGGAAGAATTGATTTTAGAGCGCTACGGGCTGGCCATGGCGCGGATCAAAGAGATACCGGATGAGTCAATCTGCGGGGAGGCTTATCGGGATTATTTTATGCAGATGGCAGAGTTTGTTCTGCTGATGGATCGGACTTATGAGCTGGTGGAGAGCGGGGAACTGCGCCGCATGAGCATGGAGGCGTTACAGGAGCATAACCGTGCCCTCTATGCGGATATCCTGCCGTCGCATTACGGGGAAAGTTATGCGAATCCGGAGTATGCAGTGAATCGACTGGGAGAGTCAATCGGGAAATGCCTGTCCTTTTTAGATACGGAGCTGCGGGCAATGATTCCGGCGGCCTATGAACAGAAGCTTTTTTTCATGACGGTGCGGGCAGAACTTTTGCTGGAAGTTTACCAGCTTTTTGTCTGCGCGGCGGAGGAACAGAGAGAACCTGACGCGGAGGAACTGCGGCAGATTTTTTACTGGTATGTGAGCGATTATTATGAGGCAGAGTTTGAGGAAAAGAGCCTGACGCTTCTGGATGCGAATTGGGATTTTGCCCGCCGTATCATTATGAAGAGCGATCTTACAGATCTGCGCTACCTCTATTATTTCGGGGAGTATGTCACGGAGAACGAGTTGAAAACGGCGGCGCATCTGAATGAGATGTCTGCAGACAAGATCAAGCTGATGGCGGATACTTACACGGAAGGATACCGCATCGGGTTTGAGGTGACCAACAAGGATATCTCTATTAAGGAGACGGTGGCAATCCGCTATTTTCTTGGCTTTGAGCGGGTCATTCGACAGGCGGTGCAGAATTTTGACCAAATTGGTCTACAGTCAACCTTCTGTCGGGCGGGCTCGAATATCTTTCAGGGCAGGAGCGTGAACAAAAACGGTTACTTTGGCGCGAATCCCAATAAGCAGTACGACTACGATCACAGGGAGGATATGGCGCTTTTCCTGGATGGGGCGCTGGCGGAACGGAAAATCGAGGCGGTGCAAAATGTGTTCGAGCGTCATAAGGAGCTGGCGGCGCTTTACGGCGGCCCTGCGGTGGTGGAAAGCTTTGGGGAGGAGCCTTTTGTGCCGGAAAATAAGGCGGCGGCCTGCCGTCTGAGTGAGAAACAGCAGAAGCTTGCCGTTGCCAATGCGGGAAAGATAGCCGATATCCAAAATGAATATATCAAAGGCGAGGAGCACAGCTTTACGATCATTGCTTTTCCCGTGCCGCAGATCGGGGAACAGTACGAAGCGATTTTCGATGATGTGGTGCGCATCAATACGCTCGATTATATGCTTTATCGGGATATCCAGCAGAAGATTATCGATGTGCTGGACAAGGGAATGACCGTACTGGTCAAAGGAATGAACGGCAATGAAACGGATATCAAAGTGCAGCTTCACAAGCTGGAGAATCCGCAGACCCAGACCAACTTTGAAAACTGTGTGGCGGATGTCAATATCCCGGTGGGTGAAGTGTTTACATCGCCCCGCCTGACAGGAACGGAGGGCGTTTTGCATATCCAGCGGGTGTTCTTAAATGAGCTGGAGTATCGCGATCTGCGCCTTCGATTTGAGGACGGTTTTGTGACGGATTACAGCTGCGGTAATTTTGCGAAAGAGGAGGAAAACCGCAAGTATATCAGGGAGAACGTGTTCCATCATCACGAGCGGCTGCCGCTTGGGGAGTTCGCCATCGGCACGAACACGACGGCCTTTGCGGTTGCCAGGAAATACGGGATCGAGGACAAACTGCCGATTTTGATCGCGGAGAAGACGGGACCGCATTTCGCGCTGGGGGATACCTGCTATTCCCACGAGGAAGAAGTGAAAAGCTTTAATCCTGACGGCAAGGAGATCGTGGCAAAAGAAAACGAGGTGTCAGTTTTACGTGACACGGATGTCAGTAAGGCATATTTCCAGTGCCACACGGACATTACGATCCCTTATGACGAGTTGGGAGAGCTTTCTGTGTTGACTGAGACAGGCGAGAAGCATTTGATTATCCAAAACGGTCAATTTGTGCTGCCGGGGTGTGAGGAGCTGAATCGGGCCTTGATGTAACAGTACAGCCCCACGCTATTGTGAAATTGCGCCGTCCGAACTGAGAAAATAGGTTGCGCAATCGAGGAAAATCTAGTACACTGTAGAGTAAGAAAGTTTGTTTTGACACAAGATGTTGTGGTTTTAGGAATAATAGTTGGGAGGTAACAGGCATGGCACAGGTAGGCATCGTGATGGGCAGCGATTCGGATCTGCCCGTTATGGCAAAGGCAGCGGATATTTTGGAGGAGCTTGGTGTTTCCTATGAGATGACGGTCATCTCTGCGCACAGAGAACCCGATGTGTTTTTTGAGTATGCGAAGGGCGCGGAGGCAAAGGGCCTTAAGGTGATCATTGCGGGCGCAGGTAAGGCAGCGCATTTGCCGGGCATGTGCGCGGCGATTTTTCCGCTTCCGGTGATCGGTGTTCCCATGAAGACTTCCGATCTGGGCGGGGTGGATTCCCTCTATTCCATTGTACAGATGCCCTCGGGGATCCCGGTGGCGACGGTTGCCATAAACGGCGGACAGAATGCGGGGATCCTGGCGGCGAAGATCTTGGCAGTCTCGGATGCGGCGCTTTTGGAGCGGCTGAAGAAGTATTCCGAGAGTCTGAAAGAAAGCGTGCAGGAAAAGGATGCGAAATTAAAGGAAGTTGGATACAAGACGTATTTGAAGGCATAGGGAGGTAAAAATGGACTACAAGACAGCGGGTGTGGATATTGAGGCAGGCTACCGTTCGGTGGAGCTGATGAAGCAGTATGTGAAGGGAACGATGCGGCCAGAGGTATTAGGCGGGCTCGGCGGATTCTCGGGCGCCTTTTCTTTGGAAAAAATCAAGAGTATGGAAAAGCCTGTGCTTCTTTCGGGCACGGACGGCGTAGGTACGAAGATCCAGCTGGCCTATTTCATGGACAAACATGATACGGTGGGCATCGACTGTGTGGCTATGTGTGTCAACGACGTGGTCTGCGCGGGCGCGGAACCGCTGTTTTTCTTAGATTACATAGCCTGCGGCAAAAACTATCCGGAGAAGATCGCGGACATTGTCAAGGGCGTGGCGGAAGGCTGTAAGCAGGCAGGAGCGGCGCTGGTCGGCGGTGAGACGGCGGAGCATCCGGGCCTGATGCCGGAGGAGGAATATGATCTGGCGGGCTTTGCGGTGGGCGTTGCCGAGGAGAAGGATCTGATTACGGGGGCGGATGTGAAGCCCGGCGATGTGCTGATAGGCATCGGTTCTTCAGGCGTGCACAGCAACGGTTTTTCCCTGATCAGAAAAGTGTTCAACATAAACAAAGAAACGTTATCCGTACATTATGATGAACTTGGTGCGACGCTGGGCGAGACTCTGCTTACACCGACCAAAATTTATGTGAAGGCGCTTCAGGCAGTGAAGGAAGCGGGCGTTACCATCAAAGGCTGCAGCCATATCACGGGCGGCGGCTTCTACGAGAATATTCCCAGAATGCTGCCGGAGGGCATTTCGGCAAAGGTGAAGAGGGGCAGTTTTGAGATCCCGCCCATTTTTGCGCTGATGCAGAAGACGGGGAATCTGGAAGAAAAGATGATGTACAATACCTACAACATGGGTCTGGGCATGGTGCTGGCAGTCGATGCGGCGGATGCGGATCGGACGATCGCAGCGCTCAAGGGCACAGGCGAGAAGGCTTGGGCCGTGGGCGAGACTGTGGCAGGCGGACACGAGGTGCTGTTTCAGTAAAACAGTTCCGGCATGGAGGTAAAAATGCTCAAAGTAGTGGTATGCGTGTCGGGAGGCGGCACGAACTTACAGGCGATCATTGACGGCATTGCGCAGGGCGCTGTTTTTCACACGAAAATCGTGCGGGTGGTGTGCAACAATCACGGCGCGGGCGCTTTGGACAGGGCAAAGGCGGCGGGGATTGAGGGCGTGTGCGTGTCCCCGAAGGATTATGAGGATCGGGATGCGTTTGAGGCGGCTTTGATCCGTACGGTGGAGGAGGCCGAGCCCGATCTGATCGTGCTGGCTGGCTTTTTGGTAAAGGTGCCCGTGGCCCTGATCAGAAAGTATGAAAATCGCATCATCAATATCCATCCGTCGCTGATCCCGTCATTTTGCGGCACGGGCTATTACGGGCTGCGGGTACATGAGGCGGCGCTTGCGCGTGGCGTGAAGATCACGGGAGCTACGGTGCACTTTGTAGATGAGGGGATGGATACCGGCCCGATTATTATGCAGAAAGCGGTGGAGGTGCATGAGGACGATACGCCGAAGACATTACAGAGAAGGGTGATGGAGGAAGCCGAGTGGGTGCTCCTGCCCTGGTGCATCAATCTCATCGCGGCGGGTCAGATAAAGATAGAGAACGGAAAAGTAACGGTCACAGAGTGAAAAGAAGTTCTTGGGAGGAATGAAGTCTCATGAAAATTTTAATTGTAGGCAGCGGCGGCAGGGAGCATGCGATCGCGGCGGCGGTGGCAAAAAGCCCGAAGGCGGAAAAAATCTACTGTGCGCCCGGCAATGCGGGCATCGGGCAGATTGCGGAGTGCGTGCCCATCGGCGCCATGGAGTTTGATAAACTGGTGGCGTTCGCTAAGGAAAAGGAGATTGACCTGACCATCGTGGGCATGGACGATCCGCTGGTGGGCGGCCTTGTGGACGAGATGGAAGCGGCGGGTTTGCGGGTGTTCGGACCGCGGAAAAATGCGGCTATCCTGGAGGGAAGCAAAGCGTTCTCCAAGGATCTGATGAAAAAATATAACATTCCCACAGCCGCCTACGAGAATTTTGACGATCCGGGGAAGGCGCTTGCCTATCTGGAGACTGCGAAAATGCCGGTGGTATTAAAGGCGGATGGTCTGGCGCTGGGCAAGGGTGTGCTGATCTGTGAGACGCTTGATGAGGCAAAAGAAGGCGTGCGCACCATTATGGAGGATAAAAAGTTTGGCGCGGCAGGCAACCGCATGGTGATCGAGGAGTTTATGACGGGACGCGAAGTCTCGGTGCTTTCCTTTGTAGACGGGAAGACCATTAAGATCATGTCTTCCGCGCAGGATCACAAGCGGGCGCTGGACGGCGATCAGGGCTTGAATACTGGCGGTATGGGTACCTTTTCACCCAGTCCGTTCTATACGGATGAGGTGGACGCCTTCTGCCATAAGTACATTTATCAGGCGACTGTGGACGCGATGGCGGCGGAGGGCAGACCCTTTAAGGGTGTGATTTTCTTTGGATTGATGCTGACGGAGAATGGGCCGAAGGTACTCGAGTACAACGCCCGTTTTGGCGATCCTGAGGCGCAGGTGGTTCTGCCCCGCATGAAAAATGACATGATCGAGGTGGTGGAAGCCTGTATTGACGGGACGCTTGACCAAATAGATCTTTCTTTTGAAGACAATGCGGCAGTGTGCGTAATCCTGGCTTCGGAAGGCTATCCCGTATCCTATGAGAAGGGATTTGAGATCAAGGGCTTGGAAAACTTTGACGGAAAAGAAGGGTATTACTGCTTCCATGCAGGAACGGCCTTGAAAAATGACATAATTGTCACAAATGGAGGCAGGGTGCTAGGCATCGCGGCCAAGGGTTCCACTTTGAAAGAGGCGAGAGACAACGCATACGCGGCTACGGAGTGGGTGCACTTTGACCATCAGTATATGCGGCACGATATTGGCAAGGCAATCGACGAGGCGTAATGCCTTAATGTGTGTTGGTGAAAAACCGGCGGAAATATTTCGAGATCCATCATACGTGGACCATGGAAAGGGGTGTAACGTTGTGAGCAGGGAAGAACGAATTGAGATGCTCAAGAAAGAATTTAGCGAGGTCAATACCTACAACAGACCTACCTACTGTTCCGAATGCGGGGGTGTCATGGTTTTTCAAGGTCTTGGGGAATACAAGTGCGAGAAGTGCGGATCTGTGGATTATGACGATTATGGAAAGGCGCGTAATTACGTGGAGAAACATATGGGCGCTAACGCGGCGGAGGTTGGAAGGGCTACCGGGGTATCGCAAAGATCCATAAGGGATATGCTCAAGGAGGGAAAGCTTGAGGTTGCGAAAAATTCCGTCATTTTCTTAAAATGTGAGATTTGCGGCACGTTAATCAACAGCGGCAGATATTGTTCCAAGTGTGAGGCGGCATATCACAGGGACAAAGAGGAGATGGCAAGAAAGGCAAGACATCACGGGGATACTTTCGGGTTCAGCACCGAGCGCCGAAAAGGCGAGGAAGGCGCAAAGCGCTTTTCAAGGGACGAGTAGACAGCACAGAAATGGAGATGACATGAAAATACGAAAGAATAAATGGAGATGCTTAGGAGGGAAACGGTGGATCGTTCTTGCGGCGGCACTGCTTTTACTGTGGGGGAATCCTATTGTGAGCAGGGCGGAAGCGAAGGGCGTCGTCATTCCCAACTCGGTCAACATCAGGAAGATACCCGAGCAGGGGAGTGAAGTGATCGGCAGTTCCACCGCCGGGAAGGAAATCGATATCAGAGGCCAGGTGGAGTCCGGCGGGATTCTCTGGTATCAGGTGTATATCGATGCGAATACGCTGGGGTATGTGCGGGCGGATATGATTGAGAAAAAAGGGGATGGGACGATTCCCACAGTCACTGTGTCGGCTGAGAACAATGGTTCACAGTCTGAGGCGCAGCTGACTGACGGAGGTGGAGAGAACGGACAGGAGACGCCTTCTCAGACACCCGCCCCCGAAGGAGGCGCAAAGGTGGAGGCGCAGGAGGCAATGGATCCCCAGTATGCGACCACGAACGTACAGGCAAAGGTCAGACC
This sequence comes from uncultured Lachnospiraceae bacterium, assembly GCA_910576815.1. Lineage (GTDB taxonomy): Bacteria > Bacillota > Clostridia > Lachnospirales > Lachnospiraceae > UBA3282. The sequence continues at coordinate 11,575 of CAJTKA010000008.1, forward strand.
GGATCCCTCCACATCCAATCCTCATGTGGATTCCCTGACGCCTGGCACGCAGATGGTTGTGAGCGGTAAATCCGTGGGAAGTGACAGCAAGACCTGGTACTATGTCACTTTCACCGGTTCAAACGGTTCGGAGAGGACAGGCTATATCCGTTCCGATCTGCTGGATCTGGGCGAGATGCTCCCGATGGAGGAACCTCCCGTGGAAGCGCCGGCAGAGGAGCCGCAGGAGCCGGATGAACCGCAGGTGCGCAACGATTATGAGCTCAAGATCGAAACAGATTCCGATGGGGTGGCAACTTGGTATCTCTACAATAACATCAAAGGAGAAAAGGAGCCGCTGTTACCGCTTTTGGAATCCATGTCATCTCAGTCGGTGGACGACGAGAAAGGAACGGGAGCCCTTGTAAAGCAGCGCATTGCCATTGTGGTGCTCTCGGTGCTGCTTGTGATACTGGCGGCTGCGGTGGTGATCCTTGCTTTCAAACTTCGCGACTCCTATTATGAGGACGATGACGAGGACGACGAGGAGGACGAACGCAAGACGGCAAGACGGGAAAGCCAGGAGAGAGACGAACGCAGAACGGCAAGGCGGGAGAGCGCCGGTAGGGAAGCGGACGGCAGCCGTAGAACAGCCGGAAGCGAAGAGAGAGCCGCAAGACGTCGGGCAGGGGAAGGAGAGCCCCGCAGACGGGAAGGACAGAGCAGAGGAACCGAAAGACAGGAAGGCAGGCGGCGTGAACGCGAAGTGACTTATGAGGAGGATGCTTCTGCAGAGGCTGTGAGACCCGCGTCCAGACGCAAGACCAAGAATTTCCTTTTGGATGACGATGAATTTGAGTTTGAGTTCTTGAATATGGACGATAAGGATTTGAAATAAACAGGTTTATTTCCCTGAAAGAAGTGTATTCTCTATAATGTAGTAAATGCCTGCGGCATTAACTACAAGAGAATCTTCGATTCTCTGCAAAAAGTAAATGCCTGTGGCATTAACTTCACGAGAATCTTCGATTCTCTGCAAAAAGTAAATGCCTGTGGCATTAACTTCACGAGAATCTTCGATTCTCTGCAAAAAATATGGGAAAGGAATGAAAGACTGATGCAGCCACAATTTACGGACAAGGCAAAGGCGGCGCTGGTCCTTGCGGAACGGGCGGCCAGAAGCCTGCGGCAGAGTTATGTGGGGAGCGAGCATATTTTGCTGGGACTTTTGCGGGAGAATACGGGCGTTGCGGCCACGGTTCTTCTCAATAACGGCGTGGATGTCGTACAGTTAAAGGAAATGATCAAAGATTTGATCGTGCCGGAGACTTCGGTGCTGATCGCTGAACGGGATGGATATTCGCCCAGAGCGCAAGCCATTCTGGAGGAGGCGCACAGGCAGGCGGACCGATTCCGCAGCGAGCGGACGGGTACGGAGCATATTTTGCTGGCGCTTTTGAAGGAAGGCGAAAATGTGGCAGTCAGGCTGCTCAACACCATGGGCATTTCCGTGCAGAAGCTTTATGTGGACGTACTGGTGGCCATGGGTGAGGATGGCGGTCTCTATAAAGAAGATCTGGGCAGGAAGCAGAACAGGAAAAAGGGATCGACCTCCACGCTGGATCATTACAGCAGGGATTTGACGGCGCTTGCAAGGGAAGGAAAGCTCGATCCCGTGATCGGCAGGGAGGAGGAGATCACGCGAGTGGTGCAGATCCTTTCCCGCCGCACCAAAAACAACCCTTGCCTGGTGGGAGAACCAGGTGTCGGCAAAACGGCTGTGGTGGAAGGGCTTGCCGCCAGAATCGTGACCGGGGACGTTCCTTTCACGGTGCAGAATAAAAGACTTTTGACATTAGACCTCTCAGGTATGGTGGCGGGCAGCAAGTACCGCGGCGAGTTTGAGGAGCGGATCAAAAAGGTGATCAAAGAGGTGATCGAGGACGGTAATATCATTCTCTTTTTGGATGAAATGCACACCATCATCGGCGCGGGCGGCGCAGAGGGAGCAATCGATGCTTCCAATATCTTAAAGCCTTCTCTGGCAAGAGGGGAGATCCAGTTGATCGGTGCCACCACCATCGTGGAGTACCGCAAGTATGTGGAGCGGGACGCCGCGCTGGAGAGACGGTTTCACCCGGTGACGGTGGAGGAGCCCACGATCGTGGAGACGGAAAATATCCTGCGCGGTATTGCGCATAAGTATGAGGAGCATCACAGAGTCACGATCACGCCCGAGGCGATCAGCGCGGCGGTGGCTCTTTCCGCACGTTATATCAATGATAGAAATCTGCCGGATAAGGCGATCGATTTGATCGACGAAGCAGCGGCAGCAGTGCGGCTGCATGTAACGAAGCAGCCGGATAAGTTACAGGAGCTTGCGGAAGCAATCGACAAGATCGACTTGCAGATCGAGCGCTCGATCCGTATGGAGGCCTTTACGCAGGCGGCAGAGTTAAAGAAAGAGCAGGAGAGCCTGATCAGGAAGTACGAGCGCCTGTTAAAGCGTCTGGAACAGGAGGAGCAGAACCGCGCTTATGTGGTGGGCGAAAACGAGATCGCAGAGGTGGTAGCCCTGTGGACAAAGATCCCGGTCAAGAAACTGGCGGAGAAGGAGAGCGAGAGGCTCTTGAAATTGGAATCCATCCTGCATAAGCGGGTGATCGGCCAGGAGGAAGCCGTGGTGGCAGTGGCCAAAGCCATGCGGCGCGGCAGAGTGGGACTTCAGGATCCTAATCGACCGATTGGGTCATTCCTCTTTCTGGGTCCTACGGGCGTGGGAAAAACCGAACTGTCAAAGGCGCTGGCAGAGGCCATGTTCGGTTCCGAGAATGCCCTCATCCGTGTGGATATGTCTGAGTATATGGAAGGGCATTCGGTATCGAAGATGATCGGTTCGCCCCCGGGTTATGTGGGTTTTGAGGAAGGCGGACAGCTCTCGGAGAAGATTCGCAGGAATCCTTATTCGGTGGTGCTTTTTGATGAGATCGAAAAGGCGCATCCCGATGTATTCAATGTCCTGCTGCAAGTGCTTGACGACGGTCATATCACCGATTCCAAGGGGCGCAAGGTGAGTTTTAAGAACACCATCCTCATCATGACCTCGAATGCCGGGGCGCAGCGCATCATTGACCCCAAAAATTTGGGATTTGGTGCGGCGGAAACGGAAAAGCAGAGCTATGATAAGATGAAGGACAAGGTGATGGAGGAGGTGAAACGCCTCTTTAAGCCGGAGTTCATCAACAGGATCGACGAGATTATGGTCTTCCACCCGCTGAATCGTGAAGATATGAAGGCAATCGTCACCCTGCTTGCCAAAAACCTGGCAAAGCGCTGTAAGGAGCAGATGAACATCGAACTGACCATCGGCGCATCGGTAAAGGAGTATCTGATCGAGAAGCATATGGATGTCAAGATGGGAGCAAGGCCGATGAAGCGCGCGATCCAGTCGGAAATCGAGGATGCGTTGGCGGAGGAGATCCTTGCCGGACGGGTAAAAGGCGGCGATTGGGTAGCCGTAGGCATGAAAAATAAGAAGATAACCTTTACGGTCAAGACCGCGAAGGTTTGAGGTACAAAAGCAATAGGAACGATAAGATGAAAAGTGGAGGAGAAAGCAATGTCTGTAGTAGAAGAATTACTGCGTGCGGAGAGTGACGGGACGATCAGTTTTGGCAATCATGCGCTGGCTGCCAAGGCGAAACTGGAGGATTACGAGCACGGCGGCAACCTGTACAAGGTAAAGACCTTTAAGGAGCTGACGAAACTGGAGAAGAACGGAATGTTTGCCTACGAGTCGGAGCCGGGTACCAGCGTGAACTGCTTTGACGAGACGGAGAACGGCGTCACCTTTGCGGTAGAAGGCGACGAGGACGCGCAGATCACCGTAGGGCTTTTGGAGGATACCACATATACGGTGTATGTCAACGGTACGAGTGTGGGAGAAATGAAGACGAACTTAAGCGGCAAGCTGAGCATCAGCGTGGAGCTTGCAAGTGAAGGAAAGGCGGAGGTCAGGATCGTGAAATAGACGATTCCGACTCAGACGGGACTTTTTAGCTGACATGTGTGTCACATTCGGCTGGGAAGTCCCTTTTTACGCAAAAGCTCCGGCATAGAGGGAAAAATGGCAAAGGGAAAAACGACGATATTTTACTGTCAAAACTGCGGGCATGAGTCCGCAAAGTGGCTGGGGCAGTGCCCGGGCTGTAAAGAATGGAATACGATGGTGGAGGAGCCCGTTCAGAAAAAGAGCGGCGGCAGACGCAGCGCCGACATCCTCTCAGGACAGCGCACGGCGGAGCCGGTGAATCTGGCAGCGGTCGATTTGACGGAGAGCGTGCGAATGTCTACACATATCGGGGAACTTGACCGGGTGTTGGGCGGCGGGCTGGTTCCCGGGTCGCTGACGCTGGTCGGCGGCGATCCCGGTATCGGCAAATCCACCCTGCTCTTACAGGTGTGCAGACATATGGCGGCGGACGGAAAGAAGATCCTCTATATCTCCGGTGAGGAGTCCTTACAGCAAATCAAATTGCGCGCTGAGCGGATCGGAACCTTTTCCGAGCAGATGCTTCTTCTGTGTGAGACCAGTCTGGAGACGGTGGAGCAGACTCTGAAAAATCAAATGCCAGCAGTAGCGGTGATCGATTCCATCCAGACCATGTATCACGAGGAGATTTCTTCCGCGCCCGGAAGCATTTCCCAGGTGCGGGAGTCCACAAATGTGCTCTTACAGCTTGCCAAGGGACTTGGTATTTCCATTTTTATCGTGGGTCACGTAACCAAGGAAGGCACTGTGGCGGGGCCGAGAGTCTTAGAGCACATGGTGGATACGGTGTTATATTTTGAGGGAGACAGACACGCTTCTTATCGTATCCTGCGCGGGGTGAAAAACCGCTTTGGCTCCACCAATGAGATCGGTGTCTTTGAGATGCGGGAGGAAGGGCTTGTGGAAGTGAAGAATGCTTCCGAGTTTATGCTGAGCGGTAAGCCCGAGGGAGCCAGCGGTTCCGTGGTCTCCTGTTCTATGGAAGGCACCAGACCCATTCTGTTAGAGATTCAGGCGCTGGTCTGCCACAGCAATTTCGGGATTCCCAGAAGACAGGCGACGGGCATGGACTTAAACCGCCTAAACCTGCTGATGGCTGTTCTGGAGAAGCGTCTTAATCTACAGATGGCGGACTGCGATGCCTATGTGAATCTGGCAGGTGGGATGCGGATCGCAGAGCCTGCGATCGACTTGGGCGTGGCGATGGCGGCGGCTTCCAGTTTTAAGAATCGGGTCATCGATGATAAGACCATCGTCTTTGGAGAAATCGGATTGAGCGGTGAGGTGCGTGGTGTCTCGCAGGCGGCTCAGAGGGTGGCGGAAGCAGCAAAGCTTGGTTTTACGACCTGTGTGCTGCCGCAGGTCAATCTGGATCAGAGTAAGGCGCAGACAGGGATCAGGCTGATCGGGGTGAGGACGGTGCGTGAAGCCATTGACTTGATTTAGAACTTTTTTTATAATACAATAGACGCAGACTTAAGAAATAATCTGACAAAGGAGTCAGTATGGATAAGGGAAAGCGCGGCTTCCGGGGAAGCATACCGCTTCTGATCGTAGAGATCATTGTATTGATCCTCTCCATCGGCATGATGTATGTGGTTATTGTAATGACCAGGGAAGTCAATCATAAGAATATTGACAGGGAACTGATTCATGTCAATGAGGAACTGGTCAGACAGGAACCAACAAAAGCGGAAACTGCGGATGATGAGGTAAAACAAGAGAAAAAGGGCTGCCGCAATATTGCCCTTTTTGGGGTGGATGCCCGGAACGGAGAGCTGGGCAAGGGGACGCGGAGTGACACCATCATGATTGCCAGCATTGACCAGGACACGCAGGAAATCAAGCTGGTTTCCGTATTTCGCGACACTTACCTGAATTTGGGTAATGATTCTTATAACAAATGCAATACAGCCTATGCCAGGGGCGGCCCGGAGCAGGCCATCAATATGCTCAATCTTAATCTGGATCTGGTTCTTACGGATTATGCTACCGTTGGTTTTTCCGGTCTGATCGATGCTGTGGATGCGCTTGGCGGTATCGAGATGGAGATCACGGATTCAGAGATTTCCCACTTGAATAATTATCAGCTCTGTATGGCGGAGGAGCTTAAGGTGGATTACATCCCCGTTACGAGCAGCGGCAGGCAGCACTTAAACGGGATGCAGGCGACTGCCTATTGCCGGATCCGCTATACAAAGGGTGATGATTTCAGGCGGGCGGAACGGCAGAGGGAAGTGCTCTCAGCGATGATGGAGAAGGCGAGAGGCGCTTCCCTTCTCGAGTTGACCAATCTGGTCAACGCAGTTTTGCCCCAGGTAGAGACCTCTTTGGATTCCAATGAGATCTTAAGCGTGCTGGGGAGTGTCGCCGGTTACCGCGTGACGGCAAGCGACGGGTTTCCCTTTGAGGGCGCCAGAGCGGGCGCTAATGTGGGCAGCAAGGGGAGTTGTGTGATCCCGATGGATCTGGAAGAAAATGTGAGACAGCTTCATCAGGTGCTCTATCCGGCGGAAGCCTATACGCCCTCGCGTGAAGTGCAGCGCATCAACGGGGAAATCAAAGAACAGACCCATGAATTTATTCAATAGAGAGATAGAGATACCATAAAGGATGGAAATGACTGCCTTATGAGAAAACTGTTAGTTTATTTGAAAGATTATAAGAAAGAGACCGTTTTGGCGCCTCTCTTTAAGATGCTGGAAGCGATGTTTGAGCTTTTTGTACCGTTTGTGATGGCAAATATCATCGACTACGGCATAGGAGGGGCAGACAGCGGCATTGTGCTTCGCTCGGGGGGGATCCTGATCGCGCTGGGGCTGATCGGATTGCTTTGCTCTATCACGGCGCAGTATTTTGCAGCCAAGGCAGCGGTGGGCTTTTCTACCAAGCTGAAACACGCTCTCTTTGATCATATCCAGACCCTTTCTTTTACGGAGATCGACACGCTGGGGACGTCTACGCTGATTACGCGGATGACCTCCGATGTCAATCAGGTGCAGAATGGCGTCAATATGGTGCTGCGCTTGTTTCTGCGCTCGCCTTTTATTGTCTTCGGTGCCATGATCATGGCCTTTTTCATCGATCAGAAGGCGGCTCTCATCTTTTTGGTGACGATTCCGCTCCTTGCCGTAGTGGTTTTTGGGATCATGATGATCACCATGCCGCTCTATAAAAAGGTGCAGGCGGGACTTGATGCGGTGCTGCTTACGACCAGGGAAAATCTCACAGGCGCGCGTGTGATCCGTGCCTTTCATAAGGAGGCGGAGGAGACGGAGCGCTTCGGGGAGAAGAATACGGCGCTCACCAATTTGCAGCTTTTTGTGGGAAAACTATCTGCATTGACCAATCCGGTCACATATATCATTGTCAACGTTGCCACCATTGTTTTGCTCTATACCGGGGCTGTCCGCGTAGATGAAGCGGTCATTTCACAGGGGCAGGTGGTGGCTTTGGTCAATTATATGTCTCAGATCCTGGTGGAGCTGGTGAAGCTTGCCAATCTCATTATTTTGATCACCAAGGCACTGGCCTGCGCAAATCGCATCGAGAGCATCTTTGAAGTGAAATCCTCCATGCAGTGGGGGGAGACGGCAGCAGCGTCGGCGCGGGCGGATGCTCCTGCTGTGGAGTTCGATCATGTACATCTGGCTTACGCGGGGGCGGGCGCGGAATCCCTCTCCGATATTCATATCACGGTAAAGAAGGGACAGACCGTCGGTGTGATCGGCGGCACGGGTTCCGGCAAGTCTTCTCTGGTCAATATGCTCCCCCGCTTTTATGACGCCACGAAGGGTATGGTGCGCATCGACGGCAGGGATGTGAAGACTTACGCTATGGAAGAACTGCGCGAAAAGGTGGGCATTGTACTGCAGCGGGCGGTGCTTTTTCGCGGAACGATCAGAGAAAATCTCCTCTGGGGCAGAGGAGATGCAAGCGACGAGGAGCTGTGGGAGGCGCTTTCCAGAGCGCAGGCCAGGGAGTTTGTGGAGGCCAAGGAGGGCGGCCTGGACGCGCCCGTAGCACAGGAGGGACGTAATCTTTCCGGCGGGCAGAGACAGCGGCTCACCATTGCCAGGGCCCTGGTGGGTAAGCCTGAGATATTGATTCTGGACGACAGCGCTTCAGCGCTTGATTATGCGACGGAGGCGGCGCTTCGTACCGCCATCAGGGAACTGCCGAAAGAGACGACGGTCTTTATCGTGTCTCAGCGGGCTTCCTCTATCCGCCATGCAGATCAGATCATCGTGCTGGAAGACGGCGAGATGGCGGGGATTGGAACGCATGAGGAGCTGCTGGCGGGGTGCGAGGTCTATCAGGAGATTTATTATTCACAGTTTGCGAAACAGAATGCCGTGCAAAATTGAATATGCAGACTGCGATGGGAGCTTGCTCACATGAAGCTGTCTGTATGTTCAATTTTATAGGGCGGACGCCCGACATGAATAAATTGGCGAAGACAATTTATGAATGGCACGGCTATCTATAGAATGAGTGAGGTGTTTTTCATGAAGAATAAATCAGGACAAAAGGAGACGCTGAGAAAGGTCCTGCGGTATATCAGGAAATACTGGTTTCTGCTGGCGGTATCGATCATCATGGCGACTGTGACGGTGGCGCTCACCCTGTATTTCCCTATATTGACCGGTAGAGTCATTGATAAGATCATCGGTCCGCGCCAAGTGGATTTCCCGGCGATTTTTAGCATCCTCAAACAGACGGCAGTGGTCGTGGCGCTTACGGCCCTTGCCCAGTGGATCATGAATGTGTGCAACAACAGGATGACTTACCGGATCGTGCAGGACATTCGCGACGAAGCCTTTCGCAAGATTGAGATCCTGCCCCTGAAATACATTGACGGACATTCTTATGGCGAAGTGGTCAGCCGCGTGATCGCGGATGTGGATCAGTTTGCGGACGGTCTGCTGATGGGCTTTACCCAGTTCTTTACGGGAGTGATCACTATTCTGGGGACGCTGGGCTTTATGTTGAGTGTCAATATAACCGTCACGGGTGTCGTTGTAGTGGTGACACCTCTGTCGTTTTTTGTAGCGGGCTTTATTGCCAAGAAAACTTTTACCATGTTCAAACTGCAGTCGGAGACGAGGGGAGAACAGACGGCGCTGATCGAGGAGATGGTGGGGAATCAGAAGGTGGTGCAGGCGTTTTCCCATGAGGACGAGGCGCTTGCACAGTTTGACGAGATCAACGGGAGGCTGGAAGCCTGTTCCCTGCGGGCTATCTTTTATTCATCCCTGACGAATCCGTTGACCAGATTCGTCAATAATTTGGTCTATGCGGGTGTGGCAGTGATTGGCGCCCTCTATGCGATTCGCGGCGGCATCAGCGTGGGACAGCTTTCCTGTTTCCTCTCTTATGCGAATCAGTACACAAAGCCCTTTAATGAAATTTCAGGCGTGGTGACGGAATTGCAGAACGCTTTGGCCTGCGCGGCGCGGATCTTTGAATTGATCGAGGAGACGCCGCAGATACCGGAGAAAGAAAATGCCATAGTCTTGCAGGATGTCAAAGGAAAAGTAGAACTTTCGCATGTAGACTTTTCCTATGTGCCGGATAAGAAGCTCATTACAGATTTTAATCTTGCCGTAAAACCCGGACAGCGGGTGGCGATCGTGGGACCGACGGGCTGCGGAAAAACGACCGTGATCAATCTGTTGATGCGGTTTTACGATGTGAACAGCGGAAAAATCTGCGTGGACGGCGCGGACATCAGGGAAGTGACGAGAGAGAGCCTGCGAGAAAACTACGGCATGGTATTGCAGGAAACCTGGCTGAAAACAGGGACGATTCGGGACAATATCGTAATGGGAAAGCCTGATGCCACCGATGAGGAAGTGATTGCCGCGGCAAAGGCATCTCATGCGCACAGCTTTATCAAGAGACTTTCCAAGGGGTATGATACCGTGATCGGTGAGGACGGAGGCAGTCTTTCGCAGGGACAGAAGCAGCTTCTTTGCATTACCAGAGTGATGCTCTGTCTGCCGCCGATGTTGATTTTGGATGAGGCGACATCTTCTATTGATACCAGAACGGAAATCAGGATTCAGAAAGCATTTGCCACCATGATGCAGGGAAGGACCAGTTTTATCGTGGCCCACAGGCTTTCTACGATACGAGAGGCGGATGTGATCCTCGTGATGCGGGACGGCAATATCATCGAGCAGGGAAATCATGAGACTTTGCTGGAACAGAAAGGTTTCTATGCGGAACTTTACGAGAGTCAATTCGCTTCCTGAGAGGTCATCCTTCCTCTGTCTTGTCTGCTGATTCTAACGAAGGCTGATAATAGGAGCCGTCACGGTTGTAGTCCATGGACTCGGAGCGGATCTCCGTGATCACGCCATTTTCCCAAGTGAAGACAAGGTAGCGGTAGACCACAGAATGCGCGTTCAGATAATCTTCGTTTGTGAGAAAGGCGAGCAGCCCATCCTTTTCGATTTTATTTTCTTCACAGAAACGGTCGATCTCAAGCGCCGTGCCGTCCACAAAAAAGGAGGGCAGGATAGTGGAGATCGAAACGTCGAAGGGGATGTCCTCAGCGGGGAGGGTCAGATAATCGCCGCCGCTGATCGAGGTCAGGATATCGTAATCTCTGTAGGCGGCAAGGAAGGCGTCTGAATTGTCGCCAATCTTTACGCCGCGGATCGTCTGTGATGTCTCAGCGTCCAGGTCGTAATCGGTGGTGGATAGAAAAAAACGCTTTTCTTCTCCGCAACCGCAGCATAGGAGGGCGGTGAGGAGGAACAGCGCAAAAAGAGCCGTGATTTTTTTCATAAGTATCCTCTTTCCGGAGCGGCAGGCTCCCTATTGGTAATCCCGCAGGAAGATTTGCATAAAAGGAAACCCGCGAGCGCGGCTCACGGGTCATGACAACAGGGGCAGTAGGAATCGAACCCACATCGATGGTTTTGGAGACCACTGTTCTACCTTTGAACTATGCCCCTACGCATAGCGGACTAAGAAAACCGCCGAAAATTATTATAGCATAGGTGAGGGATTGGTGCAACCTGCAATTTGCAGAAAATTACAACAAAGAACTTTTACCCGCTTAAGGATGATTCTCAAGATAAGGATACGGGTGAGACTTAAGGATGCAGAAAGGATGGTACGCGTATGTTAGAGCAGGCGGGAGCCATGTTTGATGATATGGCGGGGATGTTGAGCCGTATCAGGAAGAAGATCTACGGTGAGAGAATGGCGTATTTTCGGCAAAAGAATGAGATGATCCTTACGGAGATGGTGCGCTTTGTGGAGCAGGCCGGGGTTCAGAAAGAAGCAGAAGTTCAGAAAGAGGCTGAGGTTCAGAAGGAAGAAGAAGCGCAGGCGCAGAAGCAGCGGGAAGCGGCGGCACAGGTCGCGAAAGCTCTTGCGGACGCAGTGGAGGCGCGCTTTGCCAAACGGGGGAAAATAAACGGCAGAATCGGGATGGACATCAATCTGATGATGATCTACTATGTTTTCCCCGCGATCCTTTTAACGGAAAGTGAGTGTGCGGTGCCGCTCGCTGATGCGATCCGCGATGAATGGCGGGGACGGTTTCGGGATAGCGGGCAGATTGGGTATACCACTTATGAGGAGCTCAGCAATACGTTTCAGGAGAAGATTTTGGGGATGTTTTAGGGGCGATGCCCGAGTATGAGGCAGATGAATCGAAGATGTAACCGGCAGCATTATGTACCCGCTCAGCCTGGGCGTCACGGCGGCGGCCATTCTGGCGGTGACGCTGCTTGTGAAGCCTTCTAAGAGGTACATCAGTCAATCAGGGGCGTAACAAATAGGAAGGGCGGCACTGAATGTGCCGCACGGTTGCTTTATATTTCTTCCAGAATCAGGAAATCCCAGCCTTTCAGGCAAATCCGACTGCCCTCTTTGAGAATGGCAGAGGCGTTGTTTGTGGCGAGCGCGGCGGCTTTTTTGGCGGATGAATTGGCAGCAGTGGCTGACGACTGTGTTTCCTGTCCGCAGAGCAGCACGCGGGCTTTTGCGCCGTGATAGACGGTTTCCTGCGGTTCTTCGGAGTAGTTAAAATAATAAATGATCTCTTTTTGCAGGTCGTTTGTGCCCCGTTTGATGACGAGAGGCCAGACGGATTCTTCTTTGGCAAGGCCTGCCCTTTCACAGAGAAAGCCGAGCAGCTTTTTGATAATATCCATATCGGCGTAGCAGCCCAAATAAGCGGCATAGCCCTGACCATATTGGTTTCCCGTGATAGCAGCATTTTCGCCCCAGTGGGGATGGTCATAATAGGCCAGTGCTTCGGCGGTATCGGGGAGGAGAAGTTCCATCCAGTGGTGGACGCAATCACGCTGTCTTGGCGGCACCTGCCCCGATTCAGTCACACCCGCCGCAGAGCAGGCTGTCAGTGCTGCTGTATCTGCCGCTCTCAGCCCCACCTGCACGGCATCCGTAAACTGATCGTAAGTCATACCGAACACGTCCGTCAGGCCGTGGGGCAGATCATCGTGATAAATCTTCAGCATCCTGTCCGCGACCGCCGTGCGGAAGGTGGCAAGCAGGACACCGCCAGCCTTGACATAGCGTTTCAGGGCATCGACCATAGCATCGGAGACGCTGTAGAGGGCGGGTACCACTAAAAACTTATACTGACCAAATAAGTCAATATCGTCTTCCGCCGAAAGGATATCACACTCCACGTTCCTTTCATAGAGAGCGTCGTAAAGACGGCGGAAAATTTCGTTATAGCCGAGGCCGCCGCCGGTGGGAAACCACATGAGGGCGGTCAGGGATTCATTGTCCAGTACGATCGCTGCCTGACAGTGCTTTTTCAGATTGACCAAGTGAGTACCGTATTCGGCAAAGTCCGCGCCGATGCGGCAGGCCTCCCGATAGGTGGCATTTTCCTTGAGATTATGGCTTAAGACACCCTTCCAGTAGGATTCAATGGCGTTGTGGATGGAGTGCCAATGCCAGTATTCCACACAGTTTGCACCGTTTGCCAGATGGCTGAAAGCCTGCAGGCGCAGCTGTCCGGGGTAGGAGAGCCAGCCGTGGTTGCCCTGCGCTTCGGTCTCCAGCACCAGATAGTTGTCCTTTTTTAAGGAACGGGCAATGGCACCGCCAAAGGAGATTTCTTTTCCGGTCAGATCCTGCGCGGAGGGGTGGTAAATATCGCAGCCGGCTGCTGTCAGGGAACGCGCCGCCTCCCACTGGTCAACCTCGGGCTGAATGCCAAAGGAATGACCACGCCAGTCATAATCTAAATTATGGGTAATGAACTGCTCGGGGCGGGCGTATTCCTGCACGATGGCGCTCTGCCAAGAGAGGAAATCTGTCACCAGTTTTCTCTGAAATTTCTGATATTCCGCGCCCAGACTGCCGTTGATGGTGCCGCGCACGTCGGGAAAATCTTCCCAGGTGTTGATGCGGTTGCTCCAATAGTCCAGTCCCCAGGCTTCGTTTAGGCGTTCTAAGTCGCCGTCAAACAGTTCCCGCACATAAGCCACGAATTTTTCCTGCGCGTAGACGGAGCAGGTGTCGTAGGATTTGGTCTCGTTGTCGAGCTGGAAACCAATCACATGATCGTATGGCTGCACTTCTTCCATCAATTTGCGGATGATGCGTTCTGCGTGCTTTAAGTACATAGGGTGGGCGATGTCCATGTTCTGTCTGCGGCCGTAGCGTTCCTGTCCCTCGTGCGTTTCGGTGAGGATATCCGGGTATTTGCGTGCAAGCCAGATAGGGATTGCATAGGTGGGGGTGCCGACAATCACCTGGATGCCGTGCTTCTGCGAGCAGGTAAGCATCCGGTGCAAATGGGTGAAATCGAAAACGTTGTCCTGCGGTTCCCAGGTACTCCAAGTGGACTCCGCGATGCGGATCACATTCATGCCCGCCTTTTTCATCATTTCCATATCGGTTTCGATGCGGTCAACGGGGAGATATTCGTCGTAGTAGGCCGCGCCAAAAAGAAGTTTATCCATTTTCATAGTGGGATCCTTTCCTGTCATGATATTGTTTGTGCAGTCTGCCGACTTGGAGGAAGGAGGACTGCTTTTGTCATGAAAACATAAACAGATATGAATAGTATATCATAGCGATAGGGCGTATAAAATAAAAAAATTTCCTTATAATACCCTTTATCAAATTGTCGCAATTCGACAATTGAGAGAATGCTTTACAGTCTCTTACGATCAATAGCGGCGGCAAAAAGGAGAAGTTATGTCAACCAATAGCGCGACAATTTATCTGAAAGCGGAACAGAATATAGAGGTGCAGAAGCCGGAGGTCTGCGTCAAAGAGATAGCAACGCTTACCTGTTTAGATCCTCATGTGCTTGCAAAGGCGAAATCTCTCAAGCTGTGGCAATTTCGGGAAGGAGAGTGTAAACGGCAGGTCATCAGTATTTTACGTGTCATCGAGGAGATCGAGAAGGCCTGCCCCGGGGTGAGCGTGGAGAATTTGGGGGAGACGGATGTGCTGGTGGAGTGGGTCAGTGTGGACAGGCACAAAGGCTTTATGCAGTGGTGTAAGCTTGCCTTCGTGTCGCTGGTCAGTTTTTTTGGTACGGCCTTTACCATTATGGCATTTCACAATGATATCGGCATCAACGACGTGTTTTCCAAACTCTACAAGATGGTGACGGGTCTTCCCAGCGACGGGTACGGTATTTTGGAGCTTTCCTATTCGGTGGGACTGGCGGTGGGCATCATTGTTTTCTTTAATCATATCGGCGGCAGGCGGATCACCAAGGATCCCACGCCGATCGAGGTGGAGATGCGTGTCTATGAAAAGGATGTCAATCAGGCGCTGATTGCGACAGCGGACAGGGAGGGAAAGACCATTGATGTTTCTTAGTAAATTTCTGCTGGCGGTGATCGGGGTGAGTGCGGGACTGATCGTGTCGGCAGGAGTGTTCACGGTGTTGATTTCCGTGGGATTGATCCCCAGATTTGCGGGTAAAATGCACGTAGCAAAAAAGGTGTTTGTGCTGGAGGAGATGGTGGTATTCGGCACGCTGACCGGAAGCTATTTCAGCGTCTTTGGGGATTGGGGTCAGGTGGGCGCTTTCGTCAAACACAAAGCGCTGTTTGGAGCGGCGACGATGGGCGTCTGGCATGTAGCCGGCACCGTATTTATGATCGTGTTTGGGTTGTTTGCAGGAATCTTCGTGGGCTGCCTTGCCCTGGCCATTGCGGAGATGTTAAATACGATTCCCGTCTTTGCCAGAAGGATCGGTTTTCGGCACGGGCTGGGTGTGGCGATCCTTTCCGTGGCGCTGGGGAAGCTGTGCGGGAGCCTGATCTATTTTACACAGCAGATATTTTTAAATGGGGGCTGATGTGCAGATGCTCGAGAGACATGAGTGGTTGGCTGAAATGGGGATGCGTTTTGCATTTGCCTAAAAGTTGAAAAAGAAAAACGTAAGCGGAAACAAAAAAGAGGAGAGAAAAATGGAACAAACAAAACCGATGGAACAGATGACACAACAGGAGAGGGAGCAGGCTTATCAGCAGAAGGTGGAGCAGGCCACGCCAAAGTACAGCATGACACTTCGCATGATTAAGGCCTTTTTGGTGGGCGGACTGATCTGTGTGATCGGACAGTTGATCTTAAACTATGCGACGAACAGGATGGGGATCGACAAGGAGACGGCGGGCTCTTGGTGTTCCATGCTTCTGGTGCTGGCGAGCGTCCTTTTAACGGGTTTTGGCATTTATCATAAGTGCGTGGAATGGGGCGGCGCGGG
Organism: uncultured Lachnospiraceae bacterium; assembly: GCA_910576815.1. Classification (GTDB taxonomy): domain Bacteria; phylum Bacillota; class Clostridia; order Lachnospirales; family Lachnospiraceae; genus UBA3282. Next base: position 27,333 of record CAJTKA010000008.1, read on the forward strand.
GGCGCTTGTGCCGATCACGGGTTTCGCCAATTCCGTGGCTTCGGCCGCCATTGAGTACCAGAAGGAGGGGCAGGTGTTCGGGATCGGCTGCAAGATTTTCACCATTGCAGGGCCGGTGATCCTCTATGGCATCTTTACCAGCTGGGTGCTGGGGGTCGTGTATTGGGCGGGCAAGCTGCTTGGCATTGTGTAAATGCTGTTAGGAAGTGTTTGACAAATACCAAAATATGTCATAAGATATCCTTAATCAAATACCCATGGGGGAGTAGCAAGCGTATATCGTAGCAAGTCAACATACTGACCGATTCGGTCTGGCTTGTTTTAAATTGCGAGACTCATGTATAGCAAAAACTATACGTGCAGTCTGCGAAAAATGAGAGGAAAGCCAAGTATAGTTTTTGAAACTGTACTTGGCTTCTTTGCGCGTATAAGCAGAGTCAGAAGGTGACACAGGAAGGCGGCATGCTTGCATGCAAGACTGACTGAGGCAGCTTATGGCGAGCAACGCGAATGAGAAATGCGAAGCATTTCGAATCTGCTTATACGTATGTCTGCACAGAGTCAGAAATGGAGGGACAGAAGATGGAATGGAATCTGCTATTTTTTGTGAACAGTGCGTTTCTCGGCGTCGGCCTGGCGATGGATGCCTTTTCGGTATCGCTGGCAAACGGCTTGAACGAGCCGCAGATGGGAAACAGAAGAATGTGCAGTATTGCCGGCGTGTTCGCCTTTTTCCAGGCGGCCATGCCGATGATCGGCTGGATCTGCGTTCATACGCTGGTTCAATATTTTACGGCCTTCAGCAGATTCATTCCCTGGATCGCGCTGGTCCTCCTTTTGCTGATCGGCGGCAAAATGTTGATAGACGGGATCAGGGACAACGGAGTGGAAACGGAAAAGCAGGGCGTCGGCATGACGGCGCTCATTGTGCAGGGGATCGCCACTTCGATCGACGCGCTCTCCGTCGGTTTTACCATTGCGGAATATGGTTTTATCATGGCGCTTGTCTGCGCCCTTATCATTGCGGCGGTCACCTTTGTGATTTGTATGGCAGGGCTGTATCTGGGAAAGACATTTGGGACCGCGTTTGCAGGCAGGGCGTCCATTCTGGGCGGTGTGATCTTAAGCCTGATCGGGATTGAAATTTTTGTGGCAGGCATTTTCTAGGTGCAAGCTGTGATCCCGGATATAGGGACAGCTTGTAGAATAGGAAATGTTCGTTGAATGTTCTGGAATTTATCTATGGGAAATGAAATCGGTATATGATACGATAGAAAAGGAAAAAGGTTGGAACGGAGGTTACTATGAATACATTTCAATATCGGGTGGCAGAAATTGACGGGGATTACGCGAACTTAGAGCGCACCGACGCGCCGGAGGAAGGGTATAAATTGGTGGCCCGCGCGCTTCTGCCGCCGGAAATCAAAGAGGGGACGCTGCTTTTGTATGAAATGCTGCAATACAGGATTTTGGATGAGAGATAATTGAAGTTATGTCAACCAATAGACGCGAGAGGTGAAAAGGCAAAACAAGGGCAGAGCAGTTGAGAAGACGCGTTTCCAATATTGCATTTTTAGGAGACTTTCCTGTATAATTGAGACAAAAAACTGCGGGCTTACTGTCAGCGTCATAATCTGCCGCTGCAGGATATGCGGGTGTTTCTCGGGGAGGATTACCGGGGCGCGAAAGCCTTCGGTATTTACCGGGACGAGGCCACCGGCAATTTTGTTGTCTATAAAATAAGGCCGGTATGAGTGGGACGACTACGACGAGGAATGGTCGCCTACGCAGGTGGACAGGGAGCTTGAACAGAACGCGGATGACTACTGTCAGTCCGGCAGCTGGCGCAGCAGTTATGAGGTGGGGGATTTCACCGAATCGTCCTGGTACAGTGAGAAGTACTTCTAAAGACGTCCCGCCATAGGACGGAGACGTAAAGTCAGCAAAGCTGACTTGGAAGTGCTAAATCTCACTTGAGAGAATGCTTGGAATACGGCATTCTCTGCAAAATTGACTAAATAAGTCAAGGATAAGGAGCGCGGATTTGAATAGGACAGAACATATCATAAAGGAAGTTGCCCCCGGCTCGATCGCGCAGGAGATGGGGATCGATCCGGGCGACGCCCTTCTTGCCATCAATGATAACGAAATAGAGGATGTGTTTGATTATCGCTATCTGATGAAGGACGAGTATGTGGAAGTGCTCGTGCGTAAGGCGGACGGCGAGGAGTGGCTTTTGGAGATCGACAAGGACTACGACGAAGACTTGGGCGTAGCGTTTGAAAACAGCCTGATGAGCGACTATCGCTCCTGCAGTAATCGATGTATTTTCTGTTTTATTGACCAGATGCCCCCGGGAATGCGGGAAACCCTTTATTTTAAGGATGACGATTCCCGGCTTTCCTTTTTGCAGGGCAATTATATCACCCTTACCAATATGAGCGAGCATGATGTGGAGCGCATCATTCAGATGCAGCTTGCGCCCATCAATATTTCCGTGCATACGACCAACCCTGAGCTGCGATGTAAGATGTTAAACAACCGCTTCGCGGGGGAGAAGCTGCGCTTTCTCGACCGTTTCTACGAGGGACACGTGGAGATGAATGCGCAGATCGTATGCTGTAAGGGAGTCAACGACGGGGAGGAGCTTAAGCGCAGCATTGAGGATCTGATGAAATACTTGCCTTTTCTGCGCAGTGTGTCGGTGGTGCCTGCGGGGATCACAAAATTCAGGGACGGACTCTATCCGCTTTCCTTATTTACAAAGGAGGAGGCAGGAGCCATCATTGACATGATCGAGGAGTACCAGAAAATTTGTTTTGACCAGTATGGTCTACACTTCGTGCATGCCAGCGACGAGTTCTATCTGCTGGCGGAGCGGGATCTTCCGGAGGAGGAACGCTACGACGGCTATATCCAACTGGAAAACGGCGTGGGGATGCTGCGGCTGTTTCGGGAGGAATTTGCGGCGGCGATGCAGGAAATCATAAAAAGTGACCAAAATAGTCAACAAAGACTTTATGGAGGAAAACGTAAGCTTTCCGCAGCGACAGGGAAGCTGGCATATGCCGTGATACGGGAAGCGGCGGAGGAAGTGTGCAAGGTCTGTCCCGAACTGACCATTCGGGTCTATCCCATCCGCAATGATTTTTTTGGAGAGACGATCACCGTGGCGGGGCTCGTAACGGGGCAGGATCTGATCGCGCAGTTAAGAAAGCGGCAGCAGGCAGGAGAAGACCTCGGAGATACGCTGTTACTTCCCGCCAATATGCTGCGCAGCGGGGAACAGGTTTTTTTAGATGATGTTACTGTGCAGGATGTGGAGCGGGCGCTGGGGCTTACTGTGACGGTGACAGAACCCACGGGAGCGGCCTTTGTGGAGGCGGCGCTAAACCCTGATTATCATATGGAAAGGGAGAATGACGCGGATAGCTTTGTGTATGTGCAGGGGTATGACAGATAGGAAGAAACAGATGAAGAAAGTAGGGAAGCACGTTATACTATGGGTGGCGCTTTTTCTGGTCGCGGCGGTTTTGGAATATGTCGTTTACCTGCACTATGACAGTCTGAGTGAACATCCGATCATCTTAAACCGCTATCTGGCGGTCAAACCCGTTTATAATACAGACGGAAGCTGGCTGCATGGGCGCTGGGGGATCGGTTACAATGGGCTTTTACTTTGTCTGGAAAATATCGCAGCGCTTCTTGTGGCGGCATACCTTTTTCGGATGATTGCTTCTTACAATGCTTTTTTTGGACTTTCCGCAGGCTGGGTGTATGTTATTGATTTGGAGATCGCGGTGCCTTTATTCCGATTGGCGGACAGGCTGTTTCATCCTTACACGCTGGATTATCTGCGCGTTCGAGGATATGGAACCTTTGATTTTCCCGATCTTTGTCTCGGTACGGGACTGGCGGGGGTTTTGCTTTGGCTGATTCCGGCGCTTTGTAAGTATTATCGGTATAAAAAGGAAAAAACTGTGGGAATGGGGTTTGTGGAAAAGCTAAAGTGGGAGTTTCGCATGTCGGGCCGGATTCTGTATGTGCCGTTTGTGAAAAGGAGCGGCTGGGAGGAGCGGTTTGAGAAGTGGCGGGCAGAGGGAAAATGAAGGAAAAGTGTTATGTAAACTGTTGAAAAAGAAAAGATAGGAACAGTATGCCATGGATTGTCGGAAACTAACAGAGGTTGAAATCATCCAAATATATCACAACTATATGGAACAGGATTTTCCTTCCAGTGAGTTAAAGCCCTTAAGCCACATCCTGCGCAGCATGGAGGCGGGCTTTGGCTTTTCTCTTGGCATTTTTGATGGCGGGGAATTGGCAGGCTATGCCGTTTTCATAATCTGCGAGGAGACAAACTGCGCGCTCCTTGATTATTTTGCCATCCTGGCGGACAGGCGGGGAAAAGGAACGGGACACAGCGCCTTTTCTCTGTTTAAGACATATTTTAAGGAACATCTGGCGGGGGTAGAGGGACTTTATATCGAGTCGGAACGGGTTTCGGCGGCAGAGAATGAAAAACAGCGGCTCATCAGAGAGCGGCGGATCGCCTTTTACCTTTCCTGCGGCTGCGAGATGACGACGCTTCGCGCTGTGTTGTTTGGAGTGGATTACAGTGTCCTCTATGAGCCCTTTGAGGAGCAGCCGGGAAAGGCGGTCGCAGGGCGGGGAAATCAGCCATTAGGTGAAGCGCTTGATGCCCTTTATCAAAAGATGTTCAAACCGGAGCATTACGCGCGGTTTGTGAGTCTTACAGAGGCAGAGGAATCCAATGAGAAACTGGGTGATACCGTGAAGCTTTTTGATGCCATGTTGGAATCCTCTGAGCAGGTGATCGGTGAGACGGAAAAGCTCAAAGGCGAACTCAGTGGTATCGTGGAGATCAAAGAGAGACTCCGGGCGGCTATGCTGCAGGTGGAGACAATATCCGGCGTTTCCGAGCAGGGCGTTACTGAGATCAGCGCATCCACGGAGGCGCAGGTGACGGGGGCATCGAGAACATTTTAGGTTTCATGGGTAAAGTGCAGACGGGCGTTGATCGGTTGGCAGAAATTTTGAAATAAGTTAAAATGCATCTGTTCTTGATTTGTTTTGTGTGATAAAATGATATCGTATCATTGTGACATGTCTCGCTTATCGGCGGGACATGTTCGCGTAAGGGGAAGATTATGGAGGCCTAAATGAGCAATCGAAAAGCAGTCATCGGTCTGTTGGCTCATGTCGATGCGGGCAAGACGACATTGGCGGAGCAGATCCTTTATGAGGCGGGAGAAATCAGAAATCTCGGTCGTGTAGATCATCGGAATACATTTCTGGATACGGACGCGCAGGAGCGGGAGAGGGGCATCACCATCTTTTCCAAGCAGGCGCGTTTTTTCTGGAAAGATATGGAGATTGCGATTTTAGATACACCGGGACATGTGGACTTTTCGGCAGAGATGGAGCGGGCGCTGCAGGTTCTGGATTGTGCGGTGCTCATCATAAACGGAGCGGACGGAGTGCAGAGCCACACGCTGACGCTGTGGAGGCTGCTGGAGCGATATGACGTGCCCGTTTTCCTCTTTATCAATAAAATGGATCAACCGGGGACGGACGCGGATAACCTGCTTGCGGGAGTGCAGAAAGCATTGGACGGACGCTGCGTCTCATTTGCCTGCCCAATCGGGGAACGGACGGACGTATTTTATGAGAATGTTGCGGTCTGTGACGAGGGACTGCTGGACAAGTATTTGGAGAGGGTGGAGCAGAGCGGACAGCAATCAACCGATGGGCAAAGCATGATAAATGGGCAGCCTCTGGTCAGTGATAAGGAGATTGCTGCGCTGATAAAGGAACGGAAGCTGTTTCCCTGTTTTTTTGGTTCCGCTCTGCACGGGGATGGTGTGGAAGCATTGCTTGACGCACTTGTCTCCTATATGCCTGCACCAAAGTACGGGAACGCGTTTGGGGCGAGGGTCTTTAAGATCACCAGAGATGCGCAGGGAAACCGCCTGACGCACATCAAAGTGACCGGAGGCAGTCTCAAGGTGAAGCAGACGATAGTGACTGCGGAGGAGGCGGAAAAGATTGACCAGATTCGTCAATACTCGGGAGAAAAGTATGTGGCGGTGCAGGAGGCGGAGGCTGGCAGTATTTGCGCGCTTCTGGGACCGCAGCACACTTTCTGCGGGCAGGGACTTGGCGTGGAGAAAGAGACTGTGCTGCCGCTTTTGGAGCCTGTTATGACCTATCGGGTCAATTCTCCGGAGGGGTGTGACACTCATGATTTATATTTAAAGTTATGTAAACTACAAGAAGAAGAACCGATGCTGCATCTTGTCAGACAGGAGCTAAGCGGTGAGATCCATGTGCGGCTGATGGGCGAGGTGCAGATCGAGATTTTGAGGAAACTGATTCAGGAACGGTTTGGCTTGGAGGTGGAATTTGACGAGGGCAGCGTTCTCTATAAGGAGACCATTTTGGATGTGACGGAGGGTGTGGGGCATTTTGAACCGCTCAGGCACTACGCGGAGGTGCATCTGATCTTAGAGCCGGACGAACGGGGCAGCGGTCTTAGCTTTCGCAGCTGTCTGAGCGAAGATAAGCTGGATCGCAACTGGCAGCGGCTGATTTTGACTCATCTGGAGGAGAAGACTCATCTGGGCGTTCTTACGGGATCGCCGATCACAGATCTGCAGATCACGCTGGCGGCGGGGAAATCTCATTTGAAGCACACGGAGGGCGGCGATTTCAGACAGGCCACCTACCGCGCGCTCAGACAGGGGCTTTGCCGCGCAAAGAGCCTGCTGTTAGAGCCTGTCTACGAATTTCGCATGGAACTGCCAGCTTCCCTGATAGGCAGGGCCATGACGGATATCCAAGCCATGAGCGGCAGCTTTGAGGCGCCTGAGACCGTGGGGGAGGAGGCGGTGCTTGCGGGCACGGTGCCGGTCTCCGAATTTGGCGGTTATCACACGAAGCTTTTGGCTTACAGCGGAGGAAAAGGACGGCTCTTTACCAGACTGAAAGGCTATGAACCCTGCCACAATGCGGAGGAGGTCATAGAGCGGATCGGTTACGAGGCGGAGCGCGATATGGAGAATCCCTGCGGTTCCGTATTCTGTGCCCACGGAGCGGGATTTGTGGTGGAGTGGAATCGCGTGGAGGAATATATGCACTTGGAGCCTGCGCTGAAAGCGGGATGGCGGCTTTGGGACAGCAGTCTTTATGGGGCAGGCAATGGGAATGACCGAATTGGGCAATGTGGTCTGCATGGGCAGAATATAGAGAATGCGGGAAATGGGGAGAACGGGGCGACAAGCAGTGCCGGAATGAGAAACGACAGCGGAGCGGCAAGTTTTGCGGAACGGTATGCGAGAAGGACGGGCGGAGAGAAAACAGAAATTGACTTTATTGGTCAAGAGGAGATAGAGGAGATCTTTGCCAGAACCTACGGGACGAAGGAGCCGAAAAAGCAGGGCTGGGCCAGAACCATCCGCGCAAAGACAGCGGAGCCTGCGGAGGTTACATACCGCGGCAGTCAGACGAAGCAGGAGGACTATCTTTTGGTAGACGGTTACAATATCATCTTTGCGTGGGAGGAGCTTTCTGCTCTGGCGAAAATGGACTTAAACGCTGCCAGGGGCAGGCTGACGGATATTCTCTGCAATTATCAGGCATATCGGAAGATGCACCTGATCCTGGTGTTTGACGCTTATCGGGTGAAAGGAAATCCCGGCAGTGTGCAACACTATCATAATATTGACGTGGTTTATACCAAGGAAGCGGAGACCGCAGATCAATATATCGAGAAGGTGACGCACGAAATGTGTCGTAAAAACAACCGCGTGCGGGTGGCCACTTCCGACGGACTCGAGCAGATCATTATTCTGGGGGCAGGCGCGACCCGCGTTTCCGCCAGGGAACTGCTTGAGGAGGTAAGGGCGGCGGAGAAGGAGATGCGGGAGGGGTATATTAGTTGAGATAGAGCATAAGCAGACTCGAAAGGCTTCGCATTTCTCGTTCGCGGTCTTCGTTCCACTTCGGTCCGCGCAGAGCAGACGTCCCCCGGACGTCTTGCGCCTCGTCATAAATCGCCGCAGGCAGTCTTACATACAAGCATGCAGCCTGTCTTTGCCGATTTCTGACTCTGCTTATGCGCGGATTAAGAAATTTATAAGAAATCCCACGAGTTTTTTATAAGGACTCACCTTTATGATGTGGGCAGGCTTAAGGATAAGGGGGTAAGATCTTCAAATGAACGAATGTGTGCTGGTGGTGGATGACGACAGGGAAATCGTAAAGGCAATCGCCCTTCTGCTGGAAAAGGAAGGGTATCGCGTGGTAAAGGCCTACGACGGCATGGAGGCGCTGCGGATCCTGGCGGAGACGGAGGTACAGCTCATTATTATGGATGTGATGATGCCGAAGCTGGACGGACTGTCCGCCATGATGAAGATCAGAGAACGCAAAAATCTTCCCATCATCGTGCTGAGCGCAAAGACGGAGGACACCGACAAGATTTTAGGGCTCTCCATGGGGGCGGACGATTATGTGGCCAAGCCCTTTAACCCGCAGGAGCTGGCGGCCCGGGTGAAAAGCCAGCTGCGCAGGTATACGTGTCTCGGCGGAATCCATGCAATGAATGAGGAGGACGAGATCGTAAACGGCAGACTCTGTTACCGCCTGAAAGAGCGTACGCTCTATGCGGACGGGGAACCTGTCAGACTGACCGCAACGGAGACGAAGATCATCGAGCTTATGATGAAGAACAGGGGCAGGATCTTTCCGGCGGAAGAGATCTATGAGAGAGTCTGGGAGGATGTGTCCTTTTCGCCGGAGAATACGGTGATGGTGCACATCAGGCACATTCGCGAAAAGATCGAACTCAATCCGAAAGACCCAGAATATATAAAGGTGGTGTGGGGCATTGGATACAAAATGGAAAAAAAGTAAGGTAATTATCAGTTTTGTGGCGTTTGCAACAGGGTTGACCATGTTGGTCATTCACCTGATGTCGGCGGCGGCTCTGTTCGTGGCCTATGGAGAAAAAGTCTTTGAAGGGCCGTTAGATTATCAGGAAAACGGGGAGTTTCGATGGATCATCAGCAACAGGCTCTCCGATCTTTTGGGCGTGGCGACAGGCGGGCATACGTATGCGAAATCGGGATATGTTACGGATGCCACAGGCGCGCAGTACAAGTACATGGACGAATCCTATCAGGAGTGGACGGATCGTCTCCTAAACGAGTCGTCTGAGGTGCAGGAGGAGGCTGTGATTGAGCAGTCAGCTTCAACTGCTTATAACAGCGCCGTTTCGAAAGAATTAGGGCTGGCAGATTTGGCGGATTTTGGCGGCAATGTGGATGATTATCTGGCATATCTGGAGGAACTGAGGGCCAATCAGTATGAGCAGATGCTCAACGAATACGGACTTGCCGCCGGAGGATACGGATGGGCTGATGACAGCAGCTATTATACTTATGGCTCCGACAGTTATCTCTATGCGGATGAAAAGAGCTTTATGGCGGATATGGCGAAGAATTTAAATCTGCGTTATGCCGTGATTTATCAGAACAAACTGCTCTATTCAAACATCGAGGCGTATGAGGATAAAGCGGGTCAGGTGTGGGACGGTGAGGATTATGCAAAAGCCCTTGATGCCAAAGCCTATAATTTCACGCTCTGGTTCAACAAAGAGGGCGACGGCAAGGTAGAGATCGTAAAGGACGGCAGGAAAGAGGATGTGTACGGCGATGGGCTTTACACGGATGCAAGCCGCTGGCAGGTGCCCGGCTATGCGAATTATAAGCTGGGGGATAAGGCCAGGGACGCGGTCATCTTTCTGGCGGCGGCAAAGAACCCGCAGCGCTATCTGGTGGCAAACGAGAAAGGAAGCGGTTATGAAAGCTATGGCGGCAATCTTTATCGCCTGAAAACCAATATGGACTATCTGCAGTATCAGGCGGAGTGGACGAGAAAGTTTCTGGGCGCGGCCGCGGTTTTACTGTTCATCGCCTTTCTGATGCGAAAGAGCAGAAAACAGGCAGCAGAGCGCATAGGGGGCTTTCTGGGGAAGTTGTGTCTGGAAATAAAACTTGCCTTGTTTGTCATTCTGTTTCTGGCTGTCGCGGTGAAAGGCTGGGGAGCATTTGGCGAGGCAGTCTGGTATTTCGGTACCAGTGGTTTTGGCTATTATAACTGGGATGTTTATTTAGGCGGCGATATCGCCTGGCAGTATACCCGCATCGTGATGAGCGGTGTGTATCTGGCGATTTTCTTCTGGCTCATTTATCTGGCGGCACTGGATGTCCGGTATAACGGGAAGACGCAGAAAAAACCGCTGATCGACCTGTTAAAGATAAAAGATCTCAAATATCCGATCCAGAAAAGGCTGGTGAGGAGACAGCGCTTGACCTTGATCGCAGAACTTGTATTGCTTATGCTGTTTGCGGCGGCGTTTGTGCTGTACGCATTGGTGGCGGGGAATCCGGAAACTGCCGATATGATGTATAATGCCGGCTTAGGGCAGATTTATGAGACAGCGGTGGTGGAGGCAGCAGAATATGGACTGTCCGCATGGAGTGTGGGATCGCCGTTTCTGCTGGTTATGGAAGTGGTCTTTGCCATACTCGCCGTCTTTACGGCGCTGACGGTATGGGGCTTAAAGAAGAACCGACGGCTGGCCATGGATATCGGCGCGCTCTCAGACCAGATCCTTGCGGTGCGGGAGGGGAATCTCACGGGAGAACTTACGCTGTCTGAGGATACCGACCTGCGGGAGGCGGCTGACAACCTGAATCAGATTCAAAAGGGATTAGAAACGGCACTGACTGAACAGGTCAATAGCGAGCGGATGAAGGTGGAATTGGTGACAAACGTGTCACATGATATCAAGACGCCGCTCACGTCCATTATCAGTTATGTGGAACTGTTAAGGCAGGAGCAGGATCTGCCGCAGCACGTCAAAGAATATGTGCAGATTTTAGGAGAGAAGTCGGAACGCCTGAAAAACATCGTACAGGATGTGTTTGAAGTCAGTAAGGCGGCATCGGGGCAGCTGCCGATGCAGATGGAAGTGCTGGATCTGAGCAAACTGCTGCGCCAGACCCTTGCGGACATGAATGACCAGATTAGTCAAAGCACGTTGGTGATGCGGACGATGGTCCCGGAGGAACCCGTGTCTGTGCTGGCGGACGGCCAGAGACTTTACCGTGTGTTCCAGAATCTTTTGCAGAATGCGCTGCACTATTCGCTGGAGGGCTCCAGAGTATACCTGACGCTTGCCGAAGAAGGCGGGCAGGCGGTGGTGCGTGTCAAAAATACTTCCAGTGTGGAGCTTACGAACAGCAAAGATTTCACCGAGCGCTTTGTGCGCGGCGACGAGAGCCGCACCGACGGCGGCAGCGGGCTGGGGCTTTCCATCGCTAAGAGCTTTACGGAGGCCTGCGGCGGGAAACTCACCGTGGAGACGGACGCGGATCTGTTTACGGCGACGGTGCGGTTTGACAGGGCGGAGTCCGCGCATGGACGAGAGAAAGATACTCTGTTTGAGGCAAGCGCATCCGCGCCGGGAATGACGGGCGGCAAGGAGCCGATTGCGCCGGAGGAGGTGGAGTCGGTATGAGAAAACGGATTTTGGCGTTTGGATTCTGCCTTGGCATAGGTGTGGCGGTGGCATCCTGCGGGACAGGCGACCGCAGCTTCAGGGAACAGTCGGTATCTGTCATACAGAGTAATCAGCAGGAAGCGACTGGCACACAGGCGGCTGAAGCGCTGAAAGAGCAGGTTTTGGCACAGATGTCCGACGAAGAAAGGAACTGGATGGGTGGCCTTTCCAAGGAACAGCGTCTGGCGGACTTTAAGAGCCTCTGCGACGGTCTGCGGGAACATTACCCCTATGCGGAATCGGCGAAACAGCAGATCGGGGCGGATCTGGATGCGCTGGAAACAGAATATCAGCCAAACAGCGGATTGGTGGTGCAGTACAGTCTGATAAAGGATAAATGTTTCACATTGTATTGACGTTGCTTGCAAAACTGGATATACTAAAAATATAATATCTTTGTATATTCATTGATAAAGGAGGCAGCAGCATGGCGAAGACGGCAAATATCAATATCAGAATCGATCCTGAGACAAAAACGAGTGCAGAAGAACTTTTTTCAAGTTTTGGAATTACAATTACGGATGCGATCAATATCTTCCTTCGGAAAGCCATCATGGAGGGTGGATTGCCTTTTGAGATGAAGCAGCCGCGTTATAATATGGAGACAGAGACGGCTATGAAGGAAGCGCGAGCTATCATGAAGGGGCAGAAAAAGACGAAGCGATATCCTGATGCGCATACTCTTTTTGAGGAACTGGATGCGGAAGGGGATAGTGAGTAATGCTGGAATTAGTCACGACGGGACAATTTCGCAAGGATTATAAGCGAGTGAAAAAGAGGGATATGATATGGGACTGTTGGAAGGCGTGATAAACGACCTTCTGCAGGAGAAGCCGCTTGAGGAACGCTATCGGGATCATGGACTGGCTGGAAATTATTTCGGTTTTCGCGAATGTCATATTCTGCCGGACTGGTTGTTGATTTGTGCTGTCGATAAAAATCAACTGATATTGACAGCGTCGAGAACAGGAACACACGCAGATTTATTTGCAAAATAGCAGCGATGCAAAACACCACAATGAACAACATACTGATTATCGAAGACGAAAAACTGATCCGGGAAGAACTGCAAACCCTCCTCTCAAACGCAGGGTTTGCAGTTTCCTGTGTCACCGATTTTGAAAACGTATTGGCGCAGATCAAGGCGGAATTGCCCGATTTGATCCTGTTAGACATCAATCTGCCCGCACAAAACGGCTATAGCTTATGTGCCTCCATCCGCCGCTTTTCCGAGGTGCCGATTTTGTTTCTCACGGGCCGAAATACCGCAATGGATGAATTGCAGGCTTTGACTTTGGGCGGGGATGATTTTATTTCCAAGCCCTATAATATCCCGATCCTGCTGGCGAGAATCAATGTGCTGTTAAAAAGGGGACAGGCGGCCGGGCAGTCAGGCTGTCTGACACATGACGGAATGACACTTGATCCGGTTGCGGGCACGCTCTCAGCACAGGATCAGGAAATCGAACTGACGAAGACGGAACTTAAAATCATGTATTGTCTGTTTTCGCATGCGGGCGAGATCGTATCACGGCTGGAACTGGTAGAATATCTTTGGGACAACGAGATCCATATCGACGACAATACATTAAGCGTCAATATCATGCGCATTCGGGAAAAGCTGCGCGTTCTGGGAAAAGAAGAAATGATCCGCACAAAGCGGGGAATGGGGTATAAGGTATGAGGTTTTCCGATTGGTTACGGGATAAAAGGGCAGTGCTGCTGGTCTGTTTTGCCGGCGCACTGTTTTTCTCTGCGCTTTTATGGCTGTTTGGGCTGGAAGTCGGAGAAATCTGTCTGCTGCTGCTCTGCTTTTTTCTGCCAGCGGCGGGATTGCTTTGGTGGGATTATTGGAGAATGCGCAGGCGGCTTACGAATCTTCGGGCTGTGATGGATGCGCTGGATAAAAAATACCTGTTTGCACAGATCGCGGATGCGCCGACGTCCGCATGGGAGAAGGCATATTTTGACCTGATGAAAACGGCAATGAAAGCCATGACGGATGAAGTGTCAGACGCAAACCGACAGAGCAGAGAGTATCGGGAATTTATCGAACAGTGGATCCACGAAATGAAGGTGCCGCTCACTGCCGTCAGGCTGCTTTGCGAGAATCATAAAACAGAGGAAGCCAGAAAGATCCTCTCGCAGACGGAACTGCTTATGCAGGGAGTGGAGCGGGTACTGTTCTACGCGCGGTTGGGCAGCGTGGAGAAGGACTATCTGATCACGGAGGTTTCGCTGAGAGAATGCGTATCGGAAGTGCTTGCGCAGAATAAGCAATTCCTGATCCAGAACAACGTCTGTGTGCAAATGGAATCATTGACCTATACGGTCTATAGCGACGCCAAGTGGCTGCAGTTCATGTTAAGTCAGCTCATCGTAAACAGTGTCAAATATCGGGGCACGCAGCCTCTGGTCATCACTGTGTCCTCCGGGGAGCAGGAAAACGGGATCACGTTGACTCTTTCGGACAACGGCATGGGTATTAAGGAGAGTGAGATTTCCCGCGTCTTTGAGAAAGGCTTTGTCGGCAGCAACGGCCGGGCAGGAGACAACGCGACCGGCATTGGCTTGTATTTATGCGATAAACTCTGTGAAAGATTAGGGATCGGCATTGAGATTCAGTCAAAGGCGGGAGAGTATACAACAGTGCTTCTGCACTTTCCCAAAAGTGATTTCCTGCGGGTCTGAACGCATATCTGACTGCTTATCTTACAATTCTGTTAGATAAAATCAAACAATTTCTATACAAAGGAACGCCTCGAACCGCTAGAATAGAATCAAAATCAAAAGGAGGCGTACTTATATGAGATTTGCAGATAAAGAAGTGAGGATTGTAGGCGGAAAGGTGGTGCAGTAACGGATGCAAAATCAAACAACACCTCTGCTCCAAGTGGAGCATATCGAAAAATACTACGGCAGTCCGGATGCCCTGACAAAGGCACTCGATGACATCAGCTTTGACGTGCGTACAGGAGAATTTATCAGCATTATGGGGGCCTCCGGCTCAGGAAAGACGACTTTGCTCAACTGTATCTCTACCATTGACACGGTGAGCGCAGGGCACATTCTCTTAGACGGTCAGGAAATCACGACCATTGCCGAGGAGGAGATCGCCGCGTTTCGCAGGGACTGTCTCGGCTTTGTCTTTCAGGACTTTAATCTCCTGGACACGCTGACACTTTTGGAAAACATCGCGCTGCCCCTGACGATCGGCAAGGCGGCGCCGGAGGAAATTGACAGGCGCGTGCATCAGATCGCGCAGAAGCTGGATATCAGCGACGCGCTGCCTAAATTCCCCACGCAGGTATCGGGCGGTCAAAAGCAGCGGTGCGCCTTTGCCAGAGCGGTGGTCTGCGATCCAAAACTGATTATGGCAGACGAGCCCACAGGAGCCCTGGATTCCCATGCTTCCCGCATCCTTCTGGAAGTTATGTCAACCTATAATCAGGAAATGGGCGCCACGATCCTCATGGTAACGCACGACGCCTTCTGTGCCAGCTTTGCCGGCCGCATTCTTTTTTTGAAGGACGGCCGTATTTTTAATGAAATTTATAAAGGGGAAAAGAGCCGCAGTACCTTTTATCATGAGATTCTGGACGTACTTTCTCTGTTGGGAGGTGATGCACCGTGTTGAGAAAACTTTCCCTGCGCAACGCCAAAAGGCAGTTTAGCGAGTATGTGCTCTTTTTTGTGACGCTTGCCTGTGCGGTGGCGTTTATGTATGCCTTTAACGCCCTGCTCTTTTCTGATATCGTAAAAGCGCTTCCGGAGATGGAGATCCTGCCTTATTTGATCGTAACGGCTTCCGCCCTGATCATTCTCATCATGGGCTGGATGATCAGTTATATGATCCATTATATGTTAAAAAGACGCAGCAGAGAGTTTGGCATCTACCTGATGTCTGGCATCCCGAACAGGAAACTTGCCACGCTCCTGTTCTATGAAAACAGCATGATCGGGTTGGTGGCCTTTGGCTTAGGGATTGTTTTCGGAATGCTGTTTTCGCAGATTTTGGAGGCTGTCCTGCTCAATCTGTTCGGTCTGCCCTATACGCTGTATTTTGGCTTTTCCGTGTCAGCTGTTGGCTTGACGCTTCTGTATTTTGCAGCAATGATGCTGTATTCCATTCGTAAAAACAGAAAATGGATACGGCGGGTACAGCTTAAGGAGCTGCTCTATTATGACAGAGCCAATGAGAAGGC
This sequence comes from uncultured Lachnospiraceae bacterium, assembly GCA_910576815.1. Taxonomy (GTDB): domain Bacteria; phylum Bacillota; class Clostridia; order Lachnospirales; family Lachnospiraceae; genus UBA3282. The sequence continues at coordinate 43,188 of CAJTKA010000008.1, forward strand.
TCTTGTTTCCGGGAATGGGTCGGCAGTGCTGCTTTTCTTCCTGTCCGTTTTGGCAGGCGGCGGCGGATGCCTGCTCTTAGCATTGCAGCCCATCGAAGATGGTTATGACGTCCTGATCGGAACGGTCCTTTTGCTTTTATTCCTGTTCGGTTTTTTTAAAAGTGTGCCGGCGTTTCTTAGTGCGCAGTTTGAGAATCGTACTGCATGGAAATACAAAAAGCACAGACTGGTGCCGCTGCGGGGCTTTATCGCAAAGGTCAATTCCACAAGTACCGTGATGGGGGTGTTGTCCATTCTGTTTATGCTGGTGCTTACCTTTTTGGGAATCGGCTCCATGATCGGTTTGATGATCACGGAAAAAGTGGAGGCGGGCGTATTTGACGTGATGATTCTGCACAGTGGAGAAATGGGAGATTTCTCCCTTTATGACAGTTTCCTTAGGCAGAAGTATGCAGCCAATGGGTATCGTTACGGGATTTATACCAATGGAAAAACAGATTTCCTTGCCGTTCGGGAGCAGACGGTGATAGAAGCGGGTCGAAAGCCTTCCCTCCTGTTTGCAGAGTTTCAATGGGATACTTGTATGGCACAGAGCGATTATCTGACGCTGCGGGATCTGCTGGGATATGAACATTTGGAACTCGATCCTGCGCTTAGCTATGTGCATTGTGTTCCGACGATGGCAGAGGGGGTCAGGGCGCTGATGGAAGGGCAGGGCGGACTAACATGCGGCGGATATGCGTTTGCAGCTGACGGCGTGTTTACCGAAGCTTTTAGTCAGGTCGATGAATATGGCAACGGCTTCGGTTATATCCTTGTCGTTCCCGACAGCGCGGTCGAAGATATGAAACTCGTATACAGTGTGTACGCGGCAGTCACCGAAAAGCCGTTAAACACTGCTGATCTGCAGCAGCTTACGTCTCTTATCGAAAATACGGTTTCCTTAGATCGGGGCATCGCAAAGAGCAATTTCGACGGCGCGCCTACCCTGTTTTATGGTGATTGGGATTTCCTTTCCGGGAAATGGATGGATAAGGCGGGATACGGTTACCTATACGCCATGCTGATCTGCCTGATATATCTGGCGCTTGTTTTGGAGATGACAGGGGCGGCTGTTTTAGCGACGCAGGTTCTTGGTGACTGGCAGGAGAAGCAAAGGCAGGAGCGCATCCTGCGGCAGCTTGGCATGGATGCGCGGATGATATTCGGGCTGAGAAATCGCCAATTGGCGCAGATATTCCTGTTTCCGCTCATTCCTGCGCTAGTCATCAGCATCAGCTTTATCCTGATTTGTGCGCAAAAAATGCTGACAGGATTTTTTGAACTTCCGCCCGTCGCGGATATTGTCCTGGTCGTTCAATCGTTTGCGGTCTCGTTTTTGATGTTCTCCCTACTCTACGGCATCTATTATGTCGCGGCAAGGATCAGTTCTCCTGCTTCTCCCTGCGCACAAACATCAACCCAAACGTCCCGATCCCGCAGTTGCTCGACACGGTAGCGGAAGCTTTCTGCAAGACGATCTGATCAAAGGTGAGATACCGCGCCACAAGGGAAAGAATCTCGTCGGTCTGTGCCACGCTGCATCCCGCGTAGGTGACAAACAGGATACGGGAATCGATCTGAGCGCTGTGTTTGAAAAGTTTTTTCACATACTGTGCGGTTGCCCGCTGCATATTGCCAGTCTCGATGCACCAGAGCCCCAGTTTGTTTTTGGACATTGACAGAACCGGATGGAGATTTAAGAGGGTGCAGAGCCTGTGTACAGCGCCGGAGACTTTGCCGCAGCGGTGGAGAGTGGCCGTGCTCGGTACCAGGAAGTTGGAGAAGACGCGCTCCCTGTAGCTTTCCAAAGCGGTACAGATCTCGGAAGCGGTTTTTCCCTCCTCGGCAAGCTTGGCTGCGTAGAGCACCATGAGGCCGTGGCCGCTGCTGATATGGCCTGAATCAAAAACCATCACGTTATCAAAGGTAGCGGCCGCCTGGCTGGCATTGGGATAAGCGCCGCTTAGGTCTGCCGTGGCAGTAATGTGAATGATGTGTTCCGCCTCCGCCAGCGTTTCCGCAAAGAAATACTCGTACTCGGAAGGAGCGGCAGTTGAGGAGTGCGCCTCATTTCCCTCGGTTTCCAGATAGGAGAGCAGGCTGTCGGAAGAAATCTCAAAGAGGTCGCAAAAGCGCCCTTCTTTGGTGTGGACATAACAGTACATGAGGCGGATCCCAAAGCGTTCCAACAGGTCTTTGGGCAGATCGCAGATACAGTCCGCGGTGATGGCGACCTTGCGTTTTCTGGCGCTGTTCACCTGATTGGGTCCCTCATAGGCAGTATCTTTTTCTTCCGCCTCCTTTGCGAGGTATTCGATCAGTTCATGCGGTAGATATTGCAGCAGGCTTGCCTCTAAAAGCGGGGTGCTGATGGGTTTTGCCAGATAGCCGTCGAAGCCCATGTTCCGATAGACCTGCTCGGCATCGGACATCACGTTGGCGGTCAGAGCGATCACGGGTGTTTTCTGGCAGAAGCCTTTGGTCTGCGTGCGAATGGCCCTGAGGGTGGCGGCTCCGTCCATCTCCGGCATCATGTGATCCATTAGGATGAGATGGTAGGCAGTCTCGGCCGTTTTTTTCAAGGCGTCTTTGCCGCTCTCCGCCGTATCTACGGAAACTTTGGTATCCCGCAGCAGTTTTACCGCTACCATCAGATTCATGGCGTTGTCGTCCACCACCAGGATGCGCGCATCCGGAGCGATAAAGGTCTGGCGGTAACGGGCACGCTGGTTCAACTGTTTCTGCGCGGCAAAGTTGAGGGAGCCGATGGGACGCACATTGACGATACGTTGTCTGACTTCGATCGTAAAGACGGACCCCTTGTGGTAAACGCTGTCCACGGTGAGTTTTCCGCCCATCATTTCCATGAGTTGTTTGGAGATGCTTAGCCCCAGACCAGTCCCCTCAATGTTGCGGTTTTCGTTTTCATCCACCCGCTTGAAGGAGTTGAAAAGGTCATCCAGACTTTCCTTGCGGATGCCCATGCCGGTATCTTCCACGGAGATGCGCAAAAGGATCTGGTCTGCGGCGATGCGTTCACATTTTGCGGTCAGGGTGACGGAACCCGCTTCCGTGTATTTGACTGCATTGGTCAAAAGGTTGGTTACCACCTGCTTGATCCGCACTTCGTCGCCGTAGAGCATGGAGGGGATCTCAGGGTCGATATCCACCTTAAATTCCAGATTCTTTTGATGCGCCCTGATCCAGACAAGATTCACCAGGTCGCTGAACATGGAGCTGATCTCATATTGGGTGGGAACGATATCCATTTTGCCCGATTCCAGTTTGGAGAGGTCGAGAATATCGTTGATGGTCGTCAGCAGCATTTTGCTGGCATTCTGGATATTGATGGCGTTCTCCGCGATCTCGTCGGAGATATCCTCCCGCAGGATCATCTCGTTTAAGCCGATGATGGTGTTGATGGGGGTGCGGATCTCGTGGCTCATGTTGGCAAAGAAAGTATCTTTGGAGCGGGCCATCCGTTCCACTTCCAGCTTTTGCTGTTCGGCGATCTGACGTTCCCGCTCGTACGTTTTTGCCTGACTTTTCATGAGGATACCGATGAAGCAGCTTACGCACAGCAGGGTGACAAAGGAGTCCGTAAAAGCGTAGAAGCGGGTGGAGGGCCGCAGGATCAGCGGATAGCAGTAACTGACCAGATAAGTCAACAAAAAGGAAAGCACGGACAGAGCAAAGGCAAGAAGAAAGTCCCTTCCTTCAAACAGCAGAAAAATATACACAAGTCCCAGCACGAACCAGACAGGCGTACCGCTTTGGGTGCCGCCGCTCAAAAGAAAGACGATCGGAAAGAGGATCACGTTGGTGCCGATGATCAAAAGCCAGGAAGCAAGCTTCATATTGCGGCGCGAAACGGTGATATAGATGGCAATAGCGGAGACGGCGCACATGGCAAGCAGGGCGTAGAGAACTCTGGAATCTGCGCCCAGAAAGACGCGTCCCGTACCGATCACGGAGGCGGCAAACACCAGTAGCAGCACCATGTGATTCAGCCGCTCGCGGAAGGCAAGCTTTTCGGAAAACATTTTTTTGAAAAAAGTTTGTATTCTTTTGATCATTGGCTATTGTTCCATCCTTTCCAAAAGCTCGGATGCACCGAGAAAATCAAAGTCGGCGGTCAATGCACGGATTTCTTCCGCCATCCCTTTCAGGGAGCCGTTTTCCGTATGGCAAAGAGCCAGTCTGTCAAGGAGCGGGGAGAGGCCTTCGCTTTCAAACTCTGACAGTTTTTCGGAAATCTCCGCTAACAGCGTCTGCAGGGACTCCTGTGCGCTGCCATCCGCAGTGGCTTCGTCCGTCTGCGTGCCGTTTTCTGCAATACTCCGGACGCCGCCTGCCTCTGAATGCGCGTTTACGGCGGTTTCGCCGGCAGGAACAGCCAAGCCTTGCGGTGCTTTTTGATCGGGATACACATAGGCGTTATCCGTCAGCGCGTCAAGCAGCGCATCGTGCTGTGCCATCATTTCCTCGTGATGCGCTAAGATATAGTCGATGCGGTTTTCCTTGCCCGCAAATTCCAGTTCCTTTGCTGCCGCAGAAAGGTCGTCCGCGCCGATGCCTTTGGCATTCCCTTTCAGGGCATGGACGCAGATCACGTAATTTTTCCAGTCTTGCTGCGCATAGTAATGGGCAAGATTCTTCCTGCGTTTTTCCCCCTCTGCGTGGAAGATGGCGACGATCTCTTGAAAGCCCTCTTCATCGCCGCAGTAGGCGCAGGCGTGCTCCAGATTGATACCGGCCCTGGTAAGGCACAGACGACCGCTTGCGACAGCATCCTGTCCCGAGGGTTCCGTTGGGTTTGTTTTTGCGGATATTGCCTTTTCCCCTGCCGCCTGTGATGCGCGGGTGGCAGCCGTCGCGGGGCCTTCCGTCTCTGTCTGTGCGGAAGAAGAAGTCTGCCCGTTTGCCTCATCCTCCACCAGGATCTGCATCTGAGCGGGAATATAGCGGCGCAGGATGCGCTCCAGTACGCTCAGTTCGATCGGTTTGGCGATAAAGTCATTGAAGCCCTCCGATATAAACATTTCCCTGGCCCCGCCGATGGCGTTGGCGGTAAAGGCGATGATGGGGAGGGACTGGTAGTAGGAGCCGGGTTTCTGCCTGATTTTGTGTAAGGTCTCCACACCGTCCATCTCCGGCATCATATGATCTAAGAAAACGCAGTCGAAGTCCGGCGCATTCAGTTTTTCCAACGCTTCCTGACCGCTGCCTGCCAGGGTGACCTTGAGCTGATAAGGCAGGAGCAAACGAGCCATCACTTTCAAATTCATGGCGTTGTCATCCACCACCAGCACGCGGGCCTGCGGGGCTGTAAACTTGTTATGTAAACTAATTTGAGAATCTTCACCAACCAGTACCCTTTGACCGTTAAAGACAGCAGCGATGGAAAGCACGGTAAAGGGCTTGTAGATGCGCAGCATCTGTCCCGGTACCAAAAGCTCCTGACCGTAGTCTAAGAGGAGCACCAGCGAGCGCTCGGCGCTGAGCTTTTCAAAGAAGGTCCTGTCTTCGCAGTATTCCTCCCAGCCGATGAAGATGTGGGAGTAGTTCTCGCGCTCCAGGCGGCGTTTCAGCTCGGCAAGATTCCTGCAGGTGCGGAAGGGGAAACCAAACTGGGTGGCAATGTGGCGGATGCAGTTCTCATAACCTTCGCGCACCACGGTATAGTCATATTTATCCAGATTGATGTAGCAGGCCGCGTAGAGGTTCCTTTTATCGCGGATGGAGACGATGGGCGTCTCATCCAGAACTTTCTGCGGAATGGTGAATTGAAATTCACTGCCGATCCCCGGGGTGCTGTCAACGGTGATAAAGCCGCCCATGCTGCGCACCAGCGCACGGGTGATGGCCAGACCAAGGCCGACGCCGCCTTCCTGGCGGTTTCGTCTGGTGTCGATCTGACTGAAACTGATAAAGATTTTTTCCAGGTCTGCGCGTTCGATGCCGATGCCGGAATCCCTGACGCTCACGGAAAGGTTGATGCCGTATTCTTCGCGGCGGCCTCTGATGCGTAGGATCACGCCGCCTTCTTTCGTAAATTTGATGGCATTCTCGAGCAGATTGATGATGATGCGTCGAAGCTTTTGTTCGTCGCCTAACAGATTGCTTGGCAGATCCGCATCGCAGTCCACGATCAGTTCCAAATGCCTGCCGTTATCCATGGTCAGTGCCATATTGATGATATCGGTGATGGTGGAGGTGATATTGTAGCTTTCTTCCGCAAGCTCCAACTTGCCGGTTTCCAGCTCCGAAAAATCCAGGATATTGCTGACTGTCGCCAAAAGATTCCTCCCGGCAGTCTGGATGTCCACCACATCCCGCCGCACTTCCAGAGGAAGGTCTTCCTGCAGGATGGCCTCGCTCATGCCGCACACTGCATTGATGGGGGTGCGGATCTCGTGGGAGACGTTGACCAAAAAGTCATTTTTGCTGCGCTCAGCGATTTCCAGTTCGCTGATTTTTTCAAATAAAAGCTGGTTTGCCGTTTGACGGTTTCTCTGAATGATCCAGATCACTGTCAGAATGGTATAAAGGGAGATGAATTGGATGGCAAGTCGAAGAATATCATGTGCGGAAGTAATCAGGATCGTATTTACGATAAAGCCGTGGTAGAGAAAAAGAAAAACGGGTACGATGAATCCCGGATAGAGGACTTGTTTTAAGTTAAAAATACTAAGCAGGACAATGACTCCTGCCATGGTGATCAGCATGGAAGAAAAACTTTCCGTAAACAGGGCATAGAGAATGAAATCAGCCCAGCACATGACGGCGATAAACTGCGCCCTGTGCTCGTGGTCCCAGATTTCGCGCCAATAGACGAACCAGCCGGCGATCGGGGGCAGAAACAGGATTTCCAGAATAAAAATGCTCCAGTCGGAGAGGATACCTGCGGCAAACATAGCGCCGGCGTACAGGGTGAGGACAGCCAGTACGGTGCGCTCCAGTTTTCGTTGGGTCAGTTCCGTTTGAAATTGTAGATTATCCAAGGCAGTAAACACTCCTTCTTAAAATAACTGACAAAAATGTCGTATTATATGACAATGTTGTCATGTGTATGACATTTCTGTCAGTTGTTGGCATCTGTAATATGAAGCACTTCCTTTAACTGCGGCAGCATCCCGACAAATACGTCGAGGATGACAGGGTCAAACTGTGTGCCCTGTCCCTCAGACATGATCTGCATGATCCGCTCAATGGGACGGATGGGCGGCTTGTAACAGCGCTCCTCGTAGAGGGCGTCGAATACGTCCGCAACCGCCATGATGCGGGCGGAGAGAGGAATGTTGCTCTCCGTAAGCCCTGTGGGGTAGCCGGTACCGTCCCAGCGCTCATGGTGATAGAGGGCAATGTCCTCCACCAGCCGCACATAATGCTCGTCCTCGATATCGCCGATGATGGTCTGGATGATCTTGCGGCTGTGCGTGGTGTGCAGCTTCATGGTCTCAAATTCTTCCGTGGTCAGTTTGCCGGGCTTTTGCAGGATGGCATCAGGGATCTTGATTTTGCCCACATCGTGCAGGGGTGCTGCCTTGCACAGATCTTCTATGTAGTCGGGGGTCAGCTCCTCCGTAAAGAGCCCTCTGGAAAGCAGCTCGTTAGCGATCATGCGCACATAGTTCTGGGTGTTTTTCACGTGTTTGCCGGTGCTGCCGTCCCGACTCTCAATCAGGTTTGCCATGCCGATAATGACGGATTCCTGGATGCGGCCGAGGCGGTTAGCGTCTTCCGTGATCTTTTCCGCCTGATCATTTACCATAGTTTCCAGATTGTGGCGGTATTGATCCAGTTCGATGGTCTTGCTGACACGGCTTAAAAGGATATCGGGCACAAAGGGCTTGGCCACAAAATCCATGGCTCCCATCTGGAAGCATTTGATCTCCGTCTCCGCCAGATTGTCCGCCGTCAGGAAGATAACCGGGATCGTCTCAGTATGAAGGTCTGAGCGCAGACATTCCATCACTTCAAAACCGTTCATTTCCGGCATATTGATATCAAGGAGGATCAGATCGGGACGGTGGGTTTCCAGATATTTTAAGGCTGCCTGGCCGGAAGTGGAGGCGGCGATGCGGTACTGCGCGCCCAGGATCTTCTGGGCGAGAGCCAGATTGGTCTTATCGTCATCCACCACAAGAATCACATTTTTCATAGGAATACTCCTTTTGGAATCGATTGCAGAGTAAGCGGCAAAAACACTCCGCCTGATACCATACATTGTAAAACAAGATGGAAAGAAAAGCAAGAAAGCACGGGCGCCATAATGCCTGTAAATTCCGCCGTCAGCAGATAAAGGATCGGGAAGAATTTGACAGGGCAGGGCGTTTGCGTTATGGGAGCAAGATGTGGTATGATAAGCGCAGAGTCAGCACTCTGCGCTAAGAGAATTGCTTCGCAATTCTCCTGAAATGGTTAAAGGTGTCAGCATCGGAGATATGGTATAATTTGCTATGGGTGAAAACAGACAGGAAGAAAAAAGAGAACAAAACAAACGAAATGATCACAAAGAGCGGAAAGGAACGGACAGCGGGACGAACCGGCAGACGCAGCGGGAACAGGTGCAGGATCAATTTCCCGAGCGACTTTGGAAGTCGTATGAACAGGCCTTTTTCCGTTTTGAGGAGAAGGGAAAACGGAAATTCATCAGGAGTACGGAGCGGCAGCTGGGGCAGTTGGAGCGACGTATTGCCCGCAAAAAAAGGCAGGAGAACCATCAGGTGCTTGCCGATATGCGGGAATTGCATAAGAAGGTGGCGCAGGTCGGTTTTACGGTGGTGCGCAGAGATACCAAATGGATGAAGAAATACCGTCATGTGGTGCAGATGCTTGCCAGACTCGATGTTTCTTTTTTAAAGAAGATGGCGGCAGGAGCGGTGCCGGAAGACATCGCCGCGATGGAGAAGACGGCGGCGCTTTTGCGGGAAAAGTCCCTCTATGAAATCTACAAAGAGGATTACATGCAGTACCTGGTGGGACAGCGCATCGAGGAACTGATGGAGGCGGAGCCGGAGAAACAGTACCCTGAGGCCAGAGGTATGAAGCGGCATTTCATCCTGCACATCGGTCCCACCAACAGCGGTAAGACCTACGAGGCCCTGCAGCGATTGAAACAGGCTTATCGCGGCATTTACTTAGGGCCCCTGCGCCTTTTGGCGCTGGAAGTCTATGACCGCATGATGGCGGCGGGCATCCCCTGTAACATGATCACCGGTGAGGAGACCATCTATACGCCCGGGAATTTTGTGCAGGCATCCACGGTCGAGATCCTGAATATCAGGGAAGTGTATGATATCGCCGTGATCGACGAGGCGCAGATGATGGCGGACGAGAACAGGGGAAGCTACTGGACCAGAGCGATCTTAGGCATCCGTGCGGAGGAGATCCACGTCTGCGCTTCCGGCACGGCGGAGGATATCTTAATCAGGATGTTAAAACGCTGCGGTGATACCTATGAGATCGTCCATCACGAGAGGAACACGAAGCTAACATTTCTTCCCGAACGCTACGATATGGCCGTGGATGTGGAACCGGGCGACGCCCTGATCGCCTTTTCCAAGAAAAACGTGCTGGCGATCGCGGCGGCGCTTGAGGGGCGCGGCATCCCTGCCAGTGTGATCTACGGGAACCTGCCGCCGCAGACGAGGCAGGAGCAGGTGCGCCTTTTCACGGAAGGAGTCAATCAGGTGGTGGTGGCGACAGACGCCATCGGCATGGGCATCAATCTGCCCATCCGCAGGGTCGTTTTTATGAATACGACGAAGTTTGACGGCGTGGGCAAAAGACGGCTTCTGGCGGAGGAGATCAGGCAGATTGCGGGCCGCGCGGGGCGTTTCGGCTTTTACGATACCGGCTATGTGCAGTCGGCGATGGATATGGAGTATGTCGGCAAGAAGCTGGCGGAACCTTTTTACCCGATCAGGAGGGCCAGAGTAGGCTTCCCGGAAGTGCTGCTTGACATCGATATCGAGCTCGATGAGATCATTGAAGCATGGGAAAAGACAGGGAACCCGCCTATGTACGATAAGATCTCCATGAAGGAGAGCGTGGACAAGTACCGTTACCTGCGGGATTACCGCAGGAAGATAGATTATATGGACGACAGGAAGCTGGTGCTCACCCTGATTACCTGTCCTTTTGACGTGAAGGACAGAGAGGTGCTGCGGCTGTGGCTGCGCTATTGCGAAAAGCCCGAAAAACAGCAGAACTGTCCCATGCTGCCGAAAGATTTCTCACTGGAAGGATTGGAGTCCTACTACAAGCAGCTCGATCTCTACACGCAGTTTTCCGCGCGCATGGCCTGGGAGATCGACAAGGAGGAAGTGGCGGCAAACAGGGAATGGGCACAGCATGAGATCGGAGAACTGCTCAAGGAAGATAAGGGGCAGTTTGAGAAGAAGTGTCAGCTTTGCGGCAGGCCTTTGCCCTGGAATGCCGCCTATCCGATCTGTGACCGCTGCTATCGGAAGATGGAAAGGGACTGAGAGGGAAGGAAACCGCTATGATCTACACCTACTATGCGGATGTGAGATGTCTGGCAAATCGGATGTTGTTTCAGGAAAAAAGTAAGCTGCTTTCTCCTTACAGGCAGCAGAAGATCGCCGTTTTGCGCCATGAAAAGGATAAATGCAGGAGCCTGGCGGCGGGGCTTTTGCTGGATCACGCGCTGGGCATCTACGGGCTGCAGGAAAAGAGCGCGGAGTACGAGATCGGAGAATGGGGGAAACCGGTCTTCAAATATCACCCTGACATCAGTTTTTCTCTCTCTCATTCCGGCGATTACGCGATCTGCACCATCGGGGACGCTCCGCTTGGCAATGATATTGAACAGAGAAAGGAAGGGCGCCTCAAAGTAGCGGACCGTTTCTTTGCAAAGGAGGAGCTTGCCTGGCTCTACGATGCAAAAGAAAATGGGGAAAGGAATCTGAGGATGTTTCGCCTGTGGACGATGAAGGAGAGCTTTTTAAAGGCCACGGGGAGAGGGATGTCCCTGTCTTTAAAGGATTTTTCCATTCATGTGGAGGAGGCATCGGGGCGGGCCAGAGTGCGGCATTCTTTTGACGGCAATTATTATTCTCTGCGGGAATATCAGGAGATCGAGGGGTATTGCATGGCGGTCTGCTGTCAGGGAAAGGGTGATATGGCATACAGCATGATGCCGGTGGAACTGTATTGAGAATGGGGGAGCAGGATGCGAAAGAGGATACGGATCGTGGCGGCGGTCCTGGCGGCGCTTTTGATACTTTATACCGTTTTTGTGTACTTTCTTGTGAGCGCCTGTCTGGTGCCCTCCTTTATGGATCGGTTGGATGCGTTTGAGGATATCACGAAAAAGTGTTACAGCGAACAGGTGCAGACTGCGCAGATCCAGGGAAACAGAAGCAGGCTCCTCTCCGAGACGGCGGCGTGGATCGAAACGGCAAAACGAAATGAAATATACGCAGAAACAGCTGACGGATATCGCCTTACCGCAGCGGAGTTCCCCGAGCGGACGAGTGAGACCTGGGTATTGCTTTTGCACGGCTACACGGGCTGGAAGGAGGAGATGTACCAGTTTGCCTGCTGGTATCAGGAGCAGGGATATGCGGTGTTGGTGCCGGATCTGCGCTGCCAGGGCGAGAGTGAGGGAGATTTCATCGGTATGGGCTGGACGGATCATTATGACTGTCAGCTTTGGATCGAACATATTTTACAGGAGTCACCGGATGCGCAGATCATTCTTCACGGTCAATCCATGGGAGCGGCCACGGCGCTCATCATGGCAGGATCGCCGGAGGTTTCTAAGCATATCAGGGCAGTGGTCTCCGACAGTGCCTACACGACAGCCTACGAGATGTTCGGCGACAAGATCATGGAGTGGTTTCATTTGCCGGCGGTACTCTTTGTGGATTCCGCCTGCGTGATGCTGCGGCTTAGGGGCGGCTATGATCTGCGGGATGCCTCTCCTTTGAAAGCGGTGGCAGACAGCAGAGTGCCCATTCTTTTTATCCACGGGGACGAGGATAAGATGATCGATGTGGCTATGTCTTACGAGCTGTTTGAGGCGGCTGCCTGCGAAAAGGAAATCTTCATTGTGGAGGGCGCAGGACATGCGCAGGCGCAGGATAAGGATCCGGAGGAGTATTACGGGAGGATAGAGGACTTTTTGTTGCGGTATCTGTAGGGAAACGCGGCAAGAAGTCCTTTGCTTTTTGTCGGAAAGGATTTATACTAAAGAATAAGTAGATCGTATGCATGAGAGGCAGAAATGTTTGCGTCATGATCCGTGGAAAGAGAGGCGTTCTGAGATGAGTAATCAGGGGAATCAGGAAAAACGTGTGAAGAAAACAAGCAGATTGGCGCTGCGTGCGGCGGCGGGTGTGATCGCCTTTGCCATGTTGTTTTTCTTCCCTTTCGGTCAGAAGGGCGCAGGTACTGTTTACGGTGCCGGGAAGCGTACGGTTCGGGTCGCCTTTTTCCCGATGGGCGGTTATCATGAGACACTCGCAGACGGCAGTTTGTCCGGAATGGACGTGGAGTATCTGGAAAATCTACAGGATTATGTAAACTGGAAGGTGGAATATGTTCCCTGCGACAGCTGGGATGAGGCCCTTAAAATGCTGGCGGACAAAGAACTAGATCTGGTGGGCAGCGCGCAGTATTCCCCGGAGCGGGCGCAAATTTACCGATATGCCGACCTCGCGAGCGGTTATACGTTTGGAGCCATTGCCGTGCAGGGGGAGAGCGGTCTTGCCTATGAAGATTTTGCCGCGATGCAGAATCTTACATACGGCTGTGTGGGGACTTATGTCAGGAAACAGGAATTCTTAGAATATTTAAGGGGGCACGGAATCGAGAATCCGAGGCTTTGTGAGTACGATAACACGGCGGACTTACAGGAGGCGCTTGCAGCAAGAAAGATCGATGCCATGGTGCATTCCCTTACGGAGATCAGGGAAGGGCAGCGGGTGGTCGGACGCTTTGCGCCCATGCCCTTTTATTATATCACCTACCCCGGCAACGACGATCTGCTGCGGGAGATGAATCAGGGGATCGCCGATCTGAAGATGAATCGTCCGGAACTGGAAAACGAGCTGATGGTGAAGTATTATGACAGCCGTCTGGATCAGACGATCCTGCTGACCAGTGAGGAGAAGCGGTATATCGAGGAACATAAAACGCTGACCGTCGGCTGGTTTGACGGCTGTTATCCCTTTTCCTATGAAAACGAGGAAGGCGCGCCGAGCGGTCTTGCCGTGCAGATATTGGAGGAGGTGGGCGTGAGTACAGGTCTCTCCTTCGATTATGTCAAGATGGGAAACATGGAGGCGGCGAAGAAGGCCCTTGCCGAGGGGCAAATCGACGTCATCAGCTATTGCGGGGAAGAAGTCGGCAATATCAGACAGGCAGGCGGTGCGCTTACAAAGGTTTACGCGCAGGTGCCGCGCGTGATTGTGACGAAACGCAGCAGCAGGACAGATGAAATTCAGACACTGGCCGTGACATCCGAGAATATTTATGAGGAGGGAGGCGCTTCCATCTTCAAAGACGGGCAGATGCAGCTGCTGATCCGGGAAAGTCCCGAAGCGTGTTTGTGGGCGGTGCGCGCGAACGAGGCGGAGGCGGCATTGTGTGACGGCTATCTGGCGGAGTATCTTTTGGGTTCCAATCTGGGTTTGGGGCAGCTTGAGATCCACACGGTTTTGAGCGATGTACACAGCGTCCGCATGGCGGTGCGGGACGATGAGGATTCGCTCCTTCCGGGGATCCTGAATAAGGAACTTTTGGAGATCACCGATAAAATGGTGAGCGACTACATGCTGCAGGATAATTTTTATTCCAAGATGAGTGTGGACACTTTTATCCGGGAAAACAGCACTGCCATCATCGCCCTTTTGATCGCTGTTGCCGCCGTTATCATTTTAGTGCTGTATTGTATGCTGCAAAACAGCAGACGGCTGCAGCAGTTGATGTACAAGGATTCCGACTTTGATATCTGGAACATCAATTACTTAAAATACAGGGCTTCTCTGATGTTAAATAAGGAGAAGGACAGCAAATACGCGATCGTGTATACGGATATCTGTCAGTTCAAAAGCTATAATGCGCTTTACGGCTGGAACGCGGGACAAAAGCTGCTGGAGCGGACCATTGAAGTGATTGCCGATGAGATCGACAAGGAGAAAGAGTTGTATGCCAGAAGTTATGGCAGTCACTTTGTGCTCTTTGTGAATTACGAGGATATGGAGCAGCTTTCCGGGCGGATGATGGCGATGTCGGAACGCATTTCCAATCAGATCTATGAGCAGGAGGGCATCCGTATGGCGCAGGCGGTGGGCGTCTGTGCGATCGAACCGGAGGCGGAGGATGTGCAGCTTGCGCTTTCCTATGCGATCCAGGCGGTCGATCCCTTAAAGGACAGCCACAGCAATGCCATCAGGATCTATGACGATAAACTCAGGGAGCAGTTGAGAGAGCAGCACGAGCGCGAGAAACTGCTTGATTCCGTGGATTTTCAGAAGGATTTTGTGGCCTATTATCAGGCCAAAGTGGATATCCGGGACGAACGCGTGGTAGGGGCGGAGGCGTTGGTGCGCTTCAAGGATCCTACCGCAGGCGGCGCTATCCGCGCGCCGGGCTTTTTCGTGCCTTATTATGAGCAGACCGGCAGGATCACACAGATTGACTTCTTTGTGATGGAGAGCGTCTGTAAAATGTTGAGGCGGCGGCTGGACGAGGGCCTTGCGGTCGTTCCCGTGTCCTGTAACTTTTCCAGAACGCACTTTGTAAAGGAAGGCTTCCCGGAACAGTTCGAGGCGGTGCTCACCAAATACGATGTGCCCAAGGATCTGATCGAGGTGGAGATCACCGAGACACTGGTAGTCGAGGAGATGCAGCAGCAGATGGTGAAAAAGAATGTGGAGATCTTAAAGGGTAAAGGCATCCACCTCTCCATCGATGACTTTGGCTCCGGCTATTCTTCCCTCGGCGTATTTGAGCAGATCCCCGCTTCCGTAATCAAGCTCGACCGCTCCTTCCTTTTGAATAACGAGAACCGTGCAAGGCAGGTGCAGATCATGAAAAATATTGTCAATCTGGCGTCGGACCTGGAGGCGCAGGTGGTCTGCGAGGGCGTGGAGACGGAGAAAGATACGGAACTGATGATGGAAATCGGCGCTTATGTCGCGCAGGGCTACCGCTACTGCAAGCCTGTGCCGGAGGAAGTATTTGAAGGGATGTTAACATGAGAGGATGAAAAGAGGCATTCTCTGCATGGATTTGTGATTCTGAAGGGGGATACTGTGACGAAGAAGATTATGATCGTGCTTTGCATTCTGGCAGCGGTTTTGTGCTTCACCTACTGCTTTATTGTGTTTCGCATTCGGTCGGGCAGCAATTTCTATCTGATCTGGGCGCTTGGCGGTGTATTTTTTATCGGGTTGGCATTACTGCTGCGTTTTGACTGGTGGAGTCATTTTCCCTTGCTGCTGCGGCGCATCATCTGCGGGTGTCTGCTTGGCGGCATCCTTTTGTTTGTGGTGACGGAGGGATTTATCTTTGCACACTACCGCGATCAGGGCAGGCCGGGGCTTGACTACATCATCGTGCTGGGAGCGCAGATGAAACCGGGCGGACCAAGCGTTGTCCTTCGCTTTCGTCTGGATGCGGCCTATGAGTATCTGCTTGCCAATGAGGAGACCATTTGTGTGGTCTCCGGCGGACAGGGAGCGAATGAACCCTGCTCCGAGGCGCAGGGAATGTATGAGTATCTGGTGGGGAAAGGCATTGACCCCGAGCGTATCTTAATGGAGGACAAGTCCACGGACACCTCCGAAAATATCGCATTCAGTGCGGAAATCATCGGCGGGACAGATTATGATGTGGGAATCGTTACCAATAATTTTCATGTGTTTCGCGGCATGATGCTGGCCAGACACGCGGGCTTTGAAGATGCCTGCGGGATCTCGGCCCGCTCCAATATCTATTTCCAGCCCAATAATCTGGTGCGGGAGTTTTTTGGGGTCATGAAGGACTTAGTATGTGGCAATCTATTGTAAACAGTTACTTGACAGATCGAGCAAGCTCGATCGCGAGGATTGCTTCGCAGCCTCGGCAAATGTCACTTGACGGACGGATGGAAATACGGTTAGAATAAGACAAGTACAGAAGAAATATTTGCGTGTTAAACGGAGATAGATGGTGGAGAAACAGAGGAGAAAGGCGAAAAAGGGAATAAGGCTTGCAGCGGCGCTTCTTGGTGCGGGTCTGCTCCTGACGGGTTGTGGAAAGGGCGGGGAACCCAGCTACACCAAACAGGGCATGGACGCGGTAGCTGCCCTTGACTACGATCAGGCGCTCACCCTGTTTCAGACGGCCAGAGAAAAGGGCGAGGAGGAACGGCTGCTCTACCGCGGCATGGGGCTTGCTTACCTGGGAAAAACGGATTACGAGGCGGCGATCGCCTATCTGGAGACGGCGCTTACCCTCGGCGGCAGCAGGGTGGAGGATCTTGATTTTGACATCAATTACTATTTGGCAACCGCCTATTTTAAGGATGGACAGCCCGAGGAGGCTGTGCGCGCCTACGATGCCATTTTGGGGTTGCGGCCCGAAGAGACGAACGCTTACTATCTGCGGGGCTGTGTGAAGCTTTCAGAGGGTGATTTTGAGAGTGCGCAGGCTGACTTTGATATAGCCGTGGCCAAAGATCCGAAAAATTATGACCAGATGATCCGCATTTATATGGTACTTGAGGAGTATGGATATAAGGAGGCGGGGCAGGTTTATCTGGAGAACGCCATGAAGGAGAATGAGAAGTCCATCTCCGATTACGACATGGGCAGGATCTGCTATTACATGGGCAATTACGAAAATGCCCGTAACTTTCTGGAACGCCTGAAGACGACCACCGACTATGGCGCCGCCCTCTATCTGGGCAGGACCTACGAGGCGCTTGGAGATTACAATTACGCGGCAAGCATTTATGCGGGCTATACAGAATACGATCAGACAAAGGCTGAAATCTACAATCAGCTTGGCCTGTGCAGGATGCAGATGAAGGAGTATGAGTCGGCGCTCACGGCTTTTCAAACGGCGATGAACATTGAAAACAATGAGATGATGCAGACCCTGAAATTCAATGAGATCATCACTTACGAGTATATGGGGGAATTTAAGACAGCGTCGGCGCTGATGAACAGTTATCTAAGAAGCTACCCCGACGATGAGACCGCGAAGCGGGAGTATCAATTTTTGCAGACAAGGTAAAAGAAATCATAGAAGGGAGAGGAATATTATGAAGAATACTTATGTTCGTGTGAAAGGCATTATTAAGAAGGGAGATACCTATCTGCTGTTGAAGCGCTGGGTGGATGACCGTATCCCGGAACCCTTTGTGTGGGAGTTTATTGACGCGGAGGTAGAGCACGGAGAAGCGCCCGACGAGGCGATGGCCAAAGCGATCATGGAGCTTTTGTCTGTGCACGGCACCATTGACAAGATCGAGTACACATGGTCCCAGCTTTTGGGAGACACGCACTGCGTGGGCATTGCCTACCTCTGTTCCCTCACGGAGGACGAGGAGGAAAACATCGTCCTGCCGGAGGAGTACGACAGCTTCGAGTGGGTGAAGCGGAAAGATTTCCCGAAGTATATCGAGAACCAGTATGTGCTCAAAGACTTGGAGGGTAAAAAACTGTGATAGACGTACTGACAGAGAAAATCAAGAAACTTGAGGCACCCATCGTTGTGGGACTCGATCCGACCATGAAATTTGTGCCGGAGCACATCAAAAAGCAGGCGTTTTCCGAGTATGGGGAAACCATGAAGGGCGCGGCGGAAGCGATATGGCAGTATAATAAGGGAATCGTTGATGCGGTCTGTGATCTTGTCCCCGCCGTAAAGCCGCAGATCGCCATGTATGAGCAGTTCGGTGTGGAAGGCATGAAAGCCTTTCAGAAGACGGCGGCTTACTGTAAGGAGAAGGGACTGGTAGTGATCGGCGACATCAAGCGCGGCGATATCGGTTCTACTTCTGAGGCATATGCAGTGGGGCATTTAGGACAGGTGCAGGTTGGTGACAGCACATGCCGCGGCTTTGATTTGGATTTTGCCACAGTCAATCCATATCTCGGTTCTGACGGCGTGAAGCCCTTTATCGAGGTCTGCAAGAAGGAGAAAAAAGGTCTCTTTATCCTGGTCAAGACCTCCAATCCCAGCAGCGGCGAGTTTCAGGACAGACTGGTGCTGCCGGAAGGTTCTGCGGACGCGTCTCAGGCGAGACCACTGTATGAGATTGTCGGCGAGAAAGTAGCCGAGTGGGCGGCGGATCATATGGGCGAAACCTACAGCTACATCGGTGCGGTCGTGGGTGC
The DNA here is from genome assembly GCA_910576815.1 of uncultured Lachnospiraceae bacterium. Taxonomy (GTDB): domain Bacteria; phylum Bacillota; class Clostridia; order Lachnospirales; family Lachnospiraceae; genus UBA3282. Next base: position 61,592 of record CAJTKA010000008.1, read on the forward strand.
GACTTATCCCGAGATGGCAAAGATTTTGCGGGGGATCATGCCGAAATCCTACATTCTGGTGCCCGGGTACGGCGCGCAGGGCGGAAAAGGAAAGGATCTGAAACCCTTTTTCAATGAGGACGGTCTGGGAGCCATCGTCAATTCCTCCAGAGGCATCATTGCGGCCTATCAACAGGAGAAATACGCAAACTACGGAGAGGAACATTACGCCGATGCATCGAGAGCGGCGGTGCTCGATATGCTGGAGGATATTCGGACGAGCGTTTTTTAAGGAATATGAAACAGAATAAAGTTTTTGGAATGATGCAAATGACATGATGATTAAGATGTTTAAATGATTTGCATTGGCTTTTAAGAGAATATTGTAAGAAAAAAGACGGCATACTATTCCCAAATGGAAAGATTATAAACCAGAAAGGGATCGTATGCCGTTATGTTAGGAAAGCAGAGTATTCAGTTTGAGAAGAAACCGTATCTGTTAAGTAGCGCCTCCATCGTGGGCAGCAAAGAAGCCGAGGGACCGATGGGAAAGCTGTTTGACAAGGTTGGTTATGATGACAGTTTTGGCGCAGAAAATTGGGAGGAGGCGGAGAGCCGGCTGCAAAAGGAGGCGCTGGAGATCGCCATTTCCAAGTCAGGGCTGACAAAACAGGATGTGCAGATGGTGTTTGCAGGGGATCTGTTAGGGCAGTCCATCGCCAGCAGCTTCGGGCTGGCCGGTTATCAGCTTCCCCACGTGGGGCTTTACGGTGCCTGCTCTACCTGCGGACTTTCCCTGACGATGGGGGCTGCCGTGGTGAGCGCCGGGTTTGCAGAGAGAGTCGCCTGCATCACATCCAGTCATTTTGCCAGCGCGGAGAAAGAGTTTCGCTTTCCCCTTTCCTATGGAAATCAGCGTCCGAAATCCGCTACCTGGACGGTGACGGGGAGCGGTGCTTTTCTCCTCTCAAGGAAGGCGGAAAAGGGAACGCGGGCACAGATCGAGGGCGTGACCATTGGCAAAATCGTGGATTACGGCATCAAGGATTCCATGAATATGGGAGCGTGTATGGCGCCCGCGGCGGCGGATACCATCAAACAGAATCTGGAAGACTTCTCCAGACAGCCGCAGGATTATGATAAGATCATTACCGGCGACCTGGGTGTGGTGGGAAAAAAGCTGTTGTTTGAGCTGCTATCGGAACAGGGCATCGATATCGCCAAGCAGTATATGGACTGCGGCATTGAAATCTATGAGAGTGAGAAACAGCACACGGACGCGGGCGGGAGCGGCTGCGGGTGCAGCGCGGTGGTGCTCTCCGCCTATATTCTCAAAAAGCTGGAGGAAGGCGTGTGGAAACGGGTGCTCTTTGTGCCTACGGGAGCGCTTCTTTCTAAGACCAGCTACAATGAAGGACAGACGATCCCCGGGATCGCGCACGGGGTGGTGCTGGAGCACTGGCAGGGGTGAGAGTGGAGATAGATGCGGATAAGCCGGCGCGCGGAAGGCTTCTGGAACTGTTTGGTACAGGACCGGAGGCCTTTATAAGTTTTGTATCTGAAATTTGATGGCAGGATAACCTTTTTTGTGGTAAACTTATCTGGTACGAAATACGGAGGTAAAATGTGCTGTATAAGAACCCATGGCGACAGCAGCATATCCGGCGTATGTAACAGGAAAGAAGCGTGATCAGGTTGAGAGAGATGGAATTTAAGATGGAGCGCCCAGGGCTTCTCAAGGAAGGCGACCGCGTCACGGTGACCGAGGGCGTGCTCCCCAGCAACTATTACTATACCATAGACCCGTCGCTGGCGATGTCTGGCAACTTCCCGTTCCGTGAACGAATGCTGGAACGGGAGGGCGTGGTGACGGAAGTGATCGAGAATGCCAGGGGGTTCTATGTGAGGGCGAGGTTTGAATAAGCGTTTGTTTGCAATGAGCTGTTTCATTCGTCTATAGAGGCGGATATCAAATAATTTATGTAGAAAGGGAGGAAAAAGTTATGTTAACTAAAGTATCTACAGACAAGGCACCGGCGGCCATCGGTCCTTATTCTCAGGGCATTATTGCAGGAGATCTTCTGTTTGCATCGGGACAGATCCCCATTGACCCTGCCACAGGAGAAATCAAGGGCAAGGATGTGACTGAGCAGGCGCATCAGTCCATGAAGAATGTGGGCGCGATCCTCGCGGAGGCGGGAACGGACTACACAAAGGTGGTAAAGACGACCTGTTTTCTGGCGGAGATGGCTGATTTTGCTGCATTTAACGCTGTTTACGAGCAGTATTTCACGGAAAAGCCCGCGCGCAGCTGCGTGGCGGTCAAGCAGCTTCCTAAGGATGTGCTCTGTGAGGTGGAGGTTATTGCATACCTGAAATAAGCAGATATTGCGCATGACTGTTTAGTTTACATAATGTTTTGAAACGGTGCAATGTTGAGGTTTATATAACATATAAGACTAATACAGCGCAAAGTTTACATAATATGCTGAAAGGTTTACATAATCTGTGAATAAAGATAATATCATACTGATTGGTATGCCCGGCGCGGGTAAGAGCACGGTGGGTGTAGTGCTGGCCAAAAAGCTTGGCTATTCCTTCGTGGACGCGGATCTGGTGATCCAGAGCCAGGAGGGAAAACTGCTGCATGAACTGATCGCGGAGCGCGGCGTGGAAGATTTCTGGAAACTGGAGGAAGCGGTGGGGAAATCCATCGGGGGAAAAAGGACGGTGATCGCCACCGGCGGGAGCGCGGTCTATGGTGAGAAAGCCATGGAACACTATCGGCAGATCGGCACGGTCGTTTATCTGGCCTTACCGTTGGAAGATATCAGGGAACGGCTGGGCGACCTTACCGAGCGGGGTGTGACCCTGCGTGACGGGCAGGACTTAGACGGGCTGTATGCAGAGCGACAGCCGCTTTATGAAAGGTACGCGGACGTTACGGTGGACTGTGAAGGGTTTTCCATCCGCGAAATCGTAGAAAAAATCGTGAGTACAACTGCATAATTTAAGAAGAAAGGCAGAGAATATCAAAAGAGGTATTCTCTGTCTTATTTTTTAGTTAGGAGGAATCGGGAGATGGATTATTTAAATGCATTCTGGGTGGGCGGCGTGATCTGTGCGCTGGTACAGATACTATTGGAAAAGACGAAACTTCTGCCGGGAAGGGTGATGGTGCTTTTGGTGGTCACGGGGGCGTTTATCAGCTTTTTTGGCTGGTATGAGCCCTTTATGGAGTATGCGGGCGCGGGCGCGAGCGTGCCGCTACTTGGTTACGGCAATATCTTAATGAAAGGCGTGAAGGAGGCTGTGGATCAAAACGGCTTCATCGGTCTGTTTCAGGGCGGCTTTAAGACGGGAGCCGTGGGCTGTGCGGCAGCCCTGATTTTTGGCTATCTGGCCAGTCTGGTATTCCAGCCGAAACCAAAAAAATAAAAAATTTTGCAGATGTGAAGACGAGGCGGCCTGCCTTTCGTTATAATGAGTAGGTGCACAGATAAGCGCCGCCGCAGAGAAAAGATATAGAAATGTGCATTTGCGGAAAGTCAGTTTTGAGGAGAGGGGGCGAAGTGTGATCGGACGGGAAGAACAATTGTCAGCGCTGATTGATTCTTACCAACATCTTGTTTTTTCTATATGCTATCGGATGACGACGGACTACTTTGCCTCCGAGGATCTGACGCAGGAGACCTTTCTTTCGGCTTACAATCATCTTTCCACGTTTGACGGGAAAAATGAAAAGGCCTGGGTCTGTCGGATCGCCACCAACAAGTGCCTTGATTATCTGCAGAGCGCGGGGCGGCGGATGATCCCCGTGGCGGATGTCGGCGTGGAAGGCGCGAGAGCGCCGGATAGAGAAGCGGGAGACAAAGGTCCGGGAGTCGGGAAACATTCAGGGGACGATGCCATAACACAGCAGACACCGGAAAGCATTCTCTTAGAGAAAGAGGTGCGAAAGACATTGCTCGAAAGATGCCTTTCCCTAAAACCTCCTTATGACGAGATCGCAAAGTCTTACTACTACGACGAACTTTCGGCGGAGGAGATCGCGAGGGAAAAGGGCATGAAGAAAAAGACCGTGCAGACGCAGGTTTACCGGGCAAGAAGTATGCTGCGCAGGATGTATGAAAAGGAGAAGGGCGCATGATACATAATATAATAGCGGAAAGAGAAAAACGAAATAAACAGGACGCTTTCCCAGCAGATGCCTTTAACGATGAAGAACTGCTGCGACTCATCGAACAGGTGGAGGAGCGGGAACTGATTCATGCGCCGAGACACTTAAAGGAGGATGTCTTTCAAAGAATCGACAGGCAGAGGGAGCGGGAGCGAAGCAGAAAGCTTATTTTCTACCGGGTTCAGGTGCTGGCGGGAATGGCGGCGGCCTTGACGGTACTGTTGCTTTTGCCGATCGAAGGGCAGAATGCGTCGGAAAGAGAGCGGCCTGCGTTTGTAAACCACTTTTGGCAGGGAGAAGAGGAGGCCGCCAACGACGAATGGCAACAGGCAGTCCTTGCAAGAGAACAGGAGATCGACAGGCAGTGGGAACGTTATCGTAAGAAGCAGGAGAGAAAAGAGGCAGGGGAGCAGTACTTGCGGGAAATGAAAGCTTATATCACGAATTATTTTGAATAGGAAGACTGATTGAACATTAAAATTTTCAATCGCGAGATTTGTGTCTGCGCTTTGCTTGCCACAAACTCGGTCATGCGCAAAAAGATGCGCAGAAATGGAGGAAAATATGAAAAAAAAGAAAAGTAAGTTTTGGCTGTTTTTATTTTCGTTGTGTCCGGGAGCGGGGCATATGTATCTGGGATTTATGAAGATGGGACTTAGCTTCCTGTTAGGATTTGCGCTTTCCATTGTACTGGTGGATTTGACGTCGCTTGACGTGCTGGCCGTGATTCCTGTCGCAATCTACATATATGCCCTTTTCCATGCCAACAACATCGGGGCGCTTGATGATGAGCAGTTTTACGCGTTGGAGGATCAATATCTGCTGGGATTTGACAGCATCGGGTCGGTAAATTTCCGATTGGATGGCAGAATCAGAAGTATTGCGGCGGTCGTTCTCATTTTGATCGGCATTTCCATGCTGGGAGATCTTGGGTTGGGACTGCTGTGGAATTATGTCGGGTTGGAAAATCCCATTATGAGACTCATTTACTATACCATACGGGACGTTGTGCCCAGAGTGCTGATCGCGCTTGCAATCATCTGGTTTGGGATTTATCTTTTGCGCGGAAAGAAGGTGCCTGGGGAGCAGGTACCGCAGATCGAGCAGAAGCCGGAAAATGACCAAAATAGTCAAAATGGCGGAAACGGAATGGAGGGATAAGGATATGGAAGCAAGTAGGGCAGAGGGCGTTCAGAGTATGGAGGCGGAGCGTGTTCAGATGTCGGAAACGGTGTCGCAGCCGCAGCGCACCAGGCGGGTAGGCTCCGTCACCTTTGGACTCACCTTGATTTTGTTCGGCGTCCTGTTTTTGGTCAATATCATGTTGCCGACGCTGCATTATGAGATGATCTTCCGCCTGTGGCCTGTGGTCTTCATCTTTCTCGGCGTTGAGCTTTTGGTGGAAAACCATAGGAGCAATACGGAGAAATGCAAATTTGTCTATGATTTTCCTGCAATTATCATGCTGGCGCTGATGCTGCTGTTTGCGATGATGATGGCGGCGGTGGACTACTCCATGACTTATTACGATTTTTACTGGTAACATGAAAAGTACTTCTAAAGACGTCCCGCCATAGGATGGGACGCCAAGAAGTACTAAGTTTCATGTAAGAGAATGCCAAAAGACGGCATTCTCTGCATAGGCAGATATCTATTTTAAGATTCCGCATAGTCGATTTGTTGTTTTGTTAGAAATTGTCTGACGGCACGATCCCAGAGCGCGTCCGGCGTCTTATCCATGAGAAAGGTGTGGAAGGCGCAGCCGGTCACAAGCGTGAGGGCAGTGCCGTCATATTTTATGTTCAAGACAAAGGCGCTCACCTGCTCGGCAGTGACCGCGGTGTCGCCCGTTTTCAGGATGGCGGCCGTGTAGTCGGGTGCAAGATGCAGCACAAAGTGAAAGGCGGCAGGCGTGTGTTTGCCTTTAATCAGGTCAAAGCAGACGGGGCGCACCTTTTTCCAGGCGGAAAATTCGTAGGGGCGAATATCCCTGTCTTCCCATTCTTCCGAGGAGTAAAAGTCTCTGTTTTCCCTGCCGTCGATGGTGAAGGTATTGTAGGTGCTGATCACGGCCTGCTCTAACAGGAAGGTGTCGAAATCGTCTCCCGCGAGGAATTTTGCCATAAATTGTTTGATGTTTTTGATTTGTAATGCAATCATGCGATTTCTCCCGTCTCAGCGTCAAGGCTGTCTGAATTTGGCATTCTTATTCTATGATATCGAAGCGCAGACATTTGCGCAATGATTTCTTTGTGGCGTTTTTTGTATTTTATAGATTATGGTTTGCCAAAAACGATATACTGTGGTAATATAGGAGGGTATAAGTAGTAACGAAAACTACGTGAAAAGGTTATGGAGGCTGTATGAGTTATAAGATTGTAGTGGACAGCTGCTGCGAGCTACCCGAAACCGATAAGAATGACAGGCGTTTTCAGATCGTCCCCCTAGGTTTGGAAGTGGGCGATTATGTGATACAGGACGACGAGACTTTTGACCAGAAGGAATTTTTGCGGCAGGTGGCGGCTTACCCGCTTTGCCCGAAATCATCCTGTCCTTCTCCCGAAAAATTTATGGAAGCCTATCATGATGAAGCGGAGGAAGTCTATGTGGTGACGCTCTCCTCCCATCTGAGCGGCAGCAACAACAGTGCGGAGTTGGGAAAAAGTCTCTATATAGAAAAGTATGGGGACAAAAAGATCCATGTGGTGGATTCGGAATCCGCAAGCTGCGGAGAGACCCAGATCGCGGAAAAGATCGTTGAATATAAGGAGGCAGGCCTTTCCTTTGAGGAGACGGTAAAGAAAGTGGAGGTCTTCAAGCGGCAGATGCGCACCTACTTTGTGCTGGATAATTTGGAGACCCTACGCAAAAACGGGCGTCTGAGCGGCGTGAAGGCGCTGGTGGCCTCCACCTTGAACATCAAGCCTGTGATGGTGGGAAACCTCGGTGTGATTGAGCAGAAGGGCCAGGCGATCGGCATCAACAAAGCGCTTGCGAAGATGGCGGACTGCATTGTCGGTGATGTGAAAAATCCCCAGGAGAGAACGCTGATGATCACCCACTGCAACTGCCCCGAGCGGGCGGAGTTTATGCGCGGGCTGATGGAGAAGCGGGCATCCTATAAACGGATCTTAGTTATGGATACCGCCGGAGTCAGCAGTATGTATGCCAACGACGGCGGGGTGATCGTGACACTGTAAAGGAAAGGATTAGAAAGGCGAAAAAACAAACTGAGTGTGCAGGCGCTCGGTTTGTTTTTTTGTTTGAAATTTCTGTCAAACACTTGACAATGGATAGTTAACAGCATGAAATTGAGCATATGCTTAATTTTACGGGAGGTATTTATGGATAAAGGCGATGAAAGAAACAACTCTTAAAGGTTGCACTGGATGTATTGATAGAAAAAGGCTACTACGGTACAAGTACCCGCGAAATTGCGAAAAGAGCCGGTGCCGGTTCCGGTTTATTATTTCACTATTTCAGCAATAAAGATTGTATTTATTTGGAGCTGGTGAAGGCTGGCGCCGCGGAGAATTTCGCGAGGGAAATCCGCATGCATTATGTGTCGCTGTTTTTGGCGCCATACAGGGAATTGCCCGGGAAAAGGTTCGAATCTCCGACACACCGTTACCAAAGGCAGAGTGGTTGATGGATATGATCGTGAAATGTACTAAATAGCATAACGCATTTATTCTTTAAGAGAATACCGTAATTAAACGATTGCGGAAAGGGAAAGAAAAGCAAATCATATGAAAGCAAAAAGTTATGACGCTTTATTTGAACAAGTTATTCGGACAAAAAAGATTTATGAAAGCGTTGTGCTCATTCAAAACGGAACCGGCGAAACGATATTTTCCAAGGCTTACGGAGAAAAAACGATAGATAGCCCGATCGCAGCTGCCGGCATAACAAAAATGTTTACTGCTGCGTGTATTTTTATTCTCGTGCAGAAAGAGAAGCACATTTCTCATTTGTATTTTATTATCCCGACAAAGAGTTGTTTTTTGTTGGAGATTTTAATCAAATGAAATATCCTGCGCTGCCAATCAGGTTTGTGATGCAGCTTGCCATGTTTGCGCCATAAAAGATAATGAGGCGAAATCATGTAGCATTTTTTGCCAGCGCCTTTTTTATCTTTCCAAGCTCTAATGGCGACACATTGAAACTCTGACCGTCTTTCATGGTCAACTTTAACAGGGAAATTTTCTCCACAAAAGCAGCATTTACCAGGCTGTGCTCGGATATGATGATAAAACCGGGGAACATGGCGATCTGTGAGTAAAAGTTTGGCAGGGTGCTCAAAAGGTCGAGGGAGCGCCCTTCGGTCAGCGTCACACGCACGTAGTTGCCGCTCTTTACCGCGTAGAGGATCTCATCTTCGTGGACATAGAGGGTATCTTTATCCCCGCGCAGCTCGATGGTGGGGATCGTCTCCGCTTTCAGACTCTGCGCATGGTCGAGCATTTGATCCAGTTCATCTACCTTGATGGGTTTTTGCAGATAAAGGATCTGTTTTTGTAATTGCCTGCGCAGGATGTCGTGGTTGGAGGCTTCCGTGACGTCCTCCGGCACCTGAGCGAGAGCAGCCTCAATGACGGAAGGGTAGTCGATGGTGGAGATGCATAGGACGATGGGTGCCACCACGCCCGCGTCGATCAGCTTTCTGGCCAGCTGGAAACCGTTGACCGGGCCGTTTGTCATATCGATGAAAAAGGCGTCGTAGAGCATGGGAGAGCGCAGGACCGCCTCCACATTTCCGTAAGAATCAATGTAGAGCACCCCCGTGGTGTGCAGCCGCCTGTCGGAGGCCCGTCCGAGAAGCCGTTCCATCTGTTTTCTGTCCGCAATGTTATCGTCACAAACCGCGATGTGCATATATTCTCCTCTCAAATTCGTGCAGAGAATGCCGTATTTTGGGCATTCTCTTAGGTGAAACAAAGAAGTTCTCCGCGAAACAGCCTCTGCTGTGAGCGGCTAGAACTTCTTTTCACCTTACCAAAAATTTAACTCTATCGGCGAAAACACCACCGCCAAAACCAAAATCACCTGTAAAGCCAAAATCACCGGCATTCCGTAGAGAAAATACCAGTGTCTCGTCTTGTGGTGAAAAAGGTGCATACCGATAATGGAACCAAGGCTGCCGCCGATGATGGCCAGCACAAAGAGCGTGGCCTCCGGAATCCGAAAGGCCCGTTTCTGGGCCTTTCGTTTGTCAACTGCCATCGTGATCAGGCTGATCAGATTGACGATGACAATATATAAGAGGATCAGGTCAAAAGAGTTCATAGGTTAGCGCAGCACCTCGCCCTGCTCCTGCATCTTCAGGGCACGAACCTTGCTGGAAAGGCCAAAAAGATTGATGAAGCCTTCCGCGTCATGGTGATCGTAGAGGTCGCCCGTAGTGAAGGAAGCAATGCTCTCATTGTAGAGAGAGTAAGGAGAGGTGGTGCCTGCCTTGATGATGTTTCCCTTGTAGAGCTTGAACTTGACTTCGCCCGTCACATACTCCTGCGTGGATTCGATAAAGGCCTGCAGTGCGCGGCGCAGAGGCGTGAACCACTTGCCTTCGTAAACGACCTGCGCGAATTTGTTGCCAAGGTCTGCCTTTAATGCGTAGGTGTCGCGGTCGAGGATCAGTTCCTCAAGCTGCTGGTGCGCTTCGTAAAGGATGGTGCCGCCTGGCGTCTCGTAAACGCCGCGGGATTTCATACCCACCACACGGTTTTCCACGATATCGACAATGCCAATGCCGTGCTTGCCGCCAAGTTCATTCAAAGTGGCAATGATGTCGGCCACCTTCATTTTCTTGCCGTTGACGGAAGTGGGGATGCCCTTTTCAAAGGTCATGGTCACATATTCGCCTTCTTCAGGCGCCTTCTCCGGCGTGGTGCCAAGTACTAAAAGATGCTCGTAATTAGGCTCGTTCGCAGGATCCTCCAGCTCAAGACCTTCGTGGCTGATGTGCCAGAGGTTGCGGTCGCGGCTGTAGCTGGAATCCGCGGAGAAAGGCAGGTTGATGCCGTGCTGTTTGCAGTATTCGATCTCCTCCTCGCGGGAGTTTAAGGTCCATTTTTCATTTCTCCAGGCCGCGATGATCTTTAAGTCGGGAGCCAGCGCTTTGATGCCCAGCTCGAAACGGATCTGGTCGTTGCCCTTTCCTGTTGCGCCGTGGCAGATAGCGGTCGCGCCTTCTTTGCGGGCGATCTCTACCAGCTTTTTGGCGATTACAGGGCGTGCCATCGAGGTGCCGAGCAGATACTTGTTCTCATAGACCGCGTGCGCCTGTACACAGGGAATAATGAAATCGTCGCAGAATTCGTCGGTCAGATCCTCTATGTAGAGCTTGGAAGCGCCGCTTGAGAGCGCTCTCTCCTCTAGCCCGTCAAGTTCCTCCGCCTGTCCGCAGTTACCGCACACGCAGATGACCTCGTAATCAAAATTTTCTTTCAGCCAGGGGATGATGACTGTGGTATCAAGCCCGCCGGAATAAGCAAGAACTACTTTTTCTTTCATGGTTTTTGATCCTTCTTTCTTTAGATATATTGTTATTATTTTGCGTCCTGAAAACAATATACATCAAGAAATGAGAGAATGCAAGAGGTATTTTGTGCATAAATAGTTGAATATAATGAAAAATATTGCATAAAACCAAAAATAAGTTGAATATTATGCAAAAGTATCGTATAGTTATACTACGTGAAAAGAACTTCTAATCACTTGCAGCAAAGGCTGCTTCGTGAAGAAGTTCTAAATTTCACGTAAGAGAATGCCTGCAATACGGCATTCTCTGCAAATTAAAATAAGGAAGGGGATAGAACATGGGCATAAACGATTTTCTTTCAAGCGGCGACAAGCGGCTGGACAGTCAGTTCCTCTTTACGGCGGAAATCGACCGAATGACCTCCGTACTGCGGCGGACGCTTTTACTGGATAAGAGCCGCAGGGAAAACGATGCGGAACACTCCTGGCACATCGCGGTGATGGCGATGCTCTTTTCCGAGTATGCCACGGTGTCCGTCGATATCGGCAGGGTGGTGCAGATGTGCGTGGTGCATGATCTGGTGGAAGTCTACGCGGGAGATACCTTTGCTTACGATGTGGTGGGGAACGCCGATAAGGAGGCGCGGGAAAAGGCGGCGGCCGACAAACTTTTCGCCATGCTTCCCGAGGAACAGGGGCGGATGATCCGCAGCCTGTGGGAGGAATTTGACGCTATGGAGACTGCGGACGCAAAGTACGCCGCCTGCATGGACCGCCTGCAGCCTTTCCTTCATAATACATTGACGGATGGGCACACCTGGGTGGAGAGCGGTACGAACCGTGCGGCGGTGGAGAAAAGGATGGCAATTATTAAGGAAGTTATGCCAAAGGTGTATGAGTGGGTCGAGGGGAACATTGACCACGCGATCGAGGCGGGGTGGTTGAAGTAAATCCCTTCGGGATTAACTTTATCGTCAGGGAGAAGTTCTAAACCTCACGCAGGACAGCTTGATAAAGGGGATTGCCGGTAAATCTAAAATCTAACTTTGAATTTGCCAAAAGAGAGAAGAACCGGGGAGATGATTTGACAAGTTTGCAATTGGCGGCTAATATAAAATTAGACTTTAGATTTGCCGAAGAAGGGTGAAGCGTGTCCTATATTGAACGAGCAGTTGCCACGGTATTAAAGAGGCGGGTTTCAGGCAGCAAATGCACACTTGTTACGGGAGCCAGACAGGTTGGAAAATCAATGCTGATCAGGCACGAGTTTCCGGAATATAACAGGGTGAATTTTGACGACAGATTAGCAAGGCTGCAGGCGAAAGAAGAACCCGGACTCTTTTTTTTGAACAATTCCTGTCCCTTATTTATCGATGAGGTTCAGAAGGAAAGCAGTATTTTGGAAGATATTAAGCGTATCGTTGATGAATCGGAAGAAAGAGGCATGTTTATTTTGACGGGATCGCAGAAGCTGGAGCGGATGAAAGGCATGAGCGAGTCCCTGGCGGGAAGAGTTTCGGTTACAGAATTGACAGGCTTGTCTCTTCGTGAGATACACGGGGTAACATTTAACAGGCATTTTGTTCCAACAGCGGAATATTTGGAGGAACGGGAATTATCTTTTTGTTGCAGCCATACAGCTCCTCTGCGTTAAGCAGGGTAGTGAAAACGCCAAAGATTTATTTTAGAGATACAGGACTTGCCTGTTATCTCACCAGATGGTTGACGGCAGATGCATTAAAATGTTCGGCTGTTGCGGGAAATATGTTTGAAACTTTTATGGTTTCGGAAATACTGAAATCTTATAGTAATGAGGGAATGGACTATAAGTTCAGTATCTATTATTACAGGGGCAGGGATAAGAGTGCAGCTGCTGAGAATGAGATTGATCTTATCATTGAAGAAAACGGCGTATTGTATCCTGTCGAAATTAAAATGTCAGCGAATCCAAAAGCAGTTATGGGAGCGGCAAATCCGGTTCTTGATAAGATAAAAGAGAAACAGCGGGGGCTGGGTGTGATTCTCTGTCTGATCGATAAGAAAACGTATTTGCGGGAGAATCTGGTCGCGCTTCCAATTACCTACATTTAGGAAAATGATTTCACGAAAAATGCAGCGTTTTGCTTGCGGCATATCTGGAGTGAGGGCAAAAAATGATTTCTGCAATTTATGAGAGGAGAAGTATAAGAAAATTTATAGAGAAACCCATTTCCAAGGAAGACCTGACGGAAATCATAGAAAGCGGAATCAAAGCGCCTTCCTCTAAAAACAGACAGCCTTGGAATTTCATCGTGGCACAGGGCGCGGAAAAAGAAGAAATGCTGAAATTCTTTCGTATGGGAATTGCAAGAGAAGAAACAGGCGACGCATTGCTGCCGCAGAGCAGACAGCATATTCCGGCGGCAAAGTATACGGTCGATATCATGGAGAAAGCGCCGGTGATCGTATTTGTCGTCAATTCGCTGGGGCAAGGCATTGCATCGGAAATGACGCCGGAGGAACATATTTATGAAATCTGTAATGTGCAGTCCGTCAGCGCGGCCATACAAAATATGCTCCTAACCGCCACAGAGAAAGGGATCGGCAGTCTGTGGATCTGTGATATCTATTTTGCGTATGCGGAACTTAGCGAGTGGCTGCATTGCGAGGGACAGCTGCTTGCGGCGGTGGCGTTTGGTTATGCGGACGAATGCCCGAGAGAAAGACCGCGGAAAGCATTTGAGGATGTCGTTATCTGGAGAGGAGAGTTATGAAAACAGTCATTATACATGGACAAAGCCACCAAGGTTCCACCTATCATATCGCGCACGCATTAGGGGAAAAGCTCGGCGGGGAATACAAAGAATTTTTCCTGCCACGGGATTTTGACAAGTTCTGTGTGGGCTGTAACCAATGTTTTATGAAGGGAGAGGAAAGCTGTCCGCATTATGAGGCGCTTTTGCCTCTTACAAAAGCGATGGATGAGGCGGATGTGATCATACTGGCAAGCCCTGTCTATGTCTATCATGCGACAGGCGCCATGAAAGCGTTTTTGGATCACTACGGTTATCGGTGGATGATGCATAGACCCGAGGGAACCATGTTTCGCAAGCAGGGTGTCTGTATTTGCACGGCGGCGGGCGCGGGGATTAGCTCGACCAACAAAGATATGGCGGACAGCCTGTTTTTCTGGGGTGTCGGCAAAATTTACCGCTATGGGAAAGGAGTTGCCGCAATCGAGTGGAAAGGCGTGAACGAAAAGAAACGGGCTTCCATTGAGAAAGCGACCACTGCGCTGGCAAATAGAATCAGGAAGCGACACGGACGGGTAAAGCCGGGGATCAAGAGCAGAGTCTGGTTTTTTGCGATGCACCTGATGCAGAGGAAAGGCTTTAACGAGGCGGACGCGCGGTATTGGAAGGAAAAGGGATGGACGGGAAATGGGCGGCCGTGGAAATAATGCGGGACGGCAGGAATTGATCACGGATAGGAAAAACGCTTGGTTTACATAAGGTTTTTGAAGGAAAGGAAAAACAGACATGGACGAACGGGAAATGGCAGTAACGCCGGTTGACACAAAACCCTTACCTAATGGCAGACTTTTGAAAGAGATGGCAGTATATGAACTGCTTGAAAAGCTGGACATCCCTTATCAACGGGTGGATCATGAGGCGGCAGCAACGGTGGATGACTGTCACGGTGTGGATGAGGCGTTGGGACTTCACATTTGCAAAAATTTGTTTTTATGCAACAGGCAGAAGACGGACTTTTATTTGTTAATGATGCCGGGGTTGAAAAAGTTTAAGACAAAGGAGCTTTCCTCCCAGCTTGGTGTAGCGAGGCTTTCCTTTGCGGAAGCAGAATACATGGAGGAGTTTCTGGACATTACGCCGGGATCGGTGAGCGTGATGGGCCTGATGAATGACAAAGAGCATCGGGTGCGTCTTTTGATCGACAGTGAACTTTTGCGGGATGAATTTGTGGGCTGCCACCCCTGCGTGAACACGTCGAGTCTGAAACTGCGGATGAAAGATATTTTGGAGAAGTTTCTGCCTTATGTGGGGCACGAATATACGGCTGTGGAGCTGGTCGGAGAGAAGTTTACATAATATGGAAACGAGAATCGGAGAATACATATGATACGCAAAATGACGATAGAAGATTATGACGGCGTGAAGGCGCTTTGGATGTCCATCAAAGGCTTTGCCATCAGGAGTCTGGATGATTCCAGGGAGGGCGTGGCGCGCTTTCTTTTAAGGAATCCTGACACCAGCGTGGTGGCGGTGGAAGATGAAAAAATCGTGGGCGCAATCCTCTGCGGGCATGACGGCAGGAGGGGCTGTCTTTACCATGTGTGCGTGGCACAGGACTACCGGATGCGCGGTATCGGCAAGGCGATGGTGGTATTTTGCATGGAGGCGCTCAAGGCGGAGCAGATCAACAAAGTGTCGCTGATCGCCTTTACGAAAAACGATATCGGCAACGCCTTTTGGAGACAGATCGGCTGGACGAAGCGGGAGGATCTGAATTACTATGATTTTACGCTCAATGAGGCGAATATTACGGCGTTTAACAGATGACAGGGATATCGGGAGTAGAGGACATATTTGTCAGCAGAGATACAAAAATACAAGAGACGCATACGATATAGCAATCAGTGATAAATAGAAAGGGTTTACGCCGGCGTGGATGTGACTGCTGTGCAGATTCAGGGCACGATCCATGATTTTGTGATGTTGAACGCTCTGGATCAGACGAACGCCTGCCGCGCTGCCATGGATGTGTCTGTGGGGTGGGTGAACTGCCATTGACTTTGCTTTTGCCTTGTGCTATACTCTGACAAACAACTGAATAGAACATGTCTTCAGGGCAGGGTGAAATTCCCGATCGGCGGTGACAGTCCGCGGGCGCGCAAGCGCGGGGTCTGGTGAAATTCCAGAACCGACGGTATAGTCCGGATTAAAGAAGGTGTACTGAGATTGTCAGAAGAACTCTGGCAATGATTTGTGCATTCTTTATCGGCAAACTGCTCTGATGGCATTTTCGGTACACCTTAAATAATAACACCTGAAAGGCAGCGGTACTTTCAGGTGTTAATTCATTTTTAGGAGGAAATTCTATATGAAAAACAGCAGGACAAAGAAACTGACAACAGTGGGGATGCTGTGCGCGCTTGCGTACATTGCGGTGGCGGTTGGGTGCATCCCTGTCGTACTTTTTTTGAAGTACGATCCCAAGGACGTTATCATCGTGATCGGCGGCCTAATCTTCGGGCCGCTCACTTCATTGACCATGGCGGTCATTGTCTCGGTAGTGGAAATGATCACCATCAGCAGCACAGGGCTCTGGGGGTGCATGATGAATATTCTTTCGAGCAGCTCCTTTGCGTGTACTGCAGCCTTTTTCTACAAAAGGCATCGCACGAAGCTCGGTGCAGTGAAGGCGCTTGCCTGCGGGTGGACGTGTCAGATCGCGGTGATGATGCTCTGGAACTGGCTGGTCGCTCCGATCTACATGGGCTATCCGCGAGAGGCGGTGGAGGCGCTTTTGCTGACGGCTTTTCTGCCGTTCAATCTTTTAAAGGGCGGGCTGAACGCGGGGATCACTTTTTTGATTTATAAGCCGGTGGTTACAACTTTGAGAAAACTACAGTTGGTGGAATCTTGATGGTGCAAATATAAGGATTTATGAACTGGGCGCATGTGGAATTTTGTTGTTTTACGGCATGCGCCCTGTGCACAGGCGGCGGGCGAATCGGGTTTTTATTTGATTGTAAGGGCGTCTGATGATAAGATAATAATGTAATATCCCATTTGATAGACGCACGAATGATTGGAGGAAAGCATATGAATTGTCCGTTTTGTGAGCAGGAAATGATCCCCGGTATGATGACGGGAGACGGTCGCAGTGTGGTGCGCTGGGCGCCGCTTGATGATAAGCTGTCTTTTGTGGATAAGATCGTTGGCAAGGGCATAGTAACCGGTGCAACCTATAAACTCGGCTTTAAGATAGAGACGCAGTATTGCCCTCACTGCAAGAAAATGATATTCAAATAACACTGGAGATTTTCGGTAACGTATTACATAACCCATGCGCGTTAAAAAGGATCGACATCATGGCAATATGCGCACCGGAAGAATTTCCTATAAGAAAAATTTTGTTGGTATCAATATGAAAAGTTTCAGCAATCTCGGGAATAAAATTTAAGGCATTAGATACATCTTCAATTTGAGCCGGAAAAGCTGCAAGATCGGACTCCCGATATTCCATCGCGGCAAACACAAATCCCCGTTTGGCAAGAAGTGAATACTGCGGGATATCATTGTACATTTCCTGTTTATGCCAGGCGGAACCGGGGATAAACAGGAGGAGCGGATACTTCTCGTCTTCTTTCATTTGGGGTCTGTATGGGAAGATGATCTGTAAGTGCCGTTTGCAGTCACCGTAATCATAATATTCTACATCCTGCGAGTATAACCACTGCAATTTATCGGAATGAGATGCGATTTTAATTTTATGTTTCATTCTTACCTCCATGCCGGAGCAGTTTTTGCGAAGGCACGCGCCGGGAATAGATTCATTCAAAATTTCATTTTCTATTCTATCAAAATCAATGTACTAAGTCTATCGTTTATTTCCCTATTGACACATGAAAATGCATTTTATATAATTAAACCATAAGTTTAATTATTGCGATGTAGAAAAAGTGCTTAAAAAGAAATAGAAATCTTGCGAAAAGGAAAAGAACATGGGCAGAAGGAAAAAAGAACCGCCAAGCGTTCACCGTGAAAGCATTGCCACCGCCGCCTCCAAGCTGTTTCTGGAAAAGGGAATCGCTGCCACCTCCATGGACGATATCGCGAAGGTTGCCGGGTATAGCAAGGCGACGCTGTATGTATATTTCAAGAACAAGGAGGAGATCGTCGGCATTTTGGTGCTTGGCAGCATGAAGAAACTCTATGACTGCATCGTTTCCGCGCTGGCAGCGCAGGAGAGTACGAGGGCAAGATATGACCTGATCTGCGAGGGGCTTGTGCAGTATCAGGAGGCGTTTCCGTTTTATTTTGAGATGGCGCTTGGTAAGATCAACGTTGACTTTGAGAACCGCGATTATCTGCCGGAGGAAAAGGAGACTTATCTTGTCGGGGAAAAGATCAATGAAAAGCTGAAAGATTTTATAAAAGAAGGCATGGAAAAGGGCGACCTGCGGGGAGATTTGGAAATGATGCCTGCTATCTTTCACTTCTGGGGAATGTTGTCGGGAATCATAAGGCTTGCCGCAAACAAGGAAGCATATATCGCGAAAGCAATGGACTTATCGAAAGAGCAGTTTTTGGAGTATGGATTTTCCATGCTGTACCGCTCTATTGCGGCAAAATCAGATGTGGACAATCGTTTGGGGTTATAGCTTAAACCGGATATTAAAAAAGGCGGATGACTTTGTTTTCAATCAGGAATGGTGATGTTTTGGAATGAGGAAAAAGATGAAAGAAAAATTTTCAAGAAAAAGGGTGGTTATGTGTATCGCCACAATTTTAATTTTAATTGTTCTGTTTTCTGCAGCGTTCTATCTGAAAAGCGTGGCGGATTATCAAAAGTCGGTCAGGGAAACAGCCATTAGTGAGGTGGATCTTTCCGCCCTTCCCGACGGTGTTTATGTGGGAGAATATGATGTGAATTTTATCTATGCAAAGGTGGAAGTGACGGTACAAAATGGAAAGATGACGGACATTGCCATTCTGGAGCATAAACAGGAGCGGGGAAAAGCCGCCGAAGCGGTCGTCACCAAAATGGTTGCCGAGCAGAAAATTGACGTAGATGCGGTGTCCGGTGCGACCAATTCCAGTACGGTGATCAAGAAGGCGGTTGAGAATGCCCTTCGTCATTAGCATTCTTCCATCTGCCGCCATAATTCTTTCCAGTCCGTTACGGTCAAAATACTGCCATCTTCCGTGTAAGGCAGATCGATCGCTCCGATGTACCATACCGGAAACAGCCCTGCCTGTAAGGCGCCTTTGATATCGCATTCGTACTGATCCCCAATATACCAGACTTCATCCGCTTGCAGATCTGCCTTTTCCAAAGCCAGATTAAAGAGCCGTTTGTTTGGCTTGCGGAAGATGTAATTGCTGGAAGTGATGATAAATTCAAAATCATTGTCCGGCAGCAGGCTGTTGATGCGGTCTGCCACGACGGATGGCGCATAAGCGATATTGCTGATCACGCCTGTGCGGATGCCTTTGTCTTTCAGATAATGGAGGAAATCTTTGATTCCTTCTGTCGGCGCACCGGGAGCGGCGGCATCCCAGAATACGGTGTCGATTTCCGCGTTGCTAAGCGCGATTTCGATCCCCAATGATTCATAAAGATAGGGCGTAAACATGGTGTTTGGTATTTCAATCTGAAAGAGATGTCTTTTTGCAGGATCAAACCGTCCAAACTCGCGGTTGATTGCCTCTGCTTTGTCCTGCACCTGCTGTGCGGTCAAATTTCATGTGCTTTCCCTTTCGTATGTAAAATATCTTTTTATTCCCCGACGATCTCCATCCCATCCGCAAGATCCCGTATTACAAGTGCGCAGGTATTGGTAAGCTGCATATGCTCCTTTAGTGGAAGGATCAGTTTTCCTCTTTTTTCTCCCGTTTCGCAATGCACATCCATTTTGGTATCGATCAAACCTAAATTATTTTCCAGGTTATTTGCAAAAATCAGACTTCCCGCGCTGACCCCGATCACCATGCCATTGTCATGGATGTACGCCATCAGGGACGTTCGAAAGCCGGTGTCATTGATCCTGTCAAGCAGATACCGCGTACTGCCGCCGCATAGATATACCACGTCATATTGTTTTAGCTTCTCAAGTTCCATTGTAGCATGCAGATCGAAAACGTCAATGTTTTGCTTCGGGATCCCACATTTTAACAGGTCGTGCATACATTTTGGCAAAACTTCGATCGCGTCGGCGTCGATTGCCGCCGTAGGGATAAACAGCGCTTTTACAAACGACATATCCTTCCCCACCAGATTGATGAAGTGTTTTTTGATTTCTTCCGTTTCCAAACCCGCTGATGTCAATAATACTCTCATATGCCCTCCTTATTCCTCTTACTCCGGCCAGTTCATCTGCTCGTCTAAGATGCCCAGTTTCCGGCATTCATCGCATACAGTTTTCTTTTGCGCATGATTTCCGATTTGATAGTTCAATATCTTTTCATAAAACACGATGTATTTCTCATTACCCGCCTTAAAATCAACAAACCAATTGTCGCCGGTAACGGGATCGGAGCGCATGACTTTTGCAATCTGCTGCGGGAAATCTTTTTTATCACAGGTAAAATACAGTGCAGTCCAGTAATTCGGATTCCCGCCGGTATGCCACAATTCCATTTTATGAATATTGAGGCTGTCAAGGATGCTGTCATCCGTCAGGCTTTCTTTGATCAGGATACCTTCGTATAAGGCGGACTTTTTTTGACGAATTGCATTGCTGCCGCAGCAGGGGACTTCTTTCACTTCATTTAGCGTCAGTTCATCTTTTAAGAGAATGTCCATAGATACTTGGAACGTTTCTCCCAGCAGCAGCAGTTTTTCCGTCTCCGGCAGGGCGATGTCAGCTTCCCATTTCGATATGGACTGCCTGCTGACGCTGCAGATCGCGGCCAGTTCTTCCTGCGTCATGCCGTTTGCTTTTCGCAGTGCGATAATCTTTTCGGATAATTTCAATCGTTTCTCCCTTTCTGCGCTGTTTTTGTCCTAACAACGCTGAGACAGCAGTGTCGTTGATTTGTATGATACAAAATAACAGTGCTGATTGCAACCAACAGGAAAGTGCTTTTTGGCAACTTGCGGTTGCAGATTAGTTATCAAAAGACGCAGAAAAAATGTTAGAATGATTTTGTAACGAAACGGAAGTTGCTCCGTCTAATCATTGAAAGCACTTAAAAAAGAGGTGACGGCAGGTGGAGAAAGCGGCATTTGAAAAATTGTATCAGGCCTACTATATGCGGGTGTATTCCTATGTGATGTCGCTTGCGGGAAAGGCGCACATCGCGGAGGAGATCACGCAGGAGACCTTCTATAAGGCGTTTACCACAAGCGCTCCCTTTCGCGGGGAGGCAAACGCGGTCACATGGCTTTGTTCCATTGCCAGAAACCTCTTTGTGGATGAGATGCGGCGGCAGGCAAAGCGCGCTGCGCCCATACCGCCTGATGCGGACGAAGACAGCGGCATCGACGTTGCGCGCGAGGTGGAAGATAAGGATACTTCTTATCAGATCCATCAGGCGCTGCATGAATTGGAAGAACCTTATCGCAGGGTGTTCGAGCTGCGGATCTTCGGAGAAATGTCTTTTCGCGAGATCAGCGAAATCTGCGGCAGGACGGAAAGCTGGGCGCGGGTCACCTATCACCGTGCAAAACTGAAATTGATGGAAAGGATGGGGATTCATGAAACTGAATTGTAATGTGATAAAAGATTTACTGCCGCTCTATGCGGATCAGATCTGCAGCGAGGAGAGCAGGGGGCTTGTGGAGGAGCATTTGACAGACTGTCAGGATTGCAGTGCGCTTCTGCGGCAGATGAAAAACGAGGAGGTGGAGAACAGTTTGGAGACGGAGACGGTAGATGTGATTCACAGACAGGCAAATTTTTTTAAGAGGAAGTCCGCCGTGATCGGATCGGCGATCGCAGGCATTTTCATGATCCCGGTGCTGGTCTGCCTGATCGTGAATCTGGCGACAGGGGCGGCGCTTGACTGGTTCTTTATCGTGCTGGCGTCCCTGCTTGTGGCGTCGTCTTTAAGCATAGTGCCGCTGATGATGCCGGATCATAAGGTGCTGTGGACATTGGGAACATTTACGGCAAGTCTGTTTCTGCTGTTTGGCGTGATCTGCCTTTACACGCAGGGGACATGGTTTTTTCTGGTGTCAGCGGCGGTTTTATTTGGGCTTTCGGTCTGTTTTCTGCCGTTTGCGGTATATGAACAGCCACTCAAGTCGCTGCTTGGTCAATACAAGGGCTTAACGGTGATGGTTATTGATACTTTTTTGTATTTTCTGATGATGTTTGTGATCGGGGCGTATGTGGAGATTCCCGCCTTTTGGCATCTGGCGCCGAAAATATCGTTTCCGTGCCTGCTTCTTGCCTGGTTTGTATTTTTGCTGATACGTTATGTAAACTGTAATGGCTTTCTGAAAGCGGGTGTATGCACGACACTGATCGGGGTTTACGGATTCTTTGCTAATTATCTGATCAACAGGTGGATCGGAGTGGAGCGTTCCATTCCCGCGTTCAAGCCTTTTATTTGGAATGTGGAAACGGTCGATGGCAATATCAGATGGCTTGCGCTGATTGGGTGCTGTGCAGCGGGGATCATCTTGCTGTTTAGGGGGATCGTTGGCGGGACGAAGGAAAAGTGAAACGAAAGATAAAAACAGCGGTAAATCTGTATAGGTTTACCGCTGTCTGGTTCGTGCTATACGCTATCTCTCTTTTACAATTTCCATTTCAACAACATTCCAAGGTTCATCTTGCACGATTTCTGTTTCAACAAACCCTGCTTTTCTATAACACACATGAGCGGATTCATTGTTTTCAAAAACGCCAATCGTTACTTTATCAACCTTCAAAATATCAAATGCATACTTAAGCCCTAATAGAAGCATTTGTTTCCCATAGCCCTTTCCACGAAGGGTATCGTCCACAATGACCCATCCAAAGCGCAATTGTCTGGTATCTCTGTTCGTATATCTCATAATAAAATGACCAACCGCTCTATTGTTATCATCAATTGCAGTCCAGGGGTAGAAATTGTCCGGCTCAACACAGTCTCCGTTATTTCTACTATATTTTTCGTCTATGATATCTCGACTGATTGGATAATTACCAAATCGCTCTCCGCCCCATTTTTGAAAAACAGTCTCATCTTTGATCCATTCGGCAATCAAATCCGCATCGCATCTTTTATAGGGTCTTAATCTCAACATTTTTCTTCTCCTTCATTAAAAAATGGAATTTAGAAAACACATAAATCCTGAGTTATTGCTGCAAACAACACCGAGATTATATCACACAGCAGGCGGGATTACAATGAAACAAGAAAGCCATTGAAAATGTCTGCCCAAATGCGGTATATTAATATAGAATGAAAAGTATTTCTAAAGCACAGCGGCAAAGGAGAGTAGCGGACAATGTACAAAATACTTGTGGTGGAGGATGACGCAGTCATTTCAGAGCAGATTGGAAAATTTCTGGAAAAGTGGGGCTACGAGGTGGAGACTGTCAAAGATTTCGCGGATGTGATGGCACAGTTTGTATCCTGCGAACCCCAGCTTGTCCTGCTGGATATCGGCCTGCCTTTTTACAACGGTTATTATTGGTGCAGCGAGATCCGCAAAGTCTCTCAGGTGCCGATCATCTTTATCTCCTCGGCTTCAGACAATATGAATGTGGTGATGGCGGTCAATATGGGCGGCGACGACTTTGTGGTGAAGCCGTTTGATTTGGAGATTTTGCAGGCCAAGATCCAGGCGCTTTTAAGACGGGCTTATGCCTTTACTGCGCCAGGGACGGTGTTGGAGTATCGGGGTGTGCTGCTAAATATGACGGACATGTCACTTTCCTATCAAAAAATACAGGCGGAATCGGTACAGAAAGAAGAAGGCACACGGATCGAGTTGACAAAAAACGAGTTTCGCATTCTGCAGACGCTTTTTGAGGCGGCGGGCGGCGTGGTCAGCCGTGACATGCTGATGAAACGGCTCTGGGACGATGAGTGTTTTGTGGACGACAATACCCTTACGGTGAATATCAACCGCCTGCGCAAGCGGCTTGCAGAGATCGGACTTGGCGATTTGATCCTCACGAAGAAAAGTGTGGGGTATCTGCTGGGGGAGGCGGATTGAGTTTATCTAAGTTGATATTTTTTGATCTTCTGCGTATAATATAGGAAAGAAAGTAAAGAAAACCAAGCAACATATATGGGAGGATGATGAACAATGGAAGTAGCAAAAATTTCCAGCAAAGGACAGATTACCATTCCCGTATCAGTAAGAAATGCGCTGAATTTGAAGGCGGGAGATAAGATTGTTATTTTAGAGGAGGACGGCAGGTTCTATTTTGATAATTCCGCAATGCTTGCGTTTAAGCGGGTGGAGGAAGCATTCGCCGGAGAAGCGCAGAAGGCAGGCTTTACAACGGAGGAAGAAATGCAGGATTATATGAAAGAAATTCGAAGGGAAGTAAGGGGGTATTAGTTTGCGGGTAATGCTGGATACCAACGTTTTTATCTCCATGATTTTCTTCCCATCTGCTCAGACAAGGGAACTGGCGAAGCGATTGACAGACAGTCACCAGATTGTAGTGTGCGACTATGTGATCGAGGAACTGCGGCTTGTGGCTGACAGAAAGTTTCCGGCAAAAAGGAAGTTTCTTGACAGATTTTTTCTGGAACTTCCTTTTGAATTGGTTTATACACCG
Organism: uncultured Lachnospiraceae bacterium; assembly: GCA_910576815.1. Taxonomy (GTDB): domain Bacteria; phylum Bacillota; class Clostridia; order Lachnospirales; family Lachnospiraceae; genus UBA3282. The sequence continues at coordinate 85,687 of CAJTKA010000008.1, forward strand.
AAAAAGTTAGATTTGAGTGAATTTCCGCAAATGCGTGATACAAAAGATTCTCCTATATTGGCAACGGCGATCATGGAAGGAATTGACGTGTTTGTGACAGGCGATAAAGATTTTCTGGTTTTGGATGTGGACATGCCGGAAATCGCTACGATAACTGAATTTTTGGAACGGTATTAGGAGATGAAAACAAAATTATATATCTTTGCGATCTGGCTGCTCGAGCGAATCGTTCCGGTTACCATTTATCTCTTGGAAGGGCTCGTTTTTATGATGATTTCCGCCCTCTATGGCTATGAGGGCGTACTGCATAATATGACCTACGCGCTGGAGCTTGTTATGTTCCTCGGCGGTTGTTATTTGCTATGGAATTTTATCAGATTCAGGGCAAAGTACAGGGAATTACAGCAGCTTCTTTTGGCGCAGGAGAGGTCGGACGATCTGCCGCAGGTTTCTTTTGCCATGGAGCAGGCTTATCAGCAGATCATCAGGGCGCAGGAGGCGGAGAAGCGGGCGCTGATCACGCAGCTTGACGAAAGACAACAAAACATGGCGGATTACTATACCATGTGGACGCATCAGATCAAGGTGCCGCTCTCGGCCATGGACTTGCTGCTGCAAAACGCAGATGACATTGCGGACGGAAGCCAAGCGGCAGAAAACGACGTAATCACGGGCACGAATGCAAGCGAAATGGAAGATGGCGGTGGAGGACCCCAGATTGTAAAACAACTGCGGGAAGAAGTTTTTAAGACGGAGCAGTATGTGGATATGGCCCTCCACTATGCCAGAATGGAGAGTATTTCATCAGACCTGTCTTTTACCGGATTAGATGTTGACGGGTTGGTAAAAAAAGCGCTGAAAAAGTACTGGCTTCTTTTCAGCGGTGCCGGGATCCGCCTGCAGCTTAATGAATGCCATGCGCAGGTTGTCACGGACGGCAAATGGCTGTCTTTCGTGATCGAGCAGATTTTGTCCAACGCAATCAAGTATACGAAGGACGGAACCATTTCCATCTACGGCATGGACAAAGGCGGCGGGCGCGTCACGGACGGCTGTGCTTATCTTGTCATAGAAGACACGGGGATCGGGATTGCGGAGAGTGATCTGCCCCGCATTTTTGAGCGTGGTTTTACGGGCTATAACGGCCGTCTGGGCGAGAAATCCACAGGCATCGGCCTGTATCTGTGCAGGCAGATCATGGACAGGCTGGGGCTTGCGATTCGCGTGGAATCAAAGCGCGGCGAGGGGACGAAGGTGTTTCTTTCGGTTGCACAGGAGGAAATTATTTCTTAGGAAAGACTGCCTGTACGCGGAATACCATATCTTTGCATTGCAGCGTATAGCTGCCGTTATATTTGCGGATCACCGCATCAACGCTGGAAAGTCCAAGACCATGATGTTTTTTATCCGCTTTACTTGTTTTAACCGAATTGTTTCTGATCTTTACGGGTTCGCAAACAGAATTGGAAAAAGCAATGGTATAAAAATGTTCATGGTCTTTTCCATTGATTGCGATATAAGGCTCTGCGGAATCTTTTGCGCCCTCTAACGCGTTATCCAGTAAATTGGAAAAAACAGTGCATACATCAATGGGGGAGAGCGTACCAAGCCATGCAAAGTCGCCCTCGCATGTAAGGCGGATGCCGACGCTGTCCGCAGATGCCTTTTTGATGGAGATCACAGTGTCCGCCGCCTGATTTCCCGTGATGCAAAAATTTTTGGCAAGCATGGGCTGTCCCGATAATTCGCTGATATAGCTTTCCATCTGTGCATATTGCTTGGTATTGCACAGTTCCTGAATGACCTGTAAGTGATTGCGCAGATCGTGCTTCAATAGCTTTATTTCCTGATGGTTGGTTTCTTCTAATTCCAGACTTTCCAGCTGCATGGTAAGATAATTTTGCGCATGCGCAGCGTCCCTTTTTCTATTTGCCCTGTCACGCGCTATGATCAGATAACTCCAGTACGCGAGGAAAATAGCCAGCATAAAAAACGTGGCGGATACATCAAACACGACACTCATTTTAAAGTCCAGCGTATCGTTATAGATCCCTATGCTGAGCAACATAAACAGAGCGAAGATAAAAAAGGCGAAAAACCCTGCAACTTCAAGGAAGTTTAGGCGTAATTCTATTTTTTTGCGCAGGCTTACTACATAGGTCCCCGTCAGCAGTACGGTAAGGCCAAGATCCCAGATCAGACCGGGCAGGGTAAGAGAGCTTACTCCATAGAGTTCACCGAAATCGTTTCTGGTGATCAGGGGGATAATAAACATCGGAAATATCGCCGTTAAAGCATAAAAAAGGAAAGCGGGAATGATCATCAAAAGATTGTAAATGCGGCTACGGCAGCAAAAAATATCAACAACCGGAAGGATACCAAGAACGGTTATGGCCACAAGATGATCGGCGTTCGTTATAGCGATAAAAATGTGAATGACAAGAAAAACGAAAAGAATGGATACCAGTTTTCTGATAGGATGGGTATATCCTTTGGCAAAAAACAGGAGATAATAAAACAATATGATCAGTGATGCCATTACATTTGAGAAAAATACTAAAATATCCGATGCCGCCATGTTTGTTCAGACATCCTTTCGTAATGATTTTTTCGTCATAAGAACGCTTCAAAAGCATTTTTGAACGCGCTGTACTTTCTATAGCTTATGGGAAGCGCAGTCCCGCAGTCCATCTGTACCGACACGCTGTTATAACTGACTACATGCTCCGGATTGATACCGTATTTTCTGTGGATACGACAGAAGTTTTTGTCAGCTAATGTTTCTTCCAAATGATGCAGGCTGCTTGCGGTTATAATCACATCTTCCCTGCGCGGGTTTTCTTCTGTCCAATAATGGACGTAGGAGTATTTATCTTTCACTTCAATATAGATCAAAGATTCTGTCTTGATAATCATGTTGTCGTAAAAGGATTTGATGATTATTTTTTGGGAAGAGGATGCCGTTTTTTTGATATCATCCAAAACCTTCAATACGTCTTCCTTTTCCACGGGTTTTAGCAAATACCGAAAAACGCCTGCCTCATAGCCTGACGGCGCGTATTCCACATAGTTTGTGATCATGCAGAAATACACGCTATCATCCAGTTTCCTGATTGCCCGGCACAGTTCTATGCCGTTCATGACTTTCATGACAACGTCGCAGAATACGATATCGTATCGTTCTCCGTTTTCGTAATCCGATAACAGACGCTCGGCGTCTAAATAACATTTGGCGTTGACATCTTTCCTGTCAAAGAAAAAGCGCCAGATTTTATCTGCCATGATTTTTTCATCTTCACAGATCGCAACTTTCATGAGTCACTCCATTTCTGCGCTTGCGCCAATATTTCTTGCGCTTGCGTAATTTTTCCCTCTATATGCGGGCGGTATGCTATGCTTTTTTTTGAAATGAACTACTTGATTTTAACATAAGAAAGAAAAAAAGATAATATATTTTGAAATGTTAAAATCCGGAAATGATAAGTTTACTGAAGGAGGGGCTTTCCATGAAGGCAAATGATGTTTACAGAAAAACATTTCAATTTGTATGGATGAAACTTGCTCTGGGAGGGTGCGCCACCGTATTTTCCATTGTGCTGGGACTGATTTTACTGGGGATCTCGGCATTATCAAAAAACGAGGGCGTAATCGGATTTTCCATGATGCTGTGGCTGGGTGCTTCGGCAGGGGCCGTAGGTGTTACGCAATATTACATAGGCTATTTGTTGAAGGCAGGACATATAGCAGTGGTGACTCATCTGGTCAAGACAGGCAGCCTGCCTGAAGATCAGTTTGGGTATGGGAAGCAGATCGTAAAGGAGAAGTTCGCGACGGCGGCGGCATATTTTGCGGTGGACCGTCTGGTGGCGGGTGCGGTAAGGCAGATCAACGGAACTTTGAATATCGTAGGCAGTTTTCTGGAAAAAATACCCGGAATGGATGCGATCGTCTCTCTCGCCAAGACCTTTGTCGGTATTGCGCTGGGAAACGTGGATGAATGCTGTATGGCATACACGTTTTATCACGAGGATCAGTCCTACTTTCAGAGTGCGGCTGACGGCGTAGTCGTTTACTTTCAAAATTGGAAGACCATTCTCAAGGATGCCCTTAAGACGGCGGTGACAGCTGTCGTCATTTCAGGCGTCGCATGGTTCTTTTTAATGTTTGTAATCATCGGTATTCTGGGTGTTTTGGGTGTGCCCGGCATACTGGGGCTTGTGGTGGCGTTAGTGCTGACGGTCATGATTATGATGATCGTGAAATCTTCCATCATGGACAGCTATACCATGGTATGTATGGTATGTTCCTATTTGCGGGTCGCTCCGACGACGGAGATTACGTTTGACCTGTACGATAAGCTGTGCAAGCTGTCTTCCAAATTTGAAAGCCTGTTACGGAAGGCGGAAGAAGCGGTGTAGAATCAAACCTTACAAAAATGTAAGTTATGCAAGGGAAATGTAAGCCGAATATATGGCAATACATTTCCCTTTTGTTTATACTATGGGAAAACGATATCAGGAGAGAGGCTGAAAAAAATGTCCCTATTAACCGTAAAAAATGTAAAGAAAACCTACACCACCCGCTTTGGCGCTGTCAAAGTGCAGGCACTTAACGATGTAAACTTTTCCGTGGAAGAGGGAGAATATGTGGCTATCATGGGCGAGTCCGGCTCGGGCAAGACCACCCTCTTAAACATTCTGGCTTCGCTTGACACTGCCACCAGCGGACAGGTGCTGCTAAACGGGCAGGAACTTTCCAAGGTCAGTCAGAAAGACCTTTGCGCTTTCAGACGCGATCATCTGGGCTTCGTCTTTCAGGACTTTAATCTGTTAGATACCATGTCCTTAAAGGACAATATCTTCTTGCCGCTGGTGCTGGCGGGAGCGCCTTACCCTAAGATGGAGGAGAGGCTTATGCCCCTTGCCCGCAAACTGGCAATTACCGACCTTTTGGATAAATATCCCTATGAGGTGTCGGGCGGGCAGAAGCAGCGGGCGGCGGTGTGTCGCGCCCTGATCACAAACCCTGACATTGTACTGGCGGACGAACCCACGGGGGCACTGGATTCCAAGGCATCGGGGAAGCTTTTGAAACTGTTCGGGGAGATCAATGCAGAGGGACAGACCATTCTTATGGTGACGCACAGCATCCAGGCGGCGGCGCACGCGGGGCGGGTGCTTTTCATCAAAGACGGCTGCGTCTTCCACCAGATCTACAGGGGAGACCATGACAGAGATGCGATGTACCGTTTGATCTCAGACGCCCTGACGGTGATTCAGACGCAACAGGAATATGCGGCGGACGATGAAGTGGCCGTGGAAGGACAGGCATAGGAGGAAAACGAATATGAATAAAATGAAGTTACTGCCTGTCATGGCTTTCAGAGGAATCAAACAGAATAAGCTGGTCTATCGTCCGTATCTACTGGCGTGTTTGTTTTCCGTTTTTAGTTACTACCTGTTTTCGTCTCTCTTGCACAACGACTTAATGAGAAAGCTCCCCAAGGCGAACTATGCGTGGCTGATGCTTGCGCTGGGAAAGGGACTGCTGTCCATTATTTTGCTTTTGTTCCTGCTCTATGCGGGCAGCTTTTTGCAGAAGCGGCGCAAGCGCGAGCTGGGGCTTTACAGCCTTTTAGGATTGGAACGAAAGCACATAAGCATCATGCTTTTTTGGGAGAACTTAGGGCTGTATGCGGTCAGTGTGACGGCGGGGATCCTCTTGGGTTTTGTATTGAATAAACTGATGTTTCTCTTACTGCTTCGTATGTCGCAGCTAAATGTGGAAGCGGCGTTTACCTTTTCAATCGGGGCGGTCCTGGAGACGCTTCGTTATTTCGCAATCGTTTTTTTTCTGCTTTTTATCAGGAGTCTGTGGGGTGTTTATCGCATGAAACCGGCACAGCTGATGTCTGAGAGCAAAAAAGGGGAAAAGGATGTAAAGCGGATTTGGCTGTGGTCTGCGGTGGGGCTGTTTTGTATGACATGCGGATATTATATTTCTGTCAACAGCAATCTTACCAGCATGATCTTTACGGACTTTTTTCTGGCGGTACTGTTGGTAGTGCTGGGTACGTATTTTCTGTTCACTTCAGGAAGCGTGGCGTTCCTAAGGCTGTTAAAGAAAAGTAAAAAGATATATTACAGGCCGTCCAATCAGGTGACGATCTCCGGGATGCTTTACCGCATGAAAAAGAATGCGGCGGGACTGTCCAATATCTGTATCTTCTCCACGATGCTTTTGATTACGTTGACTTGTACGGTCAGCTTATGGACGGGAATGGATCAGGTCGCCTATTTTGGTGATCCTTATGATGTGGAGGCGGCCTATTCGGAAAACAGCAATGTGAAGGAAAAGGCGGAGGAGAAGGCGAAGGAACTTGCTGAAAAATATGGGCAGAAGATCAAAAGGCTGGACTGCTACAACAGTATCAGGCTATCCTGCGGGAAGGCGGAGGGAAGCAACGCGTTTGTAAGCATTGCGGGATATGATTACGCAGATCAGTATGGCGTTACCCTGCTTACCCTGGAAGACTATAACCGTTTGGAGAACAAAAATCAGACTTTGGATGAGGACGAAGTGCTGTTCTATGCGACGGGGATGCCGTTTGGCTTTGACAGCGTGGAATTTATGGGCGTGAAAGCAGTCATTAAAGAGGAACCGGAGCGTATTTATCCCTATCCGCAGGCAAAAAACAGGATGTATAACTTTTATGCGGACTATGTGATCGTGGTGAAGGATCAGGAAACGCTCGACAGTTTTGTGACGGCATGGGCGAAGGCAAACGGCGTGACCGATCTGGAGGGCTTTCTGCACAGTGGCGTGCGCCATTTGAATCTTTTGCTTGACGGAAAAGAGTCGGAGAGGAACGCTATGGTCAGGGAATGGATGGAGTGGTGTCAGGGGCAGCAGGACTTTCTGGCGATCGAGAACGGTCTGGAGGGAAGGGAAGGGACACGCTCCATGAACGGCGGCCTGCTCTTTCTCGGTATGGTATTCGGACTTCTGTTCTTTGTGTGCCTGCTGCTCATCATGTACTTTAAGCAGGTTTCGGAAGGGTATGAGGATCAGGACAGTTTTGGGATCATGCGCAAGGTGGGCATGAGCGATGCAGAAATCAGAGGAACGATTCGCAGGCAAATCCTGCTGGTATTTTTCCTGCCCTTGGCGGGCGCGCTTTTGCACACGACGGCAGGGCTAGTGATGGTAAACGGTTTGCTGGCGGCATTGCATTTCTTTGACACGGGGCTTTTGATCCGCTGCTGTGTGGGTGTGGCGGCTGCGGTGGCGCTCCTCTATGCGGCAAGCTTTTGGATGACGGCGCGGACCTATTACAGAATTGTTAGGAAATAAGCAAAAAGCCATCATCTTTCAGCCGCTTTAAGTAAGACACACAGAGCATGGTGATATCATCAAACTGCGGCGCTTCGCCCACAAAGGCATCAATATCTGCTTTGACAATGGGAAGAAGTTCCGCAGGTTTTTTATCGGTATTTTCAGCCAGAACCTTGGAGAGCCGCTCCATGCCGTAGAGCTCATGGTTCGCGTTGGTGGCTTCGGTCACGCCGTCCGTGTACTGGAAGATCTTATCGCCAGGGGAAAGTGTGATACTGCCGCTTTGGTATTCCATTTCTTCCATGCCCGCCAGCACAAAGCCGGGGCGAAGTTTGTACACCTCATAGGCGCCGCCGGCCCTGGCGATAAAGGGCAGCTCGTGTCCGGCATTGACGAAGTGAAATTCACCGGTTACGAGATCAAGAACGCCCTCAAAAGCCGTGATGAACAGGCCTTCGTTGTTGGCACGGCACAGCAGCGCATTGACTTCCGAGAAGACATCGCCAAGGTCCGTGCCGGGTTTGGTGTGGTCGTTTAACAGCGTCTTGCCGATCACCATAAAGAGGGCTGCGGGCACGCCTTTTCCTGAAACGTCAGCGATCACGATGGCAAGGTGCGTTTCGTCCACCATAAAGAAATCGTAAAAGTCGCCGCCCACTTCCTTGGCGGGATTCATGGTGGCGTAGATATCGATCTCAGGACACTCCGGGAAGGCAGGGAAAATACAGGGCAGCATATCTGCCTGGATCCTGGTGGCGACGTCAAGCTCCGTGGAGATGCGCTGTCTCTCTTCGCTGTCTTTAATCTGCCTTTCCAAAAGCCGCCTGGTCCTCGCGGCCACGGTGGTGCAGATGGAGGAGATCCCCAGCAGGATGAGGGCGCGCGGTACCACGAAAAAGAGGGTGGCATCGATCAGCATCTTAGCGGTAATGACCCGCTTTGTGATATCGGGTTCCTTGGCGATCAGGTTCAGATCAAATTCTCCGAGATACATTCCGACATAGATGGAGGCGGAAAAGAGAACCCAGGACGCCACAAGCGTGAGTTTGGTCAGACTTTTGCTGTAATAATGGCAGCTTAAGACGAGCGGTACCGCCCAGGCCAGCACCCCGTGTTTGGGCATGGCGCCTGAGAGAATGAAAATGCTGATGATGCCGCAGATGACGATGGCGTATTTCAGCCAGGCCGGTGTGCCTTTTGTAAAGCGGATCAACAGCGAGGGAATCAGAAAAAACAGAATGGTGAAGGGCATACCGAGATTCATGATTTTAGCGGGGATGATAAAGATGCCCACGATATTGAGCAGCCAGGCAACAACGCCCACACACGCGCAGACCGCCAGACAATTTGCGGCGTAGCGGTTGGCTTCCGCCTCGTTTTCCAAAAGTGCCTGCCATTGGGTATCGGTATTTAGCTTTTTTTCCTTTTTATCGATATGTGTTTTCATCGTTTTATCCATCCTTATTTATAATACGATTTTTAGTCGAAACCAACCTTCGTCTACGGAAAAGGAGCAGAGCGCCCTGTATTTTTTGCAGAAAGCCATGATGGAGCGGGTGCCGAAACCGTGTTCTTTTTCTCCGGATAACGGGAGCCCGCTTTCTGAAAAGAGGATCTCTTGCTTGCAGGGATTAGAGATCTGCAGCATCAGCTTTGGCTTGTAAATGCACTGAAAGATGATCTTTTTTTCAGCTTCCGGAAGCAGGCGGCAGGCATGGATGGCATTTTCCAGAGCGTTTGCAATGACAATGGAAAATTCTCCGGAATCAATAGGCAGCGTATCGGGGAGCGAAAGGTGAGTCTCGAGCGTAATGCCTTCTTTCTTGGCCTGGCCAAAATAGGAGGACAGTGTAGCGTTTAGAAGGACATCTTTACAGTATATTGTGGAAGTTTCCATCTCTATCCGATTCGCCGACTGTAAAACATAGTCCATCGCCCGCCCGATCTGTCCGCTTTCCAGAAGCGAGGCAATCGTCTGGAACCGATGGCGGGTGTCGTGTCTGTCGATCAGGGATCGTTCTGTAGCGGCAGCATCCCGCTCCATCTTTTCTTTTAAATTTTCATTCTGGATCTTTAGGATCTCCAGATCCTGTCTGGCCGTCTGGAAACGGTACTGCGTAAGCAGAAACTGAAAAATGGCAAAATAAATGATGACAATGACAAATCCCAGCAGGTAGATAAACAGAACTGCGGTAGAGGATTTTGTAAAATGAACCGGATAGGCGGCGAGAGTCATCACAAGAACCATCAGGGAGCAGGGAATCAGCGCAAGGATCAGCCACCCCTTTTCGGCAATGGAAAAGAGCCGCAGGAATGGACGGCGTAAAAAACGGTATTCCCCTAAAATAACAATGCCATAGATGAGCGTGAGAGCAATACAGTAGGTCAATTTTGAAATATGCGTATGCGTGGCAATCAGGGTCATGCTTCCGGCAAGATACAGAGAGCATAAAAGCTGCGTCGTATAGTTAAATATGGACTTGGGGAGCTGATCATCCGCAAGTCGAAAGATCAGATAAATGGCGGGGGCGGAAATCATAGGCAGCACGGTGCGCAAAAAAATAAGATAGTCAAACAGGTTGATGACGGTAGCGGTATAACATACCGCGTAACACAGATATAGAAAAAGAATCACGAGCACCCGTTTGGGGTGATACCTAAATTTGGCTGTTGAACACATCATGCCGAGCGTTCCGACAACAATCAATAATACTCTTACGGTAGTAAATGGAATATTATTTTCATAAAACATGGATTTCTCCTCTGTTCAACCAGTAATCGGCCCATTTGGACTTTACTGCTTCATAGCTGCGGCGGGGGATCGGCACCGAGTGACTTCCGGTAAGCAGCATATCTGTTCGTGTGATTTCCGTCACATAGTAAAGGTTTACCACGAAAGAAGCGCCGACGGTCAGAAAGCCGGGGCAGGACGTCAGCGGAGCAACGGCATTTTGAAAGGACCCGTTGAAGCTGACGCCGTCTATCACTGTATTGTCATTTAAGTAATAGCGGATGCGATAGTTTACCCGTTCCGCATAGAGGATATCGCGGATGGAAACGATGCGGGTGGAGTCGGGCGTCTTGATGGGAAGGGTTTCCGACAGGGAATGTTTCAGGCGGCTTACCGCCTTGTCCATGCATCGAAAAAACTGACTGCTGTCAATTGGCTTTAGGAGATAGTGCAAGGCATCCGTATTGTAAGATTCCACGGCAAAGTCCGGGGAAGAAGTCAGGTAGACGATCAGGCCGTCGTCCCCCTGATCCCGCAGGGCAGTGCCTAAGCGGATGCCGTTAAAGTCAGGCATGATGATGTCCAGCAGGTAGATGTCAAAAGCTCCGTTTACGGCAATATGGTTAAGAAGCTCCCTGCCGGAAGTAAAGCCGGTGAGCGCAAAAGAAACCGAAGGAACTTTCTCTTTGTATTCTGCCAGAAGTTTTTTTGTTGTTTCGTGACACGCTTTCTCGTCGTCGCACAAGGCAAGCTGTATCTGCACCGCAAAATCCCTCCGTCTGCCAACTCTATAAAAACAATATCATAGTTATGAAAGATAGTTGTCTGCCAATTCCATAAAAAAGCATACCATATTTGGAATGAAGTTATCAAATCCCAAATGGTTTTGAGGCGTGCGAAAGGAAACAGAAATGCCCCTGCTGTATGGAACAGACAGGGGCATTGTTTGGTCAAATGAGTGATCGGAAAGAAGGCTGCATCAACTCCGATAAATTTCCGCAATCTGGAGTGACTGCTCAGGGAAGTGTTCTTTGATATACATCAGATATTGTAAGGCGCTGCCTTCATAAGGCTGCACATCGCCCAAGAGTCCCACTTCATAGCAGCTTCTGATCACATTGATGATGCAGTCGTCCGTATGATCTTCCTTGCAGTCCTTGCATTCTTTTAAGATGTGGGCGATCGCTGTCTCTAATTCCACCTCGTCGAACACCTTAAAGTCTGTGGTGGGAATGTGCTCCATTCCCTGTGCGACCTCTTTTTTCGGCGCTGCTTTGTATGCGCCTATGCACTGCTTTCCGTATCCGATGACACAATTGCCCTTTTGACATTGTCCGCAGGCGGTTTCCTTTCTGCAGCAGTTTTCCAGATCGTCGCCGACCAGGTCGGCATTTAGGCCCTTCTTATGTTCTTCTGCCATATCCTTTCCTCCATATTGTTTCATGATCTGATTGTATGTTCACTATACCATGAGGGCGCAGGGCAGGCAATAGGGATTCGGTGAAGTTTTTTAATACTTTGGCTACTTATTATAATTTAGTCATTTTTCTAAAAAAGACAAAGTTAACATTGACTTTGATCAAATAAAATAATATTATGGAAATATAAATGATACGAAATATTGGACTGTGTCAAGGAGGAATCGGAGTGAGGGATTATATGCATGGAGAAAAAATGCAGAGCTTGCTGACGTCTGAAATAGTGTCCTATCTGACTGCTATACATGAATATAAAGGAAAACAGCATTTGATTGCGGAAAGGCATGCGGATGTTTTGGCTAATTTGGTGCAGATTGCAAAGATACAAAGTACAGAGAGCTCAAATAGGATTGAGGGGATATATACATCTGATGAACAGCTCAGAAAGCTGGTTTTAGATAAGACAAAGCCAAAATCGAGAAATGAAAAGGAGATTGCAGGTTATCGGGATGTGCTCAACACGATTCATGAGAATTATATGCATATTCCGGTGAAATCGTCTTTTGTTTTACAGTTGCATCGAGATTTGTATAAGTTTGAAGGTGTCGGTATGGGGGGCAGCTATAAATCGGTGGATAATGTGATCGAAGAAACGGATGAAGCGGGAAATAAAAAGGTGAGATTTCAGACTGTTCCTGCATGGGAAACACCAGAGTCGATGGAGAGCCTGTGTGCGGGATATGGGAAAATTTTAGAGGAAGGACAGGCTGACTTGTTACTGGTCATTCCCATGTTTATTTTAGATTTCCTATGTATCCATCCTTTCAAGGATGGAAATGGAAGGATGAGCAGATTGTTGACGCTGCTGCTTTTATACAAAGCAGGATATTTCGTTGGAAAATATGTCAGTATTGAAAAATTGATTGAACAATCTAAAGATGCTTATTATGAGGCATTGGCAGATAGCTCGCTGAACTGGCATGAGGAGCGAAATGATTATGCACCGTTTGTAAAATATATGCTTGGTGTGATTGTGGCGGCTTACAGAGAATTTTTTGAGAGGACGGAAACGGTTACTCAACATAGAATGTCAAAGCCGGACAGAATTGCGGAGGAAATAAGGAATCATATCGGAGTGATAACGAAAAAAGATTTGGTACAGTTGTTTTCGGATATCAGTCAAACTACGGTTCAGAGAACTCTCAATGATTTAGTCAAGAGTGGAAAAATCATTAAAATAGGTGGTGGCAGATATACAAAATACAAATGGAATTGGGAGGGGGAAGATTGATGGTTACAGGAGAATTGAGAAATAAGATCGATGCTCTTTGGGATACGTTTGCGGCTGGAGGTCTTGTGAATCCTTTAGAAGTGATTGAACAGGTCACGTATCTCATATTTATCCATGATCTGGATGTTTCAGATACTCTGCGGGAGAAAGAAAGCATGATGCTGGGACTACCCTTCCAGAGTATTTTTGCCGGGCAGATAAGGGTCGGAGACAGAGAGGTAGAAGGAAGAAATTTAAAATGGTCTGTATTTCATGATTTACCTGCCCAGAGAATGTATTCGGTCATGCAGGAATGGATATTTCCATTTATAAAAAATCTGCATGGAGATAAGGACAGCGCCTATGCAAAATATATGGATGACGCAATTTTTAAGCTGCCGACGCCGCTTCTTTTGTCTAAGGTAGTGGATTCCTTGGACGACATTTTTACGTTGATGGAGCAGGTGGAAGATGCAGATATCAGAGGCGATGTATATGAGTACTTGCTTTCTAAGATTGCGCAATCCGGATTAAACGGACAGTTTCGCACGCCAAGACATATTATTCGGATGATGGTGGAACTGATGGAGCCCTCGGCAGAGGATGTGATATGCGATCCTGCTTGCGGCACATCTGGATTTTTAGTGACAGCAGGAGAATATCTAAAGGAGAAGCATAAGGAAGAAATTTTTTATAACAAAGAAAAGAAAGATCACTATATGAATCATATGTTCCACGGCTATGACATGGACAGGACCATGCTGCGTATTGGCGCTATGAACATGATGACGCATGGAGTGGAAAATCCTTATATCGAATATAGGGACAGCCTTTCAGAACAAAATCCGGACAGTGACAGATATTCATTGATTTTAGCAAATCCACCGTTTAAGGGGAGCCTGGATGCCGAGGCGGTGTCGGCAGATTTACTCAAAGTATGCAAAACAAAGAAGACAGAACTTTTGTTTCTTGCGTTATTTGTGAGAATGATGAAAGTGGGAGGAAGATGTGCCTGCATTGTTCCCGATGGCGTGTTGTTTGGTTCATCGAAGGCACATAAGGATATTCGAAAAGAGCTGTTGGAGAACCAGCGACTGGAAGCCGTGATTTCCATGCCATCCGGGGTGTTTAAACCTTATGCGGGTGTCTCTACGGGGATTCTCATATTTACAAAAACAAACCATGGGGGGACAGATCAAATATGGTTTTACGATATGCAGGCGGACGGGTTTAGTTTGGACGATAAAAGAAGTCCCATAAACGAAAACGATATTCCTGATATCATAGAACGGTTTCATAACAGGGATAAGGAGACAGAGCGGGCGAGAACAGAGAAGTCCTTCTTTGTGTCCAAACAGGAGATTGTGGATAACGACTATGATTTGTCGATTGGCAAATATAAGAAGACAGAATATGTGCCGGTAGAATATCCGCCGACAGGGGAAATTTTGGAGCAGATATTTGAGCTGGAACGGCAGATCGGGGCACAGATGCTGGAACTGAAAGAGATGTTGGCGGAGTAGGGGAGGAGATGCCTTGTGGAAATGATTTTGTTAGAAGAATGCTGCGAAATATTGGACTCGATGAGAATACCAATTACAGCAAAGGACAGAAAAAAAGGACCCTATCCATATTATGGGGCGAATGGCGTTCAGGATTATGTTGCTGATTATATTTTTGATGATGAGCTTGTGCTGCTTGCTGAGGATGGTGGAAATTTTGGCTCGGAGAAGAAACCTATAGCGTATAAAGTATCGGGGAAGTGCTGGGTAAATAATCATGCGCACGTTTTGAAGCCAAAGGTAAACATAGACGTTGATTATCTGTGCTATTCGTTAATGTTTTATAAAGTGGAAGGAATGGTCAATGGGGCAACGCGAATGAAGCTTACGCAAGCGGCAATGCGGAAAATGCTTATTCCCAAAAGAGAAATCAAAGAGCAAAAGGAAATAGTTGGAATACTTAATAAGATTCAGACGCTTCTTAAGTTAGTAAGAGGACAAATAGAGAGATACGATGAGCTAATAAAATCTCGATTTGTAGAGATGTTTGGAGATATCTTTGTGGCTGACTCTTTTCCTTTAGCACAGTTGTCAGAACTTGCTGACATAGGTTCCAGCAAGAGGATATATGCAAATGAATATGTTGACGAGGGGATTCCGTTTTATAGAAGCAAAGAAATTAGGGAACTTGGAGCAGGGATGAAGCCGTCGATTGAGTTGTTTATTAAGCCTGAAAGATATAATGAAATTAAAAAGAAGTATGGTGTCCCCCAAATAGGTGATATTCTAGTTGCAGCAATTGGTGCTACAATTGGCTATACTTGGATTGTTGATACGGAATCACCATTTTATTATAAAGACGGAAACTTGATTAGTCTGTCTATTAAAGATGGAGTCAATTCAAGTTTTCTTGATTATGTGCTGGGAATAGTAATTGCCGATTATAAGAATAAGGGGGTGGCGGGAAGCGCACAGTTGGCATTGACAATAGAAAAACTTGAAAAGATACAAGTTGTGAATCCGGATATAGAACTCCAAAACCAATTCGCTGCTTTTGTCCATCAAGTAGACAAATTGAAAGCTATAACCAAGAAATCCATGGATGAGTTTCAAATTTTGTTTGACAGCTTAATGCAGCAGTATTTTGGATGATTGTAAAATGATAAACGCCTTAAATGGTTTGATGTATTTTGATGTACAAAATGTAATTACTATGTTGTATAATAAAATTCAGAGATGTTGGAATATTTTCAATGGAAGGAAGGAGAAGTGATTTATGACAATAGAAGTGCTAAAAGAAAATATACAAAAAATCGCCATAGAATATCCACTTAAGCGCGTAACTTTGTTTGGATCAAGAGCGGATGGCACAAATCGAGAGGATAGCGATGTGGATTTGATTATGGAGTTTTTGATGCCAATCTCCCTGCTTACATTATCTATGATAAAGGTAAGGCTTGAGGAGATGCTACGATTGGGTGTGGATATTATTCATGGTCCGCTTGAAGAAACGGATTTGATTGAGGTTGGAAAGGTAGTGGAATTGTATGCAGCATAGGGATAGGACGATTATAGCCAAAGTAATTTCCGAAATAAAAATCGGGCGTGAAATGTTGGGAGAGGCTTCTTTGGGAGAATTTTTGGCGGATGAGAAGCTAAAACGGGCAGTTGGAATGACGGTCATTAATATTGGTGAATTGGTTAAAAACGTAACGGATGAGACGAGGCAGAAATATCCTCAGATTCCATGGAAAGCAATAGCAGGAATGCGTGATATTGCAGCACATAAATACCAGACTTTGAGAATGGAAGATGTTTATCATACTGTGCGTACAGATTTTCCTGAGCTGGAAAAGCAACTTAATATTTTAGCGAAAAGTGATAAATAGTAATGGAGACCACCCATGACTAACTTCGATTACCTAAAAAATGAACCACAATTCTCCAGCTTCTCGGAGGTCGCCATATCCTCCGAAAAACTGCTCCCCATAGACCATGACGCCTGTGTCCTTAATTGCCGCCGCGCGATGGAGTTTGCTGTCAAATGGCTGTATTCGGTCGATGATTCCCTGCAAAAGCCCTATCAGGATAACTTACATAGTCTGATGAGTACGGAGGAGTTCCATGCGCTCATAGACTGGAGTTTGTGGCGGCGAATGGATCTGATACGTAAGATAGGAAACCGGGCGGCGCATGTCGGGGCGAAGGTTACTTTTGATGAGGCGTCCCTCTGTTTGCAAAACCTATTTCTATTTCTTGATTTTGTTGCTTGCTGTTACTCGAAAAATTATGAGGAACGGCAGTTTGATGCTTCACTGCTTAAAAAGGAGGCAGCGGAAGACGAGGTGCCGCGCAGTGAGTTCGCGGATGTTGACTTGAAAGCCTTGATGGAGGAAAACAGGGCGTTAAAGGAAGAACTTACAAAGAGAAGGGAGGCAAAGCAACCTTCCTATGTGCCGAAACCGTTAGATTTATCCGAATATAAGACACGGAAAATCTATATTGACACCATGCTGCGGGACGCGGGCTGGGTCGAGGGAAAGAACTGGCTTAACGAGGTGGAAGTGGATGGATTGCCGAATCGGTCAGGAAAGGGGCGCATTGATTATGTGCTTTATGACGAGGCCCAGAAACCGCTTGCCATCATAGAGGCAAAAAGTACCTGCGAGGATGTGGTCAGAGGGCGGCAGCAGGCAAAACTGTACGCGGACTCTTTGGAACAGAAATATAAGAGAAGACCAGTGGTTTTTTTGACAAATGGTTTTGATACCAGAATCATAGACGGTCAGTATCCAGAGAGAAAGGTGTCCGGGATTTATTCCAAGAGAGATTTGGAAAAATGGTTTAATTTACGAGGCTCGCGGGCATCATTAAAAAATATTGTGGTGGACACAAAAATCGCGGGAAGATATTACCAGACAGCAGCTATTCGGGCGATATGCGATAGTTTTGGGGAAAAGAATCGTAGAAAAGCGCTCCTGGTCATGGCAACAGGGTCAGGAAAGACCAGAACGGTGATTGCGCTCTGCAAGGTGCTGATGGACGCTGGATGGATTAGAAATGTTTTGTTTCTCGCCGATCGAAATTCTTTGGTCACACAGGCAAAAAGAAGTTTTGTCAATCAGTTTCCGGAAGAACTTTCGGTTGTGAATGCTGTGGAGGAAAAAACGAATTATAATGCCCGGTGTTTCTTTTCAACCTATCAAACAATGATACACTTAATAGATGATGCCAGAGATCGGGAGGGAAAAATTTTTTCCTGCGGACATTTTGATTTAATTATCTGTGATGAGGCGCACAGGTCAATTTATAATAAATATAAAGATATTTTTACCTATTTTGACGCGTTGTTGGTAGGGCTGACGGCAACGCCCAAAGAGGATGTCGATAAAAACACATATTCCATCTTTGAGTTGGAGGATGGGGTGCCGACTTACGGTTACGATTTGGCTCAGGCAGTGAAAGATGGTTTTCTGGTAGACTATTTGTCAGTGGAATCAGAGGTGAAGTTTATCGAGCAAGGGATTGTTTATGATGAGTTATCGGCAGAAGACAAAGAGGAGTATGAGGATACCTTTAAGGATGAGGATGGCAATTTTCCAGAGAAAATACAGCCTTCTGCGATAAATAAATGGCTGTTTAATGAAGATACGATTAGACAGGCACTTCATGTTTTGATGGAAGAAGGGCTAAAAGTCGATTATGGGGAGAAGTTGGGGAAAACCATTGTTTTTGCAGTGAACCACAATCATGCGGAAAAAATTCTTGAAATATTTAATAAGGAATATCCACATCTATTTAAGAACGGACAGGATTTTGCGAGGGTAATAGATAACTATACGGCATATGCACAAAAAGCAATCGATGAGTTTGCAGAGGGTGGGAAAATGCCGCAGATTGCGATCTCCGTAGATATGCTTGACACAGGAATCGATGTGCCCGAGGTATTGAATCTCGTTTTTTTCAAGAAAGTGTTAAGTAAGGCGAAGTTTTGGCAGATGATTGGACGCGGGACCAGACTGTGTTCCAGATTGATAGACGGTGAGGATAAGCAGAAATTTTATATCTTTGATTTTTGTGGGAATTTTTCCTTTTTCAGGGTAAATGACGGGAAACCGACAGCGAACCAGATGGCGTTGCAGAGCGCAGTTTTTAATCTGGAGTTTCAGCTTGCATATAAACTGCAGGATGCCAGCCGTCAGGCAGATCGTTTGATTGCCTATCGGAAAAAACTGGTTGAAGGAATGAGCGGGAAGGTGCAGGAACTGAACAGGGAAAACTTTGCGGTAAAGCAGCATTTGAAATATGTTGAAATATATGCTGATGTGAAAGGATATCAGTCTATCAGCTATGAAGATACGCAGACGGTGAAAGAGGAGTTAGCGCCGCTTATTTTGCCTGATCAAGATGAGGCGGAGGCTGTACGGTTTGATGCGCTCATATATGGCATGGAGTTGGCGCTCTTATCAGACAAAAAATATACCAGGGCAAAAGGTGATTTGCAAAAACATGTGAAGGCGATAGCAAGTGTGGCAAATATACCGGAGATACAGGTAAAGACTGATTTGATACAGAAAATCCTACAGACAAGCTATGTGGATGATGCCGGAATTGATGAGCTTGAGTATATGCGGGAAGAACTTCGTAGCCTGATGAAATATGTTCCGAAGAAAACATTGAAATATGAAACAAATTTTGCGGATGATATTTTGTCAAAAGAATGGCATGAGGCGGAGCTGGAAAGTGACGATTTGAAGAATTATAAGGCGAAAGCGGAGTATTATATCCGCCAGAATCAGAACCATATTGCGATTGCAAAATTAAGGGGAAACAAACCCCTTAGCGAATTTGATATCCAGTCTCTTGAAGAAATTCTCTGGGGAGAGATTGGGACAAGGGAAGATTATGAGAGAGAGTATGGCAGGAAGCCCCTTGGAGAGTTTGTCCGTGAGATTGTTGGACTGGATATGAGTGCGGCAAAGGAGGCTTTTACGGAATATCTGAATGAGACGAATATGGACAGCAGGCAGATTTATTTTGTCAATCAGATAGTAGAATATATTGTCCATAACGGTATGCTCAAAGATTTTTCCGTATTGCAGGAACCTCCATTTAACGATAAAGGAAGTGTGGTGGAAATTTTTACGGATATGAATGTTTGGGCGGGAATCCGCAGGGTGATCGAACAGATTAACGCCAATGCAATGGTGTGATTTTCACGCAGCATTTGCCTGGATTGTCTGTAGAAACCTTCCCGTCATGCCGATATTAACTATAACAGACGAAACGGAATATCGGAGGTTTACATCATATGAAAATCAGCGAAGCACAGAAAGCTTACAGACAACAGTTATCTTTATTACGGGGGCAAAAGAGAGATTATGTAAACCAACAAAAAGAAAATCGGGAAAAGATGGAGGAAGCCCGTAAGAAAAGCGAGGCGCAGGGCGTGACCTTTGAGCTTTCCGAGGCTTATCTGGAGCGGGAAAAGGAATTGCAGGAGAAGATCGACGAGCTTTCCGGGCAGATCAAGAAGGATGAAAAGACGCTCGATGAGCTGATCGAGCAGGAAGTGGGGATCTTTAACAGCATAGTCGCTAAGCAGCAGGGCGATGCCTGGAAAGAGTACGGCGAGGAGATGGCCAAGTGTCTGGAGATCGCCAGAAGGATCAGCCGCGGCGACCGTGTGCCCGCGCAGGATGAAAAGAAGCTGATGGACTTCAATATGGATATTTATAAGATGGCCAAAGAGATGGCAGCCATGAATATGGAAGGAAAGCACAAAGAATGGGATTCTCTCTGGGGCGAGGAGGAAGAAAAGGAATACGAAGATCCTTTTGAGGAGTCTCAGAATGCGGAGACAAACGTGGGGATGCCGGAGGGCATGGAGGCGACTGCGGAGTCGGAAGGCGACGGTGAATAGACGGCAGCGTTATCGAAAGATGATAGTGAGTAGCCGGGGAGGACAGGTTTGTAAATAGTATGAAAGGTGCAAAAGACATGACTGCGGGCAATCCTTTTGCCCTTCTGTTTGGCTTTGCTTTCTCCCTGATGATCGGCAATGTCTTTCAGCAGTTATATACCCTTGTGGACACGATGATCGTGGGAAAATATCTTGGTGTGACGGCACTGGCGGCTCTGGGTGCAACAGAGTGGCTGGTGTTTGTTATGTTTGGCTGTGTGCAGGGGATCACGCAGGGGTTTTCCATCAGCATGGCAAAGCGGTTTGGCAGTCACGACGGGGAGGGACTAAAAAAGGATGTAGGAGGCAGTATTTTCCTCTGCCTGCTTCTGGGAATCCTGTTTACGGCAACAGGATTAGTATTATGTAAACCAGTACTGCAAATGCTGCATACGCCGTCTGACATGATAAAGATGTCGGATATCTATCTGCGGACACTTTACGGCGGTGTCTGCATTTCATTCTGTTATAATATGGCGGCGGCATTCCTGCGGGCTGCGGGAGACAGCAGGACACCGCTTATCGCGGTTTCGCTGGCGGCGGTCTGCAATATCATCCTTGATCTTTTCTTCGTGGTAATTTTGCATCTGGGGGTCTTTGGTGCTGCTTTTGCGACCCTGTTATCGCAGTTTTTTGCGGCAGCCTATTGTCTGCGCGTGATAAAGGCAGGCGGGTTTGTAAAACTCGGGCGGGCGGATCTTGCGATACAGCCAAAGAGACTAAAGCACCTTCTTTTTCTGGGACTGCCGATGGGGCTGCAGAATATCATTACAGGGTTTGGAGGCGTGGCGGTGCAGTCAGTTATCAACAGCTTCGGCACGGTTTTTGTGGCGGGATTTACGGCGGCCAATAAGCTTTATGGGCTGCTTGAAACAGCCGCCGTCTCTTACAGCTATGCGGTGGTTTCCTACACGGGGCAGAATGCGGGCGCAGGAAAGTATCAGAGAGTAAAAAAGGGATTGGGAGCCGCCTGTGTATTGGGCATTGTCACTTCCGCTGTCATGTCTATTGTTATGTTAACCTTTGGGAAACCCATTCTGGGCTGCTTTTTATCGGGAGAGGAAGCAGTACTGACACAGACGCTGGAGATCGGCTGTGCTTTTCTGAAGATTCTGGCGGCTTTTTTCTGGCTTTTGTATCTGCTCTATATCGTGAGAGCCTGCGTGCAGGGTATGGGAAACACGCTGCTGCCCATGTGTTCCAGCTTTTTGCAGCTTGCCATGCGGGTGGGCTGCGCCTTTTTCCTGACCAAAAGGATCGGTCAGGCGGGCGTATTCTGGGGAGAAGTCTTTGCATGGTTTCTGGCGGATGTGTTCTTGTGTGTTTGCCTGCCTTGGGTCTTACGGCGGCAGAAAAGAGATGGCGTAACGCCAATTGGCACGGTTTGACGGATTTCGGTGCCTGATTTTCATATTAAGCATTGCAAAATAGTGGAAAGTATTGATAAAATAATTTATATTATGGAAATAAAATCTTTCAACCTTGATTTGAGGGGCAAAAATGATTCAGGATATCTTCAATGAATATGCAAAATTTCCACAGGTGCGTTCTATCGCGGTGGGCGGTTCCCGCGCCATCAAAAAGAACGACGCCTATTCGGACTATGATGTGTATGTTTACTCTACGGAACCGATCCCTGTGGAGGAGCGGCGGCGTATTCTGGAACAACAATGCAGCAGCATGGTTTTGGATAATCATTACAGAGAGCATGAGGACATCTGTATTCTGGATGACGACAGTTCGGAACTGAATATCATTTACCGTAATTTAGATGAATTTCTGGCAAAGATCGACCGGGTAGCCGTACACTTTGAACCGCAAAACGGCTGTACCACAGGTTTGTGGCATAACTTGCTGACGGGCCGCATTGCTTACGATAAGGGCGGCCTTCTCGCGGCGGCGAAGGAGAAGTATGACATTCCTTATCCGCAGGAGTTGAAAAATAATATCATCAGCTATCATATGAATCTGATCAAATATGGGATGCCTTCCTATATTGCCCAGATCGAAAAGGCGATGCTGCGGGGCGACATCGTAAACGTTAATCATGCGGTGCACCGTTTCCTGGATTCCTATTTCGATGTGCTTTTTGCGGCCAATGAGATGCTGCAGCCCGGGGAAAAGCGGCTGATTGAGATCTGCAGGGAGGAATGCAGGCTCCTGCCTGCAAATTTTGAACTGAATATGAAACTGTTACTGAACAATATGTGTAAGGACCCGGCAACGATCTCGATTGTCAGCACGATGGTGACGGAACTGGAGAAGGTGGTGGGGCAGGCACTGGCGTAACAGCTCAGTATATGGCGGCGAGGTGTAACCGTCAGCTTTTGGCGGCGAGGTTGCATTGCCGCCCTTTTTATTGTATACTAAGTCTCATGTGTGAGAATGCCAAAATACGGTATTCTCCACAGGGAATTGCAGGAATAGAAAAGAGGGTATAAAAGGATATGAAAATCATAGACGGCGGCGTGACGGCGGCGCAGGGATTTGAGGCGGCAGGTGTGGAAGCTGCGATCAAGTATCAGAACAGGAAGGATATGTCCCTGATTTACAGCAGGGTGCCCTGTAAGGCGGCAGGCGTTTTTACGAGCAATGTGGTGAAAGCGGCTCCCGTTTTATGGGATAAAGAGATCGTGGCGCATTCTCCTTACGCGCAGGCGGTGGTGGTCAACGCCGGCATCGCGAATGCCTGCACGGGAAAAGAGGGCTATGCGTGCTGTGCGCGGACGGCAAAAAAGGCGGCGGCGGTGCTTACGGTTCCTGAGGACAGTGTGCTGGTGGCTTCTACGGGCGTGATCGGCTGGCAGCTTCCCTTAGAAAAGATAGAGGCAGGGATCGAAAAGCTGGCGGCAGCAAAGGCAGATACGCCGGAAGCGGGGCTGGCGGCAGTGGAAGCGATGATGACCACAGACACGAAACCGAAGCAGGCAGCAGTGCAGATCGAGATCGGCGGGAAGACCGTGACCATCGGTGCCTGCTGTAAGGGTTCCGGCATGATCCATCCCAATATGTGCACCATGCTCGGTTTTATTGCTACGGATATCGCGATTTCCAAAGAGCTTTTGCAGGAAGCGTTGAGCGAGGACGTAAAAGATACCTTCAATATGATTTCCGTGGACGGTGATACCTCCACCAACGATACGCTGGTGATTTTGGCGAACGGTCTTGCGGGAAATGCCGAAGTCACGGAAAAGGGCAGAGATTACGAGGCATTTCGGGAAGCCTTACACTATATCGATACGACGCTTGCCAAAAAGATGGCGGGGGATGGCGAGGGGGCGACTGCTCTCTTTGAAACAAAGGTGACAGGCGCAGCCACAAAGGAAGAAGCGAAGAGCCTTGCCAAGTCCGTGGTCTGCTCCAGCCTGACCAAGGCTATGATCTACGGCCATGACGCCAACGTGGGACGCATCATGTGTGCCCTCGGCTACGCGGGTGTTGATTTTGACCCCGAACAGGTGGACATTTTTTGCGAGGGCGACGGCAATCGGATGCAGATCTGTCGAAACGGTATGCTGACGGACTATAACGAGGACGAGGCCACAAAGATCCTTGCCGCCCCCGAGGTCAGCGTGATCGTGGATATGCACCGCGGCGAAGCGGAAGCGGCCGCCTGGGGGTGCGATCTCACATACGACTACGTCAAAATAAACGCGGACTATCGGAGCTAATAAATTTAAGAAAAGAGGCACAATATGGAACAGCAGGAAATGGACAAGATTTTGGCGAAGGCGGAAGTCCTGATCGAAGCCCTTCCCTACATTCAGAAATTCAACAGAAAGATCATCGTGGTCAAATACGGCGGCAGCGCCATGAGCAATGAGGAGCTGCAGCAAAACGTGATCAAGGATGTGACGCTCCTTAAACTCGTTGGTTTTAAGCCTATCATCGTCCACGGCGGCGGTAAGGAGATAAGCCGCTGGGTCGGCAAGGTCGGCAAGGAGGCGGAGTTTGTGAACGGCCTGCGCGTGACCGACGAGGAGACCATGGAGATCGCGGAGATGGTCTTAAATAAGGTGAATAAGAATCTGGTGCGCATGGTGGAGGAGCTGGGCGTGAAGGCGGTCGGTATCAGCGGCAAGGACGCGGGGCTCTTACAGTGTAAAAAGCGCTATGCGGACGGCCAGGACATCGGCTATGTGGGCGAGATCTGCGGCGTGGAGCCGAAGGTGCTCTATGATCTTCTGGAGAAAGATTTCCTGCCCATCGTGGC
>CAJTKA010000009.1:0-98345 GCA_910576815.1 uncultured Lachnospiraceae bacterium
AAATTGACAACAATTTTGACAACAAATTTTATAAAAACCGTACTGAACAGTACCGAATAATACTTTTTTGAGAATCTGTTTACAGCTTCTCCGGTTCCGGATAATCCACGCCGAAAGTATCGACCGTAACCGTCTGCATCACTTGATTTTCCAGCGGTCTGTCCTCATAATCGGTAGCTGTCTCAGCGATGCGGTTCACCACATCCATACCTTCTATCACTTTTCCAAACGCCGCATAAGCGCCGTCTAAGTGCGGGCTTGTCTTGTGCATGATAAAGAACTGGCTGCCTGCGGAATCGGGGTGCATGCTTCTTGCCATAGAGAGAACGCCTGCCGTGTGTTTTAAGTCATTATCGAAGCCATTCTGCTTAAACTCGCCCTTGATGGAGTAGCCGGGGCCGCCCATGCCGGTCCCCTCGGGATCGCCGCCCTGGATCATAAAGCCCTTGATAACGCGGTGGAAAATCAGGCCGTCATAAAAATTTTTGTTGATCAGACTGATAAAGTTGCCTACGGAGGTCGGTGCGATCTCGGGATAAAGTTCCGCCTTGATTACGTCGCCGTTTGCCATGGTGAAAGTTACGATGGGATTGTTTGCCATAATTAGGATTTCCTTTCTGCTTTTGGTCTGCTGCAAGTGCATGATTTTTATTGTATAAGAAAATGGGGAAATTGTCTATGCAGTAACTTAAAAAACATCAAACAGCAGCTTTTTATAGCTTTCTTTGGCGCTGGCTGTGTAAGTGCGTGAAATCGGAATCAGCGTATCTTCTATATAAAAGCCTTCCTTCGTCAGTTTTGTTACATGTCTGATATTTACAATGAAACTCTTATGACAGCGAACAAAACAGTGCTCGGCCAGTCGCGGTTGTATTTCGTCAAGTTTGCCGTAGGAGGTATGCGTTGCTCCATTCTGCATATGAAAGAGCAGGATATGGTTGGAGCTGGACACATAAGAGATTTCCGGCTGGCGAAGTATGGTATCTTCTCCGCCAAAGGAGATTCGCAGCGTTTCTTCCGGGCTGTTGATGATGTCAGAGGCCATCTGCAATACTTCAGATAATGAAGTCTCCTGCACGGGTTTGATCAAATAATGAAAGGCATAGAGGTCAAAAGCTTCTCTGTAAAAATCTTCACTGGTCGACAGAAAGGCCAGAAGAGCGTTCTTATACTGCGCGCGGATACAGCGGGCTGCCTCAACGCCAGTCATTCCCGGCAGATAGATATCCAACAGGAACAGATCGAATTTTCTGCCGCATGATTCCACGTCGTAGAGCATGGATTCGGCGTCTTGATATTCCGTGATATCGCAGAGGATATTTGTCTTGCCAAGTATGTGGAGCAGATGTGCCAGATCTTTGATGTTGTCCTCACAGACTGCGATGCGAATCATACACGTTCTCCTTTTGTCGGATGTATATTTTTCTAATAATAGCATGTAAGGAACCGACTTGTAAATAATCTGCAGGTGCCAGTGCGGGGCAAAAGTGTTCCGTTTTCGTCAAAAAATATGTCGTTTTCGATACCCCGATTTTTTTGGGGGGGGGTGTTGTAAAATGTGTTTGCGTTATACGAAGCAGCAGTCACATAAAGCAAAGGATACAGGTTGATTGGAAACGGAGGTAGATTTCAAATGACGATAGAAACGCTGCGAAAAGCAAAGAAAGATACGATTCGGACACTGATGCAGTATGGCAAGTCGCATCCTGTCTTAAAATATCCCGTCTTTATCATGACAGTCATTTTTATTTTTGTCTATAATCTGTTTCTGCATACGCTGATACAGGTGCATGTACACGAAAAGCTGGCCAGAGTCATGGCGGCAGTGCTTTCTTTTGCTGTGTTTTTCACGGGCATGGATCTGACGGTATTGGCGGTGCAATCAGCGGGGGAACAGGAGGAAATTTATACGGTTACAGGATTTGCCGCGCTTTCGGAGGAAGTGGCGGATCAGTGTGTACCTGTGGGTACGGCGGTGGAAGAACTGAATCTGCCGGAGGCACTGGAGGCTTATGTCATGCAGAACCAGGAGGATACAGATGACAATGCCGACAATGCGGGAGATGACGGTACGGAAATCGAACCGGGAGATGGGGATCAGGAAGGCACGGTGTCAGGCAATGAAGGTGACGAAAACGAAGACGGGGAATCAGGCGAAGGCGACTCAGACGAGGAGACAGGAGGAGACGGAGCAGACGCGGGAGAAGGAAGCGATGAAGGCGGAGCAGACGCAGGAGAAGGAAGCGGCGAAAGCGGAGCGGCAGGAGATATCGCGGCGTGTGGGACTCTGACATGGCAGATCCATACTGCCGATTTTGTGCTGCCGATCTTTCTGTCGGAAAACATAGAGGAGGAAGTAAAGGTAGAAACGCTGGTTAACGGTGAAGATGAAGAGGAAACGGCATCGAATGGCGATGAATTGGCGGATAAGGATATTGATAAGGAAATTATGATACAAGGCGTCGCATGGCAGTCGTCGCCTTTGTATGACAGCGAAACGGAGGGTATATACATTTTTACACCGATTTTGCCGAATGGCTATGCGCTGGCGGAGGGTGTGGGCCTGCCGCAGATCACGGTGACGGTGGAGGTGGAAGAGCAGCCGCTCACAGCCGCTGGAGAACTTTTAAAAAAGATTTTGAAAAAGTACTTTGAGGGCATTGCAGAGGATGGGATCTATGATGCCGTTCTTGCCATGGACGAGGATACCCGTCTGTCCCTGACGGCGGATTATGAGGAACTGCTCGCTGCCATGACGGGGGAGGATGAGGCGGACGAGAGACTACAGAATATCGCAAATCAGATTGGGCGGGGAATTGCGGACGCGGCGGCAAATATGCCGATAGAAGCGCCAGTGTTTTTCAGAATGCGCGCGGCGGCACCGGCATCCGCTTCGATTCCTCTGCGGCGGATTTCCGGCAGCGGCAAAGCGTTCGTGTACCATAGCTTTAACGAGCCGAAGTCGTTTGCGGCAGGCAAGACCTATGCTTTCTTAAACGGCGTATATGGGTATGAGGATGCAGTTTCTTCCTTGGGATCCGGAGCGATTCTAAAAGTGACGGATCAGGCCAATGGATCAGATAATTATGTCAAGTGGGGATATGGACCGGATGCGAAGATAAAAGTGTATGTAGACGTGATAACCAGAGGCAGAGATTTTGACAGCTGCGTCATCGGCGGGCTGTATCAGGTGCCGGATTCCGGGACGCCTACTGAATACCGCTATTTCTGCCGGGCGGGCGGCGCACGGAACTGCGGTCCTTACTATGCCTATAATTATGTGAAGGAAAGTCTGTTCTATACGGATGTATCGGCTTCCCTGAGTGATATCGAGAAACAGGGTTCTACAGATCCGAAAGATTATATCGTCAAGGTTACTTTTGGCGGCGGTCGGAGCATGACGCTGGATAGCGGGAGCTACACCATACAGATTCCGAATCCCAATTCGGATGAAGTGAATATTATTGTATCGGACAGTGAAGGAAACAGCATTAATACGAAATTCCGTATGCCGCTTGTTGTGAGATATGACGGCAATGGTACGGGCGTGAGCAATGTTCCTGACATACAGCCGGCGTGGAAAGGGGAAAGCTTTACGGTCAGCAGTATGCTGCCGACGCGGAGCGGTTACAGCTTCCGGAACTGGAAAGAGGTACAGACGGGAACGGCTTATTCGAGGGGACAGAGGATTACTTCTTTTGGTTCTGAATCGATGCTGCTGAAAGCACAATGGAAGGATATCCAGAAACCGGAAGTCGGTTACACGCCGACACAGGTGATGACAAAGGCCACGGATGCGGAGGTAAAGGCTGCGGTGGAAGCGGCGCTCACTATCACTGACAATGAACCGGTGGAGGAATGCAAGGTAGAGATTACCGTGCCGTCAAATTTCACCCAGACTGCGGGCAATAAGGACGTTACCGTGAAGGTGACGGATAAAGCGGGCAATTTCACTACGAAAACTTGTACCGTAGGCGTAATGTCTTATGTGGAATTTTCCAAGCCACAATTTACGGCGGATACGAAGAATCTGTCTGTGATTCTGCGCAATCCGGGAATGGACCCAGTCACCGAGAGCGGTTTTGTGTGGGGCATCATGAATGCGCCCAGCCTTACCACCAATAACGGAAGGAAGGCGACGGCATCCCCTGTCGTAAAAGCGGACGGGACGATATCGGTCACGGCGGATAACCTTCAGAAAGGCGTTACCTATTATGCCAGAGCCTATATCATAGCGGACGGCGTGCCTTATTACAGCGACGAGATCGAGATTGGGATTGGGTTGCCTGCGTACGGAACCTTTACGATCAAGAATAACAATAATAATACCTTTACGGTTACAAGGGGCGGCGGAAGCGAGGGCGCGCAGACGGTCTATTATCGCACGGTCAACGGTTCCGCGGTGGGCGGCACGCATTTTACCCATCAGGCGGGTGAGCTGACCTTTGCGGCAGGAGAGACTTCTCAGACCATCACGGTCAGCGAGCAGGGGGTAAACACGGCGTACAGTGGCAAACCCGCGACTGCTTATACCAATGCCGACCGCACCTATTCCGTGCAGATCTATCGCGTTACGGGCGGCGGGACGCTGGGAGCGGATACAAACGCTGAGCGGACGATGGGTAAAAGCGACGGCTATACGGTGTCCAGAACGATTTATGATGAGCAGGTGATCAATGGTCCGCAGGGAGATACCTTCAGAGGGGATTATGACGAGGATAACTTGGGATGGACAGACGGTGCATCTTATCCGTCGGCGAAAGAAACCGTTTCCATTAAGGATGGGCTGAGGAGAGGCGAACGGGAGTATTGGATAAAAACGGCGCAGAAACTACATTATCGGCTTTCCTGTGAAATAAAAGAGATTGAGGATGGATATCAGTCGGTTCAGATTACGCCGGGCGGGGAAATTGATACGAAAATATATCCGTATCAGGGAGAACTCAAAGGATCTCTTAGCACAGCCTATTATGTAGCGTTGTCTGATCATGGTGGAGGCAACAAATATACGACCTATGAAAAATATCGATATCCTTATACGGGACCGCAGACGGAGTATAAAACGCCGCCCTTAAAAACGGCGATTGCAACCGGACGTGTTGAGGACACTTATGTGCGATTTGATATTACGCAGGAGCAAATGAGTGTTGGTTACGGAGGAAGCGGCAAAAACTCTGATAAATGGAGCACACGTTATGTGAAACATCATTTCTGGATTATAGACGAGAAGGAGCCCCGGCTTGTTGCAGTGGCCCCCATGGCGGGCGGGCTCTATAAGGTGGGCGACACCTTTACCGTGTCCCTGATCTTTGACGAGATCGTGGACAGGCAGAACAGCGGCGACTTAAGCGGCGTTAAGGTAAATACCTCATGGGGGCAGGCTTCGTATGTGGGCGGCGCAGATACCAACGTTTTGTATTTCTCAGGAACGATCGCAGGGAATGCGGATCAGACTTTAAGAGTAAACGGATTCACCAACGCAGACCGCATCAAGGATATGTGTGACAACACTTCTTCGACGGAGACATCCAGCGGCAGCGGAAACACAACTGCTACCGTGGATACGGCGAAGCCGAATCTGACGGTTGCCTCTCAGGGGATTGCAGGCGGCACCGGCACGGTGAAAGTGGTGGTGAATGCGGATCAGAGCAAAGCAAACAGCCTGCGCTACGCATGGTCGGATTCCGCCTCCGCGCCGGCAACAGGCTGGGTGGACGCCTCTGCGTCTGAGTTAAGTGTTGCCAAGGGTGCGCAAGGACTGCCGCTCTCCATCCGGAAAGAGCCGGGCAGCGGCGCAAGTAACGGCAAATGGTATCTCCATGCGATTGCGACATACAGTACCACGGGAGCCACCGATTATAAGAGTGCCTATGTGGACTTCGGCACGGCGAACACGCCTGCCGCAGGCAGTGAAAAGCCCTCGCTTTTGGTCAGCACGGATAATTCGGCGTGGGCAAGGCAGAGAGCAATTACGGTCCAGAGAAAGGGTGGCGGTACGCTGCAATACCGAAAGTCCGGCGTCAGCGCATGGACAGATGTTGCTGCAAATGCAGGAAGCGTAACGGTGACAGAGAACGGATACTATACCTTCCGTCTGACAGCGGCGGACAATGTCCTTACGCAGACGATTCAGGTGGAGAAGATCGACAGGGTAAACCCAACGGCATCGGTCGGAAGGCTTCTGGACAGTGCCTTGACGCAGTCTCCCAAAGAGGGG
The DNA here is from genome assembly GCA_910576815.1 of uncultured Lachnospiraceae bacterium. Lineage (GTDB taxonomy): Bacteria > Bacillota > Clostridia > Lachnospirales > Lachnospiraceae > UBA3282. The sequence goes on from CAJTKA010000009.1 coordinate 6,218, forward strand.
ATCTACACGAAGATTGCCCTGCCCGTTACCTTTGCGGACAGCGGTTCGGGGGTAAAGACGGTGGAGTATGCGTGGACGAACGGTTCGGCTGCGCCTGCGGCAAGTGTGTGGACATCACTTACGGCAAGCCAGATTCAGACGGGCAAGGCGGATCTCGCTTACACGGCGACGGAGAGTGTCGAAACTGCGAAGTACCTGCATATCAAGGTGACGGATCACCTGGATCATACCTACACGACCAAATCGTCTGCCGCTTATAAAGTAATATCGCAGAATACTGTTAAGAATCACACGCCGAAGGTCACCCTGACCGGAGCGCCCACGGAGTGGACGAATGATATGGCCACCCTGCAGTGGAGTCTGACGGACTATGAGGGGAAAAATTATGAGGTAATCCTGCCGAACGGCAATGCAAAAGGCGGCGCGAACAACGGACTGATTTGGGCCAGAAGCAATGGCACTTACACGGTAAAAGTGCGGGATCTGGACTACGGCGGAGAAAATACGGCCGCAGTAGAGGTAAAATATATCGATACCACTGCGCCCACCGTCACGCCTTCCCGGATGTCGGATGATTGGAAGAAGACCGCGCAGACAGTCACTTTTTCCGCAAGTGACAGCCAGAGCGGCGTCGGGAAAAAGTATTATAAGATTGTTGATACAAAGGACGAGATCCCCACTGACGGACTGACGCAGCTTACGTCAGACAGAGTGAACGTGGCGGAAGACGGCGCCTGGTATGTCTACTATAAATATTATGATAAAGCTGGCGACGACAGCATCGGCAGGGAAGCCAATAAGACGGAAGGCTTTATCGGGCCGATTCGCATCGACAGGGTGAGCCCGACGGCGGCAGTGAGCATGGGCGGCAGCAAAAACGAACAGTCCGGCTGGTATACGGCAGCCGTACCGGCGACGCTGACATTTTCCGATCCGCAGTCCGCGGTCAGCGGGAGCGGTATGCCAAGCGGCGTGAAGACGGTGGAATATCTGTGGATGAAGGCGGATGAGAAACCGACGACAAAGCCGACAAGCGGTTTACAGGCGTTGACGGCGGGACAGACTGCGGCGGGAGAGGGTGTTGTTTCGCAGCAGGAGAGCGGTGTCTGGTATCTGTATTATAAAGTGACGGATGCGGCCGGAAATGTGACGGACGGTTTTTCGGAGGAAGCGGTAAAGATCGATACGACAAAGGCTGCGCTTACCGTGACGGGGCCTGCCGCGGCGGCAGAGAAAAAGACGGGGATCGTCATGACGGTGCAGTCGGGCAGTTACGGTCCGAGCGGCGGCGCGCTGTCAGTCAAAAAAGACGGGCTGCTTGCAACGGAGACGGCGCTTAAGAGCAGTACGGGAAGCGGTGTTTTGTCGGCGGATCATACGGTTACGGAGCCGGGAACCTATCATTTTTACAGCCGTGCCAATGCGGACAAATCGGACGGGGTGACGGCGGGACAGACAAGGTATGTGCATCAGGTGACGTTTGACAGCAGGGGAGGCAGCGAAGTGGAACCGCAGCTTGTGTGGACCTCTCATGCGGATGCAGGCGCGGGCGGCACAGTCGAGTGCAAGGTGCAAAGGCCTGCAGACCCCACTCGGAGAGGGCTGGTTTTCGGTGGCTGGTATACAGACGGGAAGTGTAAGACTGCCTTTGACTTTAATAGCCAAATTTATGAGGATACCACGCTCTATGCCAAGTGGACGGCGGATTTCTATGAGGTAACGTATCATCTGACCAATCCGGACGGCAGCGCGTATGAAGCGGCGGATTCCGATAGAATGTATGCGTTCGGTGAGGGACTGACCCTGCCCGTACCGAAGCAGGAGGGTTATCGCTTCGAAGGCTGGTATCTGACGGCGGAACATACGGGAGAGGTGCAGAAGACGATCGGTGAGAATGAGACGGGGGCAAAGACATACTATGCCCGCTATGTGGATATCGCCGCACCGAAGATAGTGGCTGAGTTGTCGGCGGAGAGTGAGGAGAGCGGCTGGTATACGGCAAAGCCTGCAATCGATCTCACCTATTCCGACAATCAGGGCGTGAAACGGCTTCTGGTTTCCGTGGACGGAGAAGCATGGCAGGAACTGAGCGGCTTCCCGATGGGAGGCGGGATAAAGGATGATGCGGCGCATGCGTGGGCGTTTACCACAGTGCAGCCGGGAGACCATACTTATGCGTTTCAGGCAGTGGACGCCATAGGACTGTCAACGGAGACGAAGCCGCTGCGGGTGAAGCTGGATACCGTGAAGCCTGTGATGGGAGAACTGCGTTTCAATGAAGGGTATGTAAACCTGTGGGATTGGCTGATCCGCAAAGACAGCCTAATCGTTAACATTCCCGTGACAGAGGAAATGAGCGGGCTTGACCGGGTGACTTATACCCTGACGCCCGGCAGTATGCGGAATGCGGAGCCTGTAACGAAGGAAGCAAAAATAGAGAAAACGACGACTGACGCAGGGGCACAATATACGGCGACCATCGTCATCGACCCGGATTATAAAGGCGTGATAGGGGATATACAGGCGACGGATATTGCAGGAAACGTGTCGGAGCCCATAACTGCTTATGCGAACGGTATCGGTGTGATCGTGGAGGAATTAAAACCTGTGATCACCGTAACGGCTGACCGTCTGCCCACAGAGGAGCAGGCAGGAACAAAATTGGAAGGGGAAGCACTTTCTGCGGATTATTACCAGACCGCACCGGAACTTTTCGTGAAAGTACAGGATGGCAGTATGGCGGCCTCCGGCATCAAAGAAGTCAAATGGAGAATTGACAGTGGCAGCGAAAATGCAGAGGACGGTAGATTTGGAGATGCGCTGACAACGGAGTACGGTTTCCGCATTATGCTTAACGGTTTGACCGGTAGAGTGAGGGTGGAGATATCTGTTGTGGACAACGCAGGAAACAGCGGGAGTCAGACGGTAACGGTAAAGATCAAGGGAACAGAGCAGACGCCGGAGGCGCAGCCTGATTATCCCGCGGAAAAGCTGACCGGATTGAAACCGGGCGAGACTTATCTGGTGTGTTTGCCGGGCGGGAAGACAGTTTCCCATAAGGCGGACGAAAATGGAGAGATTTGCATAGATAACAGCTGGTTTGGCAAAGAGATTTCTCTGATTAAGAAGGGGGACGGCAAAAACACGAAAAACAGCAATCCCCAGAGTATTGCGTTGGCAGCCCGTCCCGCTGCGCCGGTTCTTGAAAAGAGTGACGAGACCGTCAAAGGGAAAAAGGACGGACAGATCAAAGGCGTGACAGATGCCATGGAGACCAGCAGGGATGATAAGAAGACGTGGGAAAAGGCAGCGGGAACGGTAAATGACGCCGCAGCCGGAAAACTTTGGGCGCGTGTGGCGGCTACACAGACAGCGCCCTGTGGACAGGCAGCCTTTGTGACTGTTAAGGAAGGCAGGAGCCTGACAGTGACCTTCGACTCTCAGGGTGGCAGCAAAGTGAAGCCCATAAAAGGTCTGTCGTGGAAAGAGGCCGTCAAAAAACCTGCTGAGCCAAAGAAAGAGGGGGATAATGGCTTTTGTGGCTGGTATCGGGAGACGTCGTATGAGAATAAATGGCATTTTGCGGAAGAGTCGGATGCGGATTTGCTGACGAATGATGTGACCCTTTTTGCGAAATGGCTTCCGAAAACGGATACGCCCATGACTGTAGGTATTTCCTATAGAGATGAGGCGCTGACCAAACTGGAACCGGGCAAGGTCTATTTGATCGAAGGGAAGGAGGTTGCTGCATCGGCGGAGGGTACGGTATTGATCGATGAGAGCTGGTTTGGTAAGAAGATCAGCATTGTTCGCCGAGGAGACGGGATAAGTACCGGAGACAGTGATGCGCTGCCCCTGACCGTGCCGAAACGGCCTGCGGGACCTGTGAAGGTACAGCCGAAAGCTGAGAGTGCGCAGGACGCAAAAGACGGCAAATTGACAAAGACAGATACAACCATGCAGTACCGCAAGAAGGGCAGCACAGAGTGGATTACCGTTACCGGAGAAGAGATTACGGATTTGGAGCCGGGTGATTATGAATTGCGTTATGTATCGACAGATACGGCTTTTTCCTCTAAAATAGTGGTAAAGACAGTTAAAAGATACAGCCCGCCCAAGAAGGACGACGGCGATAACGGAGGCAAGACGCCGGGAGACAATACGAAGCCGGAGGACGGAACAACGCCGGGCGATGATACAAAGCCGAAGGACGAAACAAAACCAGCTGACAACACGAAGACGGGAGACGGGATAGTGCCAAGTGATGATACAACGCCGAAGATAGGAACGGCGCCCGGACATATCGTGGAGGATGGCAGCGGAAGCCTGACGGGTGAGCATCTCTATGCTGTCGGCAAGATAGTGAAGACTCTGACAATCCCAGTGCAGCAGGGTGCGGTCATCGTGACGGTCAACAATATGGATGGGTCACTTTGTACGGCGCAGGCATTGGATGCCGTGGCGGTGGCGAACGCAGTGTTGTCACGGGAGCATGTCAGCCGTGTGTCCGAAGGAGAGACCGTGGAGATTCGCATCGATGTAGAGCGGATCGACGATCGGGTGAGCAGTCAGGATAAGGATCTGATTGAGCAGGGAATTGAGAAGGCGCAGGAGGAAGTGCCCGGCTTGAAAGTGGGTATGTATGTGGATATCTCTATGTTCCTGCGCAGGGGAGAAGAAGAGTGGAGCGCTGTCCATGAGATCAATGAGCCGATAGAGATCATGATTGATATGCCAGAAGATCTCCGGGAACACACTGCGGACTTTTATATCGTGCGGGCCCACGCGGGAGAGTGTACCCTGCTTCCGGATCTGGACGATGCGGCGGAGACCATTACCATCGAGACGGAGCGTTTCTCCACCTACGCGATCGCTTATCGGCTGACAGAGGCGAAGGCAGAAAGGTGCGGTTTATGTCATATCTGTCCGACCTTCCTGGGAATTTGCTGCTTTATCTGGCTGATATTGGTTGCGGCGGTTACTTTTACATTGATTGTAATTCTGCTGCATAAAAAAAGAGATAATGAAGATACGGACATGATGTAGGAAGAACGTGAAGGAGGAACAGATGACGATACTAAGAGATATATCCATATTTTGGGCAATGTTTCATGTTATTTTTCTGTTCCTCATGCTGTTTCGGTCGCGGTTTACCCGAAAAAGGACCATAGTGGCAGCAGTTTTGGGCATGGGATTTTTGATGACAGCAAACGGAATCGGACTGGTTTTGGTGGGATTTGATACGCTTGCTAAGCTGTTTTTGTTTACCTGTTCTATCCCCAGCTTTGTCTTTTTCTATGTGATGAGTGCAGATAAACGGTTTCGGTTCCTGCTGTCTTTTTGTCTGGCGGATACGACCTGCCTGTGGGTCATGGCGGTAACAAATCTGATGGACTATTATCTTGGAGGAGGGAAATATGTTTTGCTGCTGGTGAGCCGCCTGATTGCCTTTCCATTGTTGGAATATCTGGCGTGGCGGTATTTGAGAAAGCCCTATTTGGAACTGCAAAAAGAGGTGAAAAAGGGCTGGGGTACTTTTGCGGGAATGACGATGTTATATTATATCCTGTTGGTGATCGTGGTACAGTTTCCCACGAACATCGTGGAGCGCCCGGAGGATATGTTCCTTTGCGTACTGGTGCTGCTTTTGATGTTGTTTAATTATGGCACCATATTTACGGCACTCTACCGACAGCTCCTGGTTTATCGGGAGCAGCAGAGAGCGAGAAACCTTCTGGAGCAGAAGAATCTGCTGGAGACACAACTTGAAAACCAACAGCGGATCCGTAAGATGAAACATGATATGAAAGGATATACGGCAACGCTTTCCGGTCTGCTGTCTGATGGAAAAATGGAGGAGGCGTTGACCTATCTCAAAGGCGTGGAGGCGGAAATGGATGTCCTGCGGGCACAGTTCTGCGGAAATCCCTATGTCAATGCGGTGTTTATCCACTACGCAGAGAAATTTGAAGAAATAGAAGCAGATTGCAGGATGGATGTTCAGATCGGGGGAGAGGATCTGCCTTATATGGATCTTTGCCGTATCCTGACGAATGGCCTGGAGAATGCCTGCGATGCGTTAAAGGGATTGGAACAGGAGAAACGGAAAGTTTCTGTGCGTATGAAATATAACAGAGATCATCTTGTGCTGCGGATCAAAAATAAGTGTCGGGAGGATTTGCATGTCAGGCAGGGAATGCTTCCTGTTACGGATAAAGAAGGCAGCGAACACGGCTTCGGCCTGATCACGGTCCAAGAAGCGGTGGAGCGTTTGAATGGAGAGATGTTTTGCTATACGGAAGACGGAGATTTTGTGCTGGACGTTATGATTCCGTGCCGCACATTTTAGAGCGCCGCCATGCAGCAAAAATAATTTGAAAATAAGAAAGCGGCGGAATTGTCTATGCTGGAAACCTATCATTTTGGAAAAGATATCCTGTATGTTACGGATGAGAGTGAGGCTTATGATTCCCTGCGAAAAGAGGGCTGTTACGTCCTGCCGTACCTGCACGAGGGTATAAAGAGCGAGGACTTTCCCGGTGCTTCCTGGTTGGTGGAAGATTTGGAGAAGATGGATAAGGAATCGCTTGAACTGGTCTACAGACGACTGGCGGGGCTGCCGTGGGAAATATTAGAAACCAAACGGTGCCGGGTGCGGGAGACGACGGTGGAAGATGTGGACAGCTTTTACCGCATTTATGCGGAGCCTTCCATCACCGAATATATGGAAAATCTTTTTGCGGACAAGGACGAGCAAATCGCTTATATAAAAGACTATATCGAGAAGGTGTATGCTTTTTACGGTTACGGGATGTGGACGGTTTTGGAGAAGGAGAGCGGGGCGGTAATCGGTCGGGCAGGAATCAGTTGGCGGGAAGGTTATGATGTGCCGGAGCTGGGGTTTGTGATTGGCGTACCATGGCAGCGGCAGGGGTACGCATATGAGGTCTGCAAGGCAATTCTTGCTTATGCAAAAGAGGAATTTGCTATGGAACAGGTGCAGGCGTTGGTACGTATGGGGAATAAGAAGTCTCTCAGGTTGTGTGAAAAACTGGGATTTGTGCAGGATGGGGAAGTGTGGGAGGACGGCGCAGCGCATAGATTGATGACACGCGGAAAACCGTATTGACGAAAATATGCCAAAGGGAGTAAACTGTTCTGAGTGTCCGAAAGACAGACGCAAAACGTTTGCGCATAGGATCGGTATATTTTGATATGGATACGGAGAAAGTCATGAAAAAGTCACGGATCAATCTACAAACCCGCAATTCCCTGCTCCTGCTTCTCACGGCCCTGGTCTGGGGTGTGGCCTTTGTGGCGCAGAGACAGGGCGGCGCGTCAGCGGGTCCCTATACCTTTAACTGTATCCGCTCCTTTCTGGGCGGGCTGGTGCTTTTGCCGGTGATCCCGTTTCTCGATCGGTACACGGCGGGGAAAAAACCGCAGTCCAAAGAGGAACGGCGCAGGCTGTCGCTTGGCGGCGCTCTTTGCGGGTTGATTTTGTTTGTGGCAAGCAGCCTGCAGCAGATGGGGATGTATTACGGCACAACGGCGGGCAAGGCGGGATTTTTGACAGCGTGTTATATCTTGCCGGTGCCTGTGTTAGGGATTTTTCTCAGAAGAAAATGCCGTTGGAATGTCTGGGTCAGTATTCCGGTAGCTGTGGTCGGCCTTTATTTTCTATGCCTGACGGACGGTCTTTCTTTTCAGTTCAGCGACGTGCTGGTGCTTCTGTGCGCGGTCTGTTTTTCCGTACATATCATGGTGGTGGATCACTTTTCCCCGCTGGTGGATGGGGTTCGTATGGCTTGTATCCAGTTTTTTGTCTGTGGCGCGTGGGGGATGATTCCGATGATTGGCGTGGAGATACCGCGGATGGGACCTGCGGCGTGGCTGCAGTCGCTGGGAAGTATCGATGTGTGGATCCCGATTTTATATGCGGGTTTTATCTCCTGCGGCGTGGGATATACATTGCAGATCGTAGGACAAAACGGGGTGAATCCTGCCATTGCGTCTCTGCTGATGAGTCTGGAATCGGTCTTTTCCGTGCTGGCGGGTATGGTGATTTTGCATGAGACCATGACGGGACGGGAAGTTCTGGGGTGTGTGCTGGTATTTGCGGCGGTGATTTTTGCGCAGCTGCAGTTTGGTTCCAGTCGACAGCAGGATAAAAGCGTTCACACTGAAAATATCGGATAGGAAAATGAGTAAGTAGAAATTGTATTTAATTGTATACAATAATACATTTATACAAAATGTGCTTGACACCATAAAATGACAGTGCTACAATCCAAGTCATAAAAGCAAAGGCGCTTTGAGGAAACTCAAGGCGCCTTTGTTACATTGAGGAGGAAAATGTTATGGAAGAAATGATGGAGGTATTAAACGGTCAGATTTTCGGCGTCTGGTTTCTGATCGGCGCGGCGCTGGTGTTCTGGATGCAGGCAGGCTTTGCCATGGTGGAGACGGGCTTTACCAGAGCAAAGAATGCGGGAAACATCATCATGAAAAACCTGATGGATTTTTGTATCGGTACGGTGATGTTTATTGTGATCGGCTTTGGGCTTATGCTGGGCGAGGACCTGGTTGGTCTGATCGGCAAGCCGGGGTTCGACATCTTTACAGCCTATGAGAGTTTTGACTGGTCGAACTTTGTATTTAATCTGGTGTTCTGCGCGACCACGGCAACGATCGTTTCGGGAGCCATGGCGGAGCGGACCAAGTTTTTAAGCTACTGTGTTTACTCGGGTGTGATCTCGGCGTTGATCTATCCGATCGAGGCGCACTGGATCTGGGGCGGCGGCTGGCTTTCTCAGATCGGTTTCCACGATTTTGCGGGTTCCTGCGCAATCCATATGGTAGGCGGCATCTCCGCTCTGGTAGGCGCAAAGATCTTAGGACCTCGTATCGGTAAATTCAATACGGATAAAAATGGCAAGATCACAAAAGTAAATGCGTTCCCGGGACACAGCATTCCCCTTGGTGCGCTCGGCGTGTTCATTCTCTGGCTTGGCTGGTACGGATTTAACGGCGCGGCAGCGACCAGCGTGGAGCAGCTCGGTTCCATCTTTGTGACGACGACGATCGCTCCTGCGGTGGCAACGGTAGTGTGTATGATCTTTACTTGGATCAAATACGGAAAGCCCGATGTTTCCATGTGTTTGAACGCGTCTTTGGCAGGTCTGGTGGCAATCACCGCACCCTGTGATGTGACGGATGCTTTCGGTGCGATCGTGATCGGTGCGGTAGCGGGGCTGCTGGTCGTGTTCGGCGTTTGGCTTCTGGATTATAAGCTGCGGATCGACGATCCTGTGGGTGCCGTGGCGGTACATATGATGAACGGTATCTGGGGAACGATAGCGGTAGGACTGTTTGCGACAAACACCGCACCGGGCTATTCGATCGCGGACGCTTCCGGCACAGAGCTCGTGGGCTTGTTTTACGGCGGCGGTGTAAAGCTTCTGGGTTTACAGCTGATCGGTTTCGCATCGGTGGCGGCATGGACAGTAGTAACAATTACCATCGTATTTCTGGTGATCAAGGCGACGATCGGGCTGCGGGCCTCTCAGGAGGAGGAGATCATTGGTCTGGATGCGACCGAGCATGGTCTGGCTTCCGCGTACTCCGGTTTCAGTATCATGGATGTATCAGGTGCGATGATTATGGATGTGAACGAAAATACAAGCCTTGGCGTGGAAGATTACGACGCGGCTTCGAAGGTGCAGAAGGATGCAGCCGTCAAGGTGGCACAGGTGCCGATGGCTTCCGCTACGGGTATATATAAGGTGGCGATCATTGCGAAACTGTCCCGCTACGACAAGCTGCGTAAGGCTATGAATGATCTGGGCGTGACAGGCATGACGGTGACGCAGGTCATGGGCTGCGGCATCCAGAAGGGTGCGGGCGAGAAGTACCGTGGCGTTGAGATGGATGCGACCTTACTGCCTAAAGTAAAGGTCGAGGTAGTGGTCAGCAAGATTCCTGTGGATACGGTGGTGGAGGCAGCCAAGAAAGCGCTCTATACCGGACACATCGGAGATGGCAAGATCTTTGTCTACAACGTGGATAAGGTCGTTAAAGTCCGCACGGGCGAGGAAGATTTTGATGCTTTACAAGACGTAGAATGAGCTTACTACTATATCCCTTAGTGTGTATATAATACTTAGTACGAAGCCCTCGGCGCTCCACCGCCGGGGGTTTCGTATTGCAGTTTTTTCCTATTTGAGATACAATAAATATCACCTATTATCAATACGGATCTGAGAGGATGAGGATCTCATGTTATGGAGGAGAAACCAAAGCGAAATAAAAGAGTAACCGTCGTTGTCAGCCTGACGGCAGGCATTCTGTTAGCGGCGATCCTGATCGCGATCGTTATGGCATATCGCATTCAAAATGCCGTGCCGGAGGGATGCTTTGATTACACGATACAAAAACAGCAATACTATGTAGAATATTCGGAACAGTATGACTATCTGGACGTGCTCACGATCGAGTATCCGGTATTGGAGGAGTCGGAAGAAACGCAGGGACAGTTGGAACATTTGCAGCAGATCAACGACGCTTTTTATGAGACTGCCATGGAGCGGGTGAATTACTGGCATTTACAGCCGGACGATGAAGTAAAACGGGCGCAGGAGGCCTATCATATGTTCACTGCTGATGTACAGTGCGATGTGCCGTATCACAGCCAGTATTTGGTGAGCGCTCATTTTTGGGAAACGGATTCGCCGATTTATCCGGTCTGGTATATTTTTAAGACGCAGCGGGGGATGACGGCGGATCTGCTGACGGGGGAGTGCTATGCGCTTGCGGATATCCTGCGCGTGGATGAGGACTTTATCAAATTATGGATAGAAAAACTGAATCAGAGGCAGGGAGAAGAAGTCATCGCGCCAGAGGATGCGGACATTATGCTGGACTGGTTTCGCGGTTCGGATGAGGAGATCGCCGAGAAGTATCAGTTTGTGCCGTATTTTTATTTGACGGAGGATGGGGTGTTTGTGATCGGCATTTCTCTGGATGCGAAGCTTAAGGGGATTTCCGGTTACGGTGTTTTTGACAGTACATTTTATGCGAACATGACAGCCGAGGAGCTTGCGCCCTATCGGACGGAAGCTCTGTTTTGGGAACGGTATGACAAAGCACAGAGCGCCGGGGAGGTGCGGGAATGCGAAGAAAAGCAGCAGAATATATGGCTTGGGGAAGAAGGCGGCGCTACAAAATACTGGGAAGACAGATAGGGGCGGCCGTTTTGGCAGGCGCGTTGTTTTTAGGCAGCCCGTATTCTGTGGTGCAGGCAAAGGAGGATTTTGCTTTAAGCCACGAGAAACCGGAGGGGGAAGCCTATGTGCTTTTTTCGGCAAAGGATGAGACCTGCGAGGTAGAACAGGGCGATTCTTTATGGAAGATTGCGGAACGTTTGTGGGGAGACGGCAGACTTTATGGGGAATTGTATGAACGGAATCGGGATACGGTGACCGACCCGAATCTGATCTTACCGGGACAGCTCCTGCAGACGGCGAGCCCCTTTTATATCAGGAAGCAGCAAAAAGTAAACGGCGTCATCGGGATCCAAATGGGGCAGTATCAGTTTGACACACCGCAGGGATGTACGGTAGGCGTATTGGGAAATGAGAGCGGCGCGAATTTTGCATTATTTGGTTCGGAAGAAGGGTACGATATTGCCTGCCAGGTGCGGGAAAAAGAGGAGGCGCTTGACGGATCCGAAGCCTATGAAGCCTGGGAAAAGGCGGTCAGGGCTTACGCGGAGGAAACTTATGGGGAAGCGGTGCAGAATCTGCGGTTTGAGCAATACCTTTCAGAAAAAGGGGAACCTGTCTGGCTGTATTCCTATACCTATGTCATAGATTTGGCAGATTACGGCGCGGAAGGAAGCACTGAAATCGCTGTCAGCGCAGGATTGAAGCAGAGCAGGAAGCTGCAGGCGGAATTTGTGGGCTTTTCTTTGGCTGCGCATGAGATCAGCAATCAGGTGAGGTATGTGACGGCGAGCTTTGCGGAAACAATGGAGGAAGGCGATATATGTAGGGTAAATGAGCAGAATATGCAGATTTATCCTTCCGTTGCCTGGGAAGCGCCGTCTTTTAATGCCTTTGCCTGGGTGGAACAGTATTTTGATGATATGCTTACGGAGATCATTGGCGGTCGGGAGAAAGAGGAGAGCAGAAAAGATAGCATTTTGAGGCGGATGAGAGAAGGGAAGGGGAGCGGCTGACGCTGCAAAAAATATCACATGGAGAAAGTCGAACAATTAAAAAGGAAAAGAGGTGCAGATATGGAGAGAACTGAGAAACAATTTGATTACAGTAAGGTGAAGGATCCACGCTTTTTTAAGGAAAACGTGCTGCCCGCACATGCCGCCTTGCATCCGTATGCCAATGAAAAGGAGGCAGCGCAGGGGAAAAGCAGTCTGATACAGTCTCTGGACGGCGTCTGGAAATTTTCCTATGCGGTAAATATGGATTCGATCATCAAAGGATTTGAGAGGGAGGATTACGACTGTAAGCCGTGGGCGGATATCCGTGTGCCGGCGCATATTCAGATGGAAGGATACGATGTGCCGCAGTATGTCAATTCGCAGTATCCGTGGGACGGCAGGGAGGAGGTCATTCCCGGCGAGATCCCGCAGCGGTTCAATCCCGTGGCGAGCTATGTAAAATATTTTGAAGTTCCCCAGGCCATGCGGGGACAGGAGATCCGCATCGTTTTCGAGGGTGTGGAAAGCGGGATGGCGCTCTGGTGCAACGGCGCCTATGTGGGATACAGCGAGGACAGCTTTACGCCTTCCGAGTTTGATATAACGCCGTATCTGAAAGACAGGGAAAATAAGCTTGCCGTACAGGTCTTTAAGTGGACTTCTTCAAGCTGGTGTGAGGATCAGGACTTTTTCCGTTTCTCGGGCATTTACCGAAGCGTGTCGTTGTATGCGGTCCCGCGTGTACACGTGGAGGATATGACGGTGAAAACCCTCTTTGAGGGAGAAGGCTTTGACAGGGCGAAGCTGTCTGTGAAGGGTAAAATAAAAGGAAAAGGCGCATGCAGGATCCGCTTAAAAGACGGGGAGATCGTCCTTTTTGATAAAGAGCAGAACGTGGAAGCAGGGGAAGGCAATGTGTTTACCTGTGAGGAGACGGTTGAAAAGCCAAGGCTTTGGAGCGCGGAAGATCCCTATTTATATCAGCTGGAGCTGACCTGCCTTGACGGGGCGGGAGAGACGGCAGAATATGTTACACAGGCTGTGGGCTTCCGTAAATTTGAGATCAAGGATAAGCGGATGCTCTTAAACGGAAGGCGTATCGTTTTCAAAGGAACGAACCGTCACGATTTCAGCTCCGTATCGGGGAGACATATCTCTTATGAGGATCTTTTGCAGGATGTGGTAACTATGAAACGCCATAACATCAACGCGATCCGCACGTCCCATTATCCCGATGATGAGCGGCTCTACGAGCTCTGTGACCGCTATGGGCTGTATCTGATCGCGGAGAATAACATGGAAACGCATGGGAGCTGGCTGGGCTATCTGTATGGCGGTAAGGGGAAGGCCTTTATCGTACCGGACGATAAGCCGGAGTGGAAGGAAATGATGTACGACCGCATCAACTCCTGTTTCCAGCGGGACAAAAATCATCCAGCTGTGCTGATCTGGTCGCTGGGAAATGAGTCTTACGGCGGAGAGACGATCTATGAGATGTCGGAGCTTGTACGCAAACTCGACGACACCAGACCGGTGCATTATGAGGGCGTTTTTAATGACAGGCGCTACAACGATTCCTCCGATATGGAGAGCCGTATGTATTCCAAGGTGGAGGATATCGAGGAATATCTGGAAAAGGATGGGGCAAAGCCTTTTATTTGCTGCGAGTATATGCACGCCATGGGCAATTCCTGCGGCGCGATGCACAAGTATACGGAGCTTGCAGATCGGGAAAACTCAGGTTATCAGGGCGGTTTTATCTGGGATTATATTGACCAGAGCATTTACAAAAAGGACCGCTACGGGAAGTGGTTCCAGGCTTACGGCGGCGATTTCGGGGATCGCCCGACAGACTTTCATTTCAGCGGTAACGGCATTGCCTACGGCGGGGAGCGGAAGGCTTCTCCCAAGATGCAGGAAGTGAAATTCCTATATCAGAATATCAGCGTCACGGTGCGGGAGAAAGAATTTGAGGTTTGGAATAAAAACCTCTTTGTCTCCACGGACAGCTTTAGCTGCAGGGCACAGCTTTTGCGGGACGGCGTCTGTGTGGAGCGCAGGGAACTTGCGGAGATCGCTGTGGAGCCGGAAAGCAGACAAACTTATACGCAGCCGTTTGCTTTACCCGATGTGCCCGGTGAATATGTGGTGACGATCTCCTTCCATCTGAAAGAAGACGAGATATGGGCAAAAGCAGGGCATGAGGTGGCCTTTGGGCAGGCGGTGATTGGGAAAGTGGAAGCGCCTGCGCAGGAGAAAAAGCCTTTTACCGTCATACGCGGTGTTGAAAATGTCGGCGTGCGGGGAGAGGATTTTGAGGCGCTGTTTTCGGTATCTACTTTCGTAGCCGCAGCCTTTGGGTTGGTATCTTACCGCTACGCGGGCAAGGAGCTGATCGAGGCGGCGCCCAGACCGAATTTCTGGCGTGCGCCCACGGATAACGACAGCGGTAATAACATGGCGGGCAGGCAGGGACAGTGGAAGCTGGCAAGCCTCTATGCGAAAGCGAAAAACGTGGACGGGAAGTCGGGAGAGGCAGGTGAAAATCCCATCGTCCGCGAGGAGAAGGATCATGTCAGCGTGACCTATGTTTACGATCTCCAGACGAACCCGGCGGCTTCCTGTGAACTGAATTATAAAGTTTACGGTGACGGCAGCATCCGCGTGGCGCTCGCCTATGATCCGGTAGAGGGGCTGCCTGATATGCCGGAGTTTGGCGTGTTGTTTAAGTTGAATGCGGATTATGATCGGCTGGAATGGTACGGCAACGGCCCCGAGGAGACATACGCCGACAGGGAGCAGGGCGCGAAGCTTGGCGTCTATCAGAATATGGTGGCGGATAACATGGCAGCCTACCTTGTACCGCAGGAGTGCGGGAATAAAACAAAGGTGCGCTGGGCGAAGGTAACGGACAGACAGGGGCGGGGAATGCTCTTTTCGGGAGATGGGCTGAGTTTCTCGGCGCTGCCCCATACGCCGCATGAGATCGAGAATGCGAGACACCCTTACGAACTTCCGCCCGTGCACTATACCGTGGTCCGCGTGGCGAGCGGGCAGCTCGGCGTGGGCGGCGACGACAGCTGGGGCGCGCCTGTGCATTCCGAGTATCATCTGAACGTGAGCGGGAAGGTGGAATTTAGCTTTACGCTGCGGGGGATTTAAGAGCGGCAATTTAATTTCAATATAATAGAATGAGAGCATAAAACGGAGGTAACAATGCGTAAAACAAAGATCGTATGTACCCTTGGCCCGTCCACTGACAATGAAGAAGTGCTGCGGCAGATGATGCTGGCGGGTATGAATGTTGCCAGATGCAACTTTTCCCACGGTGTTCATGAGGACCATAAGAGAAGAATGGATGTGGTGAAAAAACTGCGGAAAGAAGTGGGTATGCCGGTGGCGATCCTGCTTGACACAAAAGGACCCGAGGTGCGTGTCAAAAACTTCAAGGAGGGAAAGGTGCTTCTGGAGGAAGGGCAGCTTTTTACCCTGACTGCCGAGGAAGTGGAAGGCACAAAGGATAAGGTGAGCGTGACGTATAACCGCCTTTATGAAGATCTGGAAGTAGGAATGCGGGTGCTGATCGACGACGGTTTGATTGAAATGAAAGTGGAGAAAGTGGATAAGAATGATATCGTCTGCCGCGTCATAAACGGCGGTGTGGTGTCTAATCACAAAGGCGTTAACGTACCCGACGTGGATTTGTCCATGCCCTATATCAGCGATAAGGACAGGGAGGACATTCTCTTTGGCATCGAGCACGACGTGGATTTTATCGCCGCTTCCTTTGTACAGAAAAAGGAAGATATCTTACAGCTGCGAAAACTGCTTGAGAAAAACGGCGGTGAGGATATCAAGATCATTTCCAAAATTGAAAACGCCCAAGGCGTGGCGAATATCGACGATATTCTGGCGGTGTCAGACGGCGTGATGGTGGCAAGGGGAGATATGGGCGTGGAGATCCCTTATGAGGAGGTGCCCGTGATCCAGAAGGAGATCATCAAGAAAGTATATCGCGCGGGCAAACAGGTGATCACGGCCACGCAGATGCTGGAATCCATGATCAAGAATCCGAGGCCGACCCGCGCGGAGACGACGGACGTGGCCAATGCGGTCTATGACGGTACCAGCGCGATCATGCTCTCGGGAGAGACGGCGGCAGGTTCCTATCCCGTGGAAGCGGTCAAGACAATGGTTAAAATTGCAGAGCGCACGGAGCAGGATGTGGATTACCGCAAGCGCTTTTTCCAGTTGGAGCGGGAAGCCAATCCCGATGTGACGGATGCCATCTGCCATGCGACCTGTACGACAGCTCACGATCTGAATGCGAAGGCCATCGTGACGGTCACAAAATCCGGCAGATCGGCAAGGATGATATCCCGCTACCGCCCTAAGAGTGATATCATAAGCTGCGCTACCACCGAAAAAGTATGCAGGCAGCTTGCCTTAAGCTGGGGCGTGACACCGCTTTTGATCAAAGAGGAAAAGGATGCTTACGTGCTCTTTGACAAAGCGATCGCGGCGGCGGAAAAGAAAGGGCTTTTGCAGAAGGACGACCTGACGGTCATTACTTCCGGTGTGCCCATCGGCATCTCCGGCACCACCAATATGATCAAGGTGCGGATCGTATAGGGATCGGTCCTGAGAGGACTTCCCTCGCCACATAGAGGGTGCTGTCAAAGCGGGCATTCATGCTCCATTTGACTAAGGTCATCATGCCCCGTTCAATCTCAATGCAGGTGATGCAGCGGGGATGGACGCAGCTTCCCGTATTATAGTAGTTTGCGGGTTCCGCAGGCAGGATGGGGCGGTGCGTGTGCCCGGTGATGAGGATGCGGTGGCGGTCCCTGGCCCATTTATTTAAGTGCATTTCACATTGGTTTTTTACGTGATAATTTTTGGCAGCGCTGGTGGGATCGAGGATGCCCAGGTTTTCTAACGGCCGCCAGATATAGCGGACGAGGAAGCGGGAAAGCGGCCAGAACGTGGAGTTTAAGAGGCTTGCCTGATGCCCGTGCGTCAGATAGAGCGACACGTGAAATCTGCTGTCCGGAAGCAGGTCCGTGGTGAGAATAATGCCCTCATAAAAGGTGAGGGAGGGAAAGAGGGGCTGCATCTGCTGAGACTGCGTACAGAAATACGTACCGCAGCTTTTGGCAGGGTAGCTCTTTTTACGTTTTACGATGTCGTGGTTGCCGTAGAGGAGATACAGGCGGTCTTCCTGATAGAACTGTTTGAAAAGCCAGAAAACATTGCTGTGGATGTCAATGATGGACTTCATTTTTCTGTTTTCCCATAACTCATCCCCATCCCCCAATTCGATATAGGTAAAACCCTGGCGGTAATAATGCTCAAGCGCGGCAAAATACAGATGCTGGTTTTTGAGAAAATTGTCGGACGAGGTCCCGATGCCTCTGTGACAGTCGCTCATTAAAACATAGCGGGAGCGGCTGGAAAGAGGCAGCAGGGGAGCGTTTTGAAAGGCATGGTCAAGACGCGAGAAAGCGCTCATTATCAGCCCTCCTTACAGCGGTGTTTGTGACAGCGCTGGTGACGGCGCAGTCTGAGGAGCCTGCGGAAGCAGAGCGGCAGGTAATAATAGAGGTATAAGATTCGATCCTCCGTGCAGAGGAAAGGGCGGGTGACCCACAGATACAGCTTGCAGAAGATGCGGTTTTTCCATTGGGAGAAACGGCGGAAGAAGCGCGTGATCAAGTTGTATTTGGTGGAATCTTTGAGGAAGACAAAGCAGACGGTGAGCCCTTTGACAGAAATGCAGTCATCCGCACAGCCTGCGCGCCGTAGCCCGTTTACGAAGGCGTAGAGCATTTCTTTGTCGGGGAAGCTGATGCAGGCTTCCATGGTCAGGCAAGCGGGTCTGGAAAAGCAGCCAACAAGGAAGGCGGTCAGCCACCAGTGCCGCCCCGCGTTGCAGACGCAGTCGTCTTCGTGCCTGCAAAGGCGAAAAGAGCAGTCGAGCATTTCAGTTTCGTCCGCGCAGGAAAACCAGGCGGTCTTGTATTCGCTTTTGGGAATCACGGAATCTGTGTGGTAGATGCCAATTTCCGCTCCGGTGTTGATGCCGTACTGTCCTTTCCAAAATTCGATCAGCCAGGTTTTGTGCTGATAATCGAAGTAGACAGGCAGGGCGTCGAAGACCATCCCGAAACGGGGCGCCAGATAGTCGTAAAGCCAGGTGTAGCCAGCCTGTTTCTGGGGCGCATCCACTGTGGAAGAAAAGAAGCCGTTGTCACAGTGGAAATCATAACCGAAGGGGGCGGCCAGTTCATTCAAAAGGGAGCACTTGGCGCAGCAGTCCATGGCATTGATCTTGCAGATGATTTGTTTGCGGCGGCATTGAAAGAAAATGCAGCCGAGAAGGGCGATGAGCAGTAGAGCAAAGAGAAAAAAGTACATAGTGTTTTTTCCTGTGTCGTTTTACTCTAGTTTATGTCGAAAAGAGGGAAGATGTGCGGTAAAAATGGCCGGTCAGCGGACGGGACAGGAAGGCAGAAACGAATGCGCTCAGGGGAGCGGAAGCTAAAGGTATTATGATGTTAAAAACAAACAGGCCAGAGGCACCGTCAAAAGACTTAATACCGTAGTTAAAATAATGCCCTGCGAGATGGATTCCGTTTCCATGTCCATCTGCTTTGCCAGCATCAGGGGCATATTGGCGGCGGGAACCGCGACCATCAAAAGCATGGTATTTAAGATCAGTTTGTTATCCAAAAAGCAGCGCATCAAAAGTACGCAGCTGATGGGCACCAATACCTGTCTAAGCAGGGTAAAGGCATAGAGCTTCGGGTGAGAGAAGATGTCTTTCGGTGCCATCTGCGCTACGGATACGCCCAGCACCAGCATGGATAGCAGGGTGGTAGCACGCCCCGTATAGGAGAGGGCGGAGGAGATGATTTCGGGCACAGGGAAATTTCCTAAGTAAAAGAGGATGGTAACGGCAGCGGAGATCGTGCCTGCGTTTACCAGTTTTTGCAGGCGGCTCGAGGTGATATGCCCGGCGGGAGCTGTCGCGCTCTTTTCTGTCTGTTCTGCCAAAATGGCCACGCCCTCTTTTACCTGTCGGGTGTCCCTCTGTGTATTTTCCTGCTTCGGTCCTTCGGCTGCCCTCTGCAAAAGGGAGATGCCAAAGGTGTAGATCAGCAGATTAAAGAGCAGGTTAAAAATAGAGACAAAAATCAGAGATTCACTGCCCAGTACTGCGGAGGCCAGCGGGATGCCGATAAAGCCTACATTGCCGAAAACAGTCAGCATCTGATAAGCATAACGGACGTTTTTGGGGATCCGCAAAATGTGAGGGATCAGAAAGCCGACAGCAATCAAAATTGCAAATATGGCGGCATAAGCAATAAGCGCCATGCCCAGCTCACCAAGTGTTGCTTTGGGACCGTCGTCGAGGGCGGAACAGATCAAAAGCGCAGGATTGGTAACGTTGATGATCAGCCCTGATATTTGCTTGGAGCCTTCCTCTGTAATCAGTTTACGGCGATAAAGGACCATGCCGATACCAATCAATATAAAAATAATGATCATTTGCTGTAATACGACTGTGATGCTCATCTCTTTTTCCTCTTTCTCAGTATGTTCACCTCGAATTATTATAGTACTTTTTTTCAAAAATGGAAGATTGTTTTTCTGGCGCACTCGTTATATACTTAGAGGAGTTTAGAATGGTGTGTTGCAAGAGTTTGTAAAAGAGCCGCGAACTCGAACGGTAACCATAAGGCTCTGATATTGAGGAAAATAGCAGATATGCAAAAATATATCATGGCGCTGGATCAGGGGACGACCAGCTCCCGCTGTATTTTATTTGACAAAAGCGGCAGTATTTGCAGTATGGCGCAGAAGGAATTTACGCAGATCTATCCGCAGGCAGGCTGGGTGGAACACAATCCGCGGGAGATATGGGCTTCCCAGTTTGCGGTGGCGGTCGAGGCGATGGCCAATATCGGTGCGGACGTTTCACAGCTTGCGGGCATCGGTATTACCAATCAGCGCGAGACGACCATCGTATGGGATAAGGAAACGGGAGAGCCCATATATAACGCCATCGTGTGGCAGTGCCGCAGAACGGCGGCGTTTATTGACGAACTGAAGGCGCAGGGTCATGCGGAGAGGATACAGGCGAAGACGGGGCTGGTGCCGGACGCTTATTTTTCGGGCAGTAAGATCGCGTGGATATTAGATCATGTGGAGGGCGCACGGGAAAGGGCGCAGCGCGGCGAGTTACTGTTTGGCACGGTGGATTCCTGGCTGATCTGGAAGCTGACAAAGGGAAAGGTTCACGCGACTGACTACACCAACGCGTCACGAACGATGCTTTATAATATCCATACCCTGGAATGGGATGAGGAGCTGCTTTCGCTGCTGCGGATTCCCAGACAGATGTTGCCCGAGGTGAAGCCTTCGGGGACGATGTTTGGAGAGAGCGATGCGAGTATCTTCGGTGCGCCGGTTCCGATTGCTGGCGCGGCGGGAGACCAGCAGGCGGCGCTGTTTGGCCAGTGCTGTTTTCAGCCGGGACAGGTGAAAAATACCTACGGGACAGGCTGTTTTCTGTTGATGAACACGGGAAAGGAAGCAATCGCCTCAAAGAGCGGTCTGCTTACCACGATTGCGGCGGGACTTGATGAAAAGCCAGAGTACGCCCTGGAGGGCAGTGTGTTCGTGGCGGGTGCGGCGGTACAGTGGATGCGGGATGAAATGCGGATGATGAAGATTTCGCAGCATTCGGAAAAATATGCCATGCGCGTGCCCGATACAAACGGGGTCTATGTGGTACCGGCCTTTGTCGGCATGGGTACGCCTTACTGGAATCCTTACGCACGGGGGACGGTGGTCGGTATTACGCGGGGCTGCCAGAAAGAGCATTTTGTGCGGGCGGTACTGGAATCTATTGCCTATCAGTCTGTGGACGTATTGAAAGCGATGGAGGCGGACGCAGGGATTTCGCTTGCGGAGTTCAAGGTGGACGGCGGCGCCAGCGCCAATGATTTTCTGATGCAGTTTCAGGCGGATATCACGGGACAGGCGGTGCATCGGCCAAGCTGTATCGAGACGACGGCTCTGGGAGCGGCCTATCTGGCAGGACTTTCGGTGGGCTACTGGAAGGATAAAGCGGAAATCTGCGAAAACTGGAAGCTGGGGAGGCGGTTTGACGTGACGATGGAGGGAAAGACCAGGCAGCAGCTTTTGAAAGGCTGGAAACGCGCCGTCAGATGTGCGCTTGCCTGGGCCAACGACATAGACGATTAACGAAAAAGAAAGGAAAGCAGACAATGAATATCACCTACAACGAAACAAACAGGATCTTTAAGCTGGACACACCCCACACGAGTTACTGCATCGGTGTGGTGGACGAGGAGAACTTTCTGGGGCACGTGTACTACGGCAGGAGCCTTGCGTCGGATGATCTGGCGTATCTGATGCGCACGGGAGAGTCGCCCTTTGTGCCTTCACAAAATAACAGGGACAGATGCTCCTTTTTGGATGCCTTTCCTATGGAATATACGGGTCACGGCCTGGGCGATTATCGGGAAGGAGCGTTTTCGGTCCGCACGTTGGCGGGCCATACGGGGGTGTCGCTTTCCTATGTATCCCATACTATTTATGACGGTAAGAAAGCGCTGGAAGGACTGCCTGCGACATTTGGAGAAAAGGACGAATGTAAGACGTTAGAGATTATCTGCGAAGACCCGATCCTGAAATTGCAGGTGGTATTGTCTTACAGTATTTTTGCAGATACCGATGCAATTGCCAGAAGCGTAAGAATTGTAAACAACAGCAGCGAGGCGCTTTATCTGACGAAGGTAATGTCCGCCTGTATCGATATGGATAACGACGATTACGAGATTATCACTCTGCACGGTTCCTGGGCGAGAGAGCGCGCGATGCAGACGGTGCCCATCAGAAAGGGCAAGCAGAGCGTCGGTTCGGTGCGCGGAGAGTCCAGCCATCAGGAACATCCTTTTATGGCGTGGAAAAATCGGACAACGACGGAGGAGACGGGCGACGTTTACGCCATGAACTTTGTCTATTCGGGGAATTTCCTGGCGCAGATCGAGGAGAGTCAGTTTGGCAGCATTCGAGCGATGATGGGTATCCACCCGCAGGATTTTTGCTGGAAACTGGAGGCGGGCGAGAGCTTTCAGGCGCCTGAGGTGATCTGCATGTATTCAGCGCAGGGGTTGGGCGGCATGACCAGGAATTTCCACGACCTGTACCGTAACCATCTGATTCGAGGCATTTATAAGGATAAAAAGCGGCCGATCCTCATCAATAACTGGGAGGCAACTTACTTTGATTTTGATACGGAGAAACTGCTTGCGATCGCAAAGCAGGCATCAGCGCTCGGCATTGAGATGCTGGTGATGGACGACGGGTGGTTTGGAAAACGCGATGACGACAATTCCGGTCTGGGCGATTGGTTTGTGAATGAAACTAAATTGAAGGGCGGCTTGAAATATCTGGTGGACGAGGTCAATAAGCTGGGTATGAAGTTCGGTATCTGGGTGGAGCCGGAGATGATCTCTCCCGATTCCGATCTGTACAGAGAGCATCCCGACTGGGCGATCCAGATCCCGGGCAGGGTGGGAAGCCTTGCCAGAAATCAGTATGTGCTTGACCTGACCAGAAAGGAAGTGCGCGACTGTATCTACGACAGAATCGCGGCAGTGTTACGCAGCGCGAATATTGAATATGTGAAGTGGGATATGAACAGGCAACTTTCCGATCTTGGCAGCTATGGGCTTCCTGCGGACAGGCAGGGTGAACTCTGCCACAGACAGGCGTTGGCAGTCTATGAGATGCAGGAGAGGCTGGTGACGGATTTCCCGAATCTTCTGTTAGAGAACTGTTCCGGCGGCGGGGCGAGATTCGATCCGGGCATGCTTTATTACAGTCCGCAGATTTGGTGCTCCGATGATGCGGACGCCATTGAGAGGCTGTCGATCCAGGCGGGAACGGCGATCATTTATCCGCTTTCTACCATGGGGGCGCACGTGTCTGACTGCCCGAATCATACGGTGGGCAGGACCACGCCGTTTGAGACGAGAGGGTATGTGGCGCTGGCTGGTACTTTCGGCTATGAGCTGGATGTGACGAAGATTCCTGCGGCGGACCGCGAGATGATTCCCGATCAGGTGGCAATGTACCATAAATATAATGATTTGGTGCGGCGCGGCGATTATTACCGCATTGCGCGCTATGCGGAGAATCATTTTTATGACTGCTATGCGGTGGTGGCGAAAGATAAGAGCGAGGCGCTTGTCACTTATGTGCAGGTGCTGAACCGCCCCAATTACCACAGCAGACGGATCTGCATTCCCGGACTGGATCCGCAGAAGACCTATGTGATCGAGAATGCGGTGGACTGGCCGGAGATCGGGCAGACCGAGTACCGTGGGGATACGCTGCATTATGCGGGGATCAATGTGCCGGCACTTTGGGGGGACTATAAAGCGCGGCTGCTGCATTTGAAAGCAAAGTAATCAAAAGAAATGGAGTGACAGAAATGATCGTACAAAAATATAAGGATATGTTACAGGGAAAATCAGTGATACGGCAGCTCTCGGAATTTGCGACGGCCAGGGGGCAGGAGATCGGCTACGAGAATGTGTTTGATTTCAGCCTCGGCAACCCTTCCGTGCCTGTGCCGCAGGAATTTACGGATACGATGATCAGACTTTTGCAGGAGAAGGATTCCATGACACTGCATGGCTACAGCCAGAGTCTGGGCATTCCTGCGGTGAGGGACAAGGTGGCCGCTTCCTTAAATAAGAGATTCGGCATGAATTATACAGGGAACCATATTTTTATGGCCACGGGCGCGGCGGGAGCGATCGCTCATGCGCTGCGGTGCGTGACGCAGGAGGGAGACGAGGTGCTTACCTTTGCGCCTTATTTCCCCGAGTATGGACCCTACGTCAATCTGACCGGAGCTACGCTCAAAGTGGTGCCTGCGGACACGGAAAGCTTTCAGATCAATTTTGCAGCTTTTGAAGAAATGCTGACAGAGAAGGTGATGGCAGTCCTTATCAACACACCGAACAATCCTTCGGGCGTTGTCTATTCTACGGCGACCATAAAAGAACTGGCGCGTATCATGGAAGAAAAGCAGAAGCAGTACGGCCACGATATCTTCCTGATCTCCGACGAACCTTACCGGGAGATCGTGTTTGCGGGGGTGGATGCGCCTTATCCTTCTAAGTTTTATGATAATTCCCTTTCCTGCTATTCGTTTTCCAAGTCTCTTTCCCTGCCGGGAGAGCGGATCGGCTATGTGGCGGTGAACCCGAAGTGCACGGATGCAGATATCATCAGCGTGATGTGCAGTCAGATCTCGCGCGGGACGGGGCACAACTGTCCGCCCTCCATCATACAGCTGGCGGTGGCGGAAGTTCTGGAACTGACGGCGGATCTTTCGGTCTATGAGACAAATAAAAACATATTATATAAAGAGCTTATATCTCTCGGATTTGAGTGCGTGGAGCCCGGCGGTACCTTTTATATGTTCCCAAAAGCGCCCGGTGGGGATGCGCCTGCCTTTTCCGAACTGGCGAAAAAACGCGATCTCATTTTGGTGCCCTCCGATACTTTCGGCGTAAAGGGATATTTCCGTATCGCTTACTGCATCGACACGGAGAAGGTGGAGCGGTCGCTTGAAGCGTTCCGTGGGCTGGCGAAAGACTGCGGACTGTGAGGTGATTTATGGATATCATAGAAATTCTAAAAGCAATTTTATTCGGCGTTGTGGAAGGCATCACGGAATGGCTTCCCATCAGCAGTACGGGACACATGATTCTGCTCAATGAATTTGTGACCCTCAATGTAAGTGAAGAATTTTGGGAGATGTTTCTGGTGGTGATCCAGCTGGGCGCGATCCTGGCGGTGGTACTCCTGTTTTGGAAGCAGATTTTTCCCTTTCATTTTCGGGAGAAACCCGTGGTGCAAAAAGACATTTTTGTGCTCTGGTTCAAGATCCTTGTGGCCTGCATTCCAGCGGCGGTGATTGGGCTGGCTTTTGACGATGTACTGGACGCGCTCTTTTATAATCCCTGGTGCGTAGCCATTGCGCTGATTGTGTTCGGTATCGCCTTTATCGTGATTGAGAACAGAAATAAAAAGATGACGCCGGGAATTACGGAACTTAATCAAATAACTTATCAGGTCGCTCTGATGATTGGCGTGTTTCAGCTTTTGGCGGCGGTCTTTCCCGGTACGTCCCGTTCGGGCGCGACGATTGTGGGAGCGCTTTTGATCGGAGTGTCGCGAACTGTGGCGGCGGAGTTCACTTTCTTTTTGGCGATTCCCGTGATGCTGGGGGCAAGCCTTTTAAAGGTTGTGAAGTTTGGATTTTCCTTTACCGGAGAGGAATTGATGATTCTGGCGCTAGGAATGATCGTGGCATTTGTGGTGTCGGTTTTGGTGATCAGATTCCTGATGGGTTACATTAAAAAACACGATTTCAAGGTGTTTGGATGGTATCGGATCGTGCTGGGAATCGCAGTGCTTGCCTGGTTTGCATTCGCCTAAAAAGTAGGAAATGAGGCGTTTTTTCTTCATTTTTATGGCATTTCGTATAATATTTTATGATAAAAATTCACTATTTCTTACAGATTGTTAGTTGACAGTCCCGTTTGACTGAGCTATGATACTAATAATGGGGCCGTACAGAATACGTATAGGTACGGCGCGGATTATGGAAAAGTATTTGTGAGAGGATGGGGAAGGAGATTACTCATGGCAGAGATCAAGAAACCTGAAATCAGCAAGGCGGCAGATACAAAGACATCTACAGTAACGACACCCGTGGCAACACCTGCAGCTAAGACCGAGCCCGCAGCAGTAAAGGCTGAGGTTACGACAGAGACCAAGACAGAAGCAGCAAAGGCTCCTGCAGAGAAGAAGAAACCCGGCAGAAAGCCCGGTTCCAAGAATGCGGCAAAGAAACCCGGCAGAAAGCCTGCTGCAGCTAAAAAGGAGACCGCTAAGACCACTACGGCAAAGAAGACTACCAAGGCAGCCGGTACGACCAGAAAGGCAGCAGTGAAGGAGAGCCTGCATTTAGAGTTTGCGGGTAAGTCCTACACGACAGAAGATCTGGTAAAGATCGCAAAGGATGTCTGGAAATATGACCTTAAGAAAAAGGTTGGCGATTTCAAGAGCGTTGAGCTTTACGTAAAGCCTGAGGAGAGCGTAGTTTACTATGTGATCAACGGTGATGTGGCAGGAAACTTCGGCATCTAAATAATAAGAACAGACAGCGAATGTGGGCAGTCAATTCAGGACATACTGGATTGACTGCCTTTCTTTATATGCGCGAACGAAAGATGCAAAGCATCTTGAGTCTGCTTATTTGCAGTTAATAATAATTTTATAAAAATGATGTTGACAAAGAAATTAAGAAGTGATACCTTACTACCAGAAGGTGTTAGCACTCTAACGAATTGAGTGCTAACAATCAATCGAGATTCGCAGCGCGAAGCTCGCGGAGGGAATGCCGGATCTTGAGGGTATTTACTCCGGCAGAGGGAGACGGGATGCAGCTGGACGAAAGAAAATATATCATATTGCAGGCCATCATCCGAAATTACCTGGAGACAGGCGAGCCGGTCGGCAGTCGTACCATCTCCAAGTACACTGACCTGAACTTAAGCTCGGCGACGATCCGCAACGAGATGGCGGATCTGGAGGAGCTGGGATACATTTTACAGCCCCACACTTCTGCGGGCAGGATTCCTTCTGACAAGGGATACCGCCTCTATGTCGATAAGATGATGGAGGAAAAAGAGCGCGAGGTGGAGGAGCGCAAGGAGCTTCTTTTGGAAAAGGAAGATAAGGTCGATCATCTTCTGAAACAGGCAGCGAAACTTCTGGCGAACAATACCGAGTATGCAGCCATGGTATCGGCTCCGCAGTATCACCGAAATAAGCTGAAATTTATCCAGCTTTCGAGAGTGGATGCACAGCATTTGCTGGCGGTCATCGTGGTGGAAGGCAACGTGATCAAGAACACGATGCTGACGGTGGAGGAAGAGCTTACCGACGAGACGCTCTTAAAGCTGAACATCCTTTTAAACACCCACTTAAACGGCCTCTCATTAGAGGAGATCAACTTGGGCATGATTGCCGCCCTCAAGCAGCAGGCAGGTATCCACAGCGAAATCGTGGCAGGTGTCATCGACGCGGTAGCGGAAGCAATCAAAGCTGATGAGGATTTGGAGATCTACACCAGCGGCGCGAAGAACTTCTTTAAGTACCCCGAGCTGGCGGACCATGAGCGGGCGAGCGAGCTGATTACGACCTTTGAGGAAAAGCAGCTTTTGACGGAGCTTGTGCAGGATAACCTTTCAGATGAAAACAATACAGGCATTCAGGTTTACATCGGCAGTGAGACGCCGGTGGCCGGCATGAAGGATTGCAGCATCGTGACAGCTACCTATGAGCTGGACGAGGGCATGAAAGGCACGATTGGTATTATTGGACCCAAGCGCATGGATTACGAGAAGGTCGTGAGCAATCTGCGGCTGTTAAAGAATCAGCTGGATGATTTATATAAACACTAGGGTGAGAATGCCTGAAAGCGGCATTCTCCGCATTGATGACCAAGCAGGTCAATAAATAGATTGGAGATGAGTGTGATGGCAGAAGAAAAAGACAGGACAAACGAAGTGGAAGAAGAATTGGAGCAAGAAGCCAAACAGGAAACAGAGGCGGCGCAGGAGGGTAAGGAGGACGCTGCGGCGGAGAGCGCACAGGAAGGCCCCACGCCGAAAGAGGAAAAAAAGGAAAAGAAAAAGAAAGATAAGAAGCAGGACGCTCTCAAGGAAAAGATCGAGGAACTTGAGGACCGCGTGAAGCGGCAGATGGCTGAATTTGAAAATTTTCGCAAGCGGACGGAGAAAGAAAAGACGGCCATGTTTGAGACCGGAGCCAAGAGCGTGATCGAAAAGATCCTGCCCGTGGTGGATAATTTTGAGAGAGGGTTGGCAAGTATCCCTGAGGGAGAGCAGGAAGGCGCAGTTGCGCAGGGCATGCAGATGATCTACAAGCAGCTGATGACAGAGCTTGAGAATCTGGATGTGAAGCCAATTCCCGCAGTCGGGGAAGAATTTAATCCCGATTTCCACAACGCGGTGATGCAGGTGGAGAGTGAGGAGTTTGAGAGCGGGGTCGTGGCGCAGGAGCTGCAAAAAGGGTACACTTACCGCGAGGGCGTTGTACGGCACAGTATGGTGGCGGTGGTTCAGTAGGTATTTGAGGGAGTACGGGCTGAGCGAAAGCAATTTCTACGTTGTGAATACTGCAAATGAAACAACAGCATTCATACAGAAGACGGAACAACGGGCGGTAGGATTCAAGATAAGAAAAGAAATAATAACTGCAATTATAAATTTCATAGAAGCGTGAGCGCTTCGGAAAAGGAGTAAATATTATGAGTAAAATTATCGGCATCGACTTGGGAACAACAAACAGCTGTGTGGCAGTAATGGAGGGCGGCAAGCCCACTGTCATCGCGAACACGGAAGGCGCGCGCACCACACCGTCCGTTGTGGCATTCACGAAGAACGGCGAGCGTCTGGTAGGTGAGCCTGCAAAGCGTCAGGCAGTCACCAACGCGGATAACACCATCGCTTCCATCAAGAGAGATATGGGTACGGACAGAGGCCGCACCATTGATGACAAGAAGTATTCGCCTCAGCAGATCTCCGCAATGATCCTGCAGAAACTGAAAGCGGATGCGGAGAGCTATCTGGGCGAGACCGTGACGGAGGCGGTTATCACCGTCCCCGCATACTTTAACGATTCTCAGAGACAGGCGACCAAGGACGCAGGCAAGATCGCGGGCCTTGATGTGAAGCGTATCATCAACGAGCCTACGGCAGCGGCGCTGGCTTACGGCCTGGACAACGAAAAAGAGCAGAAGATCATGGTTTACGACCTGGGCGGCGGTACCTTTGATGTGTCCATCATTGAAATCGGCGACGGCGTGATCGAAGTGCTTGCCACAAACGGCGATACGCATCTGGGCGGCGACGATTTTGACCAGAAGATCATCGACTGGATGCTTTCTGAGTTCAAGGCAAAGGAGGGCGTTGATCTCTCCAAAGATAAGATGGCCCTTCAGAGACTGAAAGAGGCGGCTGAGAAGGCGAAGAAGGAGCTTTCTTCCGCAACTACCACGAATATCAACCTGCCGTTTATCACGGCGACGCAGGATGGCCCGAAACACTTTGATATGAACCTGACCAGAGCGAAGTTCGATGAGCTCACCAGCGATCTGGTAGAGAGAACGGCTGTGCCCGTGCAGAACGCGATGAAGGATGCGGGTCTGACCAATGCGGATATCGGCCAGGTGCTTTTGGTCGGCGGTTCCACCCGTGTGCCTGCGGTGCAGGAAAAGGTAAAACAGCTCACGGGCAAAGAGCCCAGCAAGTCCTTAAATCCCGACGAGTGCGTGGCGCTCGGTGCTTCCGTGCAGGGGGGTAAGCTTGCGGGCGATGCGGGCGCAGGTGAGATCCTTCTGCTGGATGTGACGCCTTTGTCACTTTCCATTGAGACCGCAGGCGGCATTGCGACCAGACTGATTGAGAGAAATACGACCATCCCCACCAGGCACAGCCAGGTGTTCTCCACCTACTCCGACAACCAGACGGCGGTAGATATCAACGTGCTGCAGGGTGAGAGACAGTTTGCAAAAGACAATAAGTCCCTTGGTCAGTTCCGACTGGACGGTATCCCGCCGGCAATGCGCGGTGTACCGCAGATCGAGGTGACCTTCGATATCGATGCTAACGGTATCGTGAATGTGTCCGCGAAGGATCTCGGCACAGGCAAGGAGCAGCACATTACCATCACGGCCGGCTCCAATATGTCCGATGACGAGATCGAAAAGGCAGTCAAGGAAGCGGCAGAGTACGAAGCACAGGATAAGAAGCGCAAAGAGGCGGTCGATACCAGAAATGAGGCGGATTCCTTTGTATTCCAGACCGAGAAGGCATTGAACGAAGTGGGCGACAAGATCGACGCTTCCGAAAAAGCAAGCGTGGAGGCTGATCTCCAGGCAGTCAAGGATATTTTGGAAAAGACCAAGGATCAGGAGCTTACCGACAGCCAGCTTGACGAGTTGAAGGCGGCGAAGGAGAAACTGACGAACTCCGCACAGGCGCTGTTCACGAAGATGTATGAGAATATGCAGCAGGCGCAGGGCGGCCCCGACATGAGCAACATGGGCGGCGCGCAGGAGGCAGGTCCTGCGGACAACAGCGGCGCGGATGATGTCGTAGACGGGGAGTTCCGCGAAGTATAAGACCTTAAAAGAATCCAGGGAAGGATAAAGTCATGGCAGAGCAGAAACGAGACTACTATGAGGTGCTCGGCGTAGAGAAAAGCGCTGATGATGCCGCCATCAAAAAAGCATACAGAGTCCTTGCGAAGAAATATCACCCCGATATGAATCCGGGGGACGCGGAGGCGGAGAAAAAATTTAAGGAGGCCTCGGAAGCTTATGCGGTCCTCAGCGATCCTGAGAAAAGGAGACAGTATGACCAGTATGGTCATGCTGCCTTCGACGGTGCGGGCGGCCCGGGCGGTTTCGGCGGCTTCGATTTCAACAGTGCGGATTTCGGAGATATCTTCGGCGATATTTTTGGGGATCTTTTCGGCAGCGGCAGACGTGGCGGCGGCAGAGGAAACGGCCCCATGAAAGGCGCGAATATCCGCACCAGCGTGCGCATTACCTTTGAGGAGGCGGTCTTTGGTGTAGAGAAGGAGATCGAGCTGACGCTCAAAGACGAGTGTACTGCCTGCCACGGCACGGGCGCAAAGCCGGGGACCAGTCCCGAGACCTGCTCGAAGTGCGGCGGTAAGGGACAGGTGGTATTCACTTCGCAGTCCTTCTTCGGTACGGTCAGAAACGTGCAGACCTGTCCCGACTGTCACGGAACGGGTAAGGTGATCAAAGACAAATGTCCCGACTGCCGCGGTACGGGCTATATTGCCAATAAGAAAAAGATTCAGGTTTCCATCCCTGCGGGTATTGACAACGGACAGTGTGTGCGCATCCGCGATAAAGGCGAGCCGGGATCGAATGGCGGTCCCAGAGGGGATCTGCTGGTTGAAGTGGTTGTGGGAAGACATCCCATCTTCCAAAGGCAGGACGAGAACATCTATTCCACGGTGCCCATGTCCTTTGCCATTGCGGCGCTGGGCGGTGATATCGTGATCGATACGGTGGACGGGAGGGTGATCTACGAGGTAAAAGCGGGAACGCAGACCGACACCAAAGTCCGCTTAAAAGGAAAAGGAGTGCCTTCCCTGCGAAGCAAGGACGTGCGCGGCGATCATTACGTGACGCTGGTGGTGCAGGTGCCCGATAAGCTTTCCCATGAAGCGAAAGAGCTTTTAAAGCAGTTTGACGAGAGTACGGACAACAGCTTAAACGCGGCGAAGAACATAACCTCCGACCAGAACGACGACGCAAACGGCGGCGGAAAAAAGAAGAAAAAATTTAAATTTTAATGTCGAATAGGGCATAGAGAAATGCAAGAAAAGCCAGGAGAGATTCTCATGGCTTTTCTTGCATTTTTATGGTAGTATAAAATAGGTGCAGAAGTCAAACGCTAACTTTTGAGAATAAATTGGGATTTGAACGATGATAGAAAGGGGTGCGCAAAGACAGCGCAGGCATGGAGGGAAATATGAGATTACGCAAGAATGGAGAGAAGGAGCAGACGGCGAAATTGCAGGGCCGCGTGCTTGTGGGCGCTTTGCTGATCATGATCCTGGCAGCGGCGTGCGGCAAGGCACAGACGCCGGAACCTGAACCGGAACCTGAGCCGATCGTGGAGGAGCAGGTGATTGATGAGCCGGAACCGGAACCTGAGCCGGAACCCGAACCGGAGCTGACCACCGCTTATCCCGTCATTGATGTGAGGGAGGAAAAGGGCGGTCAGATCCAGAGCTACCTGACAGGAAAGTGGACGAATAAGGAGCAGGCGCTGAGACGTCCGATTGCGGTGATGATCCCCAATAATGCGCCGGCTATGCCGCAGTACGGGATTTCACGCGCCGCCATCATTTATGAGGCACCTGTGGAGGGACGTATCACTCGCCTGATGGCGGTGGTTGAGGATTTTGATGACCTTGACAGGATCGGTCCCGTTCGTTCCAGCAGAGATTATTACGTTTATCAGGCCATGGGCTATGAGGCGATCTACTGTAACTGGGGACTGGCCGTGCCTTATGTAGAAGAATTGATCAACCGCCCGGAAGTTTACAATGTCAGCGCGGCAGTGACGGGTATCCATAATCCGGCGGACGAGGCGTTTGGCAGATATAAGCGTCCCGGTTACGCGTTGGAATTTACGGGGTATCTTTTTATCGACGGTCTGTTTGACGCGGTGGACAGGCTTGGGTATGATTGGAAGTATG
The DNA here is from genome assembly GCA_910576815.1 of uncultured Lachnospiraceae bacterium. Classification (GTDB taxonomy): domain Bacteria; phylum Bacillota; class Clostridia; order Lachnospirales; family Lachnospiraceae; genus UBA3282. The sequence continues at coordinate 38,889 of CAJTKA010000009.1, forward strand.
ACAGTGCTTATGTGCCGCCCTTCCTTTTCGTGGCGGATGATGTGAGGGCAGAGTATGCGGATAATGAGGAGGCTGCTTACATTTATCCCGGCGGAAAGTCCGGGAAAAATTCGAGCGGCTATGGCGCGTACCATCCTTACTTTGAATATCATGAGGACGATCAGCTCTATTATCGTTATCAGGATGGCAAGAAGCAGATCGACGAGCTCACGGGAGATCAGCTCACCGTCAGCAACGTGGTGTTCCAGTACTGCCATGGTGAAAAAAGGGATGACCACGATTATCTGGCCTTTGGCGTACACGGCGAAGGAGATGCCATCGTCTTTACTAACGGCAGAGTCGTCAAGGGCAGATGGGAGCGTTATGACGGCGATTTCACGCCCGCGAAGTTTTACGACGAGAACGGCGAGGAGATCATCTTTAATCAGGGAAGCACCTGGATCTGCAATATATGGGATGAATATGGAGACGTTGTAGAGTATGGACAGGAATGAGTGGTATCGGGCCGGCGAGGAGATTCGCGATCAGGTACAACAGGCAGTTGATACGGGCAATTTTACAAACCTTGGCAAAAATATCGGTGACACGGTAAACGAGACCATTAACCGCACCATGCAGGAAGTAAACCGTACCATGGGAACGGTGGGAGAAAGTGTGAACCGTACCGTGGGAGCAGTCGGCGAAGGCGTAAACCGTGTCGTGAACAATGTGGGAAACGGTATCAGCCGTGCTGCGGGCGGACTTGGCGGCGGAAATGCGGGGAATACTTATATGCAGCGGCAGACTCCCTATGCGCATCTGCCGCAGTACAGAAAGCCAAACACGCGTCCTGACACCAGACTGTTTCAGCGTACGCCGAAGGGTTCCGTATCGGGAGTGGTCGGTATGTGCGTGGGCTACAGCGTTGCGGGCCTGGGGGCATTGGCGGTACTGGGAGCAATCGTAGACTCAGCAGGCGTGGCTTCACTTGTTGCAAGCGGCCTGTTCATTGCCGCAGGACTTGGCATAGGGATTCGCGGAACCAGGGTGACGGGCCGTGCCGAGCGCTACAAACGCTATGTGGAGATGGTGAAGGACAGACTGTACTGCCCGATTCGGGAAATAGCTGGTAAAACAGGTAAAAGCGAACGGTTTGTCATAAGTGACATCAAAAAAATGCTGCAGCTTGGGATGTTCAAGCAGGGCCGCCTGGATGAAAAAGAAACCTGCCTGATCGCCAGCGACGCCATGTACAATCAGTATATGCTCACCCAGAAGAATTACGAGGAGGAGCAGAAAAAGCTGGAAATCGAAAAGATGGCGGAGGAGCGCAGGCAGCAGGAGAAAGAGCGTCTGGGCGAGGCTGGCGAGGTCATTGAAGAAGGAAAAAGTTATGTACGCCTGATCAGGCAGTGCAACAACGAGATTCCCGGCGAGGAAATGTCGGATAAGCTGGATCGTCTGGAGATTTTAGTGACAAGGATTTTTGAGCAGGTGGAAAAGGAGCCGGAACTGGCGCCCGAGTTGCGTAAGATGTTGAGCTTTTACCTGCCTACCACCAAAAAGCTTTTGGAGGCGTACCGCGATCTGGACAGGCAGCAGCTTGACTTATCCAATGTGGAGCAGACCAAGCGGGAGATCGAGAATGCGGTGGACAATATCAACGAAGCCTTTGAGAAGTTCTTAGATGAACTTTTTCGGGAAAAAGCTTGGGATATCCAGTCGGATATCTCGGCGCTACATACGATACTGAAACAAGATGGATACTTATAAAACAAAGGAGGACAGATTGAAAAATCACACTGATATGCTGATTTTTCAATCGCGAGTTTGCGTTGGAGCCGCAAACTCGGAATCGCAGAGCCAAATTTGACATTTGGCACGCGGCCTTCGCCTAAAGCTCCGGCATGGAGGATATTATGAGCGAAACAGAATTGTTGGAACAGCAGGCACCCACTTTGGTATTTGGCGAGGTGGAGACGATGGTGCAGGAGCAGGCGCCCCTTGCCGAACTTCCGAAGACGGAAGCCGTAAAACAGGAACTTGACGACTCTATCCTTACCGACGAGGAAAGGCGGCAGGTGGATGAATTTGCAAAGCAAATCGACCTGCATAATTCTACGGCCATTTTACAGTACGGCGTGGGTACGCAGAAGAAGATGGCGGACTTTTCGGGAAACGCGTTAGAGAATGTAAAGACCAAGGACCTTGGCGAGGTGGGCGACATGCTCTCCGAAGTGGTGACGCAGTTAAAAGGCTTTGACGAGGAGGAGAAGGGGTTCCTTGGCATCTTCAAAAAGCCTGCGCACAAACTGGAGGCCATCAAGACAAAGTATTCCAAGGCGGAGACCAATGTCAACAAGATCTGCGAAGCGCTTGAAAATAATCAGGTCATGCTGTTAAAGGACATTTCGATTCTTGACAAGATGTACGACCTGAACTTGAATTATTTTAAGGAGCTTTCCATGTACATATTGGCGGGCAAAAAGAAGCTTGCCGAGACCAGGGAGACGGAACTGCCCGCGCTTTTGGAGAAAGCAAAGGCGAGCGGTCTGCCCGAGGATGCGCAGGCGGCCAGAGATTTAGAGGCTCTTTGCGACCGCTTTGAGAAAAAGATTCACGATCTGGAACTGACGAGAATGGTATCCATTCAGACAGCGCCTCAGATCAGACTGGTGCAGAGCAGCGACACCATGATGGTGGAGAAGATCCAGTCAACGATCGTCAATACGATTCCCCTCTGGAAAAGCCAGATGGTGCTGGCGCTGGGTGTGACCCATGCAGAGCAGGCGGCGAGGGCACAGCGGGAAGTTTCCGATATGACCAATGAGCTTTTGAAGCGGAATGCGGAAGTCTTAAAGACTGCTTCCATCGAGAGCGCAAAAGAGTCTGAGCGCGGCATCATTGATATGGAGACGTTAAAGACCACCAACGCAAACCTGATTTCCACCCTGGACGAGGTCATGAAGATCCAGGCCGATGGCAGGGAGAAGCGCCGTGTGGCTGAGGAAGAAATGCGGGTGATGGAGAACGACCTTAAGCAGAAGCTTCTGGAGCTCAGCGAAAGGTGAACGAGAAGAAACGCTTGTTACGCAATCTCCGTGGAAGGCGGGATGTTATGAAGTGGATGAAATTTCAAATTAAAACAGTCGTAGATGCAGAGGACATCATCATCAGCGAGCTCTACGACAGAGGGCTTGAGGGGGCGCAGATCGAGGATAAGGTGCCCCTGACTGCCCTTGAGAAGGAGCAGATGTTCGTGGATATTCTGCCCGAGGCCGAGGCCGACGACGGCGTTGCCTACTTAAGCTTCTTTGTGGAGGAGCGTGAGGATGGCTCTTTGCGCCTGAGCAGTCAGGTGGCAGGCGAAGAAACGATGGATGTGGCGGCAGATGGGGAAACGGTGACCGAGGCGGAAGCAGGCAGCGGGGCGGCAAAGACGATCACTAAGGAGAGCGTGCTTGCGCTGATCGAGGAGGCGCTTGCGGAGGTCCGCTCCTATATGGAGATCGGCGAATGGACTGTCACCGTGTCTGAAACGGAAGATATTGACTGGATCAATAACTGGAAGCAGTATTTCCATCAATTTACGATAGACGATCTGCTGGTGATCCCTTCCTGGGAGGAAGTGCGGGAAGAAGATAGGGATAAAAGGATCCTGCATATCGATCCAGGCACGGCCTTTGGCACGGGGATGCACGAGACCACGCAGCTTTGTATCAGGCAGATTTGGAAGTATCTGACGCCGGGAGCGGAGCTTTTGGACGTGGGGACAGGCAGCGGTATTCTTGCCATTTTAGCGCTGATGTACGGTGCGGGTCATGCGTTTGGCACAGACCTTGATCCCTGTGCGGTGGAAGCCGTAGCGCAGAATATGCAGGCGAATGGGATTGCTAAGAAGGATTTTGAGCTGCTGATCGGCAACATCATCACCGAACAGGAAGTGCAGGATCAGGCAGGCGTTGAAACGTATGATATCGTGACGGCAAATATTTTGGCGGATGTGCTGGTGCCGCTGACACCAGTCATTGTGCCCTGCCTGAAAAAGGGCGGCGTCTATATTACATCGGGCATTATTGAAGGGAAGGAAGATTTGGTAACGCGGGCCTGCGAGGCAGCAGGACTGACAGTACTGGAAGTGACTGTGCAGGGTGAGTGGCGGTCTGTGACTGCGCGAAAAACTGACTGACGAAAAGCGGCAGGCATACGAATGACTACATATAGAAATCAAAGCAATATAAATATTTAAAATGAAATGGAACAGGATATGAAGAAAGAAGAAATAGAAGAACAGGAAGCGGCTAAACAGGAAGAAGTGAAGCCGGAAGAAAGCAAACAGGAGAAAATCGCGGCGCGGCGGAAGAAAATGAAAATCGTCTTTCTGCGGAATCTGGCAGGCGTGCTGGCAATCATGTGGATGTGTATCATTTTTGCCTTTTCCGCGCAGACAAAAGAGGAGTCCGGCGCCGTGAGCCAGAGCTTTACCTACCAGCTCGTGAGCAATACCAGAACGTTTTTTAATCTGGACTTAAGCGACGCGCGGGTCAAGGAGATCGCGGATGCCATCGAGGGTTTTGTGCGCAAAGCGGCGCATATGACGGAGTTTGGTATCTTGTCCGTCCTGATTTTTATCTGGATCGGACAGTGGGAAATGAGTCTGCTCAGACACGGTTTGACTGCTTCCGGCGCGGCAGCCGTTTACGCTGCCAGCGACGAGATACACCAGCTTTTTGTGCCGGGGCGCGCGGGGCGTTTTTCGGATGTGTGCATTGACAGTGCGGGAGCCGTTTTGGGCGTCGTGGTGTTTGTGGTGATCGTAAAACTGGTGACAACGATCCGCAGCTTGAAGAAGAAACGGGAGGAGCGCAGACTGTGCGAAGTTAAGGTACAGACGGAATCTCCACAGCAGGTTCCGCAAACGGAGGAAGCGCAGGAAGATTGATGCGCGGAATGCTGTATTGCGGGCAGATGAAGAAAGAACGATGCGCGTTTGGCGGATCAACGGAGTTTGAATATGTATCAATTTTTTGTGGAACCGTCCCAGATTCAGGATAGGCGTGTCGTGATTACGGGCAACGACGTGAATCATATGAAAAACGTGCTGCGCATGAAGATCGGCGAAGAGATTGCGGTCAGGTGCAGTGGGGACGATAAGGAGTACCGCTGCGGCATTGAGGAATTTGCGCAGGACGAGGTGATCTGTTCCCTGCGGTTTGTCAAAGAAGAAGGCGTGGAACTGCCTTCTAAGATTTATCTCTTTCAATGTCTTCCCAAAGCGGATAAGATGGAACTCATCGTGCAGAAAGCAGTGGAACTCGGGGTGTATGAGATCATTCCCGTGGCGGCCAGACGCTGTGTGGTGAAGCTGGACGAAAAGAAAGCGCAGGCGAAGGTAAGCCGTTGGCAGGGGATTGCGGAGGCGGCTGCCAAGCAGTGCAGACGGGGCGTTATCCCCGTGGTAAGGATGCCAATGACGATGAAGGAGGCGCTGTCCTATGCGGGAGAGATGGATGTGCGTCTCCTTCCCTATGAATTGTCGGAGGACGGCATGGCGCAGACCAGGCAGCTCATAGAAGGAATTGAACCGGGAAAGAGCGTGGCGGTTTTGATCGGGCCGGAGGGCGGCTTCGAGGAGGGCGAGGTGGAGATGGCCCTTGCGGAGGGTGTCACGCCCATTACTTTGGGGCGGCGTATCCTGCGCACAGAGACGGCAGGGCTGGTCGTCCTCTCCTGGCTGATGTACCATTTAGAAGCGTAAATCATATTGTAGAAATATAGGGTTTAGGAAGGAAATAACAGCAATGGAAGTCTATCTGGATAATTCCGCGACCACCGCCTGTTTTACGGAGGCCGCGCAGTTGATGCACAGGATCTTGTGCGAAGATTACGGGAATCCTTCCAGCCTGCACCACAAGGGAGTGGAGGCGGAAGCCTACTTAAGATACGCGGATGAAACGTTTGCGAAGCTTTTAAAAGGGAATGAAAAGGAAATCTTTTTTACTTCCGGCGGGACAGAGTCTGACAATATTGCGGTAATCGGTGCGGCGATGGCAAACCATAGGAGCGGCAGGCATTTGATCACGACGAAGATCGAGCACCCGGCGGTCTTGCAGCCCATGGCCTATCTGGAGAATCAGGGGTTTGAGGTGACTTATCTCTCCGTGGACAGGGAGGGGAGGATTTCGCTTGACGAACTGGCGGATGCCATCAGGCCCGACACTATTTTAGTCTCCATCATGCACACCAACAATGAGATCGGCAGCATCCAGCCGATCGCGGAAGCGGGCGCTTTGATCAAAAGAAAGAATCAGGCAACGCTTTTTCATGTAGATGCGGTGCAGGGTTTCGGCAAGGTCAGACTGTATCCGAAAAAGATGCAGGTTGATATGCTCTCTGCAAGCGCCCATAAAATTCACGGTCCAAAAGGCGTGGGGCTTCTCTATCTGCGGGAGGGAGCAAAGGTAAGCCCTGTGATGTACGGCGGCGGTCAGCAGCGTGGGCTTAGGTCAGGTACGGAGAACCTGCCCGGAATCGCGGGCTTTGCCAAAGCGGCGGAGATGGTGTATGAGAATTTGGAGCAGGATGTGGAAAGGATTTATGGGCTGCGGGAGCAATTGACTAATGGGGTCAAGAGCATACCCGATGTGATCATAAACGGCTGTCCCGGCAGGGAAGGCGCGGCGCACATTGTGAGTGTTTCCTTCAGGGGCGTGCGCAGCGAGGTGCTTCTGCATGCGCTGGAGGAGCGGGGGATCTATGTTTCCGCCGGAAGCGCCTGTGCCGCTCACAAGCCGCAGCCGTCGGCTACCTTAAAGGCTGTCGGCGTGGAGAAGGAGCTTTTGCAGTCCACCATTCGTTTTAGCCTTTCCGGTTTTACGACTCAGGAGGAGATTGCATACACCTGTCAAAATCTGGAGGAGATCGTGCCGAAACTGAGGAAATATACGAGACGCTAAGTTGATGCGAAACTCCATTATCTTTGCTAAAATTGTACAAATAGCATAACCAACGCAGACGCGCTTTCACTCCGTCGAACATAATGGTACGAGACTCGAAATAACCTCGTCAAGTACCAATGTTCTCCAAGGGTCTGCTTATGGTTATACTATTTGCACAATTGTTTTACCATTGTGATGAGTTTCGCAATTAGCGGATAAACGGGAAAAAGGAGTGCTGCTTATGTATCAATCATTTCTGATCAAATACGCGGAAATCGGCGTCAAGGGCAAGAATCGCTACCTCTTTGAGGAGGCACTGGTCAAACAGATCAAGTACGCCCTGAAAAAGGCAGAAGGGGAGTTTACGGTGCGCAGGACGGACGGGCGCATCTATGTAGATGCCCTCTCGGACTTTGATTTTGAGGAGACGGTGGAGAGCCTGAAAAAGGTTTTTGGCATTTCCGGTATCTGCCCTGTGGTGTATGTGGAGGACGAGGGCTTTGAAAAGCTCTGCGAAGATGTAGTGCGCTTCGTGGGCGACGCGTATCCTGACAGGAACAAGACTTTTAAGGTGGCGGCAAGACGGGCGCGTAAAAATTATCCGCTCGATTCCATGCAGCTCAACGTGGAACTGGGCGGGGTGATCCTTGATGCCTATCCCGAGATGCGGGTGGACGTGCATAAGCCGGACATCCTTTTGCATGTGGAAATCAGGGACAAGATCTATCTTTATTCTGAGATCATACCGGGACCCGGCGGGATGCCTGTGGGGACAGGCGGCAAGGCGATGCTGTTGTTGTCGGGCGGTATCGATTCTCCGGTGGCGGGATGGATGATCGCCAAACGCGGTGTGAAGATCGATGCCGTGTACTTTCACGCACCGCCTTACACCAGCGAGCGGGCGAAACAGAAGGTGGTCGATCTGGCGGCGAAGGTGGCGGCTTATGCGGGACCTGTCTGGCTGCACGTGGTGAATTTTACCGATATCCAGCTCTACATCTACGACAAGTGCCCGCACGATGAACTGACGATCATCATGCGCCGTTACATGATGCGCATTGCGGAACATATTGCGAAGGAGACCGAATGTCTGGGCCTGATCACAGGCGAGAGCATCGGACAGGTGGCTTCCCAGACCATGGCGAGCCTGGCGGCAACGAACGAGGTGTGCACCATGCCTGTCTACAGACCGCTGATCGGCTTTGATAAGATGGAGATCGTGGATATTGCGGAGAAAATCGACAGCTACGAGACTTCGATCCTGCCGTACGAGGACTGCTGTACCATTTTTGTGGCTAAGCATCCCGTGACCAAGCCCAATCTGAATATCATCAAGAGACATGAGCAGAATCTGCAGGAGGGGATCGACGAGCTGGTGGAGAAGGCGCTCACGACCAAAGAGGTGATCGTGGTGCAGGCGTAAAAAAACAGCCCTGGGAATCCCGGAGCTGTTCGGATTTCTTCTATACCGTAGTTAGAAGTTGATTTTGAAGAAATTTACTTCATTACATGATGTAGGGCTTCAGCGCTGCCATAACCTCATCCGTGCCGTCCTCAGCGTGGATGTTTAAGTCGATCGGCTTGGATAAATCTAAGCTGAAGATACCCATGATAGATTTTGCGTCGATCACGTATCTGCCGGACACAAGATCGAAGTCGTAATCAAACTTTGTGATATCATTCACGAAAGATTTAACCTTATCGATAGAATTTAAAGAAATCTGTACTGTTTTCATTGCGGAAATACCTCCTTTAATTTTTATACTTTCTGAACCTAATACTAAATGTTGGCAGAGCAAAAGTCAATGATAAAACACTACAAAAAATGCGGAGATTACTATGAAAAGTGTAGCATTACATAATCTTGGCTGCAAGGTAAATGCCTATGAATTGGACTTTATGCAACAAATGTTACAAGAAAAGGGATACAAAATTGTACCTTTTGATGAGACGGCGGATATCTATATCGTGAACACCTGTACGGTCACAAACATTGCCGACAGGAAAAGCAGGCAGATGCTGCACCGCGCGAGAAGCCTGAATCCCGATGCCGTGGTGGTGGCTGTCGGCTGCTATGTGCAGACCGGGCAGGCGAGTCTGGAGGCGGACGGCACGGTGGATCTGGCCATCGGCAATAACAAAAAGGGGGAGCTGGTTCAGATACTGGAGGATTACCTGGCCGGGCGGGAGGCTCAAATACCCGCAGAAAGAAACGAAAGTCGACCGGAGATCCACAGGATCGACATCGGGCATGCCGCAGTGTACGAGGAGCTTTCCCTGCGGGAGACCTCGGGACACACCCGCGCCTTTTTAAAGATTCAGGACGGCTGTAATCAGTTTTGTACCTATTGTATCATTCCCTATGCGAGAGGGCGGATCAGGAGCCGCAGACAGGAGGATGTGCTTGCGGAGGCGGTGCGGCTTGCAAAGGCAGGCTATCAGGAGCTTGTGTTGACGGGGATCCATCTGAGTTCCTACGGTATGGAGAAAATTCCTGCGGGAGCTCCGCAAAGCGGATCTCCGATGGAGCGCGGCAGTTCGGAGCTATTGCCGCTTTTGCGGGAATTGTCTGAGATCACGGGAGTGGAACGCATCCGTCTGGGGTCGCTTGAGCCGGGGATCGTGACGGAGGAATTTGCCAAAGCGCTGAGCAGCCTGCCCAAGGTCTGCCCGCATTTTCACCTTTCCCTGCAAAGCGGAAGTGACGCTGTCCTGCGCAGGATGAATCGCAAATACGATACGGCAGCTTACCTGGAAGCGGTCATGAGGCTGCGGAAATATTATGAGAATCCGGCCATCACCACCGATGTGATCGTGGGTTTCCCGGGGGAGACAGAAGCGGAATTTCAGGAGACAGAGGATTTTCTTTCGCGGGTCGGCTTTTATGAGATGCACATTTTCAAGTATTCCAGAAGGCAGGGCACGCCTGCGGCGGATATGCCGGGGCAGCTTACTGAGGCGCAGAAGGCGGCAAGGAGCGAGCGGCTGATGAAGCGGGAGCGGGAGATGTCGAGAGCGTTTCGGGAGACCTTTTTGGGCAGGGAGGTGTCTGTCCTTTTTGAGGAGCGTATTGAGAGGGCGGACGGGAGCTGGTGGATCGGGCATACCCCCCATTATGTCAAGGTGGCAATTAAGGCACAAGCGGAGGAGAAAATGAAAGGTCCGCTAAGCGGCGATGATGAAACAGCGCAATGTTTGGCAAACCGTATCGTCCCATGCCAAATCCTGTCCTTTTTGGAGGAGGACGTGATGCTTGCAAAAGCGGCGCATACCTGATGCGCGCTGCCGACACGGGCCGTGGCATGAAAAGATTGACCCATCAGGTAAAAAAGAGTACAATAAAAGCGTATCTGGCAAAATTTGCTGAAAAAGGGGAAGGATCGATATTGCACTGACGGGGAGGAAATGACGATGAAACCGAAATATAAGACGACATTGCTGTGCGCGGTCTGCGCGTTGGGGCTTATTCTTTCAGCCTGTGGCAGCAAGTCGCCCCTGGATCCGAAAAATCCCACAAAAATCACGGTGTGGACCTACTATAACGGCGATCAGCTCAGCGCTTTTGACGGCTTGGTGGAGGAGTTCAACGAATCCGTTGGCGCACAGAAGGGCATTATCGTCAAGAGTGTCAGTCAGGGTTCGGTGAATGATTTGGAGACCAATGTGCTGGCGGCGGTGCAGGGTGAAGTCGGTGCGGACGAGGTGCCAAATATTTTTATGGCATATGCGGACACGGCATACGCGGTTGACCAGTTGGGTCAAGTTATGGATTTGAAGGACTATCTGAGTGAAGAAGAAAAGAACGCTTACATAGACAGTTACCTGAAAGAGGGAGATTTTGCGGGCACAGGCGAGATCAAGATCTTTCCCACAGCCAAGTCTCTCGAATTGCTGGTCATCAACAAGACGGACTGGGACGCGTTTGCGGCGGCAACGGGGGCATCTTACGATGATATGGCGAATATGGAGGGGCTGACGGCCACGGCCGAAAAGTATTTTGAATGGACGGATTCACTGACGCCCGATGTGCCTGACGACGGCAAGGCGCTCTTTGGCAGGGATGCGATGGCGAACTATATGCTGATTGGCAGTATGCAGCTGGGACAGGAAATCTTTCAGGTGGCTGACGGCAAGATGACGCTCAACTTTGATAAGGCAGTGGCGAAAAAGCTGTGGGATAACTATTATATTCCTTTTATCAAAGGGCATTTTGCGGCGACCGGGCGTTTTCGGAGCGACGATATCAAGACAGGCAATATCATCGCCTATGTGGGCTCAAGTTCCGGGGTATCCTTCTTTCCTGAGTCGGTGAATATCAGTGATTCCGAGAGCTATCCGATCGAGATGGAAGTGCTGCCCTGCCCGCAGTTTGACGGCGGTGATTACGCAGTGCAGCAGGGCGCGGGCATGGTCGTGACGAAGGGCGAGGAGGCGGAGGTTTACGCTTCCGTGGAATTTTTGAAGTGGTTTACCGCGGACGAGAGGAACATTAAGTTTTCCGTGGATTCCGGCTATCTTCCCGTGACCAAGACGGCGAATAACATGAGTGCCATCGAAGGCAGCGGGGCAGAAATCAAAGATGGTATGAAAAAAGTGTTGACCGTGGGTGTGGACACCGTGAACGGCAATGAGCTTTACACTACCAAAGCCTTTGAAAACGGCGGTAAGGCAAGAAATATCTTAGAATATGCCATGAGTGACAAGGCGGTGGCCGACAGAGAAGTTGTGGTGCAGAGAATGGCGCAGGGACTGAGTCTGGAGGAATCTGTGGCGGAGTTTGAGCTGGATGATAACTTTGACGCCTGGTATGAGGAGACGCTGCAGCGCCTGCAGGAGTTTGCACAGTAGAAGACGGCTTGCAGGAACAAGCGAAAATACAGTAATAGGTGAGTACCAAATGTCCGATCGAAGAAAAGAAAAAGGCAGATCTATTTTCCAAATTGCCATGAGGTCGCTTTTGGCAGTACTGGCGGTGGAGATGCTGCTGCTGGTGGTTAGCCTTGCCATGAGCGGCGTGATCCAGACCATCAACCAGAATGCCAAAGATATTTTGGCGAAGCAGGTGGAGAACAGAGGCGGCTATCTGGCAAACAATATGACGCAAAGCTGGGCGGATTTGGAAGCGTTGACTGATAAAGTCAATAGCTGCGTGGCAGGAATGCTGGCAAGAGGAGAGCTGACGCGGGAAGACCTCGACAGACCCGGCGGCTGTGCTGCGGTCATCGGGGAATTATGTCCGGAGCTGATCGATGCTATGTATAATAAGCAGGTGTCGGGTATATTTATGCTCTTAAACACGAAATCGCTTGCGAATGAAGCGCCTGAGACAGTGCAGGGCATTTATCTGCGGGACTTTGATCCCACTTCCAGAGCGTCGGAACGCCATGCGGATATTCTGGTGGAACGGGCCTCAGTAGAGGTGGTGCGGGGGAACTATCTGGCGACGGATGCGGGCTGGCAGCCGGTATTTTCTGCACAGGACAGCGTGGAGCAGCCTTTCTTTTATAAACCTTTCCAGACGGCGATGGACAAAGCCGGCACACTGAGCGCTGCAGCCTGCGGCTATTGGACGACGGAGACCTATCGGCTTTCCGGAGATAACAAGGATGCCATCGCTTATTCACAGCCTCTGATTTTAGAGGATGGTACGGTATACGGCGTGATTGGAGTGGAGCTTCTTACGGATTATGTGGGTACACTTCTTCCCTGCGGCGAGCTTTTAGAGCGGGAACGCGGATCCTATTTGCTGGTCTGCGGGAATGCGGAGGACGGGGAGTTAAAGCCTGTCGTTCTTTCTAGCGAAATCATGAGTCGGAGCGCCCTTGACGATATGCAGCTTCACTTTACGGATCAGGGAATGACAGCTGTCACTGACACAAAAGGAGATTACTATGGAGCGGTGCGGGGGATCACGCTCTACAGCAGGAATGCACCCTTTGACACAGACCACTGGTATCTGGTAGGCATGGCCAAAGGCAGCGATCTTTTTGCTTTTTCCACACAGATCAAGAGGACGCTGACGGCGTGTTTTCTGGTAACGATGCTTATTGGTTTGATTGGTATCCTGCTGGTAAGTTACCACCTTTCCAAACCGATTCATCTGCTGTCGGATGAGGTGAGAAAAGCGGAGGGACAGGGAGAACTGCCTTCTTTTTCCCGTACGGGCATTCGTGAGATCGATCGATTTTCCGATGCCATTGCACACTTACAGCAGGAGGTCATGGATTCAGCGACCCGCTTTACGCAGATTATGCGCATGTCCAGTGTGGATATGGCGGGCTACGAGTTAAAAGAAGGTTCTGACAAGGTGTTTGTGACGGAAAATTATTTTCCGCTTATGGGCGCGAAGGATGTGGATATCAAGAATTTGACGGTAGATCGTTTCCGTGAGATCAAACTGGGGATCAAAAGGAATCTGACTTCCAGAGTGATGGAGGACGGGAGCACTGTTTACGCCATGAATCAGCCTGACGGCAGCGTGCGCTATCTGCGGTCTTCTTCCACACAGGACGGAGACAGGCTGGTAGGGCTTTTGGAGGATGTGACAGCCGCTACTCTGGAGAGGAAGCAGATCGAGCGGGAGCGCGACAGCGATATTCTGACAAAACTCTATGGCAGACGGGGATTTCGCAGGGAGGCAGACGAGCTCTTTGAGCGGCCGGAAATCATGAAGCAGGCGGCGCTTTTGATGATCGATCTGGATAATTTGAAAACAACAAATGACCGATTTGGCCATAACTTTGGCGATCTTTATATCCAGACAGCGGCCAGATGTTTTCAGGAGAATACGCCCGAAGGCACGATTTGCGCGCGCATGGGCGGTGATGAGTTTGTGATACTGTTCCATGGTTTTGATAACCAGGAGGAGATAGAAGCCTGCCTGAAAAAGCTGTATCAGGCCATCGACGAGGTGGAGTTTGTTCTGCCTGACGGTTATAATATGGGACTTTCTGCATCCGGCGGCTACGCATTTTATCCGCAGGACAGCGATAATCGGGCAATGCTCTTAAAATATGCGGATTTTGCCATGTATCAGGTGAAGCGTACGAAGAAGGGGCTACTGCAGAGATTTGACAGGGAAGCCTGGAAGCAGCAGATGTCCGAGGATCAGAGTCGAATCGAGTTCCACCAGATGCTGGAAGCAAAGAAGATCAGTTATCATTTCCAGCCGATTTTCCGGGCGGACAACGGCAATGTTTACGGATATGAGGCCCTGATGCGGGTGGATATGCCGAGTCTTGTGAATCCCGAGGTGGTTTTACAGATTGCCAAAGAGGAAGGCTGTATGGCTGAAATCGAGAAAATCACCATGTTTGTAGCTACTGAGAGTTACGTGAAGCTTCTGGATAAGGGTTTGGTATCAGAGGAAGCCCTTCTGTTCATCAATTCCATTACCAACGAAGATATGACGGTGGAGGAGGAGAAAGAGTATCACCAGCGGTTTGCAAAGATTCAGAACCGCGTGGTCATCGAGATTACGGAGACAGAGAATATGGAGCTTTCACTGATCCGCAAAAAGAGTGAAGCGGAGGGCTTTACGGGAATCTTTGCGCTGGACGATTACGGAAGCGGTTATAACAGCGAGCTGAACCTTCTGGCCCTGAATCCGCGCTATGTGAAGGTGGATGTCACCATTGTGCGGGATGTGGACGTGGATGAGAACAAGCAGCATATCGTAAAGAATATCGTGGAGTACGCTCATCAGCGGGATATGTTCATCATCGCTGAGGGAATCGAGACGGGGTCGGAGTTAAAGAAGCTTTTGGAACTTAACGTGGATCTTTTGCAGGGCTTTTATCTGGCGAGACCGGGGGCGGTACCGCCGGCGCTGTCGGAGGATGCGAGACTGCTGCTGTGGGGGCAGAGAGAGAAAATGGAAAATACTTTACATAATTGAAATTTTCTACAGAATAAGGTATACTACAAGGATGAACACGGAAATTTATGGAAATAATAGACAACAGATAAGGGCGTGAGAATATGCGGGAGCAGGATTTAGAAAATACACAATTTTTCACAGTGGAGACCGAGCCGCCGGAAACGGGCGTGAAGCTGGTGCTGTCCACGGTCTATGAGGCGTTGACGGAAAAGGGTTACAATCCGGTCAACCAGATCGTCGGCTACATCATGTCGGGCGACCCTACCTACATTACCAGCCACAAGAGTGCGCGAAGCCTGATCATGAAGGTTGAGCGTGACGAGCTTGTGGAGGAAATGCTGGTGGAGTACATCAAAAACTCCATTGACGGATCGAAGAAAGGTTGACCGAGATGGTCAACTATGGTGAAAAAAACAGATGAGGATCATGGGATTAGATTTCGGTGCGAAGACAGTAGGGGTGGCAATCAGCGATCCCTTACTCATTACGGCGCAGGGAATCGAGATCATCAGGCGGGAACGTGAGAATAAACTCAGACAGACGTTGGCGCGCATCGAAGAACTTATTGAGGAATATGAAGTGGGGGAAATCGTGCTTGGTCTGCCGAAGAATATGAACGACACGCTGGGGGAGCGCGCCGAGCTTTCGCTTGCCTTTCAGGAAAAACTGGAGAGAAGGACGGGCCTTCCCGTGACGATGTGGGACGAGAGACTGACCACGGTGGCGGCCGAGCGGGCGATGATAGAGGCGGGACTGCGTAGGGAAGAACGCGTCGGGCAGGTGGATAAGATCGCGGCGTGCCTGATCCTGCAAGGGTATCTCGACTCCCGTAAATAATACAGAAGGTGCGAAATGTCAATTCCGCACAAATATGGAGAAGATTACATGGAGAAGATTACATTTATCCCGCAGGACGGCGCTCCGGTCGATTTTTACGTGTTGGAGCAGACGAGGATAGGCGGCCTAGACTATCTTTTGGTGACCGATTCCGAGGAGGGTGACGGGGAGGCGTTGATTTTGCGCGATGTCTCTCGAACAGAGGAGAAAGAAGCGATTTACGAGATCGTAGATGATGATGAAACTTTAAATGCAGTGGCGGCTGTGTTTGAAAACATAATGGATGACGTGGACATTGTGTAATGAATGTGTATGAAATCAAAGAAAACGGAAATGAGAAATGGAGGTAATTTTGTTTGAGAAAAAATGAACAGGAAAGGTCAGCGGCGAAGCTGAAGGCTATCCCTCTGGGCGGATTGGAGCAAGTCGGGCTCAATATCACCGCCTTTGAGTATGAGGATAGCATTGTTGTGGTGGACTGCGGCCTGTCGTTCCCGGAGGACGAGATGCTGGGTATCGATTTGGTGATACCCGATATCACGTATTTGCGGGATAATATCAATAAGGTAAAGGGGTTTGTGATCACCCACGGACACGAGGATCACATCGGGGCACTGCCCTATGTATTAAAGGAAATCAACATACCCATCTATGCGACCAAGCTGACGATGGGCATTATCGAGAATAAACTGGAAGAACACGGCCTGATGAAGACCACTAAGAGAAAGGTCGTCAAGTTTGGCCAGTCCATCAACTTGGGACAGTTTCGGATTGAGTTCATCAAGACCAATCACAGCATTGTGGACGCGGCGGCGCTGGCAATTTATTCTCCGGCGGGTGTGGTGGTGCACACGGGAGACTTTAAGGTAGACTACACACCGGTGTTTGGCGATGCCATTGATCTGCAGCGCTTTGCGGAGATCGGCAAAAAGGGCGTTCTTGCATTGATGTGTGACTCTACGAATGCAGAGAGGCCGGGATTTACTCCTTCGGAAAAGACCGTGGGACATACGTTGGATTCCCTCTTTTTGGAGCACAAGGATACCAGGATCCTGATTGCGACCTTTGCTTCTAATGTGGACAGAGTGCGGCAGATCATCAATACTGCCGAGAAGTTTGACAGGAAGGTGGTGGTGGAAGGCCGCAGTATGGTCAATATCATCGATACCGCCTCCAAGCTCGGTTATTTGCAGATCGCCGACAGGACGTTGATCGATATGGAGGAATTGAAGAATTTCCCGCCGGAAAAGACGGTTATTATCACCACCGGCAGCCAGGGCGAGAGCATGGCTGCACTGAGCCGTATGGCGAGCGATAACCATAAGCGGATTTCCATTATGCCGGGTGACACGGTGATTTTTTCCTCTCATCCCATACCGGGCAATGAGAAGGCGGTCACCAATGTAATCAATGAATTGCAGATGAAAGGCGCGGATGTGATTTTTCAGGATGTGCATGTCTCCGGACATGCCTGCCAGGAGGAGATCAAGCTGATTTATTCCCTGGTGCGGCCGAAGTATGCAGTGCCCGTCCACGGCGAGTACAAGCATAGGAAGGCGCAGGCAAAGATCGCGGCAGGGCTCGGCATTCCAAAAGAAAATATCTTTATGCTGCAATCCGGTGATGTGCTGGAAATGGATGAGGAAAAGGCTGTCGTTTCCGGAAAAGTACCTGTGGGGGCGATCCTGGTGGATGGTCTTGGCGTGGGTGATGTAGGAAATGTGGTGCTCCGTGACAGACAGCATCTGGCGGAAGACGGCATCGTGATCGTGGTGCTGGCTCTGGAGTCCGGCAGCGACCAGTTATTGTCGGGACCCGACATTGTGACGAGGGGCTTTGTCTACGTAAGAGAGTCGGATGAGCTTTTGGACGAGGCGAGAGGCGTGGTGGAAGAAGCCGTGCAGGATTGCCTGGATAAGAGCAGGAAGGCGGATTGGGGCAAATTAAAGGGCGTCATCAAGGATACCCTGAGTGAGTTTGTCTGGAAACGCACAAAGAGGAGGCCAATGATACTACCAATCATTATGGAGGTTTAAGTCACCATGTCAGACAAAGAGATCATCGAAGCTGCCCGTCAGTTTGCAGAGACGATCATGGCTTCCGATACCTACAAAGAATATTTCTTTCAACGCGAAAAGATCAAAAAGCAGCCGGAGCTATATGAGAAAGTAAACGAGTTCAGGCAGCGTAATTTCGATCTTCAAAACGAGACGGATGGAGATGAACTCTTTGACCGTATGGAGGCCTTTGAAATGGAATATGAGAAGTTCCGGGAAAATCCCTTTGTGGATGATTTTTTGCGGGCGGAACTGGCGTTCTGCCGCATGATGCAGGAAGCGTACGTATTACTCGCGGAGGACATAGATTTTGAGTAATCGAGCTGGCGCTCGACTCGAGGATCGCTTTGCGACCTCGGATAACCAGTTCATCCATGCATCGAAGATGCGACTTTACGATATGGCTGATTGAGCAAGCTCAATCGCGAGATCTGCTTCGCAGACTCGGTGCGAGCTGAATGTGGCATATAGGAGTATACAATGACAATAAAGGGTATCATCGGTTCCACGGTGGAGCTGGTCATCAAAATAGTGGTGCTGGTACTTTTTGTATCATACCTTATCAAAGCATCGGCGGCGGCCTACGATTACGGCTACCGTATCTTTACGGAAGCGCCTGTTTCTCTGGGCGAAGGCAGGATCATCAGTGTGAATGTTGAGGATCCGGTTTCCGTCAGGGCGGTAGGCGAGATGTTGGAGGAGCGCGGCCTCATCCGCGATGCCAATCTCTTTGTGGTCCAGGAGCTGCTGTCCGAAAATCACGGCAAGATCCAGCCCGGGATCTATGATCTGAGTACGGCGATGACGGCGGAGGAGATGATGGCGGTGATGGCGGAGAATGCTCCGGATGAGGAGGAGACACAGGAGGCCGGCAAGTGATAGACGCAGAGCGGCTGGACGTTTTTCTCGATTCGTTTTACAGCGGGAATACGCCGTTTTTGGATCAAATCGAACAGGAAGCTTTACAGGGGGGCGAGCCGATCATACGCACGCAGACGCAGGCACTTTTGCGATTTCTGCTGGCGATACATCGGCCCTTGTCCGTTTTGGAGGTAGGATGTGCGGTCGGTTTTTCCGCGCTGCTGATGAGCGAATATGCTCCTGTGGGATGCGAGATCACTACCATAGAAAAGGTGGAGAGACGGATCGCAGCGGCGAAAGCAAATTTCAGGCGGGCGGGCAGAGAAGATGCGATCACCCTTCTGGAAGGAGATGCAGCGGATATTTTAAGGGAGCTTGCGGGCCCCTATGACATGATTTTTATGGATGCCGCCAAAGGGCAGTATCTGAATTTTCTGCCTGATGTGCTGCGTCTGCTTGCGCCGGGCGGCCTTCTGGTTTCTGACAATATCCTGCAAAATGGCGATATTTTGGAATCAAGGTTTGCCGTGGAGCGCAGGGACCGTACGATCCACAGCAGAATGCGGGAATATCTTTTCGAGCTGACACATCATGAGGCACTGACGACGACGATACTGCCTGTGGGGGATGGGGTGACAGTATCGGTTAAAAATAGGAGGGCGGAATGAAGAAACCGGAATTATTGGTGCCTGCCTCCAGCCTGGAGGTATTAAAAACAGGCGTTATTTTTGGGGCGGATGCAGTCTATATCGGTGGAGAAGCCTACGGCCTGCGGGCTAAAGCGAAGAATTTTTCCATGGAGGAGATGGCGGAGGGCATCGCTTTCGCACACGAGAGAGGCGTGAAAGTGTATGTGACCGCCAATATTTTAGCGCATAATGAAGATCTTACCGGGGCGAGGGCATACTTTCAGGAACTGAAAGACCTAAAGCCGGATGCCCTGATCATAGCGGACCCGGGGATGTTTACGCTGGCTCGGGAAATCTGCCCCGAGATCGACATTCACATTTCGACACAGGCCAATAACACAAACTATCTGACCTATCGTTTTTGGCAGGAGCAGGGGGCGAAGCGGGTCGTGTCGGCGAGGGAGCTTTCCCTGCGGGAGATCAAAGAAATCCGCGAGCACATTCCCGAGGATATGGAGATCGAGAGCTTTGTGCACGGCGCTATGTGCATTTCCTACTCGGGGCGCTGCCTTTTGAGCAGCTATTTTACCGGGCGGAGCGCGAACCGTGGAGCCTGCACGCATCCCTGCCGTTGGAAGTATGCTCTGGTGGAGGAGACCAGACCCGGGGAGTATCTGCCTGTCTTTGAGAATGACCGCGGTACCTTTCTTTTTAATTCCAAGGACCTCAATATGATAGAGTACATTCCCGAGCTGGTAGAGGCAGGCATTGACAGTTTTAAGATCGAGGGAAGGATGAAGACCGCCCTCTATGTGGCGACTGTGGCTCGTACCTACAGGCGGGCCATCGACGATTATTTTACTTCCGAGGAGAAATACCGCGCCAATATGGACTGGTATCGGGCGGAGATCGGCAAATGTACCTACCGCAAGTTTACCACAGGCTTTTATTTCGGCAAGGCGGACGAGACCACCCAGATCTATGACGAGAGCACCTATGTGAGCGAGGCGGTTTATCTGGGGACGGTGAGCGAGGCGACGGCAGCAGGGAAGCTGCGGCTGGCGGATGATGCGGCTGTAGTGAAAGATGGCCGGTCGGCGGGTGATGCGGCTGCGGGGAAAGAAGTGCGGGACGCACAGGCAGTCTGCCGCGCGCGCATCGAACAGCGCAACAAATTCTGTGTGGGAGACGAGATCGAAATCATGAAGCCAAGTGGAGAAAATGTTCCCGCCAAGGTGCTGGCCATGTACGATGCGGAGGGAAATCCCGTGGAATCCTGCCCGCATCCCAAGCAGATCATTGAGGTGGAGCTGTCCGCGGAGGCGAAGGTGGGGGATATCCTACGCAAAGAGAAACTTCCTACGGAAGTATCTCCGCGAGTTCCGCAGAACGAAAATTGAAAAGAGAAAATCACATAAACTTTCGTTGTAAAAAGTGTAGTCTGGGAATGGATTTTCGTTGGATTTTTTGTCATTTTGATAAAAAAGAAAAATTCTGCTTGCATTTTTTGAAAAAGTAGAGTATCTTAAATACAGAAATTGTATACAGGTATTCAGAACGATGGCGTTCCAAAAAAAAGAGTTTTTTTGGAGCGCATTTTTTTGAAACCGGGATGGAGGAGATTATGAGCGAAGTATTTAATGTGGAAGAGATTTTTGCAAAGAACGTGTTCACCCTCGGTAAGATGCAGGAGCGTCTGACCAGAAGCGCCTACAAGGAAGTGGTAAAGGTGATGAACGAGGGCGGAGAACTTTCCATGAGCACCGCGAATATCGTAGCAAAGGCCATGAAGGACTGGGCGGTGGAGAACGGTGCGACCCACTATACGCACTGGTTCCAGCCGTTGACGGGTATTACGGCGGAGAAACATGACGCGTTCGTGTCCCATCCCGATGAACTGGGCAAGATGCTGACTGAGTTTTCGGGCAAGGAGCTGATCAAGGGCGAGCCCGACGCGTCCTCCTTCCCTTCGGGAGGCCTGCGGGCAACCTTTGAGGCCAGAGGCTATACGGCATGGGATATCACATCCCCTGCTTTCTTAAAGGAGTCCGGCTGCGGTACGATCCTCTGTATCCCTACCGCTTTCTGCTCCTACACGGGTGAGGCACTGGATAAGAAGACGCCGCTTCTTCGTTCAATGGAGGCTTTGAGTGAACAGGCGCTGCGCATCGTGAGACTCTTTGGCAACAACGAGGCAACCAAGGTAACGGCTTCCGTTGGCCCTGAGCAGGAATACTTCCTTGTGGATAAGGACCTGTTTATGAAAAGAACCGACCTCATGTTTGCGGGCCGTACCCTTTTTGGCGCACCGGCTCCCAAGGGGCAGGAGATGGAGGATCACTATTTCGGCGTTATCAGGGAACGCGTGGGCGCTTACATGAAGGACTTGAATGAGGAGCTGTGGAAGCTGGGCGTGACGGCAAAGACCCAGCACAACGAGGTAGCGCCTGCCCAGCACGAACTTGCACCTATCTATGAGACAGCCAATATCGCGGTGGATCACAACCAGATCGTGATGGAGACCATGAAGCGGGTAGCAGTCAAACATAACATGCGTTGCTTATTACATGAAAAACCTTATGCGGGCGTGAACGGCTCCGGTAAGCATGACAACTGGTCGATTACCACCGACAATGGTGTGAACCTCTTGGATCCCGGCGATACGCCGAATGAAAACGTACAGTTCCTGCTGGTGCTGGCCTGCATTATGAAGGCGGTCGATACCCATGCGGATCTGCTCAGACAGTCTGCTTCCGATGTCGGCAACGATCACAGACTGGGAGCGAATGAGGCGCCTCCGGCGATCATTTCTATCTTCCTTGGCGAGCAGCTTGAGGATGTGGTGAATCAGCTGATCGAGACAGGTGCGGCAACCTCTGTGAAGGAGGGCGGCCTTTTGCTGACAGGCGTTTCCACCCTGCCTGACTTCCAGAAAGACGCGACGGACAGAAACAGGACTTCGCCGTTTGCCTTCACCGGTAATAAATTCGAGTTCCGTATGGTGGGCAGCGCGGACTCTATCGCCAGCCCGAATACCACGCTGAATGCCATTGTTGCGGAAGCTTTCTGCGAGGCGGCGGACAGACTCGAGCAGGCACAGAATAAGGAAGTTGCGATTCATGACCTCATCAAAGAGTACATGACGAAGCACCAGAGGATCATCTTCAACGGCAACGGCTACTCTGATGAGTGGGTGGAAGAAGCCGCAAGGAGAGGGCTTCCGAACATTAAGTCCATGATCGAGGCGGCGCAGACCATTACCACTGACAAGGCAGTGAAGCTCTTTGAGAAGTTCGGTATCTTCACCAAAGTGGAGCTGGAGTCCAGAGAAGAAATCATTTACGAGACATATGCGAAGTCCATCAACATTGAGGCGCTGACCATGATCGATATGGCGGGCAAGCAGATCATACCTGCGGTCGTCCGCTATACGAAAGAGATTGCGGACACCGTGAACGCGGTGAAGACGGCAGGCGCGGATGCAGCGATGCAGGATGCTCTTTTGACGGAAGTGGGTGAGAAACTGGCTGCGATGCAGACTGCGCTTGACAAGCTGAAACAGGCGGAGAAAGAAGCTTCCGCGATCGAGGATGCCAAGAAGCAGGCGTTCTTCTACAAGGATACCGTAAAGGTCATCATGGACGAACTGCGGGCGCCAGCAGACGAGTTGGAGATGATCGTGGATAAGGAATATTGGCCGATTCCGACCTACGGAGAGCTGATGTTTGAAATTTAATTAAAAAAATAGGAAAAAGGGCTTGCCAAACGGCCCTTTTTCCTTTATAATCTCTAATTGTTGATGGGCTATCGCCAAACGGTAAGGCAACGGACTCTGACTCCGTCATTTCAAGGTTCGAATCCTTGTAGCCCAGTATGGGACCCCGGCAGATGTAATCTGGCGGGGTTTTGTTTTATATATCGTATCTCACAAGGTCCCCTTCCTCGGAGTTGTAAAGATTCTGGTATGTGTTATACTATTAGCAGGAAAATGTTCTTAACTGCAGGAGGGGCATAATTTATGGCGACTGAAGACAAGATATATACCATAAATCAGATTAAAATGCGGATTTCTCCGATTTTAAAAGAATACGGGGTTAAAAGTGCCACTCTGTTTGGTTCTTACAGTCAGGGGTGTGCAACTGAAAGAAGTGACATTGATTTGCTTGTCGATAGTGGACTGCGGGGATTGAGATTTGTGGGTTTGATTGAGGATTTAAGAATTGCAGTGGAAAAAGCGGTAGATGTTTTAGATATATCTCATATTCAGGAGGGAACAGAAATAGAGGACGAAATAAAGCGCACGGGAGTGATGATTTATGAAAGATGAAATCATAATAACCAAAATGCTGACATATGTGGAAAAGATTCTGGATTATGTAGCAGGAATGAAATATGAGGAATTTGCCGGCAATGACATAATAATTGAAGCCAGTGTTTTTAATTTAAGTCAGCTTGGTGAAATTGCAAATAAATCAAGTGCAGAATACCAAAGTATACATAAGGAAATTCCGTGGAGACAGATTTATGGTTTGAGAAATAAAATTGTACATGATTATGAGGGTGTTAATCGAAAACTTGTCTGGGAAATCATTTCGGATGATTTGCCTGAATTAAAAAGGGCCTTGGAAAATTGCACGCAGGAGGACAGATGACAGACCTGATAGACCGCCTTGCTGCAGGTGATACGCTCTCCGACGACGAATGGCGTTTCCTGATCGAGGGCGACTATAAAAAACAACTGTTATTTCATAAAGCGGATGAGATACGACGGCAGCATTATGGCACGGACGTTTACATCCGCGGACTGATCGAGATATCGAGCTATTGTAAAAATGACTGTTTCTATTGTGGTATCCGAAAAAGCAATGCAAAGGCGCAGCGTTACCGCCTGACGGACGAGGAGATCTGTCAATGCTGCGATGAGGGATACCGTTTGGGGTTCCGCACCTTTGTCCTGCAAGGGGGCGAGGATGGGAATGATTCGGCAGAGCGTATCAAGAAGATTGTTTGTGCAATCAAAAAAAGCCATCCCGACTGCGCGGTAACACTTTCCCTGGGGGAGCGGTCACGTGGTGATTACGAGATATGGCACTGGGCGGGGGCCGACCGTTATCTTTTGCGGCATGAGACGGCGACCCGTTCTCATTATGAAAAGATTCATCCCTCATATCAGCGCTTTGACCAGCGGATGGAGTGCCTGCGGAACTTGAAGGAAATTGGTTATCAGACGGGAGCAGGCTTTATGGTGGGTTCTCCTTTTCAGGGCACGGAGGAGCTGATCGCGGATATGCGGTTTTTGCAGGCGTTTCAGCCCCACATGGTGGGGATCGGACCCTTTATCCCTCATCACGATACGCCTTTTGCGGGGTATCCCGCCGGGAGTTTGGAGCGCACGCTCATTATGGTGGCGCTTACCAGATTGACGCTTCCAAGAGCGTTGATCCCTGCGACTACGGCGCTTGGCACCATTCACCTGCAGGGGCGGGAACTTGGTCTGAAAGCGGGCGCTAATGTCGTGATGCCGAATCTCTCTCCTGTGCAGGTGCGTGCACAGTACAGTCTCTACGATAACAAGGCGCATAGCGGGCAGGAGGCGGCCGAGGGATTAGCAGCCCTGAAAGAGAGCGTGGCGCAGGCGGGGTATCGAATCGTGGAGAGTAGAGGAGATGCAGCAGAGGTAGAATGACAGCCGGCGGACGCATTTGGCGTAACAGTGAAGGCGACGAGAATAAATAGCGGATGTTATAGAATGCGGCAAGTACGACAGTACGAAGCATAAGAGAAAGGCTGTCGGGCGATCATTGATAAAACGGAAGAAAGGAGGCGGAAAAAAATGTACGATCCGAAATCATTACATGCAGATGACTTTATCAACCATGAGGAGATCTTGGAAACCCTGCAATATGCAGAGGAAAACAAAAACAATCTGCCCCTTATTAACGAGATCCTCGATAAGGCGCGTCCCCGAAAGGAGGGCAGCTCCACGATCTGTGCGGGTCTTTCCCACAGAGAGGCGTCGGTGCTTCTTGCCTGCGAGGACAAAGAGATCCTAGAAAAGATTTATGCGCTGGCGGAGGAGATCAAACTTGCCTATTACGGCAACCGCATTGTGATCTTTGCGCCCCTTTATCTGTCAAATTACTGTGTAAACGGCTGCGTATACTGCCCTTATCATACGAAGAATCGGAGCATTCCCAGAAAGAAGCTGACGCAGGAGGAGATCAGGCAGGAGGTGATCGCCTTGCAGGATATGGGGCATAAGCGTCTGGCTATCGAGGCGGGGGAAGACCCTGTCAATAACCCGATCGAGTATATTTTGGAGTGTATTAAGACCATTTATTCCATTCAGCATAAAAACGGGGCCATCCGCCGCGTCAATGTGAACATTGCAGCCACCACGGTGGAGGAGTACCGTCTGTTGAAGGAGGCCGGCATCGGCACCTATATTCTTTTTCAGGAGACTTATCATAAGGAGAGCTACTTAAAGCTGCATCCCACGGGCCCCAAGCATGATTACGATTACCACACCGAGGCCATGGACCGCGCGATGGAGGGCGGCATCGATGACGTGGGGCTGGGCGTGCTCTTTGGCCTGGAATTATATAAGTACGAATTTGCGGGACTTCTCATGCATGCGGAACATCTGGAAGCTGTTCACGGGGGCGGACCCCACACCATCAGTGTGCCGCGCATCAAGCGGGCGGATGATATCGATCCTTCCGTTTTTGACAATGGTATCGACGATGGGACGTTTGCCAAGCTGTGTGCATTGATCCGCATTGCCGTGCCCTATACGGGTATGATCATCTCCACCAGAGAAAGTCAGGCGGTGCGCGAGAAGGTGATTCGTTTGGGCGTCTCCCAGATCTCGGGCGCATCCCGCACTTCCGTGGGCGGTTATACCGAGGAGGAGAGACCTACGGATACAGAGCAGTTCGATGTTTCCGACCGGCGCAGCCTTGACGAGGTCATCAAATGGCTGATGGAGCTTGGTTACATTCCCTCTTTTTGTACGGCATGTTACCGCGAGGGCAGGACTGGCGACCGTTTCATGAGCCTTTGTAAGACGGGGCAGATCCAAAACTGCTGTCATCCCAACGCATTGATGACTTTGAAGGAGTACCTGATGGACTACGCTTCCGACGAGACGAAAGCCATCGGCGAGGCTCTGATTGGGGCGGAGCTGGCGAATATTCCTAAGGAACAGGTGCGAAAGATCGCGGAGGAGCATTTGCAGAAGATTGCGGAGGGAGTGAGAGACTTCCGATTTTAACAGTTCAGCCAGACCGAATCTTTTAGCCGGACTGTGCTTGCACAAGGCCAGCTGGAAGAGGAAGATCTGAGGGAACGCCCGACGATGAGCAAAAGTAGCCGCAGAGCGGCGGAGAGCGCAGAATGCGCGATTTTGCGAATGGGCGTGCGCTGAACTGTCGGGATAGAAAGGATAGCATATGAGCATGAACAACACCCCGGCGGGCGAGCGGGTACATATCGGCTTTTTTGGGAGGCGCAATGCAGGCAAGTCCAGTCTGCTCAATGCGGTGACGGGACAGGAACTGGCGGTGGTATCTCCGGTGGAGGGAACGACGACAGATCCCGTTTATAAGACGATGGAGCTTCTGCCGCTGGGCCCCGTGATGCTGATCGACACACCCGGCTTCGACGACGAAGGGCAGCTGGGGGAGCAGCGTGTCAATAAGACAAAGCAGGTGCTCGGGAAGACCGATATTGCGGTGCTGGTGACGGATGTTGCAGTGGGAATGACGGCCTGCGACGAGGAGCTGATAACGCTTTTCAAGGAACAGGAGATTCCGTATATCGTCGTGTATACGAAAATCGACGTAATAGATGGCGAACCGCCCATGGAAAAAGATGCGGTGAAATCAGATTCGGAGCGCGACAGTGCAGAGCAGAAAAAGCAGGTATTGGAGAGTGATAATAGAATAACGGATGTTATTTATGTGAGCGCAGCCACAGGCGCAGGCATTCGGGAATTAAAGGAGCGTCTTGCCGCCATGCTTCCCGACAGGGAAGAACGCCATCTTGTCGCGGATCTGGTAAAACCGCTTGATGTGGTGGTGCTGGTGGTGCCCATTGACTCGGCAGCGCCGAAAGGACGGCTGATCCTGCCTCAGCAGCAGACGATCAGAGATTTGCTGGAAGCGGGTGCGGTTCCCGTGGTGACGCGGGAGACGGAGCTGGTACAGACCCTTACCAAGCTGCGCGAGGCGCCTGCGCTTGTGATTACGGACAGTCAGGCGTTCGAGGAGGTGGCGGCGATTGTGCCGCAGGAGGTTCCGCTCACGTCTTTTTCCATTTTGATGGCGCGATATAAGGGATTTTTACGGCTTGCGATAGAGGGCGCCGCGGCGATAGACAGCCTGCAGGACGGCGACAGGGTGCTGATTGCGGAAGGCTGCACGCACCACAGACAGTGTGATGACATCGGGACGGTGAAGATTCCCCGTTTTCTGAGAAAATATACGGGAAAGGACCTTTTAATAGAAACAGCGTCAGGTACGGGCTTTCCCGAAGACCTTACGCCTTATGCCCTCATCATTCACTGCGGCGGCTGTATGCTGAATGAGCGGGAAGTCCTGCGGCGGATGCGTTTTGCGGGCGGACAGGGTGTGCCTGTGACCAATTACGGGATCGCAATTGCAAAGATGAAGGGCATCCTTGAGAGGAGTATAAGATATGTATACATTTGACAGCAGGATACGTTACAGTGAGGTAGGAGAGGACGGGCGTTTGAGTCTGCAGTCCCTGTTGGACTATTTTCAGGACTGTTCCACGTTCCACTCTGAGGATATCGGGCTGGGTCTTGAATATATGGATCAGATCGGTCAGGTATGGCTTCTGTCCGCGTGGCAGATTTGTATCGGGCGTTATCCAAAATACGGCGAGCGGGTCGTAATCGGCACGCTGCCCTATGAGTTTCGCGGTTTCATAGGCTTTCGTAATTTCCTCATGCAGACAAAGGAAGGGGAAGCGCTGGCTTGGGCAAATTCAATCTGGACGCTGATGGACAGGGAGAAAATGCGTCCTGTAAAGCCGAATGAGGATATGCTTGCGGGATATGTGCCGGAGGAGAAATACCCGATGGACTATGCGCCCAGAAAGATCGAGGTGCCGGCGGAAGGAAGAAAGATGGAGGCATTTACGGTCAAGCCCCATCACTTGGACACGAATCATCATGTCAATAACGGGCAGTATGTCCGTATGGCGTTGGACTGCATCCCGAGAGAGTGTGCAATCGGGCAGCTGCGCGTGGAATATAAGAGTCAGGCGGTGCTGGGGGACGAGATTCATCCTGTCGTGGCAGTAGGAGACAGCGGGAAGCGCTATACGGTCTGCCTGAATCAGACGGACGGGACGCCGTACAGCGTTGTAGAGTTCCAGCTCAGCCAGACCTTTGTTTGACGGGCAAATCGTGCCTGCTGAGCAATTACAACAGAAACGGAGAAGATCATGATACAGTTAGGTGAAATTCAGACATTGCAAATCGTAAAAAAAGTAGACTTCGGCGTCTATCTGGGTGAGGGGACTAAAACGGAGGAACGGTCAGGCGCACAGGAAAAAGTGCTCCTGCCGGGGAAGCAGGTGCCTGAGGGTGCGGAGATTGGCACGGAGGTTGAGGTCTTCGTATACCGCGACTCCAAGGACAGGCTGATTGCCACCACAAACCGCCCTCTGCTCACCCTGCATGAGGTGGGGAGGCTTAAGGTGGCGGAGGTCGGAAAAATTGGCGCCTTTTTGGATTGGGGGCTGGAAAAAGACCTTTTACTGCCGTTTAAGGAGCAGACTAAGCGTGTGGCGGTCGGTGAGGAGTGGTTGGTTGCCGTCTATATCGACAAGTCGGACAGGCTCTGTGCGACTATGAATGTGTATCCGTATCTTAAAAATAACAGCAGTTATCTAAAAGATGCTCATGTGACGGGGACGGTCTATGAGATCAGTGATAACTTTGGCGCGTTTGTGGCGGTGGACGATCAGTATTCGGGCCTCATTCCCAAGCGGGAGATTTACGGGGAAATCAGGGTGGGAGATACCGTGAAGGCTCGCGTGGCGGGCGTAAAACCTGACGGGAAGCTGGATCTCTCTTTGCGGGAGAAAGCTTATCTGCAGATGGCGGAGGACGGCGAGCGGCTGCTTGCGATCATAGACAGCTTTGACGGGGTGCTGCCTTTTAATGACAAGGCATCGCCCGAGGTGATCCGCAGGGAAACGCAGATGAGCAAAAACGAGTTTAAGCGTGCGGTGGGCGGCCTGTTAAAGGCGGGAAAGATCACGATCACTGAGAAGGCGATACGGCGGACTTAACAATTGCTGCCTGAGATAGAAAAACGATGGAGACGGATAGACTGAGGGAAGATACATGACGAGTAAGAAAGCGAACCAATTGTTTTTAACATTGATACTGACACATATTGTGGTGTCTCTGATTTTGTCTGTTTTTGGGGCGTATTTTAAGATCAGCATCATTGTGAATTTCCTTTTGTCGGAGGCGATCCTGATGGTGCCGGCGATCCTGTTTCTGCTGTTTACACGACAGCAGCCTGTACGGAACGAATTTGTGCCCATGCCGCAGCCTGCACTGGACGAGCCTGCCGTTATGCCGCAGCCTGCATGGAACGGCTCCGCGCCCATGTCGCAGCCTGTGCCGAACGGCTCCGCGCCCATGTCGCAGCCTGTGCCGAACGGCTCCGCGCCCATGTCGCAGTCTGTATCGAACGGCTCTGCAGCCGCGGCGAAGCCCGTGTGTCCCACTGCATTTCGGCGCATCAAGATTTCCAGTATCCTGATGATTATTCTCGGCACTTTTTTGCTTATGCCGTTTGTGACGGTGTTAAATGCTTTGACTCTGTTTTTTACGGACAATGCGGTGGCGGCCATGCAGGGAGATGTATTGAGTCTTCCATTTCCCGTGATGCTCTTTATGATCGGGATACTTGGCCCCTTCTGTGAGGAGTTTGTCTTTCGCGGCATCATATACGGAAGTTACGCTTATCAGGATGGGAGGATGCAGCCGCGGCCCTCGACTGTCGGCGACAATGCGCTGCAGCACAGTGCCGGGGTTTGGCCGATCCTGCTTTCGGCCTTCACTTTCGGCCTGATGCACATGAATTTCAACCAGACGGTCTATGCCTTTGCAATTGGCGTTTTTCTGGCTTTTTTGGTGGAAGCGGCGGGCAGTCTGTGGGCATCCGTGATTTGCCATATGTTTTTTAATTCCTACGAAGTGGTGCTGATGTATCTGGCGAAAGCCATCGGAGGAAGCGCATATATGGAAAGTGCGAGCAGAGCAGCGGAGGAATTGACGAATGTACAGCTGCAGGCAGCACTTGCGGTCTATTTGCTGATTGCGGCAGTCACGACACCCATTGCCGTCTGCTGCGTTGCCTGGATCGCGAAGAATGAGGGGAGACAGGGGGCGGTGAGGGCGCTGTTTCGCGGACAGAAGGGGTGCAAAACGGCGCAGGTTCTGCAGCCGCAGATGATGAGCAGACAGCAGGAACCTCGGCTCGGGATGCCGATGAGCGGACGGCAGGAATCGCAGCAGCGGAAGCCGCTTGTCACGGTGCCGCTCATTGTGGCAGTGGTGCTGTGTTTGGGCGTTATGAGTCTGGAATGGTTTTTGTTCTGATTAGAATTTGAAATAATGAAAGAAAAGGAAATAAATAACGGTCATTTCCGGACATTTGGTCCCGAGATGGCCGTTATCTCTCCGGTCATAAGGCCGGATCCGCTGTCTGACCCGATCTAGTCAAGCAGGAATAACATACGTTATCCTATACCGTCATATCGAAGTTTCCTCCGATGTGGGGATTTACGGACAGCTCCATTGCGGCTGCGTCCATCATGTTGACGACCTGGCTGCCTGTGGTCTCTGCCTGATCCAGAGACTTAGCGAGCATTGCAACGCCGAAGGCGTCATTCGTCTTTGCGGACGACATAGCCATAGATAATTTTGCGATATCCATAATTACCTCCATTCCGAAGCTTTATCAGCTTCTTCATTTGAACTGTTTATCGCTGCCTACAGTATAGCATAGATTCTTGGCTGCTTCAATTGCCGCTTCCAAATCTGTAAATTTCGTTCCTTGTACAAAATGTCTAAAAACCTAAATTTCCCTAAATCGCCAAAATTTCAAAAAAATACACAAAAAATTCAGGAAAACAGGTAGATTTTTTTGTGACTATAGATTAAAATAAGACATAGCTTTTGCTTTTCGTAATAATGGGGGTCGAAAGGCATTGTGAATTGTTACTACGAAACAGATGAGGTGGGGTATGATTTCAAATCAGATTTTGCAGAATACGATCGAGGGATTAAAGGCGATCGCAAGAGTTGAACTATGCGTGATGGATGTCGACGGTAAGGTGGCGGCGCAGACAACGGACGAGATGGAGCGCTGCGGCAGGGCGGCGGCGGAGTTTGCCGAGTCTCCGGCAGATTCACAGGAGATCCAGGGGTATCAGTACTTTAAGATTTACGATGACCAGCAGCTTGAGTACATATTGGTAGCGGGCGGCGTGGGCGAGGATGTCTACATGGTGGGCAAGATGGTCGCCTTCCAGATCCAAAACCTGCTCATTGCCTACAAGGAGCGCTTTGACAAGGATAATTTTATCAAGAACCTTCTGCTTGATAATCTGCTTTTGGTGGACATTTACAGCCGTGCAAAGAAGCTGCATATTCAGACGGATGTCAGGCGCGTGGCGCTCATCGTTGAGACGGATAATGTAAAGGACTGCAACGCGTTAGAGAGCGTGCGCACATATTTTGGCATCAATAATAAGGACTTTATCACAGCGGTGGATGAGAATAACGTTATTGTGGTGAAGGATCTTTCCGAGGACGACAGTGCGCGGGCAATCGAGAGCTGCGCATCGGCAGTGGCAGCATTTTTACGCAAGGAGAGCTTTCAGAATGTCCGTATTTCCTACGGTACGGTGGTGAACGAAATCAAGGGCGTGAGCAGTTCCTATAAAGAAGCGAAGATGGCGCTTGATGTGGGTAAGATCTTTTTCGGGGAGCGGGATGTCATCGCTTACAGCGAGCTTGGCATCGGACGTCTGATCTATCAGCTTCCGATCCCTCTGTGCAAGATGTTCATCAAGGAAATCTTTGACGGCAAGAGCCCCGATGAGTTCGACGAGGAGACCCTTACTACCATCAATAAGTTTTTTGAGAACTCCCTGAACGTATCCGAGACCTCCAGACAGCTGTTTATCCACAGGAATACGCTGGTCTACCGTTTGGATAAGCTGCAAAAAAGCACAGGGCTCGACCTGCGGGTGTTCGAGGACGCCATCACGTTTAAGATCGCGTTGATGGTCGTAAAATACATGAAGTACATGGAATCATTTGAATTTTAATATAGGATCAAAAACGGATCAACAATAGGAGAAAAGTAACGTGGCAGTAAAGAAAAGAAGAAGATCTCCCGCCGTGGAGAATGAAATCATCAATCTGACCAATGTCAGCAAGGCCTATTCTACAGGGGCTCCCGCCTTAAAGGACGTAAACCTTCATATCAGCAGAGGCGAGTTCGTCTTTATCGTGGGGGACAGCGGTTCGGGCAAATCTACCCTCATTAAGCTCCTTTTGCGGGAGCTGACGATCTCCAGCGGCTATATTAATGTGATGGGCTATGATCTTTCTAAGATCAAACACAGAAAGATCCCTAAATTCAGAAGGAATCTGGGGATCGTGTTTCAGGACTTCCGTCTCTTGAAGGACAGGAATGTCTATGAGAACGTGGCCTTTGCCCAGCGCATCATCCAGAAGTCGAATAAAGAGATCAAAAAGAACGTTCCCAGCATTCTGGCGATCGTGGGTCTTGCGGGCAAATATAAGGCGAAGCCCAAACAGCTCTCGGGCGGCGAGCAGCAGAGAGTGGCGCTGGCGCGCGCGCTGGTGAATCAGCCGACCATTCTTTTGGCGGACGAGCCTACGGGTAATCTGGATCCCAAAAATTCCTGGGAGATCATGAAACTTTTGGAGCAGATCAACGAGAACGGCACCACCGTTATCGTGGTGACGCATAACCGTGAAATTGTAAACGCCATGCAGAAACGTGTAGTCACCTTGAAACGCGGCGTTATCATTAGCGACGAGGAAAAGGGAGGGTACATAGATGAGGATTAGTACACTTTTCTACACGCTCAAGCAGGGATTCCGCAATATTTTTCGGAACAAGCTCTTTTCGCTGGCATCCATCGCGACGATCGCTGCCTGCCTTTTTCTTTTTGGTATCTTCTATGCAATTGTGGCAAACTTCCAGCATATCGTAAAGAATGCGGAGGAGGGCGTCTCCGTCTGGGTGTTCTTTGACGAGGGCATCGAAGATATCCGCATCCAGCAGATCGGCGATATGATTGCCAAGCGTCCCGAGGTGGCGAAAATGGATTTCATCTCGGCGGAACAGGCATGGGAAGGCTTTAAGGACGAGTATCTTGGCGAGTACGGCGACGGCTTTACGGAGAATCCTTTGGAGAACTCCGCAAATTATCAGGTTTACTTAAACGATGTATCCATGCAGTCTGCGCTGGTGACCTATCTGGAAGCGATAGACGGCGTGCGCATGGTCAACCGCTCGGAGCTGGTAGCGACCACTCTCACAGGCGTCAATGCCCTGATTGCCTATGTTTCGGCGGGCATTATCGCGATCCTGCTGGCAGTGTCCATCTTCCTGATCAGCAATACCGTAGCGATCGGCATCTCTGTTCGCAGAGAGGAGATCAATATCATGAAATATATTGGCGCCACAGACTTTTTCGTGCGATCCCCCTTTGTGGTGGAAGGCATTTTGATCGGTCTGATCGGGGCGTCGCTTCCGCTCGGCTTCATTTATACCATTTATAATGTGGTCCTGGGCTACGTGATGGAGCGGTTTCCCCAGCTTTCAGAACTTTTGAGTTTTGTGCCAGCGGAGGCGGTCTTTAACGTACTTGTACCCGTATCGCTTGGCTTGGGCGTGGGGATCGGATTTTTGGGGAGTATGGTGACTGTGAGAAGACACTTAAGGGTATAACAGTTTGAAAATAGCAATTTGGAAAAAGACTAAAAGAATAACAAGTGTTATCATATGTCTTGCGCTGATCCTTTCCTGCGGGACGACCTCTCTTACCGCGCAGGCGGTCACAAGCGAGAGCATCCGCGAGAAAGAACGGGAGATCGAGAAGGCGAAGGAGGAAGTTTCCGGCTTAAAGAGCAGCCTGACCGATGTGGAAAAGCTGAAAAAGGAGCTGGAACAGTCCAAGAACGACCTGACGGCCTTTGTCAGGCAGTTGGACGGTCAGCTTGCCGACATACAGGATAAGATCGCGCAATATAATACAATGATAACCGATAAAGAGCAGGAGATCGAGGAGACCATGCGGGATCTGGATGAGGCGCAGGCGAGGCAGGAAAGACAGTACGCTGCCATGAAGAAGCGCATCCAGTTCATGTATGAGCGCAGTGATTCCTTTTATTTAGAAACGCTGTTCGGTTCCAATAGTATTGCGGGTATTGTCAACCGCGCGGATTACATCGAGGCGCTTTCCCGCTATGACAGAGATAAGCTTGACGAGTATGTGGCGACCAGAAAATATGTAGAGCTCTGCAAGGAGGAGCTGGAGACGGAAAAGCAGCTCCTTGACGAGGCCAAGCTTGCGGTGGAGCAGGAGGAGGCAAATGTCAATACTCTGATCGGGGAGAAGGAAGCCCAGATCGTTTCCGTCAGCGGCGACATTGCCAATAAAGAGGCGGCCATCAAGGAATACGAGGACATGATCGCGCAGGAAAATGCTGAGATCGCTGCGCTCGAGAAGGCGGTGGCCGAGGAAAAGGCCAGACTGGAGGCGGAAAATGCGCAGGCCCGCATTTACAATGGCGGTCTGTTCGCGTGGCCCTGCCCGGGATATAAGCGCATTTCCGACGAGTACGGCAACCGTATGCACCCGATCCTTGGTGTGGAGAAGTTTCACAACGGTCTGGATATGGCGGCTTCTTCGGGAACGCCGATCCTGGCGGCTTATGACGGTGATGTGGTAGCGGCGGATTACAGCAGCAGCATGGGCAACTATATCATGATCAATCATGGCAGCGGCCTTTACACGATCTATATGCACTGTTCCGCGCTCTATGTATCGAAGGGGCAGACCGTTTATAAAGGACAGAATATCGCGGCAGTCGGCTCGACCGGGCGTTCCACCGGGCCGCATCTGCATTTCAGCGTGCGCCTGAACGGAAATTACGTCAGCCCGTGGAACTACCTGAAATAGCATTGAGTCCATGCAGTCTGGTGCAAAAGCGGACTGAGGAAAGCTTGCTTTCATCAGGCTGTTTTTGTGCCAGACTATACGGCGAAAGCCGGACATGAGCAAAAGAAGCCTCGGAGAGGCGATTTGCGAATGAGCATGGGCGAAAGGAGATAAGTGTAATGGATCAAAATAATTATTACCATATGAATAATATCCAGCCTCAGCAGCCAATTCCCCCGCAGCAGCCTCATAAGAACGGCGGCATTCTTTTGGGAATGATGCTCGGCATTGCGGCGACGCTCCTCGTCGGCGGCTTTGTCCTTGTGGGCGTTAAATTTTACGAGGCAGTGGACAGCAGGAAGGCGGCGGAGAACAAAAGCACAGCTGCCATGGACAGCATCGTGAGTGAGGAGACTGAGAAAAAGCTTTCCGCGATCGAGGACGTGATCGAAGAATATTATTATCAGGATGCGGATATCGACGTGGACGCGATGACCGAGGGAATGTATCATGGTATGGTGGATGCGCTGGGCGATCCTTATTCTGTCTATTACACCGAGGAAGAATGGGAGGATCTGATGCGGGATACCGAGGGGATCTATTATGGCATCGGGGCGTATCTGATGATCGACCAGGCAACCGGGCTGGGTAAAATATCGGGCGTTATCGAAAATACTCCCGCGCAGGAGGCAGGGCTTCGTGAAAATGACCTGCTCTATTTGGTGGATGGTGAGAGCACTGCGGGCATGGAACTTTCCGAGATTGTTTCCCGCGTAAAAGGTGAGCAGGGCACGAAGGTCCATCTGACTATTTACAGAGAAGGCGAGAGTGATTATCTGGAAGTAGACGTGGAGCGGCGGAAGATCGAGTCGCCCACCGTGAAGTACGAGATATTAAAAAATAACATAGGTTATATTCAGATCACGGAGTTTGACGATGTGACAACTGACCAGTTTACCGAAGCGCTGGCCGTTGTGAAGGGCGCTCATGCCAAAGGGCTGATCATTGATTTGCGAGGGAACCCCGGCGGCAGTCTGAATGTGGTCGTGGACATTGCCAGACAAATTCTGCCAAAGGGCCTGATCGTTTACACAGAAGATAAATATGGTGAACGGGAAGAATATAACTGTGATGGCAGACGACAGCTTGATATGCCGCTGGTGGTTCTTGTCAACGGAAACTCCGCCAGTGCCTCCGAGATCTTGGCAGGCGCGGTCAAGGATTATAAAGTGGGCACGCTTGTCGGCACCACTACCTTTGGCAAAGGTATTGTGCAGCGAATCCTGCCTCTGACGGACGGCACGGCATTAAAGCTTACCATCAGCGCTTACTACACTCCTAATGGCAATAACATTCACGGCGTGGGCATCGAGCCCGACGTGATATGCGAATTTGACAGCGACGCCTATTACGACGATGACGTAGATAACCAGTTGGATAAGGCAGTGGAGATCCTTCTGGGGGAGTAAAAGACTGGACAGATGCCGGAAGGAGCCGGAGATTTTGGAGAAACGGAATATGAAGGAATATCTCAGCAGACACCGTGCGGTTTTGCTTACATGCTTCCCCGCGCTGGTGATCTTTCTGCTTGCAACGTACAGGCTGTCCGAGACGGGGCAGCCCATCCTGTTTAATGACGAGATCGGATACTGGTCCAACAGCGCCTTTTTTCTGGGAATGGACTGGACGTCGGTGACGGGAAGGATCAATTATTATTCTTATGGGTATAGTCTGCTTCTGGTGCCCCTCAGAGTGATGGGGAAATGGTTTTATTGGAGCTGGGAGAGTCTGTATCATGCGGGAGTCGTACTAAACGGCGCTTTCCTGATGGGGAGTTACCTGATTTCAATGAGACTGGCAAAGCGTTATCTGCCCGAAATGAACCGAATCGTCAGGACGGCGGTCTGCTTTGTTGTCTGTACCTACTCGTCTTATATTGTCTATGCGCATATTACCTGGGCGGAATGCGCACTCCTGTTTTTCTTCTGGGTCTATCTCTATGTGATGATGCGGGTGACAGACCGGCCGACAGTGGGAAACCATGCGGCTCTTGCAATGGTTTCTCTTTATCTGTACACGATCCATCAGCGCTGTCTGGGAATCGTGGTGACGGCGGTCATCGTGGTGCTGTGTGTGCGGCTTTTTCGGTTGAGCCGTCTGCGTGATACGGCGGCCTTTCTGGGCTGTCTGTACTTGTGCGGGCTGGTACACGGCGCGGTCAAATGGAACCTGCAGCATGTGAATTATCTGGGGGAAGAACAGGCAGCTCTGAGTGAGAGCGTGGGACATGCCTTTACGGGGACGGCAAAACTCTTTCTTGCGGCGGGCTTGCTGTTGCTGCTGTGCCTGTACCTGATAGAAAAACGAAGATATAAGATCCTGCTTGCGCTGCTTGCGGCGGGTCTTTTGCTTGGAGCGGGTATGGTTTGGTATCGCATAGCGGGCGGAGCTGGGGGCGTGGCGTCAGCGGCCGGCGTGGTAACGGACGGTGCCTCGGATGTGCGCATTTCTGTTAATGACTTTTCTGGTCAATGGGACGTGGTGCGCAATCTCTTTTCGGTAAACGGCCTGATCCGTCTGGGAATCAGCGTTGTCGGCAAATGGTTTTACCTGGCGTCGGCTACGGGATTCGTGATCTGCTGGGGCATCGTGGGACTGTGCAGACATGCGTGCCTCCTGTGCAGGGATGTTTTTATTCGAACGTTTCGGAGGCACAGAGGGCAGGGGAAAGAAGCACAAACAGCAAATGGCGGCATTTCGGAGGAGCACATTTCGTCTATCCGAGAGCGGATTTGGTTTTTTGGGGTCCTTCTGGCCTGGTTTTCTTCCTTTATGATCAGTGCGATCTATAAAGAAGGCTTTTACAAGAACGACGATCTGTTTAACGGCCGATATGTCGAGTTCACCATCGGTTTTTTGCTGATATACGGGCTGCATTGTTTGATAAATGACAAAAAATGGGTGCGCAAGGTGCTGCTTGTCATGGTATTATATATAGCAGCGGGACATCTTTGCCAGTATGCGATCGACGAGATCGGCCGCACAGAGTTTGAACTGGCGCACTGCGTCATGTTCGGACGGATGGTGTGGAATTATGAAGTGCCTGTCGGTAAGGTGCGGGTGGTGGAGGGATACATCATTCCGTACGCCTTATGTTTTTTCGCGATCCTGAAGCTTCTGCGGGAACGTTTCCCGAAAGCGGCGGTGGTCAGAACGGTTCTGGCGCTTGCGATTCCCCTTGCGGTCTGGTCTTATCTGGGCAGATCGATCGTAGATCACTATGTGGTGGTCAGGAATGAAAAGCAGGCGGAACCGCTTCCCCGGTTTGCTTCGTGGATCAATGTGCTGGACACGGAAGGGGGACAGAAGGTATACTATATCTTAGACGCGGCGAACCAAAGATACGCCGGTGCGCTGCAGTATATGCTGCAGGACAAGCCCGTCACGGCGGCGTGGCTTGCAGAGGTACCGTTTACGGAAGACGCCTTTTTTGTGATGAAACGGGACTGCATCGAAACGGAGGCGGTGGTCGGGAATTGCGAGCTGGTCTCGGAATCAGGCAGTTATCTGCTTTTCATCAATAACAGTCAGGAATTGATGGAAAGATGGCGCCCTTTTACAAAGTGAGACGGGACGCGGGAGGCACTTCATGAAACTGATTATACAAATACCCTGCTATAACGAGGCGGAAACACTGGAGATTGCGCTTAACGAACTGCCCAAGCAAATCGACGGCGTGGACGAGATCGAGTATCTGATCATCAACGACGGCAGTGACGACGATACGGAGAAAGTGGCACTGGACTGGGGCGTACACTATATTGTGCACTTTAAGCGGAATCTGGGCTTGGCCAAAGGTTTTTTGGCAGGGATCGATCTGGCGCTGCGCCACGGTGCGGACATTATTGTCAATACGGATGCGGACAACCAGTACTGCGGCTCGGATATTGAAAAGCTGATTCAACCGATCCTGGACCGTGAGGCGGATATTGTGATCGGCGAGCGGCCCATTGAGGACAACGCAGAGTTTTCTTATATAAAGAAAAAATTGCAGCGATTCGGCAGTTTTGTGGTGAGACTGGCGTCCAAGACCGACATTCCCGATGCACCCAGCGGTTTTCGTGCCTACAGCCGAAAGGCGGCCATGCGTGTGAATGTACATAATGAATATACCTACACGCTGGAGACCATCGTACAGGCGGGCAGAAATAAGATGGCCATTACCTCTGTGCCTGTGAAGACCAACCCGGAATTGCGCAAGTCAAGACTGATGCACTCTATATTTGATTACGTAAAGAAGTCGATGCTGACGATTTTACGGGCGGTGCTGATGTATAGACCTTTACGCGTGTTTACCCTTTTGGGTTCCATTTCCATGGCAGGCGGTATTGCGATTGGTATCAGGTTTTTGATTTTCTATTTTCAGGGAAACGGCGGGGGGCATACCCAATCGCTGATTCTGGCGGCGATGCTGATCATTATCGGCAGTCAGACCTTTGTCGCGGGATTACAGGCTGACATCATTTCGGCAAACAGAAAGCTCCTGGAAGATATTCAGTTTCGGGTAAAAAAGCTGGAATTAGGGCTGTTAGATCCGGACGGGAAGGCAAAAGGGAAAGAAGGTGAGGAGCAGAATTAGTTAATATTTGGGCATTGTGTTGTATTTGCAGGCGAAATGGAGACAGAATGCACAAAAATGTATTTTTTTCAGGACAACGCTTGTTAAACCAAAAACACAGGTTTATAATCAATGATAGTGTTAATAAGTATCACAATAATAAAGTGGAGGAGAGAGACAATGAGAAGTGTGAAAAAGTTGCTTAAAAAAGCAATGGTGTTTACGCTGACGGCAGCTATGTTGGTGGGAACACCATTGACGGCATCGGCAGCGCCTCTTAACAGTGTGTATAGTATCGGAGACCACTGGGGCGGTCAGTGGGATGATGGCGATGACAGCAGCCATACCGGTACCGTTACAAACACGGCGACGACTACGCAGTCCGGTGTGTTAAAGGACAATGAGACGAAGATCATAGGCATTGCCCTTGATAAGAAGCATCTGGATATGGAAAAGGATAAGCAGGATACCTTAACTGCCACGATCCTTACGGATACCACTGAGGGCGAGTTGAAGCTTAAATATGGTGAAGAAGGGACCGAGAAGGCTCTGAAAGTGCTCGCGAGTATGATTCGCTGGGAAGTACAGAATGCAGACGGCGAGGTTGACGGCACGACGAATAAGACGCTCAGCATCCGCGTAACCAATGCGGGCGATGCCAGTCAGGTAACCCTGAATCCCAGAATGGGTACAAAAGCCGGCAAGGACATGATCGTAAGGGCTTATATCGAAGGATCATGGTATATTGACGAAAATGGAGATATACAAGAACTGTCTACAAATAAGACTGACGGTATTTCCGCAGAGGCTACCGTATCCATCAAGGAGTATACCAAGAATCTGTCTTGGAAAGATGGCAAGAACGAGACCGAGACTTATGTAAAACATACGCTTGATTTGGGCGAGCTGCTTGTGCGCGATCCTGAGACTGCGAACGACACCATTACATGGACCTCGACAGACACTAAGGTCGCTACGGTTAACGCACAGGGTGTAGTGAGTGTTAAGAAAACAGGTAGCTGCAAGATCATTGCGATGGGTGAGCTGAAGGGCGCTAAGGCAGTGCGTACTCTCACCATTACAGCAGGCGTACCTGTGAGTAAGATCGAGATTTATAAGAAGTCTGCCCTGAATACCGAGGGCGCAACTGTTCTTAAGAAAATTGAATGGGATTTAAAAGATTTTCAGGGATATAAGGCTTCTGAAGAGTTGGCAGTTAAGACATACGCTACGGTAAAGGGTGTCGTTGTTAAAGCCAGCAACCCGAAAGAAGCAGCAACCAGTACAGATGATGCTAAGAAACAGGCAAATGGCAATCTTGTTACCGGAAATCTTCAGTTACCGGATGGCGCAGAGTATTATCTGTTAAAAGAGGGCAGCAAAACGGAGCTTTCTGCAAAGCAGACTGTGCATATTACCGATACTATCACATGGTCTTCCAATAAGCCCGCAATTGCGGACGTAAGTGCGACCAGCGGAGATAAGACGAAGGTTTCTACTAAGGGTACGCTTGGAACTGCCAGCATTACGGCAAAAGCTTCCAGCGGTAAGAATGCCAAGGTTTCAGTTGTTGTGAAGGGCAGCTTGGATAAGCTTTCTATTTCCGGCATCAACAACGGTGATACACTGTATTCCGGCCAGACCAAAGAATTAGTTGCCGTAAAGAAGCCTGAAGGTTCAAAAGACGGCGTGAAGTGGTCTATTGCGAAGATCGACGGCAAGGCTCATCCGAATGTAACGATCAACAATAAGGGTAAACTGACTGTTAAGCCTCAGTTAAAGACAGATAAAGAAGCATATTCGAAAGCTACAATTATTCTGGAATCGGCAAAGAAGACGGACGGTGTGCCGAATGTAACGGCACAGTCTGTGACGATCAACTTAAAGCAGACCAGCATTAAGAGTATTTCCATTACGGATGAGACAATTGATAAGACTGTTGCGGCCGTAACATATGCGGATGACAAGACGAATAAAAAATCAGGCGAGGTCAAGAACCAGTCAGTAACCATTCAGGTACCGTTGGGCCACAGCTTCAAGGCGACGGTAGGTGCAGGTGCAGGTATTGCGAGCGGTGTAGACAATGATGCACTGTTAAGCACACTGGATTGGGCTTCCAGCGATAAGAAGGCTGTTGACATTGTCGATGCGGGTGCAGGCAGGAAGAAGATTGTTGCTAAGGCAGCAGGCAAGACAAATATTACGGTGACCGCTCTTCGCGGAACCCTGAAAAATGACGGCTCTGTAAAGAAATTTAGCAAGATCAAAGTTAGCTTTAAGGTAGTAGTGACACAGCCTGTTCAGACCATGACCATGAATAAGCCTGAGGTAACATTGGCTTATCAGCCGAAGTCAAAGAGCGATGTGACGCCAAAGTCTCAGGACGTTGCTCTGAAAGTTACGCTTGGTCCGAAGGGTGTAAAGACGAACGCTGAGAAACTTACGTGGAGCGTTGAGAAGACAAAGGGTACTGCGGATGGAACAGAGGTTCCTAAGATTGGAAAGGAAGCGAATGCAAAGCCTACCGACAAACTGAATGCAAAATTTAAGTTGGTGGCTCCGAAGGTTGGCGATGAGTATGTTGTAACGGCTAAGTCTTCCACAGGTGTTGTGGCAACATCTACGATCAAGATCGTTCAGAAGACAGTAGGCGTGGAGATGTCATCTCAGTCTGCATTAGGAAGCGACAATAAGCCGGTAATCTTTAAAGAAGGTAATGCAAACAATAAGAAAGCCATTGAGATTGGTGATTCCTTCCGGATTTACAGCTTCGTCAATGTCGGCGAAAGCGCTGCGAAGCCGTCTTGGAAAGCAGCAGGTTCGGAGAACACAATTGAGGGTGTGACTTACAGTGCGAACAAGAAGGGTATCGTATCCATTGACAAAGACGGTAATGTAGTTGGTCTTGGTAAGGGTACTGTTAAGATCACGGCGAAGACTCCGATGGGTAAGTCAAAAACGATTACGGTAGTTGTAAATATTCCTACCAACTAAGCTATAAGAAAATGTAATAGATACCAAAAAGGCAGTGTTCCAATTGGAACACTGCCTTTTCTTTATCACTTTTGACTTGTTCATTTCATATGCCATCAATTAGATGATGGTTTCTGAACTTCAATCGTAACCTTATTGGACTTGTTCAAGGCTGTCTTAGCGGTAATTGTGACTTTACCATATCCGACAGGATATACTGTTACGGTACCATCTTCATTTTCTACGATATTAACAATATTCTTTTTGTTTACCGTATAGGTGATGGTATTTTCGGTTGCATCCGTCCCGGGAACATGATACTCAGGTTTCTGAGTCGTTCCCAAATCAATCAGCGGTTTCATGGTAACCGTCTCTTCAAGGTCGATTGTCTTTTTCCCGTTATTATTCTTTGCTCCTGTAACCCACTGAGTATTGTCAACAGTGATTGTGCCATCTGCTGTAGTATAGTCGGAAACCAATGCAAGTTTCTTTGTATCCTTTACTACCTCTACTCTGCACTTAGCTGTATATCCGCTCGGGATGCTTGCCTTGATCTCAAAGACATCTCCTGCCACAACATCACCAAGTTTAACACTCGCATTAGCTGCAGTTACTCGATTTGTGGTGTTGTTTTTATAGACAGGCTGCCAAGTAAGGTTAGCGTTTGTTCCTTCTATCTTTCTATAATCCCAGCTAACATCCGTTTTTCTAAATCCCTTCGGGTTAAGAACTGCGGCAACAGAAACAGATGCATTCTTCTTAGGCTTCATCACAATCTGTGTCTTTTTCAGCGTAAGCGATGTAGCAGGCTGTTCCACGGTAATCTTAAAGTTGGTGTTGATTACCTTTGCATTTTTCCTGTTCGTCTTGTCAACACAAATTCCACTGACAGTTATCGTCGCATTTCCCTTTGCTTTTGCAGTAATCTTTACTGTCTTGCCGTCTGCCGCGGGTGCCAAATCAACTACCTTGGCATTGGATGTTTTCCAGCTCAGCGTTGAGGCTGCTTCATAATCACTCTCGTCACTCGCTTTTGCGATTACGTTATAGGTCTTGCCCTTAGGAATGCTGATCGTTGTGCTTTTCTTGATTTTTGTAGTATCACTCAGACCGATGGTAGTCTTATTTTTTATAAAGCTAACACCGCCATTAGGCTTACGATCCGCCTTTACGCACGCAACCGTGACATCATTATCCGTAACACGGATTTCATCAATACTGCTCTGCTTCAGACTGACTTTCACGGGTTCAGCATACCAAGGCTCCTCACCTGTTGCGCCCAATTTACTCTTATTCTTTACAGTCTTTAAGCCTACATAAATATCCTCGAGGTGGGCTGCATCCAGCTTGTTGCTGATCGTCAGGACACCTTTGTTATTGATTTTTACATTCTTTAACAGAGCTTTATTATTATCATCAGTACCCTTGATTTCATTGTACTTATCGGTTCCGCTGCCACCCTTGGCAATATACCATTTTACGGCATCCTTATTCTGAATTTCAGTATTTTTTACACTGAAAGCCAATTTCTTCGCCGTAAGCTGCATACTCTGTCCGGAATAGGCAGGACTCTTTGCACCCGTGATTTTAAGGCCGCCCATCGTAGCTTTCACATCAGCAGTAAATTTCGCGCTCTTTCCGTTAGACGCCTTTACGGTAATGGTAGCCTTGCCCAGTCCACGCGCTTCCACCGTTGCCGAAGCTTTCTTCGCAGCACCCTGTTTGTTACGTTCTTTCGTCACAACAGCAAAGGCCGGCTTGTTAGAAGTCCATGTGAGTACATCCGTTATGTCTACTGTGTCTGATTTAAGAGTTTTCTTTGTACTATCTGTCGGGGCAAAATATGTCGTGCCGTCTTCAATGTCGAATTTCTTTGTGACATATTTTTCGTTCGTTCCGGTTCCAGTTTTCCGTGCGGTTTCCATGCTTGTTGCAGGGACATCTTT
The DNA here is from genome assembly GCA_910576815.1 of uncultured Lachnospiraceae bacterium. Lineage (GTDB taxonomy): Bacteria > Bacillota > Clostridia > Lachnospirales > Lachnospiraceae > UBA3282. Next base: position 83,860 of record CAJTKA010000009.1, read on the forward strand.
GCCACCCACTTTCTCCGCCGCGACGGCTGCCTCTACCTTAGCATACATCTTCACCGCGAAATTTTTGGAAAGCAGATCTTTCTTACCCACATCCAGACCTACAATATTCTTAGGTGTCAAAGATGTAAGAGCCGTCTCCGTACCGTCTGCACCAACTTCGCAGATCTCAATCTTAGATGCAGCCACGCCCTCTTTAATAGTATACGCCCATTCTGCCTTTTTACCTTTTTCATTTACTGCAATGATACTTCCGGATGTACCTTTCTTCTTGAAAGTAACAATGCCTGCCGCCGTAACGCTGGCGCTCTGTGAATTGCTTGAGGTCCATGTGATGGTATCGTTTGCAGTCTTGGGATCACGGGCAAGATACTTGCTCAGATCCAACGTATGCTTGAAATATGCCACAGGAGCTGCGGATTCTGTATCATCATTCTTGCCGTTCTGATTCCAGTCAAACCACAACTCTTTTGAGTATTCCTTCACAAACACTTTAGCGTCTGCCTGATAAACGTGTTCTTCGCCGCCAAGTTCTTGCTTTATTCCTATAATCTTGCCGTCCTCATCCTTTACAATCTCACCTTTGCCATCATCTTCTCGCTCAAACTGATAATAATACCGCCCGTCAATCGAAGCTCTGACGATCATTTCCTCGCCGGCCTTCATGTTATTGGCGTGTTTCGGATTCAGAATAACGACAGAACGATCCGCTGCCTTAGCTTCAATTGCCAAGATTTGAGAAGGAACGTATGCGCCTTTCGATCCCTCGCTGCCATCATAGTGGAATACTTCCCATTTAATCTTCTTGTTGAGCGCTTTACGAACGGCTTCCTCCGCCTTAGGATCATCAAAGTTATCCAGCACGACCGTCGCCGTAATCTTCTGGCGCTTTTCCTCTGGAATATTCTTGTCTGCTACTACCGTGACATAACTCTGATCCAGAGTTATACCTAAAATTTTACCTTCATTTGTCTCCAACACGGAACTGCTGCTGCTGGTTTCCGTATCCGTATTGGTAACAGTCTGCGTAGGGGTATCCGAATTGCCGGTTTCATTCCCCGCACCATCCGAGATACTGAACACACTGTTTAAAGGCGCTGCCGATGCCGTAAGCGGTGTGCCAACCAGCATAGCCGCGGTCAACGTAAACACCATTGCTTTTTGAAGCAACTTTTTCTTGCTTCAGGTTTTTAGAGTATTTTCAGTTTCTTTTCGATACTTCGGACCTCCTTTGCCTTTTCTTCATCCGTCACATGGACATAAAGATTCATGGTAACACCGATGTTTGAATGGCCCAAAATCATTTGCAGAGTTTTGGGGCGCATACCACCTTCAATACACCGCGTGGCAAAGGTATGCCGTAAAACGTGCATGGAAAAACGCTCGATTCCCACTTTGTCACAATAATAAAACAGCTTGGAGTCGTAGGTACTGTTTGTGGTGGGAGTACCATTTTTGCAGAGAAAAACATGGTCCGAAAATTCTGTTGAACAGATATTTTGAGAAAGTAACTTTTCTTTTTGGTTTTTTAAGATATTTATGGCTTCCTGCGTTAAGGGAACGTCTCTGACACTGTTTTTGGTTTTGGGCTCCCCGATCGACCATCTGCCTGCGGAGTGCTGGTATTCCATAGTCCTGCGGATGTGCAGGATCCGCTTTTCAAAATCCACGTCTGTCCAGCGCAGGCCGATCATTTCTCCGGTACGAAGCCCCGTTTGCAAAAGCAGAGCGTACTGGTTGTAACTGCTTGTTCCTTTTATGGTTTTCAGGAACAGCTTTTGCTCCTCAATCGTCAATGCCCGCATTGTCTTTGCTTTTTTGCCGCCCGTACATTTCACACTTTTTGTGACCGGGTTTTTAGCGAGCAGTTCATTTTCCACTGCGCTGTCAAACATCATCCGCATGACAAGTCTGGTCTGTTCAATCACGGAATTAGAATATCTGCTTGCCATCTGATTGAGGACAGTTTGACAGTGTAACGGCTTGATTTCTCTTAACAACATATTACCGATTGACGGACTGATATTCCTTTTATATCGTTCATTATAATTTCTTTTGGTGTTGAAGCGGATATTTTTACCCTTGATGTTTTCAATCCAATAATAGTACCAGGTATCCGCCGTGTGAGCTTCGAGCGATGTGATGTTTTCCTGTTCTTGTCCTTTTAAGTCATTACCCATGGTTAAGTTCTCCTCATCTGCATAATCTACAAAATGTCTTCTGTAGCGTTTGTGAATAGTTGATTTTCCATATTGTATCATAAAAAAGGAGGCGGCTGTAGTGAAAAAGGGCTTGAGCAGCCCAATGCAAAGTGATAGGATTTTGGCCTTCAATATTTACAAGTGATGTGTAGTGTGATATTCTCACTATAAATTAAAATGTAGAGAATGGCGAATATATGATGAATAGAAGTAAAAAAATCATCCTCATCGGCCCAATATACCCGTACAAAGGCGGAATCTCCCACTACACGGGACTTATGTACCGCGAATTGGCAAAACGGCACGATGTGGAAATGATTTCCTATAAGATGCAGTACCCTAAATTCCTTTTTCACAAGGAGCAGCGGGATTACAGCAATGACAGCTTCAAAATAGAGGGCGCGCAGTACCTGCTCCACACGGCGAATCCCTTCAACATTGTAAAGACGGCGCGCTATATCAGACGCAGAAAAGCGGATTTGGTGGTGATTCAGTGGTGGCATCCCTATTTTGCGCCCTGCTATTTTCTGCTCACATGGTTTATGGGAAAACAAAACATTGTGTTCGTCTGTCATAACGTGTTTCCTCATGAGCGGTTTCCATTGGATAAAATACTTACCAGGCTGGCATTAAATAACGGGAGTCATTTTATTGTACACGCGGCGGAGGAAGCAAAAGAATTGATCAGGATTCAGCCGAATCCTGATTATGTGGTGACGCCGCATCCGACTTATAATGCGTTTCGCTTCGAAGGTATGAGCAGGGAGCAGGCACGGGAGCAGCTTTCTATCGGGCAGGAGGAACGGATCCTGCTCTTTTTCGGATATGTGCGGGAGTATAAAGGCCTGAAATATCTGCTGCGCGCCATGCCCGAGATCTGCCGTGAGGATGAGAAGGTGAAACTGTGGGTCGTCGGGGAGTTCGGCGCGGACAGGGAGGAGTATTTCAATCTGATCCATGAATTGGAAATAGAGGATCGCGTGCAGGTGCGGGATGCTTACACGCCGGACCGTGAGGTCGAAAAGTATTTTGCGGCGGCGGATCTGGTGGTACTTCCCTATACATCCGCCACCCAGAGTGGGATCGTGCAAATCGCGTACGGATTTACGAAGCCTGTAGTGGTGACTGACGTGGGAGGATTGCCGGATGTGGTGAAGGACGGCGAAACCGGATATATCGTGGAAGCGGGAAATCCGCAGGCGATCGCGGGGGCAGTGGTCCGATTTTTCCGAGAAGGACAGGCGCAGAGAATGCAGGAAAATATTGAGAAAGAGGCTTACCGGTTCTCGTGGGAGAGGATGGGGGAGGTTTTGGAGGAGTTTATGCGGGAGGGGTAGAAAAGGTTGATGCGTCAATCTTTCTACGGATAGTTAGGATTTCAAATATGGGTGGTGCTTGGTATGTATTAGTTGTAAAATACAAAGTATGTGGTACAATAAATATTAACGAAAAGAGCAGATTAGCTTTCATCCATGTGAGGTAAAATATTTATGAGTGTCTTGAAGATTAAGAATTTTGGCCCAATCAGCAATCTGACGATCAACGTAGATAGAAATATCAATATTATAATCGGCCCTCAGGCGTCGGGGAAAAGTACAATTGGAAAAGTATTTTTTTTCTGCAAGAAAATAAGGGACTATTATGTGGACTTTATTTTACAGGATTCCCTTTTTTTACAGACACATCCCAATGAGTTGTATATCAACTTTTTGAAGTATATTCGCAGAAATTTTATGGGGTGCTTTGGGACGACGACACATATGCCTCCGTTTGAGATTGTTTATTCTTTTCAAAGCTCGCAATCAGTAATAATCAGCTTGAAGGAAAGATATGCCTTTTTTGAATTTTCGAGTGGAATTGAGAAAGAGATTCGGGCTTCTCTCATTGATGCACATAAAATATATAAAGAAAATCAGTCACAGACAAACATGAGTTTCGTTGCCAGTTTTAATAATAAGCTTAACTTGAAAAATGAGATAAAGGTTCATTTTACGGAGTTGGCAAATAAAATATTTGGATCTGATGAAGATATTATTTATATCCCGGCAGGAAGAAGCCTTTTATCCGTATTGTCGGATCAGCTGGATGTAATTGACATTTCAACATTGGATTTGTCAATGAAAGAGTTTATGGAAAGAATCAGAATTACGAGAACGCGATTTGGTACAAAACTGGACAGTGTCGTACGTGATTACTTGAAAACCGTGCAGGGGCAGATAAAAAATACCGATATTGATATTGCAAAGGAACTGATCAAGTATGTATTAAAAGCTGAATATGTCAATGATACCGACGGGGAAAAGCTATATTTTGATGATACCCATTGGGTGAAACTAATCTATGGATCATCGGGACAACAGGAGTCTCTGTGGATTTTATTGTTACTGTTTATTATCATTCTTGAAAAACGAAAAGCGTATGTTGTTTTGGAAGAACCGGAGGCACATTTATATCCGGAGGCGCAAAGACATATGGTTGAGTTTATTGCGTTAACGATGAACTCCAGTAATAGCAAATTTTTGGTTACGACACATAGTCCGTATATTCTATCTTCGGCGAATTTGCTAATTCAGTCAGCGATTGTTGAGAATCAAGCGGCGCTTAGGACGGAAGAAATGATAATAAAAAAGCAGTTGAGAATTTCTCCGCAGAGAATTTCAGCGTATAAGATCAATGAAAAAGAAGGTGATGATATTTTAAAGAGTATAATTGATGAACCGTCCGGACTGATAGAATCTATAGAAATTGATTCTATTTCTGAGAAAATCAACGAAGAAGCGGAAAAACTGGATATGCTGGAGATAAAATATGATTTGTGATAAACTATACGAATGCTGTTTGGATGAAAAACATATTTGTGCATATAAGAAGAAATGTGTGGTCTATCAGGATAGTAGAACAAATGCTGCCTGTGAAGAAAAGGGGAAAAGATATAACCTTGTAAATGATAAAAGGTTTACTATTACTCTGTTTCATGTGGATGGAGGAATGATTTTTGGGGGACCAGACGTGAAAAAATGCGATTTTCTGTATATCGTTGATGACTTGGAAAAGCCGACAGCTATTTTTGTTGAGTTGAAAGGAAAAGATATTTACCAAGCAATTCGTCAAGTAAAGGAAACGATTGATAGATATGGAACAACACTTCAACGGAGAATTTATGCAAGAATCGTTTGTAATGCTGTTCCGAGATTGTATAATGATCCCAGCATAAGTAAATTACGGAAAGAGTTGATGAAGCGCTATAATGGAAATTTAAACATTTCTGAGAAGAACAAAGATGAAAAATATTCGGAATTATAGTTTTAATGCAGTGTCATTTCGGCTTTTTCATCTGCCTCTCCAGTTTTTCCGTTATTTGATGTTTTTCCACAAACAGGCGGACGATATTGATAAGTTGATTTAAAATACAAGCTGCTATTACATGCTTTTTGCGCAGCAGCCATATAATGACAGTGTTCCGCACAAATCCTTTTTTGGGAGCAACGATGGCTGCGGCTGATTGAATGTAGGAAACGCTTTCACAGTTGCGAAAATTTTTGGTTGCGGCACGAAAAGAAACGGAGCCGTCCATCCGCTTTTGCCCAAGTAATGCGGCCAGATTATCCAATTGCTGCAGCGCATTTCGACATTGCTGCACATAAAGGTATTCATTTAGGATATCACGGGAAATACCGTGATCAGCAAGCTGTTTGCTCACATAAGATGTCAGGCGGCGCTGCCTTTCCTCCAGATCGGAACGATATTTTTTCGCGCTGTGATAGGTTTCCGAATCGGAATTGGTGTTCCAGTAATATAAAATATCAGACAGAGTGGATATTTTTTCAGCACATAAAAAAAGCTGAAGGAGCATGGTGAAGTCATCTTCATGGGTGACAAAGGTACGGAATTGCATGGCATGATCGTCTATCAGACGTTTAGAAATAACGCACTTCCATATACTCATATAGATACTGATCTCGTCGTTGCCATGAGAGGCAAAGCCTTGAAAGAGCATGGGAAGGAGCAACCTTTCCGTGATGAGCCGTCCATGATACGAACAGTCTGTAAATTGTTCAAAAATAACGGTTCCGCCGTTTTTCTTCAGTCTGTAAGCACCACAGACAGCGGCTTGGCTGCCGTCAATGACAATTCTTTCTATCATTTTTTGGTACATATCAGACGCCACTTTATCATCCTGATCACAGAAACCGATATAGTCGCCGGTGACATGGGAAAGCCCAAAGTTTCGCGCATCGCCAATACCGCCGTTTTCCTTGTGGAACACATAGACACGGGAATCTGTCTTTGCCAGTTTTTGGCAGAGTGCCAGTGATCCATCGGTGGAGCCGTCGTCGATCAGAAGAAGCTCCAGATTTTGATGGGAGGAGCCTAAAAGATTTCTAACGGTATTTTCAATGTGTTTTTCCCCATTGTAGACAGGGACAATGATACTCAGCTTTAATTTTTCGATCATATGCCGACGGTAACCTCCCAAATTACGGAAACAATTCCTTTGGAGCAGATTTATCATAGCATGAAATGGCAATCTGTGCAATTTTCGAAAAGAATATTCAGAAATTATTTTAAACTGTGCGGACTTTACACTTTTTGCTCATTTTGCTATACTTATCATGTAATAATCCATATCGGCTATAATAGAAAGTAGGTGATGAAATGCCCTCGAATGGCGAGATTGTGAAAGATGTAGTTGAACAATTCCAAAAGGTGCAGGCGCACATGAAAAATGCCAGAGAAGAGAATGCTGCAAAAACCTATGAAGGATTAAAAAAGGATTATAAATCATTAAAGGCAATATTAAATTCTCTGGGCGTAAATTTGACAGATATTGATGAGATGAAGGAGTAGTAGGTGGAAGACGTAGAGTCAGGCGTATCATCAAACGCGACCCTGCGTCTTTTTAATTAAAGCATATGGATGGTCGGGAATTTGTAAGGCTTTGGAATGGGGGAAATATGAAAAACGCAGTAGAACAGGCGGAGATCATGATGCCGCAGAAGCTGCCTTTGATTTCGATTATTGTGCCGGTGTATCAGGTAAAAGACTACATCAGTGAGTGCGTGGAATCACTGTTAGCACAGACTTATACGAATTTGGAGATTCTTTTGGTGGATGATGGCAGCACGGATGGGTCGGGGGAAATATGCGATCGATATGCGGAACGTGAGAGCGGGGTGCGGGTGGTGCATCAGGAGAATCAGGGACCCTCTGTAGCTAGAAATGCGGGATTGGACTCTGCAAAGGGGGAATATATTGCTTTTGTAGACTCCGATGATGTAGTGCTGCCAGATTTTATAGAGGCATTGTATCGGCTTGTGAATGAATATCAGGCTGATATAGCTGCCTGTAATTTTGTGAGATGCCATACGGATGAATTGAAACGACTTAGAAACGCTGCTGAAAAAGGCGGTTATTCAGAAGACAAGGGCAAAAATCCGCAAGTGATATGTATGTCTTCAGAGCAGATGCTTCGCCAGTGGCATGGAAGATACAAGAGGTGGGAAACGATTGCGTGCAATAAGTTATATAGGAAGTGCGTTTTTGATATAGGAAAGGCGGGAAAAATTCGTTTTCCGATTGGCAGGAAGCTTGAGGATGTGTTGACGAGTCACTTGATCGCAGCAAATGCGAAGCAGATTGTATTAACGACACATGGCTTGTATCTTTATCGAATCAGAGCCGGAAGCCGTGCAAGCCAGTCCAGGACGGTAGAGCAGATGAATGAGAATCTCCGCGCGCAGAGAGAGCGGATGGCGTTTTTTAAGGAGAAGCGGTACTTGCGGGCGTATATGAACCTGTGGGTGGGGTATGTGCTGCATTGGCTGTGGTTTGGGTGGATGAGAGTGAAGGGCTGAAAGGGCGGTGTGGTTGTAAAATCGATAAAATATGATATAATGTAAGTGTTTATCGCAAAAATGCAACTGGAAAAACCCGTCGGCTTTACACGTTTTTTATATTTTGCTATACTTGTATTGCTATAATAGATCATGTCGCATTTAGGGTAGCTCAGGTGTAAGTTTTTACACTCCTTCCTAGTGGAAATAACTCTAAAATATTGGAGATAACAATGATAACTATGATAAAGGAACCGGGAAATGCAAGCAACTAAGAAAAAGATGTTGTATATCATGGGAGTCGACTGGGAGTGGATTTACCAAAGACCACACGTGATCGCGGAATACTTGAGCAGAGACTATGACGTAACGGTTGCATACCCGGTAAAGCTTTGGGATAGTCATATCGCAAAAAGGAGCGAAAGGGAGCCCGCGAAGATTCAGAAGTTAAAGTTATGGACGCTTCCTTTTCAAAGAAAAAGTAAACTGGTTGGCAGGATCGCAGATTGGTATAAACGCGGGTTATTGAAAAATTGTCAGCGGTATGATTATATTTATATTAGTTATCCGATAGATATTGAGTATATTTCAGCAGATTATAAGGGAATCCTTATTTATGACTGCATAGATGATTATGAACAGATGTGCCGTGATGAAAATTGGCAAGAAAGAGTACGGCAGGATGAAAAATTTTTACTGCAAAGGAGCGACATTGTTTTTGTATCTTCGCAGAATTTGTGGGAAAAGAAAGTGGATTTGTGTAACAATTCTTTAAATTTGGTGAGAAATGGGACAGGCTTTCAAAAAATTTTTGATGTTAAAAGTGCCGTGATAAAGGAACGATATCTTCTGGGTTATATTGGCACGATTGCAGAGTGGTTTGACTATGATCTGATCAAGAATAACTCCCAAAAATGCAAGGCATTAGAATACCATCTGATCGGGCCATGCATCAGGGCGGATCAGATGAGGGATAACGAGATTATTTATGATGGAATTGTTGATCATGAAAGGCTGCAATCCTATGTGAAAGAATATGATTGCCTGATCATGCCATTTGTTGTCAATGAAATAGTGCAGGCCGTAGATCCGGTCAAACTGTATGAATATATAGCATTTGGCAAGTGTATCATCAGCGTATACTACAAGGAATTGGAATATTTCCGGGATTATGTATATTTTTACACGAGCGAGAAAGAGTATCATGAGTTGACAGATAGATTGATTAGTCAGGGGTTCCCGCCCAAATATAACAGGGAGCAGCAGGAGGCATTTTTGTCGGAGAACAGCTGGGAGAAAAGATATCAAAAGATCCATCAATTGATCGAGAGGCTGAATCCAAAGGAGTGATCATAGATTGGCTGCGGGATTGATCTTAGAAAGGAAGTTATAAGATATGAAAGTCATGAGTGTATTTGGCACCAGACCGGAAGCTATCAAAATGTGTCCGCTGGTAAAAGAATTAGGGAAATATCAGGAGATAGAAAGCGTTGTATGCCTGACCGGACAGCATAGAGAGATGCTTCAGCAGGTCATAGATATATTTGGAATAGATGTAAAATATAATTTGGACATTATGCAGCCAAGGCAGACATTGACGACGATTACGACCTCTGTTTTGGAAAAGATGGAAAATGTGCTGATAGAAGAAAAACCGGATATTGTACTGGTGCATGGCGATACGACCACATCATTTGTAGCAGCGTTGGCGGCTTTTTATCAGCAGATCCCGGTAGGGCATGTGGAGGCGGGACTTCGTACATATGACAAGTATTCGCCTTATCCGGAAGAAATGAACCGATCTTTGACCGGTAGAATTGCGACGTTGCATTTTTCCCCGACGGAAAATAACAAAAGGAATCTTGCAAAAGAAAATGTAACAGAAAATGTTTATGTGACTGGAAATACCGTTATTGATGCATTTCAGACGACTGTAAAAGAAAGTTATATTTACAAAGATGAGGACTTAAAAAAGATTGATTTTAATGGCAAGAGATGTATTCTCATGACTGCACATAGACGAGAGAATCTCGGGCAGCCGTTAGAGAATATCTGTCATGCGGTGAAAAGGTTGGTGGAGGAGTATCCGGACATTGAAGTGGTGTATCCGGTGCACATGAATCCGGCAGTGCGGGATACCGCGATGGCGATACTGGGAGAGCTGGACAGAGTACATTTGATACATCCGTTGGATGTGGAGGATATGCATAATCTCATGTCCAAAAGTTATCTGGTGATGACGGATTCGGGCGGTCTGCAGGAAGAGGCTCCGGCTTGTGGTGTGCCGGTTTTGGTATTGAGGACGGAGACCGAGAGACCGGAGGCAGTGGAGGCCGGTACGGTTAAGGTGGTTGGAGTGAATGAGGATGTGATTTATCGGAATGCGGTCACATTGTTGACGGATCAGAAGGTTTATCAGGAGATGGCCAAGGCAGTTAATCCGTATGGGGATGGACATGCCAGTGAGAGAATCGTGAAATATATTTTAGAGTGGATGACTGATAAAGAGCAGGAAGATTGAATATGTGTATAAAACGCAAAAAAGACATAGCTTACATTGCTGGCAGTATTTTCATAACAATAGTATTTATATTGCTTTTTTCAAATATTGATTTGATAAAGGGTGATTTAAATGAGGAGATACAATATAACAGCGGAGTAGTGCAAGCATATTTATATGAAGATAATCTATATAGATTTGCGATTGTAGATATTGATCAACTTATATATCAAATGGAGTTGCGTGTAGCGGCGGAAAGGGAAGATTTTCAGGTTGAAGTTCACTATCAAGGATTTGATAGTGAGGAATACTTTCAAGTGCATGTTAAGAAGATTGGATATGATGACGGAGTCGTAACATTCATTTTACAGGATGCTGGTGAAGCTAAGAATTTATATGTAGATATTTATGGTGAATTTGAGAAGGAACCATCAATTATAATTGATAAGATTTCTTCTACATTTAAGATTATGTGGGAAACCGTAGTTTTGGGAATTTGTATTCTTGGACTTGCATTTGTTATATTTGTTAAAAGAGATTTCCTGTTTGATATATATAATAACAAAGATATTTTAACTATGTTATTATCAAATGATATAAATGCACGATATGCGGGTTCGTTTTTTGGCGGAATATGGAGCTATGCACAACCACTGATTTCGATTTTTGTATTTTGGTTTGTTTTTCAGTTAGGTTTTAAAAGTTCTCCCGTGCAGAATATGCCATTTATTTTATGGTTTTTACCGGCATATATTGCATGGATGTATTTTCAAGATGTTATAGCTGGCTCAACTACTTGTCTAAGAGAATACTCATATTTAGTAAAAAAAATAAAATTTAAGGTAAGTATTATTCCCATTATTAAAGTTTTAGCTGCATTTAAAATACATATATGTTTTGTTGTAGTCACTTTTCTTATTTATGCAATTTATGGCATGAAACCAACTGTCAAGTGTTTGCAATTATTATATTATAGTTTTGCCATGGTTTTTTTGTTAACAGGTATTTCATGGTTAGTGGCGGTACTTAATGTTTTCATAAAAGATATGGCGCCTATTATAAATATCGTATTACAACTAGGTTATTTTGCTATTCCCATATTTTGGAATGAAGAAATGCTGCATCCGTTTGTTGTTAAAGTCTTGAAATTTAATCCTGTATACTATATTGTTGAAGGCTATCGAAATAGCATTTGTGGCGGAATATGGTTTTGGGAAAATGTTAGATATATGTGTTACTATTGGGGAATTTCGATTATAGTTTTTTGTATTGGATTATGGTTGTTTGACGGGGCAAAAAAGCACTTCTCAGATTTGCTATAGGGGGATTGATCATGTCGGAATATGCAATCGATATAAGAGAAGTATCAAAAATATATAAATTATATGATAAACCGATTGATCGTTTGAAAGAATTGGTTCATTTTCCTGGCAATAAAACTTATGCAAGGGATTTTATGGCATTAAATAAGATATCGATTCAAGTGCGAAAAGGCGATACAGTAGGTATATTAGGTAAAAACGGGGCGGGAAAATCTACTCTATTAAAGATACTTACGGGCGTTTTATCGGAGACGAGTGGGGCTATTAAAATCGAGGGAACAATATCTGCATTATTAGAGTTGGGGGCGGGATTTAATCCGGAATATTCAGGAATGGAAAACATCTTTTTGAATGGTGCGATGATGGGATTTAGTCGTAACGAGATGGAAAAGAAATTAGAGCAAATAATTTCTTTCGCAGATATTGGTGACTTTATTGATCAGCCGGTAAAATCATATTCCAGTGGAATGTTTGCCAGGTTAGCGTTTTCAGTTGCAATTAGTGTGGAACCAGATATTTTAATAGTAGATGAGGCGTTGTCAGTTGGAGATACGCGTTTTCAGATAAAATGTATGGAACATATGAAGAAAATGATGGAAGGCGGAACGACTGTATTGTTTGTATCTCATGATATAAACGCGATAAGACGGTTTTGCCATAGATGTGTATGGATTGATAGGGGAGAAATCATTCTTGATGGAGATGTGAATTTTGTGGCAGACGCCTATAGCGATTTCTTAAAAAGAGATTATGCCGATGCCTCGATGTATAAAGAAAAGGCAACTCATAATATTAATCGTGCGGTACTTGGAAAACGCTTGAGCGAGATGGCCGAAAACTGTATTGCAGAAATTGTCAATTTTAAGGTAATGGATCAGCATGGGTTTGTGGGTGACAATATAAATTATGATGAACCCTTGAAGATATATATAGATTATGAGGTATATGATGATACATTAAAAAACGCAGTGATTGGTGTGGCAATTAGGGGAAGTGATGATGATTATACATGTGGATTAAATACATTGTTGGATGGATATAAAATACCATGGGATAAGGGAATGAATTCTGTCGTACTCTGTTTTCCTTATGGCATAAGAGCTGTTGGGGGCGATTATTTTTTTGAAGTTGCCATTGAAGATCAGACAGCGACAATAGGAATGCACTATATACAGAGAATACAAAAATTTCATATGAATATGGAATACAAATGTGAGGGAAGATATTGTATTCCACATCATTGGGAGGTTTAAATGTTTAAATATGATTTTAGTCTGGATATGTATACTGATAATGCAAATGCAGATATAATAATGCGTATTGATAGTGGAAGCCGAGTATTGGAATTTGGATCTGCGAACGGGCGTATGACAAAATATCTCAAGGAACAAAAGCAATGTTTCATTGATATTGTTGAGATAGATGAGACTGCGGGAAAGTATGCTGCAGTTTATGCAGATAAGGCTTGTCTGGGTGTTGTAGATGGAGATATTAATGGGACAAGATGGCAAGAAATTTTGCAGGATAATAAATATGACGCTATAGTTTTTGCAGACGTATTGGAACATTTAGTTGATCCGTTGAATGTTCTGAAAAGGTGTGGCTCCCTTTTAAAGGAAGACGGTAAGATATTATGTTCTATTCCAAATATAGCACATGCATCTGTTGTTTTAGGACTTATAAATGGACATTTTGAATATTCTGATAATGGGTTGTTGGATAGAACCCATATTCATTTTTTCACAGAAGAAAGTTTTAAGAAATTAGTAAATGAAGCGGGGTACTGCATTTCATATGAGCATTCTATTTGGGGAAAAGTTGGTACAATTGAAATTCCATTTACATATGATACAGTTTGCAAAGATGTGCAGAGGGTATTGAAGAACCGCATTAACAACGAAACCTATCAGTATGTTTTTGAATTAAAGAAGAATATTTATGGGGAGTTGCAAGAGAATATCATAAATTCGATTCCCGGACAAGTCGGAGAGATGAGATGCTATATTAAAGAGAAGGGAGATGGGGATTTTTGTGAACAAAAATGCATATCCAAGAGGTTATATTCCAGGCATATTGAAATGGAACTGGATATCAGCAACTATTTAAATGTAAGTGGAATAAGGGTGCAACTGCTTGATTCAAATGGAATTATAAAGATTAATTATGTTGGTGAAAAGGATGCCGTGAAATATGCTACAAATGGAGTTATAATAAACGATAATACAATATGTTCATTAGAAGATCCAATAAATATATATTGGTGGATGGAGGATAGTGGAGAATCAAATAAATCGATAAAGTTGGATTACGATATTATTGTCTATAATTCAGATGTATTAAAGGAAATGCGCGAATTTACACATCTTTTAGAAGAAGCGAGGGATCGTTTATGCCTGTTTGAGCGTGATAATCAGGAGATGAAAAATAATATCAACTTACTTGAATGTGATAAACAGGAGCTGAAAAATAGTGTTAGCATACTTGAATGTGATAAGAATAATTTAGCATATAGGTTAGCGAAAACTGAAGAAAGTAATGAGATTTTAAGGGACGAAAAGAAACAAATATTATCTGAAAAGGAGGTTTTAGAAAACAACATTAAACAATTGAGCGAAACAACCAGCATATTGAA
>CAJTKA010000009.1:98355-104296 GCA_910576815.1 uncultured Lachnospiraceae bacterium
AACGCCGTTAACCAACGAAATTGATAACAAAAAACCGCGCAAATTAAGAAAAAAATCTTCGCAAGAAGACGACGCCAACACCTAAAATTGATTTTATTCAATCTTTTGAAATCGCCCGCAGTAAGCTTTCTGCGGACGGTTTTTTATTTAACCGACGATTTTTTAAAAACCGCTGCACGCCGTATAAAAGATATGCGAAACAACCAGCATATTGAAAAAGCAATGTGATGAAAATGTGATGTTAAAAAGTCAAATAGAGGTTGTTGAGGAAGATCGCATACGATTATATCACATGATCGAGGATTTGAATGGACAAATTCTGCATCGAGAGAATACTATTTCTTGGAAAATTACGTCACCACTGAGAAAAATTGGGGGTGTCTTTTATAAATTTAAAAAAATTATTAAAGATAATATAAAATTAGCACGGGAAGGGGTTCGATATGCTGGAAAACATGGATTAAAGGTGGCAATTAGTAGGACGATTCATTATAAGCAAATTAGGCTGGAAAAAGAAGAAAAAAGGCAAGAAATCATTGCTGAAAGTCATAAGTCGGAGTTATGGGAAGATCTGGAGCGATGGATTGCTAAAACACCACATGATTTTATAGATATTTTTCCAGTACCTATGGGGTGGAATACGCCATTATTTCAGAGATTTCAACATTTATCATTGCAGGCTGGAAATGTTGGGGGTATTTCATTTTATGGCGCGCATCCTGCGGTAGATACAGATGTTGATACATATAAATTTATAAATGATACATTGTGTATTGTGAATTTAGAATGCCAAGAGGTGGTGGATCGTTTTTGGAATGTGTTAGATAAACAGGGAGGTTTGAAGTATTTACGAATTCAATCAATTGATTTGGCGACTACAATTGATAAAATTGAGGATTTTATTCAACGTGGCTATAAAATAGTATATGAATATATTGATGAAATAACACCGCAAATAACGGGCGAAATCCCGGAATTTGTTTTCAAAAGGCATGAATATTTGTTGCGAAATGAAGCAATTACTGTTGTAGCTACATCCGACAAGCTGTTTGAACAGATAAAGCCATATCGTGAGAATAATATGATAATGCTGAATAATGGTGTTGATTATGAACATTGGGATGTATCTCCTGATGATATTGCGTGTCCAATTGATATGGAGAAAATTGTGGGACTTGGCAAAGTTATAGTGGGATACCACGGTGCATTAGCACAGTGGATAGATTATGAGCTGTTAGGACGAATTGCGAAAGATCAGCGATTTGTTCTAGTGCTTATTGGTTTTGAACATGATGGGAATTTGAAGAAAAGTGGTTTGTTGAATTTTGAGAATGTATATTATTTGGGAGCCAAAAATTATCAGGAATTAAATGCGTATTGTGCATATTATGACATTGCTATATTACCGTTTGTTATTAATAATATAACGCTTTCTGTGTCACCGGTAAAGATTTTTGAGTATATGGCGGCGGGAAAACCAGTGGTCACTTATGCATTACCTGAGTGTAAGAAGTATAATAGTTGTCTTTGTGCAAATACCCAAGAGGAATTTTTAGAGAAACTAGACATGGCGATATCTTTGAGAAAAGATGAGAAGTATCTTAATACACTAAAGCAGGATGCACTGAATAATACATGGACTGCTATTATGCAAAAAATGATTGCATATGTAAAGCGGAATTACAATGTTAAAGTCGAAGAGAAAGAGAGCGTTCTTAATATAGAACTTGGAAGTAAAGAAAAGAATTCATACCTTAACCAGATTTTGTCACAACCTAATTATATTGATAAAAAATATTATAGGGATATTACTGATAAACCATATGCTAGGCAACTGGAAGACAGTAAAATAATTGCGTATTATCTTACGCAATTTCACCCGGATCCGCATAATGAAGAATGGTGGGGGAAAGGCGTGACAGAATGGAATAATGTTACGCGCGCAGTGCCACAATTTGCAGAGCATTATCAGCCAAGACTGCCAGGAGAGTTGGGATTTTATGATCTAAGAATTGAAGATAATATGAGAAGACAAATAGAACTGGCAAAAATGTACGGAATTTATGGTTTTTCTTTCTATTACTATTGGTTTGATGGAGAAAGATTGCTTGAAAGACCGCTGGAAATGTTTTTGTCTAATAAAGATTTGGATTTTCCGTTTTCAATTTGTTGGGCAAATGAAAATTGGACGAAACGGTATGATGGCACTAATACAGATATTTTAATGGAACAGAGCAATAGCTTTGAAAGTTATTGTGCTGTGATTAAGGATATAGAAAGATTTTTAACAGATTCAAGATATATAGCTATTGATAATAAAAAGATTCTTACTGTTTATAGACCATCACTGATGCCGAAAGTTCAGAAAGTTTTAAGCTATTGGAGAGAACATTGTAAATCAGAGGGGATCGGGGAAATATATATAATTGCTGTAAAAGAGAACGGTATTGAGACTGATTGGCTGGCAGAGGGTTATGATGCTGTTACAGAATTTCATCCGGGAACATTATATAAAAACTGTGTTAATATCTCTGGGGATTTACAATATATTAGAAATGATTTTGCTGGTGAGGTTTTCTCTTATCCGGATATTGTTTATAGACAAAAGTATTTTAGATATGATTATAAAAAATTATATCGTGCGGTCATGCCAATGTGGGATAACACAGCAAGAAGGAATAATAAAGGAATGATTTTTCACGGATCGACGCCGGAGCTTTATAAGCGGTGGTTAAAAGATGTAATTATTGCAGGACAGAAACGTGATGATATTGACGAAAACATAGTTTTTATTAACGCATGGAATGAGTGGGGGGAAGGAGCGTATTTAGAACCGGATAAGCGATATGGTTATGCGTATTTACAGGCAACGAAAGAGGCGGTCGAGGAGTGCAGAAAAGTAGGTAAATGTGATCCGAACTGAGAAAATATGATAATGGATAAATATCGTAGCGGGATGGAGAGATAGTATTCATTTTTGGGTATTAAAACAATAGAGAGAAGGTTTAGTGGGCATGGAATTTGTAGCGCAATTTACGTTTAAATATTTAAATTCAGAGAATTTTATTTTGCTCATACTCAAGATTTCTTTTTTGCTATGCATGATTATGGTAATGAGTTATACGATATATAATATAAAACAAATATATGAAGTGTTTATATTGAAAAAAGCCAAACAAGGATTTACTTATGCATTACTTGGAGCCATTTCTACCATATTATTATTTAATCCTTTGAATGAAGTTACGACAGAAGTCCGTCAATTTAAAAGGGTTTTTGGGGGCGGATTTATAAAAAATTATGATGTCTCAAAGGTCATCCGGAATTTTCAAATATGGCTTTTGCTGTTTGTAATTGTTTTTGGCTTGCTATTTTTGTTAATAAATTATAAGAAAAGAGAATGGCAAAAAATCGAAGACAAAAGATATGAAGTTTTTTTAGATAACTTAATTATTTTAGCCCTGACAGTGCAGTTACTTCGGTGTGTTACATATTTTAATGATAAATCAGTGTCGAATATATTTTATTATTCTACTTTTTTAGTGGGAGTATGGATTTTTGTTACTACAATTATTATATCGACAAAGTTACGTAATGTGATTGACTATGAAACACTAATTCGAATTCTGATAATTACATTTACAGGGGGATTTCCAATTGCTATATTTATTTGCAAAACATGGAAGTCGGGAAAAGTGTTGCTGGGAGTACAGATAATAATTTTATGTTTTAACTTGCTATTTGTTTATGTTGCTAAAATTAAGAGCAGACATTATTTAGATAAAATATGCACTGTAGTTAGCATTTTTTTTGCGGCTATTCCCCTCCTGACTTCTGCGTATATTGAGTTAATTCATATATTGAACCAATATAATATATTTGTAATACATATTAAAAAAACATATATAATTATGATTGCATTATATAGTATAATGATTTTTTTTGTATCAATTACGGTGAAATCAATATCTTTTCAAAAATGGAAAGCATGGATTTACGGAACTATTGTATTTGGAATTTCTTGTTTGGGTGTTCAGATTCCTCTCCAGCAGATAATAGAGGCAGATATATATGAGTCGGCAAATTGCAGTATTTTGGTGAGTGATTTTTTGAATTTTGGTTCAATTCCGATAGTCGAGCATTATGGTGGTCATATGATGCAAGGTGTATGGGAAGGAATCATTTATGCATTATTGAATAACGACTATCAAGGAGCTATTCTTTCACCGTATAGCGTTTATGTCTATCCGATATTAGCTATACTATTTTGGGGCTTACTCAAATATATATGGGATGATGATATAGCTGTATGGGCAGTACTTTTAGTTCCGTTTTATAATAACTTTGCATATTTTGGATTAGGTACTTTAGTATGTTTTGCGACAATTACTTATGCGAAAAAGCAGACTTGGCTTAGGGCGTTTGGCATATGGATGGCAGTTGTTTGGTGTGCAATATATAGGCTGGATTTAGGATTTGCATTTGCTTTTGCGGTAATAAGTGCGTTGATACTTTATATTTTAAGACAGCGGAAAGCGAAAGCAATCATGCAGTTAGGAATTAGTTTTGGGGCAACAGTGGTTGTAGGGGGTGGAATTTGGTGTATTTTATGTTGGGCTAAGAACATAAATCCATTTAAACGCTTAAGAGAATTTATAGAAATTTCTGCATCTAATCAAAACTGGGCATTTTATGGGATAGGTGATCCTTCAAAATTTATTTTCGCATGGTGTTACATTATTGTTCCGTTTGCTATAGTTTTATGTATGCTATATATTGCTTTTTCACGAGATTTATTACAAAGAATTGGTGTTGAGATTTGGTTTATTTTAATAATATTAGGCTTTTCCTATGTTTTTAATTTTCAACGAGGCCTAACAAGACACAGTTTGGTAGAAAATGCCAAGACAGGTATACTATGGAGTGCAATATTGTTTATTGCAATTTTTCTTGCGATATATTATAAAAATAATTATTTATGTATTCCGTTTCTGGTTATTTTAACGGTGTGTAATGCGGCATTTATTCAAAAAGAAAATTATGCTGAACAAAATATCATAGACACAGCGACAGCTAAGATGGATGGATTTATTGATACTTGGACGGTGCAACGTACGAGTTGTGTGAATGATAACAATAATGATAAAACATATTGGGAGGAACTTGCGGATAAAAATGAGAAAACTACTCGTGTGATTAACACTTTGGATGAAGAAATACTGCTATATCAAGAAATAATGAAACTTTTATTGGAAGAAGATGAGACATATATTGATTTTATGAATAGGTCGTTCGTTTATTCGGCAATTGGCAGGAAATCGCCTGTATATGTGGCGCAGTCACCCATAATGTTATCAGGTGAGTATTCTCAGGAACGATTTATAGAAGATATACAAGAAGATATTGAAAATATTCCGGTGGCTATCCTACCAATTGCTGATTCTCGATTAAGTATTGGATATGATGGCATTGCCAATGCATATCGTTATTATAAGGTGGCTGAGTTTATTTATAATAATTATAGACCTTTGTGCAGTAATGGTGAATTCGCGGTATGGTGTTTGAATGATAGATATGAAGAGATGTTAAAAAAATTGGACTTCGCTGTGCGGGAAGCTGATTTGCATGATATTTCCCAATTACCATATTATGATTGTACAATATTGCAACAAACGAATGGGATAAAAGTTATGACTACGGATGTCGATCCTAGAATTGAAGACCTGCATACGATTATTGATTTGAGGGATATGGAGGGAGGATATGCAACGATATCTGTTGAATATTCGACAAAGCAAACAGGATTGATGCAATTGTTTTATACAACAGATGAAGGAGAAAATTTTTCAGAAGAAAAATCTTATGCCGCAGAAGTTTCAGATGTAGGAATTGCAGATTTTCAAATTTATGTGACAGAGCATACGAAGCTTCGTTTGGATAT
>CAJTKA010000010.1 GCA_910576815.1 uncultured Lachnospiraceae bacterium
GAACTGTGATTTTATTTCACAAGTTCATCGGCTCTGCGTCTTTGCGTCTGGCTCTGCGATGACTGTCATCCTCAAATTTGTTACTTCAATCAATGTTTCCTGTCTGCACTTCGGACAATAGAGAGGATAGTTTTTTAAAATAGTGTCCTCTCTGATTTTGTTACGGGTTTTGTTTCCGCATATAGGACAATATACCCATTCTATTTTATGTAACACGACATATATCCTCCTCAAAGATTTATCAAATATACATATGCTTCCTCGTTATCAAAAGTAAAACTCCTACAATAATTTCCACCATTTTTCTCGATTGTTTTTATTGAAGCAGCATTATCCTTTTCAACTGATAACTGCAACTGTTTCAAACCGTATTTTCTCGCAACCAAACATATTTGTCTTAATATTTCAGTAGCGTACCCTTTTCTTCTTTCTGACGGTCTTACGCTATATCCACAATTACCAAAATCTTTTAGGAAATCATTTAATTGATACCTCAAATCAACAATGCCAACAATTTTATTATCTGACACCCTAACTGCAAAAAATGTATCTGTTAAAACCCAATTAGGGTCAACAGTCTCCGTACTTGCATTGGCAATGACTTTCTTAAACCATTCCTCATAAGAAGCAATCTTATCAAATAATTCACTCCCATTGATTATCTGTTCTCCAAAATCAAAATGCTCCTGCCGATATTCAAGCGCTTTATCTTTCAATCCTAAACTTGGCTTTACAAGCCGTATTTCTTCATATGCCATCATTCATTCCTCCACTTTATAAATTTTAATTTTTCAAACCATGATTTCCATACCATCATAAGCGAATAAAATATTATCAAGTTCTTTTTCAAGTTCCTTGTAATAACCATATGATTTTCCCCATATTTCATCAATATGTGTAACTATAATCTTCTTGATTCTATAATAGTTTTTCAGTTCTATAACCTCATCCAAAGTGAATATTTCATCTTTCAAAGGCGTATCCATAAGCTTCGTTCCATCATTTAATATTCCATCATCAGAAACCATGCTTATAATCAAAATATCTGCATCAAAATATAAGTCATTATGAGCAAAAGGTTTCGGATTGCAACAGGCATAGATAACCTTTTTTTCATGCTCTTTCAGAACATAAAAAGTGATGTTTCGGCTTGGGTTATTGTTGATTAAGTCTATATCAATATTATCTATTTTTATATGCGGTGTTTCATTAACAGAAATACAATGAAGAACGTCACCATAATATTTAAAGCAGTCACGGTTCATTTGGTTTATATCTCTAATGACCTCTGGAAGAGCATAAAAGCCAATAGGCATACTCGTTCCTTTAATAAAGTCGCAACCTATCTTTTCAACAATCCGAATACCCCTGACATGGTCTGGGTCACTATGGGAAATGGAAAGGTACTTCACTTCCGATATTCTTTGTCTGTTGCAGGCTACCGCAATATCTTCGGGTGTGTCTATCAACATTTTTATATCGTCAATATACAGGCTTGGTCCTAACCGTTCATACCTGCCGCCTTTTCGTCTGGCTTCTTCACAAATTTTACATTTACAAAATGAACTCGGAATAATTGACATGCCGCCGCTGCCAATAATTTTCAATTTCAAATCTTTCACACCGCCTTTCGCATGAATCGCAAGTAATCATAATGCGTTTTTATTCATTAAATATTTAAGCAATATCGCTATTACTGCCGCTTTTCACTAATATTTTTCTTATTTCTTTTATTATTCTGGAAGGTGTTTCTTTATCCATAGGCATAAGTTTACTGTACATCCTTACCCCTTGATACGAGAACACAATTAAATCAAATACCGCAGAAATATCCACTTCATTAAATTCATGCCTGTCCATCCCGTATTGTATTAACTTCTTCCATGTATTTGCTGAAATTAAATATTGTTCATATAGCGTATTGCTCTGATTTGCAATATCACGAATGCTAAAATACTCATATATTGCTATGCTTAATGAAGCTTGGCTGTCAAGCATTTCATTCTCATACTTGTTTAAAATTTCATCCAAAATAGTCACTGCCGAACAATTTTGTTCAATCCTTAAATCAATCTCATTATCCTGCTCACTTGTCATATCATCAATAATCTCTTGAAAGATTTGACGTGTGCTTTCGTAATGGCAATATAGCCCGCCTCTGCTTAATTTCGCCGCATCGCAGATATCCTTCATTGTAACTTGCTTAAAGCCTTTTTCTGCAAATAAAGAACATGCACATTTCTTTATATGTTTCCTTGTTTCCTTTCCTCTTTTATTCATAAGCAACCCTACTTTCCGACATATGTGTCTGAAATTATTATACGACACATGTGTCTGGAAGTCAATAAAAAGCGGCAAAGATTTCTCTCTACCGCCATCAACGTCTAAATATAAATAAATTCCTCGTTCACAATCTCCCTCGCACAAGCCCTTATGTTATTGAGCTGTCCTGTCCATTCTAAGGCGTTTTCTGCCTTTAGCTGTTCCGTTATGCCCTGTGCCTGTTTCATGCCCTCTATGAGCCTTTCAAAGCGTTCCTGCGCCTGCCTGTCAATGTCGGCAAGGTAAGTATTGAGCCTGCCGCTTGTGAGAAGATTGGTGTATGTAACCTTGCGGTACTGCTTCAGATAGTCCAGATGCCGCTGTCCCCATGTGCCTATCGGCTGTTCTTCTTCGGCGGGTACAGTTAAGCACGGTATTAAATAATCTCCTTGCCGTTCGTATTTGCCGCCCAGTTCCTCAAAAATCGTCTTTGCCATTGTCTGTTACCTCCACATTCTTTTTTATTTTGAATGTCCGCAAAATCCGTCCTACATCGGGCGGCTGCGCAGAGCGATTGCGATAGTGCCTCAGAAAGCCCTGCTGTTTTCAGGAACGATTCGGGATAATCTGCGTTGGGGATGTGAGGATGCCGGGGAAGAAGATCTTCGCAGAGTAGCAGAAATCGCGTGTGCGTCTGAATTTATCAGACAGAGCGCGCAGGGATATGATACTTTGCTGGGACAGGGAGGGGTGAATCTTTCCGGCGGGCAAAAGCAGCGTCTTTCCCTTGCACGGGCGCTTTTGCGAAATCCCAGGATCCTGATTCTGGACGATTGTACCAGCGCTTTGGATGCACAGACGGAATCGGAAGTGCTGAAAGGTCTGCGAAATATGACGGATAAAATGACGGTACTGTTAGTCAGTCAGCGAATTTCTACAGTTATGCGTACAGATTGTATTTTATGTATGGACAATGGGTATGTGCAGGGATATGGGACCCACGAAGAATTGATGGCATCATGTAATACATATCGGGAAATTTACCATTCACAGATAGGGGGACAGATTGAAAGTTATGGCTGAAAAAACCCAGGCAGTGCCGCCTTCAAACTTAAACGGAATTTCCCGACCCGGGCGCGGCGGTGTCGTGGTAAAGCCGAAAAACATGAAAGGAACGCTGGGCAGGCTCTGGAAACTGACGAAAGGGCAGAGAAACGGGCTTGGCTGGATTCTTTTGCTGTCGGCCCTTGCCTCTCTTGCCTCAATTCTTTCACCCTATGTGACAGGAAGGGCCGTTTCCGCTATTAGCGATGGAGACGCAGTGATTTTGGTGCTGGGCTGCATGACAGGACTGTATTTATGCGATTGGCTGGTCAGGTTTTTGCAGGCATTTTTTATGGCATCCATCGGTCAGCGGATCATCCATTATATACGACGAACGCTGTTTGCGCATATCCGGACGCTGCCTCTGGCTTTTTTTGGCAGACGCCGGCACGGTGAGCTGATGAGCCGTTTGACAAACGATGTGGATAATATCAGCACCACCATTTCCAATTCGCTGTCACTTCTGCTGACTTACAGCTTTACGGTAATTGGGATCTTTGGCATGATGTTGTATTTAAGCCCGTTTTTGACAATGGTTTCGCTTGTCGGTGTGGGGTTGATCTTTCTGCTCACAAAAACCGTAACCAAGCATACCAGAAAACTGTTTGCGGCACAGCAGAAAAATCTCGGCGCCCTGAATGCTCAGGTGGAAGAAAGCATTTCGGGCATGGCTGTAGTCAAGGCATTTTGCCGTGAAGATGAGATGGAACGGGAGTTTGGGGAGAAAAATGACAGACTTTGTGATACCTCCATCAGGGCACTGATCTGTTCCGGGTATTTGATGCCCCTGATGAATGTGATCAACAACCTGCTTTATTTGGCAATCTCTGTATTATGCGGGGTTTTGTTTGTAGAGGGCAACATTTCCGATATTGGTCTGATAACCAGCTTTTTGCTTTATGTGCGCCAGTTTACCCGTCCCTTTGTAGAAATCGCTAATATTTATAATAATTTTCAGACAGCAGTTGCGGGGGCGGAGCGGGTTTTAGAGATCATGGAGGAGGAGCCGGAGCCTCCTGACAGAGAAGGTGCTGTATCCTTAAAGTCTCCGAAAGGAGACATTGAACTGCAGCATGTAGAGTTTGGGTATGTTCCGGGACAGTCGGTATTAAAAGATGTTTCCGTAAAAATTCCGGCGGGAACGCAGGCGGCGATCGTGGGAGCTACAGGTTCCGGTAAGACCACAATGATCAATCTTTTGACAAGATTTTATGACATAACTGCCGGGAGTATTCTTTTGGATGGCAGGGATCTGCGCGATTACCGCATGGAGGATCTGCGGGCAGCGTTTGGGGTAGTCCTGCAGGATACGGCAGTGTTTGCCGCATCGGTCAAGGATAATATCTGTTACGGACATCCGGAGGCTTCCATGGAGCAGGTGCGGGAGGCGGCAGAAATCGTAGGCGCGGACAGTTTTATCAAACGCCTTCCGGAAGGATACGATACCGTACTGACACATGGCGGAATGGAATTGTCCCAGGGAGAACGGCAGCTTTTGACCATTGCCAGGGCAGTGTTTGCCAATGCGCCGATCTTGATTTTGGATGAGGCTACCAGTTCCGTAGATACCGTTACAGAGCAGAAGATTCGTCGTGCCTTCTTAAAAATATGCAGGGACAGGACTTCGGTCATTATTGCTCATCGTCTTTCCACCATACGGGATTCGAATTTGATTATTTTGCTGGAGAACGGAAAAATAACCGAACAGGGAACGCATGAGGAATTGATGGCCCTGAATGGCGTTTATGCCCGAATGTACAGAACACAGACGGAATTAGGGTAAGATCCTTAAAAATCAAAATCATCAAAATCCATATGCAGGGAAGACCGCCTTCTTTTCTTACGCTTTACACGGTTTTCTCTGCGTCTGGCAGCACGGTTGTTCATTATCAAGGCATATATCATTAAAAATGTGATGATAGTAGCTGCAAGAATAAGGACAACGAGCAGTACTTTTTTGATATTGATAAAGACGGTGTCCTGCGCGGGCTCCTCCGCGTCAGGCTCCACTTTTTCCACACTGACATCAGTCGCCGTCATGTTGGTATCAAACTCATATCTTGATGCGTTGTCAGTGGCAAGGTTTAGATATGCTTTTCCCACATACATATCATGATAGCAGTATTCGATTTCGGCAATGTGGTTTCCATCGGATTCACCATATTCGATGGTTGAATCGAGATCCTGAAAAGTGACCATATTGGGAATAATCACATAGCTGCCAGTATCTATGGAGAGCAGAGGGGTGGAATTGCCAAATACATCGTTACCAATCTGTAAAAATCCCGTGGATTCAATATTATATTTTTGCTCATTTTCCGAGACATTGAGTACTTGAAAATTTTGGAAGCCGTAATCAAAAAGTTCTACCGTATCAGTGAACTGATCGGGTGATTCCTCCCGAAGGATCACACAGACAAGCTTCATTCCGTTACGTTCCGCGCAGGTCACAAGGGTTTGTCGAGAGTCACTCGTAAATCCGGTCTTGCCTCCCAAAATCCCCTCATATTCGATCTCACCTGTCACAAGCTGATGTTTGTTCTTTTTGATAAAATCATCCGGCTGCGTGGCAGTCGCTTCAAAATGATGACGAGGGGTATTGCTGATTTTGCAGAGCATTTCATTTTGAAAGAAGTGGCTGGAAATCAAAGCCAGATCGTAGGCACTGGTGTAGTGATCAGGATCGTGAAGGCCGTTGGTGTTGGTAAAATGGGTGTCTGTGCAGCCGATTTCTTTCGCCCGCAGATTCATCAGGTCGATAAACTCCTCAATGGAGCCGGAGGTATATTCTCCCGCAGCGTTGGCTGCTTCGTTGGCGGAAGCTACCATGATGCCGTAGAGGCATTCTTCCAAAGAAAGGGATTCGCCCTCATCCATACCCATGTTGGAACCGTCCCCGGGCACACTGAAAACAGCTTCGTGACTGAAATTTACGGTATCGTCCAAATTGCCCAGCTCCATGGCGAGAAGGCAGGTCATAATTTTGGTAGTGCTGGCAGGGTAGAGCCGCTCGTGAATATTTTTGGCATAGAGGATCACACCGGTATTGACATCCATGAGGATGGCAGCCTGTGCGCCGATTTGAGGACCGCTTGGCCAGTTTTCGATTTCGTTGGATTGGACGGGAAGCGTTTTGCGGGCTTCAGCCTGCTCCTGCAGTTCTTCCATAGACGCAGCCTGTGCGGTCAAGGAACTGCCCATTGCGGCACAAAAGGACAGGGAGAGAACAAGGAGCGAGAGGAACCCTTTTTTTATTTGAAAAAAGATTCTATCCGATAAAAGCATATCCTAAAACCTTTCTATTCCATAATATATCTAAAACCTTTCCATAATAGAAGCAGAAACGGTGATTTCTGAAAAGATACATTCCTATCATACACTATTTTGAGGAAAAACAGTAGTGTATTCACAAAAAATACAAAATATGGTACAGTAAAGATTGAAAATCATGCGAATCTCAACCAAATTGAGATGAAGGCAGCGCAAAAATGGGGAAGACATGTATAAATCAGGAAGGACAGATTAAGAATGCGACTGCGAAATGTGACGGGTTCCAGAGAGGCGATTGCAGATAGTCCCCTTGTTGTGCAGGAACCGCAGGAAAAGAAAGGACACTGGCGGGAAGTGTTTGGAAATGACCATCCCATCCGCATTGAGATCGGTATGGGAAAAGGGCGTTTTATCATGGATATGGCAAGGGCGAATCCGAATATCAATTATCTGGGAATCGAAAAGTATTCCAGCGTGCTGATTCGCGGGATCCAGAAATTGGAAGCCGATCCGCTGCCGAACCTTTATTTTATTCGCATGGAAGCGGAGGAGATTACATCTGTTTTTGCAAAAGGTGAGGTGGATCGTATTTATCTGAATTTTTCCGATCCCTGGCCGAAGGACAGGCACGCCAAAAGAAGACTTCCTTCCCGTGAATTTTTACGGCGGTATGATGAGATACTAATTCCTGACGGTGTGATCGAGTTTAAGACGGATAATCATGACCTGTTTCAGTTTGCGCTTGCAGAGCTTGCACCTGCGGGATGGAAGCTTATGCAGATGACGGAAGATCTGCACCATAATGAGCAGATGATGCAGGGCAATATCATGACAGAGTATGAGGAGCGGTTTTCCGCAAAAGGAAATCCAATCTGTAAATATATCATTGCAAGATAGAAAAATGTGGATTGTAAAGAAAATGCTTTCAATCATAAAACAAATCATAGAAGAAAGAACATGAAGGAGGAAAAGAGTATGGAGTACAAGTTTACGAGCGAAAATTTTGAGAGCGAGGTATTGCAGGCGGAAGTCCCCGTATTGGTAGATTTTTATGCGGACTGGTGCGGTCCCTGCAAGATGATGGCGCCGATCATCGCGCAGCTGGCGGAGAAATACGACGGCAAAGTGAAGGTCGGTAAGTGCAATATTGACGAGGAAGACGGACTCGCCAGGATGTACCGCGTGATGAACATTCCCAATATGAAGATTTTTGTCAAGGGCGAGGCTGTGGGCAACATCATAGGTGCTGTAGGACAGGCCGAGCTGGAGGCGGAACTGGCGAAGGTATTATGATTTGAACATTATCTATCATTATAAATGGAGAATATAGAAAAAGTCAGGCGCAAAGGCCTGACTTTTTTTACAATTCAGATAGGATGAAGCATACTCCTATTTGCCATTGACGGGAGACAATTTATCATCTTTGTTATATAAAAACTTTAATAAGATCGGTGTTGCAATGGAGGAAAACAGGATCAGCAGGATTACGGCCATAAAGTAATCT
Organism: uncultured Lachnospiraceae bacterium; assembly: GCA_910576815.1. Classification (GTDB taxonomy): domain Bacteria; phylum Bacillota; class Clostridia; order Lachnospirales; family Lachnospiraceae; genus UBA3282. The sequence continues at coordinate 8,141 of CAJTKA010000010.1, forward strand.
GATGTCAAAAGATTCGCTGCCAGTCCCTTTTGCGCTACGATCAGAGCCACTTCTCCGCGGGTCATCATGCCGACGCCAATTTTTAAAGAATCGGAAAAGGTATAGCGGCAGAGCTTGGCAGCCAGGCCGCAGCCGATGATCTTAGCGAGCAGCGCAACAACTACAAAGCAGAGGCAAAAAACGAAAAGCGTGGAATCCATGGCATCAAAGTTTGTCTTTAAGCCAATGCTGGCAAAAAACAGTGGGCCAAACAGCATATAAGAGCTTACGTCCACCTTGCGCTCTATGTAAGTATTGTCGCTTAAGTTACAGAGCACGATGCCCGCGATATAGGCGCCTGTGATATCCGCAATGCCGAAATATTTTTCCGCCAGATAAGAAAGACCGAAGCAGAAAGCCATGGCAACGATGGGAATACGCCTCGTGTGTGGATAGCGCTTATCCAGAGCCATGAAAATCTTAAAGGTGACAAATCCGCCGACGATTGCCACGATAAAGAAGATGATGGTTTTCAGGACCACCATGCCGGGATGGGAGTCCGGAGACTTAAACCCGATCACAAAGGTCAGTACGATGATACCGATCACGTCATCGATGATAGCGGCGCTGACGATGGTGGTGCCTACTTTGCTTTTGATCTTACCAAGTTCCTGTAAAGCAGCCACGGTAATGCTTACGCTGGTGGCTGTCATGATCGTGCCGATAAAGACTGCCTTGAAAAACTCCTCGCTGCCCCAGGGCGCGACACCGTAAAAACCCATATACAAAAGAGCGCCCAGTACCAGCGGTACAAATACGCCCGCGCAGGCGATCAAAAAGGCGATCGGACCTGTCTTAATTAATTCTCTTAAATCCGTTTCCAGTCCTACCTCAAACATCAAAAGGACAACGCCGATCTCCGCCATTTGCGTGATAAAGTCAGAAGGAGCAACCCAGCCGAGCACGCAGGGACCAATCAAAAGACCCGCCACGATCTGACCGACGACCTGCGGCGCTTTGCATTTTCTCGCCAGTACGCCGAAAAATTTTGCGGCGAAAATAATGATCGCCAAATCTCTTAATACTTCATACGCTTCCATAATAGACCTCCCCACAAAACTTACAAAAATTCGCTACATAAGAATACACCTTTTATGGGGAAAAAACAAGAGATATACAAGCTGCTTTCAGAGATTTTAACGAAAAAGAGCGAAACTGTCCGATGGGTAAGAGATGTCGGGGCCTGTGTTTGGGTGCATGGCGCACCAGGCGCCGTCCGCAACAAACAGGAAAAGAAGCAGAAAACAAAGGCCGATGCGCCATTTGGGAGAGATCCGTTCATACAACTTTTCATAAAAAGGCAGAAAAAGGCAGACTAAAACCATTCCGCCAAGTCCAAAGACAGCCGCACCCAAAAGACAGATCCTTCCATCCAGATTTAAAAAATGCCCGCTGTAATCCCACCAGCGGATCCCCCATTTGCGTTCCAGAAAAAGGCTGGTCAGGTATTCGAGGATCGAACAGATCGCCGTGGAGAGCACAAATACGGACAGAGGTCTTTTTCGGATGCGGGAAAGCAGCAGGCAGAGCAGCAGCCCTCCTGCTCCATAAATAGGAAGGTATGGTCCTTCATAGACGCCCCTGTTGACAAAAGCGTGCTCCGTAAACAGGAACAACAGCACTTCCCAGGACCAGCCCGCGCAGGCGGAAATAAAAAACAGAAGTACATAGAAATCGAAACCGTGGGAGAATCTTTTTTTCTTCATGTTCTCAGAGTGTCCGATTTCGGGTATATTATTCTATGACAATGGAAAGCAACTAAAAATAGTTGCGCTTTTTCTTATAACGTAGTATATTATTTGTATAGGATAAATACTGTGAGTAAAAAGGAAAAACTGATAGAAAAATTATTGAAGAAACCGAAAGATTTTACTTATGATGAAATGGAATCCCTGTTGTCATATTTTGGATATGAATTGAAGCAGGGAGGAAGCGGTTCAGGAGTAAAATTTATAAAAGAGAGAAGCAACGAAGTGATAAATTTCCATAAACCGCATCCGGATGGAATTTTAAAGAGATATGTGTTAGATCAGGTAATAGAGAAGTTGAGAAAGGATGGCTTGTTATGAGCAGCTTATTGTTATACAAAAATTATAATGGAACGGTGGAATATTCAAAAAAAGATAATTGTCTTTTTGGAAAAGTTGTGGGCATAAAATCTTTATTGTCTTATGAGGGAAATTCTGTACAGGAGCTGGAACAGGATTTTCAAAATACGATTGATGAATATTTAGCAGATTGTAAAGAAAGAAACGTGGAACCGGAGCGACCTTATAAAGGGACATTCAATGTCAGAATCAGCCCGGAACTCCATCGGAATATTGCTGTTTATGCAATAGAACATGGAAAAAGTCTAAATGCTGCGGTTGAAGAAGCGATAGGGAACATGGTTCGAGCATAGTTAAATAAGTGTTAGAAAATAAGGGATATTAGACAAAAAGAAAACACCAGATTTTCAAGAAACCTGGTGTTTTCGCTTTTTCTATCAGTCGAAGCGACAGGATTTGAACCTGCGACCTCTGCGTCCCGAACGCAGCGCTCTACCAAACTGAGCCACGCTTCGCCTTATGAACAACTATGATGATACAACATTTTTTACTAAGTTGTCAATGTTTCTGTGTATGATCTTTTAAAAGTTTATTGCAAAGGTGTCGGCTGGATACTAAAATAGGAATAAGTAGTGTTAACAGTGCCGGAAAAAATGGGGATGAAAAAGGGAGGGTCATATGAGTGATTTGAAGCTGGTCAAAGATTTTACGGTAGGGGAAGGGTTCTTCGGCAGGTATGAGAAACTGGTGCGGGACGTGGTGCTGCCCTATCAGGAGCGGGCGCTGAATGATCAGATCGAGGGTGCGGAAAAGAGCCATTGCATTGAAAACTTTCGCATGGCGGCGCAAAAGTTAAAAACAGGGAGTTGTGACGGAGAGTTTTACGGCATGGTGTTTCAGGACAGCGATGTGGCCAAGTGGCTGGAAGGGGCGGCTTACTGTCTGGCACAAACGCCTGATGCCGAGCTGGAGAAGCGCTGTGACGAAATCATAGAGCTGATCGGTGAGGCGCAGCACGAGGATGGCTATCTCAACACGTACTTTACGGTGAAGGAGCCTGACAAGCGTTGGGTGAATCTACATGAGGCGCACGAGCTTTACTGCGCGGGGCATATGATCGAGGCGGCGGTGGCATATGCGGAATGTACGGGTAAAAAACGGCTTTTGGAGATCATGTGCGGAATGGCGGATCATATTTACCGCCACTTTATTGAGGAGGGAGCGGAAGGTTATCCCGGGCATCCCGAGATCGAGCTTGCCCTGATGCGGCTTTACCGCTGTACCAATAACGAGAAATATCGGGATCTTGCCCTGCATTTTATCGATGTGCGCGGTGTTGACCCTGATTATTATAAGAAAGAGGTAGAGAGAAATCCCTGGCGCGTGTGGGGAAACAATGTCGGGGATAAAACTTACAATCAGAACTATGCGCCGGTGCGGCAGCAGGATAAGGCGGTAGGACATGCCGTGCGGGCAGTCTATCTCTACACGGGGATGGCGGATGCAGCAGCACAGACAGGGGATGCGGAGCTTACGGCGGCTTGTAAAACGCTTTGGAATAATATCACGCAGCACAGGATGTATGTCACGGGTGCGATCGGTTCAGCCTACGAGGGAGAAGCTTTTACAAAGGACGACCATCTCCCCAATGATACGGCTTATGCGGAGACCTGCGCGGCCATCGGATTGATTTTCTTTTCCAATAAGATGCTCAGTCTGGAGCGCGACGGCAAATACGCGGATGTGATGGAGCGGGCACTTTATAATTGTGTGCTGGCGGGGATGCAGCTTGACGGCACGAAGTTTTTCTATGTCAATCCGCTGGAGGCGCTGCCGGGTATCTCCGGAGAAGCGCAGACGCACAGACATGCGCTGCCTGTCAGACCCAAGTGGTTTGCCTGCGCCTGCTGCCCGCCCAATGTAGCCAGACTTTTAGGCTCCGTGGCAGAGTATGTCTGGCATATAGAGGAGGAGACGCTGTTCTCTAATCTGTTTGTTGCGGGAACACTCGATGTGACAGAGCAGTTTGGCGGAAAGGTGATGCTGCACACAGCGTATCCGTATGAAAATAAATTGGAATACCGTTTTACGCCGCATGAGGGGCGGGAAAGCATGGAAGTGCTTCTGGCAGTGCGCGTTCCCGCCTGGAGCAGCGAAACGAAGATCTGCCTGAACGGAAAAGCGGTAGATTGTGAAAGAAAAGACGGCTACGCGTATATCAAGGGCGGGTATACAGCGGACGATGCAGTTACAGTGGAATTTGATATGGCAGTAAAACGGGTTTATACCAGCAGCCGTGTTTCCGCAAACACAGGCAAAGTTTCGCTGCAGTGCGGACCGCTCATCTACTGTGCAGAGGGTGTGGATAATGAAAACGACGTCCTTTCTCTCAGCCTGAAAAGGGATGGAGAGATCAAAATAAGCGAGTATCTGCCGGACGAGCTTTTCGGGATTCGGAAGCTGTTTGCGGAAGGATATCGGGAACAGGTAAACGAGGAGCTTTACAGTTTCGACAGGCAGAAGATACAGCCCTGTCAGGTGACGCTAGTTCCCTATTATACTTGGGCGAACCGAGGGCTCAACCAGATGCGGGTGTGGATGCCGGAACGCGATTAGTCAAAAAATATGATAACGGATGGGAGGAAACAGGAAAATGATGAAGCAGGAAGAAAAAAACAGCGAAAAGAGGAGAGAGAAAGAAATTGAGAAGTTGGTCAGGCAATTGACGTTGGATGAAAAGCTGACCATGATTCATGGTGCGGCATTGTTTGCTTCGGGAGCAGTGGAGCGTCTTGAGATCCCTGCGATCGTAACTTCGGACGGGCCGATGGGTACGCGCGCGGAATTTATGGACGACAGATGGATTCCCGCGGGCTACAACGCCGACATGGTGTCTTATCTGCCGAGCAACAGCGCACTGGCATCAACCTGGAATACGGCATTGGCGCATGATATGGGCTATGTGCTGGGAATCGAGGCGAGAGGACGGGGCAAAGACGTGATCCTGGCGCCCGGTATCAACATTAAAAGAGACCCCCGCTGCGGCAGGAATTTCGAGTACATGAGCGAAGATCCCTGCCTGATCAAGGCTTTGACAGTGCCATTCATCAAAGGGGTGCAGGAAAATGATGTGGCCGCCTGTGTGAAGCACTTTGCAGCCAATGTGCAGGAGACGGGGCGACTGGTCGTGAATGAAACCATTGACGAGAGGACGCTCTATGAGCTTTATCTGCCCGCGTTTAAGGCAGCAGTACAGGAGGCGGGCTCCTATTCCATCATGGGCGCTTATAATAAAATAAACGGTTCTTACTGTTGTGAGCATAAGACGCTTTTAGACCATATTTTGCGGGAAGAGTGGGGATATGACGGCGCGGTGATCAGCGATTGGGGCGGTGTCCACAACACAAAGGAGGCGGCGGAATGCTCCATGGATCTGGAAATGTCCGTCTTCCCTGATTTTGACAATTATGTGCTGGCGAATCCCTTGAAGGAACTGATCCAAAAAGGCGAGGTGCCTGAGAGCATGATCGATGACAAGGTGAGAAACCTGCTGCGTATGATGTACCGCTTAAAAATGATCGGTCCGAAGAAGGATAGCAGAGAAAAGGGCGTATACAATGCGCCTGCCAGTCGGGAAGCGACCTTGCGCACGGCGGAGCAGTCCATGGTGCTGTTAAAGAATGATAACCGCACCCTGCCTCTTAATGCCAAAAAAATCAAAAAACTGGCTGTGATTGGCGTCAATGCGGCGAAACTGCACGCTGACGGCGGCGGCAGTGCGGAGATCAAGGCACTTTATGAAATCTGTCCATTGGCGGGACTTAAAATGTATCTGGGCGGCAATGTCAAAGTAGAATATGCGCCGGGCTACCATGTGCCGGTTAAGCCCAAGACCTTTGAGATGAACTGGCAGGCGACGAGTCTGGATGATTTGAAAAATACCACGGTTGGGCAGCTGCAAAGGGATGCGATGGAGGGAGCTGATGGGACCGAGGGACACAAGAAAGGCGAGGAGGAGAGGCTTGCGCAGATAGAGAAGGATAAGGCCGAGATTCATGAGAAGAATCAGGCGTTGTTTGAACAGGCGCTCGCGCTGGCAAAGGATGCTGACGCGGTGATCTTTGTGGGCGGCTTAAATCATGATTATGACTGCGAAGGCTCTGACAGACCTGATATGAAGCTGCCTTACGAGCAGGATCTTTTGATCGAGGAGCTTTTGAAGGTCAGGAAAGACGCCATCATTACCTTTGTGGGCGGTTCTCCTGTGGAAATGCCCTGGCGGGATCAGGCGCAGGCAATTTTGTGGAGTTACTATGCGGGCATGGAGACGGGAACGGCTTTTGCCAGGGTTATTTTCGGTGATGTGAACCCTTCCGCAAAGCTGGCAGAGACTTTTCCGGAGAAATACGAAGACTGCGTGACTGCGAAAAACGGGCAGTTTGGGGCATGGGATCAGATTACGCTGGAGGAGGGTCTGTACTGTGGTTACCGTTATTTTGACAGACAGCGGATCAAACCTGCTTTCTGCTTTGGACATGGGCTGTCTTACACCAGGTTTGAGTACAGCGACCTCAAACTGAAAGTGGAAAATGGGCGGGATGTAAAATTGACTTTCTCAGTCAAAAATATTGGGAGGCGCGCCGGGGCGGAGATCGTTCAGGTGTATGTGGCACCCATAGCGCCTAAAGTGGACAGGCCCGACAAAGAATTGAAGACCTTTGCGAAGGTCAATCTTTCCGGGGGACGCTCCAAAAAGGTCAGCCTGACATTGAAGTCGGAAGACTTTGCTTATTTTGATACAGATCTGCATCAGTTTATCGCGGACGCGGGCGACTATGAGATTCTGGTGGGCGCATCCTGCGAAGATATCAGGCTGCGGGGGATCGCAACGCTTTCCTGAGTCATTTGATTTGATAACTGCATATTTTCCCTCCTTATGGACATGCTGAAAGTGAAAACAATTCAGTAAGAAAGATTGGAACATCACGTTGATGCGTTGATAAGGAGGAAAATATGGATTATAACACACTACCGATCGGTCTGGGGCTGGCGTTTGCAAATAACCTGCCCGCGATGGACCGTTTCGTGGATATGACAGACGACGAAAAGGAAGAATTTGTGGAGCGCAGCCGTGGTGTGCTCTCAAAGAAAGAGATGGAGGAGCTGGTGGGTTCTCTGGCAAAAGAGGACGAGTCGGATGTCCATCTGGAAGATGTCAATCAGATTTTTAAGGGACCGAGCATTGGTTAATGGAGTGAAAAGAACTTCTAGCCACTTGCAGCAGAGGCTGCTTCGTGGAGAAGTTCTATGTTTCACTCAGGAGAATGCTTGAAATGCGGCATTCTCCGCATTGATGGCGGTTAGTTTAACAAGGAAGGGAGAGTCCCGTGCGGATACAACTGCCTGAGAAAGTGACAAAGATCATAGAGACGCTGGAGGCAGCAGGGTTTGAGGCTTACGCGGTGGGCGGCTGTGTACGGGACTCCATTCTTGGGAGAAAGCCTGACGATTGGGATATCACCACTTCAGCAAAACCGGATCAGGTCAAGCACCTTTTCCAAAGAACGGTGGATACGGGGATCAAACACGGAACGGTGACGGTTCTTTTGGAAAGGGAAGGCTTTGAGGTCACGACCTATCGGATCGACGGCGCTTACGAGGACGGCAGACATCCAAGCGAGGTCTCTTTTACGGCCAGCCTGCGGGAGGATCTGCGGCGGCGGGACTTCACCATCAACGCCATGGCGTATAACGACAAAGAAGGTTTGGTGGATCTCTACGGCGGCCTTACGGATCTTGAGGCAGGCGTGATTCGCTGCGTGGGAAAGGCGGTGGAGCGGTTTGATGAGGACGCTCTGCGGATGCTTAGGGCAGTACGGTTTTCCGCGCAGCTGGGTTTTTGGATCGAGGAGGAGACCAGAGCGGCGATTCGCTTACTTGCTCCCAATCTGCAAAAGATCAGTGCGGAGCGGATTCAGGTGGAATTGGTAAAACTGGTGACTTCGCCGCATCCCGATTACCTGCGGACAGCGTATGAGCTTGGTATAACGGCGCAGATCCTGCCGGAGTTTGACCTTTGCATGGAAACGCCGCAGCGGCATAAGCATCATTGTTATGATGTGGGGGAACATATTCTCCACGCCATGCTCTTTGTGGAGCCCGATAAGGAGTTACGTTTGGGAATGCTCTTTCACGACATTGGCAAGCCGCAGACGTTGACGGTGGATGCGGACGGCACCACCCATAATAAAAAGCATCCTTATGAAGGAGAAAAGATCACCCGCAAGGTGATGCGGCGGCTCAAATTTGATAATGATACCACTGATAAGGTAACAAAACTGGTGCTCTATCATGATTACGATATTGCACCGACAGAAGCGGGCGTACGGCGGGCGATCAACTGTATGGGAGAAGATATCTTTTCCTTGATTTTTACTGTGCGGCGGGCGGATATCGCGGCCCAGAGCGATTATATGCGAAAGGAGAAGCTTGAGAAAGTCGCTTACATAGAAAAACTGTATCAGACTATTTTAGAACATCAGGACGCGGTCAGCCTCAAAGACCTGGCTATTACGGGGAGTGACCTGATCGCAGAAGGAATCCCGCCCGGGAGACAGATCGGGGAGAGACTGAACGCGCTGTTAGAGCGGGTGTTGGATGACCCTTCGTTAAATGAGAGGGAGACTCTCCTCAGAATATGTAAAGAAATGTAATGAAATTCCCTTGCTGTTCATATGATGTAACAGTCAGAATCAGGCAGGGGGTATTTTTGTGAATGACAGAGCTGTTAGTTTATTGGATCAATATGAAATAGAGGTGCGCCGCACCTGGAAGGGGCGAGGGGCAATCCTGTGCGATTCCGACCGCGGTTTGCTTATCATGAAGGAGTACGGCGGCCCTGTGGAGAAGATTGCCTTTCAGCAATATCTGCTTGCACATATTCGTGAAAGGGGCACAGTGCGCGCGGAAACCCTTTTGCGGACAAAGGAAGATGAACTGATCGTCCGGGATCAGGACAGGACGGCGTACATTGTAAAAACATACTGTGAAGGGAAGGAATGCGACCATAAAAATGCCAAAGAATGCGCTTTGGCGGTGGAAACTTTGGCGAAACTCCATGATGCCAGCGATCTGTCAGGAAGCGCGCAGCTTGAGGAACAGTCGATTTTTAACATGGAAAGCGAATATGAGAAACATAATCGCGAGTTAAAAAAAGTCCGAAAGTTTTTGCGGGAGAAAAGCCAAAAAACGGAATTTGAAATTTATTTGATGAAACATTATGACTATTTTCTGGATATTGCCTTGCAAATTACAGGTGATTTGCGTTATTATGCCTATGGGGAGAATTCTTATGCCTTCCCCATTGTGTGCCATGGCGATTACCAGTATCACAATATTATTCAGACGGATGAAGGCAGTGTTCTCGTTAATTTTGAGAAATGCGTCAGAGATTATCCCGTCAGGGATCTCTATCTGTTTATGAGAAAGCTTTTGGAAAAAAATAACTGGTCGCAGGCGCTTGGAGATCTGCTCCTTACGGGGTATAATGGAGTGAGACCTTTGAACGAGGGAGATTACAGGCAGCTGTATCTTCGTTTTGCTTACCCGGAAAAGTTCTGGAAGATCGTGAACTTTTATTACAACAGCGGTAAAGCCTGGATTCCCGGCAGAAATATGGAAAAACTGGAAAAACTGTTTGCACAGGAGAGAGAAAAGAAGCTCTTTTTGAAAAGTCTGTTCCCGTCCTGTGCGCCATAGAGGAAAGGATAAGAATAGAACATGAGGATGCACAGAAGAATGACGAGCGCGGTCGCACTGCTGATGCTTGCAGCAATTACTTTGACCGGGTGTACCTCGGAGGCCAGCAATATCGGCGTCGCCAAGAATAAAGAAAATAATGTGGTGGATACGGGTTTTTCCGTGTCCACCGTGGGAAGTTATGACTCTGCAGACACGGCGGTGGTCCTGTCTATAGACACGAACAATAAAGCCGTGTCCCTGATCAATATGGAAACGGGAAAACAGTACACCCTTTACTATGACGGCACTACCTATGTAAAAGATAAGTATGAAGGCGCCATGACGATCTCGCAGATCAAAGAAGGCGATATCGTAGATGTCATGTTTTTGAAAGGGAAAAAGAAGCTGGCAAGTATCCAGAAAAGCCCGAAGGCATGGGTGTATGACAGCATAAGCAATTATGATCTGGCGGGAGCCAATAAAACCGCCAGCATCGGTTCTAAGACCTATTCTTTGCCCGCAGGCGTAGTGGTACTGTCGGAAGGACGCCGTATGGGGACAGAGGAAGTGGTGAGTCAGGATGAAGTGACCATTTCGGGTATTGACCATAAGATTTACAGCGTTAAGGTAGATAAGGGGCATGGTTATCTGCGTCTGAAAAATGATCAGCCTGTCCTGGGCGGCTGGATTGAGGTGGGCAACCGTGTGATCCGCCAGATTACAGAGGACATGCTCTTGACCGTGCCAGAAGGAAGTTATCAGGTAGTGCTTGACAATCACGGTGTCGGCTGCATAAAGGAGATCACCGTAGAAAGAGGGAAGGAAGTACTGCTCGATGTGGGTGATGTGGAAATCGCGGAGGACAAGACCGGCATCATCCTCTTTGAGGTGACACCCGCAAGCGCAAAGATCAGTGTGGACGGAAAACCTGTGGAAGCCGGCACTGCGGTGGAACTGCGCTACGGGATTCATCAGGTCGTGGTGGAAGCAAATGGTTATGATACGCTCACCAAATATATTCAGGTAGGTTCGGAGCGCGCCGCGATCTCCTTTACGCTGGAGGAGACCCGTAAGTCAAATAGCAATGACCGCACGGTCAGCGGCAATAATGCAGAGCGCATCCCTTGGCAGGATACGTTTGATTCTGCCGACAAGAACAGCATCAGCAAAAACGACCTTTCATCGCTGAGCCAGAATGCGCTGACGACTACTAATAACAATAAGGTATATGTGGATTCGCCCAAAGGAGTAGAGGTATTTCTGGATGGCAATTATGTAGGCGTTGCCCCTGTCCGTTTCACGAAATCTCCGGGCAGACATGAGATCACGCTGAAAAAGACCGGTTATAAGACAAAGAGCTATACGATCTATTTGGAGAATAACAGCAGGGATGAGACCTATTCCTTTTCCGACCTGGAAAAGGAAGGCAGTTCCAATAACGGCGGAAACAACGGTGATAAGAATCCTTCCAGCAGCGGAGGGACGACGGGAGGACCGCCGCCGGAGGCACCGGGTGAGGTCACATTCAGCATTACACCGAATGATGCGATCGTCAGTGTGGATGGAACGCAGGTAGATATCAGTAAGGCAGTGGAATTGAGTTGTGGTTCGCATAAGATTCGCATTGAGAAGGAAGGCTATCAGACAATCGAGGAAACGATTCAGGTCGCATCGGGAGAGCAGATTAAGTCCTTTGACTTAAAGAGGATGATAGAAGTGTCGTTCCATATTTCGCCAAGTGACGCAACGCTTACGATAGACGGCAGCGCTACTTACGGCAGTGATGCAACAATCAAATTAGTCTGCGGAACACATAAGATAGAAATAAAGGCTGATGGATTTGAGACATATGGGCCACAGGATTTCGAAGTAAAAGAACATATGGAGCCTGTCAGCATTGTGCTTGAGCCGAAAAAGCCGCCCGAAGATCCATCTGCCAGTGCGAATTCGTTGACCACAGAGAAGACCGTGATCAGCCAAGAATCCCATCCGATCCGAAACTTCTTTTCCTCCTTATTTAAGAGGTAAGGCATACATAGTTTAGAAGATATCGTTAAGTGGAAGGGGAGCGTGTGTTAACGCTTTGGAATGAGGTTATTATGGCAGAAAAAACATACACCTACGAGGAACTTCTTGAAATCATTGCTACTCTGCGCAGCGATAACGGCTGCCCTTGGGACAAGGTGCAGACACATGAGAGCTTAAAACCCTGTATGATGGAGGAGGCGGCGGAACTGCTTGCCTCCATCCGCATTTATGACAAAACGGGAAATCCCGAAAACATGATCGAGGAGCTGGGCGATGTGCTGCTTCAAGTGGTCATGCACGCCCAGATCGCGGCGGAAGAAGGTATCTTTACCATGGAAGATGTGGTGAACGAGGTCAGCCGCAAGATGGTAAGGCGTCATCCCCATGTGTTTGGCACGGGCGAAGCGGATACGCCTGCCGAGGTGCTTGTTAATTGGGAGGAGATCAAGAAGGAGGAGAAGAAAGACAAAGACTGGATCGCTTCTCCCTTGCAGGAGATCCCACAGGAGCTGCCGGCATTGACTAGAGCAGTCAAAGTAATGAAAAAGATAGACAAGCATTATGAAAAGGGAAACACCTATGAGCAGGATACGACGGTGATCGGTGAGCTGGCGGCGGCCCTGCAAACGTGCGAGCCGGGGAAGGACGATGAGAGACTACAAACATTGGTCGGAGATCTTCTCCTGCGCATCAGCGATGTGGCAAGGATAGCGGGAATACCGCAGGAGCAGTTGCTGAGAGACCGCGTTGACGATTTAATTGATAAATATGAATGATTATCTGCAAATATTCTGACAATTAGAGAAATATTCGTCTGATGGTTAATTTACATAACGACAGAAAGAGAAAGAATCCCGAAAAATGCCGTAAAAATGGCATTTTTTGCTTGACAAGCCTGTTAAAAGAAGCTATAAATATATATAGGTTTCCGAGGGAAACCAGAAATCAGATAACTCATTTTAAGAGGAGGAGTTCAAAATGAACAAGACAGAGTTAGTTGCAGCAATGGCTGATCAGGCAGGCTTATCTAAGAAGGATGCAGAGAAGGCGCTGAAGGCATTCACGGATGTGGTTGCTGACGAGCTGAAGAAGGATGGCAAGGTGCAGTTAGTTGGCTTTGGTACCTTCGAGGTTTCCAAGAGAGCAGCTAGAGAGGGTAGAAATCCTCAGAGCGGCGCGGTTATGAAGATCGCAGCATCCAAGGCTCCCAAGTTTAAGGCTGGTAAGGCTTTAAAGGATATGCTCAACGCATAATGATAGTTTAGGAAGCTGATGAGGCCTGTGTGCAATGCATACAGGCCTTTTTTTCCGCGTATAAGATTCCGCTTATACGCGGAAGGAAAGGAGAATAAATGAGACTTGACAAATATTTAAAGGTATCGCGGCTCATCAAGCGGCGCACGGTGGCAAACGAGGCTTGCGATGCGGGCAGGGTGTTCATCAATGACAAACCCGCCAAGGCATCTGCCAATGTAAAGGCAGGAGACATTATCACCATACAGTTTGGAAATAAGGAGGTTAAGGTAGAAGTGCTCACAGTACAGGAGACCGTGCGCAAGGAGGAAGCGAAAGAGCTGTTTCGTTATCTGACTTGAGGAAACACTGTTTCACCGGTACTTCCCCGGTAAAAGGCATATTTTAGTGAGATCAGACATACATTACATCAGTACCGTAAACAGGACGGAAGCAGGAGGGCGTGTATGGAAGATCTAAACAGCGGCGCAAAAAGGCTGCATAAGTTGATGCTCACAGGCAGGAAGACCTGTGCTCTGAGCGGCGTAAATGATGTGCTTTCCTTTGATGTAAATGAGATCCTGTTGGAAACGGAACAGGGGATGTTGATGATCAAAGGCGCAGAGCTGCATGTGAGCCGCCTGTCTCTGGACAAGGGCGAGGTGGATATTGACGGACGCATTGACAGTTTTACCTACTCGGAGGGCGCAGGGTACGGCGCGAAGGGCGAATCTCTGTTTGCGAGGCTGTTTAAATGACGGAAGGGGTAGGATATGAGCCGGGAGATCGTGCAGGAACTCACCTTTTTTGCGCATTCTGTCCTTATGGGGGTAGTCATTACCTTTGTCTATGACTGGATTTATGTGCTGCGCAGGCTGATGAAACATGGAGCCGTCATGACCTCTCTGGAGGATCTGTTTTTTTGGCTGGCATGCGGGATCGCTGTCTTTTATATGCTCTATCGGGAGAATGATGGGACGCTGCGGTGGTTTGCCGTATTAGGCGCTGCGATAGGGATGTTTTTTTATAAGCTGATCATTCGGGATGGGTTTATAAATGTTATGTCAACATGCCTACACAAGATTATGTGGTTTCTATCTCGCGTCCTACTAATTGTGCTAAAACCTCTCAAATGCCTATTTTGTGCGGGGAAAACACTTGTTCTACAAATGGCAAAAAGTTTGGAAAAATGTAAAAAAATTATTAAAAAGCGGTTGACGGTTTGCATAAAAACCCTTAGAATGGTTTTATGTAAACATTGATGGTGCCAGAGAGGGGAATATTGAAAGCATGGCAGGAAAAGCAGCATATCGGAAAAGGCGGCAGAACAGACTGGCCATGCTTTTAGTTACCACTGTGGTGTTGATGATGATGCTTGTGGTCACCTTTAAGAGTGTGGAGCTGCGGGAGAAACGGGCAGCTTACCGGGCGAGGGAAGAAGCCCTGCTTCAAGAGATCGCATTGGAGGAGGAGAGGTCTGCCGAGATAGAAGAATACGGAAAGTACACGCAGACTAAGAAATTCGTGGAGGAAGTCGCGAAAGAGAAGTTAGGTCTGGTGTACGAGGGAGAGATTATTTTTAAGGATGAAAAATAGACAGATTTTGGAGGCGTCCGAGATCTGTCTTCGTTTTTTTACAAAAGAATGTGAGAAAGAATCATAACCCTTCATTTCTTTTCATATATATGTGTAAGACGGACCGTGCGGCGTTTTTGCTTTGCCGGGACAGGCATTCAGGCTGGGAAGGGAGCATATTTATGAAAAAACAGATGCAGCTGAAAGAAGATGACAGGGTGGAGATCATACCGGAGTATGGGAGACAGAAGCTTTTAAGCTGCGCAGAGTCCTTTCGGGATCTGGCGGAGCTTTTCGAGGATGGGCAGGCTGATGAGACGGCAGCGGACGAACCTGTGGACAGGCAGGAATATCTTTGCAAAAGGCGGATGCAGGAGAATCAGGGGCTGATCGCGGAACATTTGAAGGAAATGTCGCATATTTTGGCGACGGTGGCCAGGGAAACCTGCCGATGTCATCCCATGGGGGAACGACGTTTCAGGCAAATGTCCCTGCTTCTCAAGGAATCGGGCATCCTGCTTCAAAATTATCTTGAGTTGGAGCACGAGGACGGGCGGCGCGAGATCAGCCTTACCTTGCGGCAGGCTGGGAAAAGAAGGACTCGATTCGGGGAGTTGGAACATATTTCTACGGAGGATGTAGCGGATTATCTGTCGGTGGCTATGAACCGCAGGCTGTGCATGGCGAAAAATACGCCGCCGTATCTGACGGAAGAATATAATACCTATTATTTTTTGGAAGAACCGTCCTATCATCTGCTCACAGGGTTTGCCAGAGCGGTCAAGGAATCAGAGAAGGTGTCAGGGGACAGTTATTCTTTCTGCGAAGTAGAAACAGGAAGGCTTTTGGTGCTTCTATCGGACGGAGTCGGTTCCGGGGAGGCTGCCCGCCGGGAATCTGAGCGAGTGATCGAGATGATGGAGCGCTTTTTGGAGGCGGGATTTGGCAAGGAGACGGCGGTACAGATGGTGAATGGCGCACTGGTGACGTCGGGGCAGGAGCAGGCCATGTCCACGCTGGATGTTTGTGATATCGATCTGTACACAGGGAATTGCGAGTTTTTAAAAATGGGTGCGGCTTGTACCTATATTAAAAGAGGTCGGCTGGTGGACAGGCTTTCCGCGCAGAGTCTTCCCTTAGGGGTGTTTGGGGAGATGAGTTCGGAACTCCAGACAAGAACGCTTCTGAGTGGGGACTATGTGATCATGCTTTCGGACGGTGTGTTGGAGGCGCTTTCCGAAGGGGTTGGAGAGCAGATGCTCCCGGAGATTATTGGCAGGATGGAATATCAGAATCCCGGGGAGATTGCCAATCAGATCCTTGCCTATGCGATCGGGCAGAGCAAAGGACGGATCAGAGACGATATGACGGTGCTTGTGGCGGGAATTTGGGACCAAGAGGATGATATCCCATAAGCAAAACAACAACTGAGGCGCAGATAAGGCGGAAATGGCAGGAAGTAGACAGACCGACGGTACAGGTATAGAAGGCAGGGTAGAAAACGGACCAATGAGGGATGAACTTTATGAAAAAGTAAAAAAATACATAGATGCACAGGATATGATCGCGGCAGGTGACGTAGTGGCGGCGGGAATTTCAGGCGGTGCGGATTCCGTCTGTCTCCTGTATATTTTATGGAGATTAAGAGCAGAGCGGCCGTTTCGATTGGCGGTCGTGCACGTGAATCATGGCCTGAGAGAGGAAGCGGGGGAGGATGCCGCCTTTGTTAAAAAGTTCTGTGAGGAGTGGGAGATCCCCTTTTTTCTGCGGGAGGTGGATGCGGCGGGTTATGCCGACTGTCATAAGTTGTCCACGGAAGAGGCGGGAAGACAGTTGCGCTATCAGGCTTTTGAGGAAACACTTACAAAGATAGAGCGCATGGGGATGAAATCGCGAATGCAGGCGGGGCCTGAAAATGCGACGTCGGGTAGTCGGCGTAGGATCGCGGTAGCCCACAATGCGCAGGACCGTGCGGAGACGATGCTATTTCATTTGTTTCGCGGCACTGGTTTGAAGGGATTATCTTCCATACAGCCTGTCAGGGAGGCGGTGATTCGTCCCCTGCTGCAGCTTGACAGGAAAGAGATAGAAGCATATTTGATGGCACAGGGTCTTTCCTGGCGAGAAGATGTCACGAACGGGGAGGATGTTTATGCCCGCAATCGCATCCGTCACCACATCCTGCCCTTTGCGGAACAGGAAATCTGCAGAGGAGCGGTGGCGCATATGGGGGAGCTGGCGGATCTTTTGGCGGAGACGGAAGATTATCTTGCGCGGGAGACAAAGAGACTCTATGAAAGCTGCCTGGCGGAGGCGCAGGATGCGGCAGCAGGCGGTCAGACGGAGCAGGGAGAGAATGAGATGTTCCAGGCGGCGGCAGGACATGATCGGAAGTTTGTACTCCGCATTGACAGGCTGAAAGGTCTGGAGCCTGTGATGCAGAAACGCGTACTTTTTTATGCGCTGGAGCAAGTGATCCCTTATCGAAAGGATATCACAGCGCGGCATATAGAGGGTCTGCTTGCCCTGACAAAAAAGGGCGGCAGCGGGAGTCTGTCCCTGCTGTGCGGGATCAGGGCATACAAGGAGTATGATACTTTGCGGTTCGGACGGGCGCGGGAAGATAAGGAAAACACGCTCAGCGATGCCGGCGTTACCTATACCTTGTGGGAGAAAGGGGCAATTCCCGAGGACTCTCTTTTCTACAAGAAAGAGCAAAATATTCCAGAAAATAGATATACGAAATGGTTTGATTATGATAAAATAACTACGGCTTTACTCCTGCGTCCCAGAAGAGAGGGCGATTATCTCACGATAGATGATGCGCTGCACACGCAGTCTCTGAAACGATATCTGATCAATGAGAAGATACCGAAGGAAACAAGGGACAAGCTCTATGTGCTTGCGGATGGAAGTCATGTACTTTGGGTTCCGGGGTATCGTACGAGCAGCGGTTTTCATGTGAGTGGGGAGACAAAGCGTGTATTAGAGGTACATTTTGAAGATAAAAAGAAAAATTGCGCAAGAGCAGAAAGGCAATCTGACAAAGGAGAAAACGATGGCGGAGAGAATAGAGGTATTGTTGACGGAAGAACAGGTTGACAAACGGATCGAAGAAATCGGGGAACAGATTTCCAAAGATTATGCCGGAAAGCAGGTGCATCTGGTGTGTGTTCTCAAAGGCGGCAGCTTTTTTATGTGCGAGCTTGCCAAACGAATCACGGTTCCCGTGTCTTTGGATTTTATGTCGGTGTCCAGCTATGGCGGCGACACAAAATCGAGCGGCGTTGTCAGGATCGTGAAGGATCTGGACGAGCCTCTGGCAGGGAAAAATGTACTGGTGGTGGAGGATATCGTGGATTCGGGGCGGACGTTGAGCTATCTTCTTGATATGCTGCGGCAGAGAGGAGCGGCGGATGTCAAGCTTTGTACACTTCTTGACAAACCGGATCGACGTGTTGTGGATGTGAAGGTAGATTATACGGGATTTCAAATCCCGGATGAGTTTGTGGTGGGATATGGACTGGATTACGACCAGAAGTACCGTAACCTGCCTTATATCGGTATTGTTAAATTTGACTAAATCAGTCAATAAATAAGTGGAAACAGAGGATATATTGGATGAACAAGAGTGGTAGAGGGTATTATTTGTATTTTGTGATCATTGTTTGTTTATTGCTGTTTACGGTCTGGATCGGAACATGGCGCCTGCCGGCGAGTAATTACACCAGAGGACAGTTTGAAAGGCAGATCGAGAATAACGAAGTGGCGCTGGTAACGGTTTGTCCCGGAAAGGAGACGCCTACAGGCTCCTTGAAGGTGATCCTAAAAAGCGGCGAGGAAAAAACGCTCTATGTGACGGACGTAACGCAAATGGAGACGCTTGTCAGAAGCCATGGCATTGACTGCACGGTGGAGAGCGTTCCGGAGGAGAGCTGGTTTTTGAACAGTGTCCTTCCTATTCTGATCGTGGTAGTGGTCTGCGTTTTCTTTTTTGTGATGATGAATTCTCAGAATGCGGGCGGCGGTGGCGGCAAGATGATGAACTTCGGTAAGAGCCGCGCCAGACTGACGATGGGAGGCGAAAACCAGATCACTTTGAATGAGGTTGCCGGCCTAAAGGAGGAGAAGGAGGAGCTGCAGGAAATTGTAGAGTTTCTGCGTGAGCCAGGGAAATTTACCAAAGTGGGCGCAAGAATCCCCAAGGGCGTACTCTTAGAGGGTGCACCGGGTACCGGTAAGACACTTCTTGCCAAGGCGATCGCGGGCGAGGCGAACGTGCCCTTTTTCAGTATATCCGGTTCCGATTTCGTGGAAATGTTCGTGGGTGTAGGTGCATCCCGCGTGCGAGATATGTTTGCGGAGGCAAAAAGACATGCACCCTGTATTATTTTTATAGATGAGATCGATGCGGTGGCAAGACGCCGCGGTACGGGGATGGGCGGCGGTCATGACGAGAGAGAGCAGACCCTGAATCAGTTGTTGGTGGAAATGGACGGCTTTGGCGTCAATGAGGGAATCATTGTGATGGCGGCCACGAACCGTGTGGATATCCTGGATCCTGCGATCCTGCGGCCGGGGCGCTTCGATAGAAAAATTACCGTGGCTTCCCCCGATGTGCGGGGCAGGGAAGATATTCTGAGAGTACACGCCAAGAATAAACCGTTAGGAGACGACGTCAATCTGGAGCAGATCGCCCAGACTACAGCAGGCTTTACGGGAGCGGATCTGGAGAATCTCTTAAACGAGGCGGCCATCAATGCGGCCATGGATAAGCGCGCTTTTGTGAAGCAGGAGGATATCAAGAGAGCCTTTATTAAGGTAGGGATCGGTGCGGAGAAAAAGAGCCGCATCATATCGGAGAAAGAAAAGAAGATCACGGCTTACCACGAGGCGGGGCATGCCATTCTCTTTCATGTGCTCCCGGATGTGGGACCTGTTTACACGGTATCCATCATTCCCACAGGTTTGGGGGCGGCGGGTTACACCATGCCCCTTCCCGAAAAGGATGAAATGTTCCTGACGAAGGGTAAGATGCTGGAGGATATCATGGTTTCTTTGGGCGGTCGTATCGCAGAGGAGATCATCTTTGACGATATCACCACCGGTGCATCCAGTGATATCAAAAAGGCGACCAAGGCAGCCCGCAGAATGGTGACCAGATACGGAATGTCTGACAACATCGGTGTCATCAATTATGACGATGACGACGACGAGGTATTTATCGGTCGGGATCTTGCCCATGCAAAGTCGCATAGTGAGCTGGTTTCCGGGGAGATCGACAGAGAGGTCAAGAGCATTATTGACGAGTGTTATCAGAAGGCGAAGGATATCATTATGGAGCATGAGGATGTACTTCACAAGTGTGCGAAACTTCTTCTGGAGAAAGAAAAGATTGGCCGCGCGGAGTTTGAGGCATTGTTTGATGTTTATTATCCGCAGCCTGAGGAGCCTGGTGAGAGGGTCGGAGAGCAGGAATAAATGGCATTTTTGTGAAAAGTGCACAAAATTGAGATGACGAAATTGTTATATTTGTGAATCCTTGGTATTGTAGACAGACAGGGGGTATGCTAATATACTACTTGTAACCCCCCAATACATTATATAGTTTTTTGCTATACCCCATAAGAAAGAAATACCTTCTCTGAACAAGACAGTTGCGAAACTGTCTTGTTCGCTTTTTCCGCGCATAAGCAGAGTCAGAAGATGACACAGACAGACTGCATGCTTGCATGCAAGGTTGACTGAGGCAGCTTATGACAAGCAACGCGAACGAAAGATGCAAAGCATCTTGAGTCTGCTTATGCTGAATTGCAAATGGCGATTTAAACTTGAATATCTACTATATATAGGATAAAATAACTGCATATAGATTTTTTTTAAGAAAGGCTGCTTATGGACATCAATTTATTTCAGAAAGCGGAAAAGAATCAGCAGTACTTTGCGAGCATGCGCCCTGTGTTTAACAGAAAGGCCTTGTTTTCGGATACGACGGCGGATTACCTGTCGCCTCCTGAGCCCAGCGCATACGGAGAAGTTACAGTGCGTTTCCGCTCCGGCAAAAATAACATTGATAAAGTTTTTTTTGTAAGTAAGGGCGAAAAACATCTGATGTTAAAGGAAGAATCAGATGCCTATTTTGATTATTATTGTCACACAGTCCAGTTAGAGAATGTGAAGCTGAGCTATTACTTTGAAATCACGGCGGGAAAGCTTTCCTGTTATTTTGATAAGCGGGGCGTTGCCAAGGATATCAATGAGTATTACCAGTTCCAGGTGATACCGGGCTTTAAGACGCCCGATTGGGCAAAGGGAGCCATATTTTATCAGATTTACGTGGATCGTTTTTATAATGGCGATCCTTCTAATGATGTGTTGACCAACGAATATCAGTATATAGGTGATAAGACCGTTCGGGTGGAAAATTGGGATAAGTACCCGGCGGCAATGGGTGTACGTGAGTTTTATGGCGGTGATTTGCAGGGTGTGCTTGACAAGATGGACTATCTGCAGGATCTGGGCGTGGATGTGATATATTTTAATCCACTGTTTGTATCGCCGTCCAATCATAAGTATGATATTCAGGATTACGATTATATTGATCCGCATTTTGGAAAAATTGTGCACGATGAAGGTCAGCTTTTAGAGAATGCACAGACGGAGAACCGCTTTGCTACCAGATATATCGACCGCATTTCCAACCGGGAGAATCTGGAAGCCAGCAATGCGCTTTTTGCCGAGGTGGTGAAAGAGGCGCATAGAAGGGGCATGAAGGTGATCCTGGATGGCGTGTTCAATCACTGCGGCTCCTTTAATAAGTGGATGGATAAGGAGCGAATCTACGAAAATGCACCCGGCTACGAGAAGGGGGCATACATTGCCAAAGACAGTCCTTACCATAATTATTTCCGCTTTCATGACGAACATAAATTTCCTTTCAACAATACCTATGACGGCTGGTGGGGGCATGATACGCTGCCCAAACTGGATTATGAAAATTCCAGACACCTCTTGGACTACGTGCTGTATATTGGCAGAAAATGGGTCTCTCCGCCTTACAATGTGGATGGATGGCGGTTGGATGTGGCGGCGGACTTAGGTCACAGTCCTGAATTTAACCACTATTTTTGGAAGGAATTTCGTAAGGCGGTCAAGATGGCGAATCCGAATGCCATTATTTTGGCAGAGCATTATGGTAATCCCAGAGACTGGCTGCAGGGTCAGGAGTGGGATACGGTTATGAACTATGACGCTTTCATGGAGCCGGTGACCTGGTTTTTGACGGGTATGCAGAAGCACAGCGACGATTACCGAGAGGATATGAGGGGCAATGCCGAAAGCTTCTGGGGCGCTATGCGGCATCACAGTGCCAACTTTACGACACCTTCCCTGCTGGTGGCGATGAATGAGCTCTCTAATCATGATCATTCCCGATTCCTTACCCGCACGAATCACAAGGTGGGCAGGACGAATACGTTGGGGCCTGAGGCGGCTAATGAAGGTGTGAATAAGGCTGTTTTGCGGGAGGCTGTGGTGATTCAGATGACCTGGCCCGGTGCGCCTACTATTTATTATGGAGATGAGGCAGGCGTTTGTGGGTTTACGGATCCCGATAACAGGCGGACGTATCCCTGGGGACAAGAAGACAAGGAGCTGATTGCCTTCCATAAAGATATTATCAGGATCCATAAAGCACATCAGGAGTTTCTGACAGGCTCCACAAAGTATGTGGAAGCCGATTACAATGTGATCGGATATGGCCGGTTTACCAGAGAAGCGCAGTCTTTGATCTTAGTCAATAACAACAGTCATGAGATTACCAAGGAGCTTTCTGTGTGGTATCTGGGAATCCCGAAGGAGTGTACCCTGAGTCGTCTGCTTTTGACTTCGGCGGACGGATATACTACGGAGACAAAGGAATATCCCGTGATTGCAGGCAAGGTCAAGATAGAATTGCCGGCTACGTCAGCCATCATTTTAAGACATGAAACCCGTAGGGAGAGAACCTTTTTAGAGTTCAAATGAGATAGACAGCGCGAAGGAGCGCAGGCGCAGTTATGAGAGTAATAAAGGGTATTTTGGCAGGGATAGGCGTTTTGGCGGCGCTTTTGTGCGCCCTTATCATCATGTCCGCAGTAAATCCGAGCATCACGGAGACCTTGTCCTCGTTGGTTACAGGAAACGGTCTTCCCAAAGAAAAGAAAGAGGAACTTGCACCGGCGGATAGCTCTGATTCGGACAGATACGATTGGGAGGAGTCAGAAAGCGAATCTTTTGGGACGGAGGAGGACTCTTGGGATGATTATGAGGAAGACGCCGACGTGTCCGATGATGAGGGAGAATCGTTGAAAGATGAGACGGGCGGATCATCGGATCTGACGGAGGATACCGAGGGTTATGACAGCGTATCTGCTGAAACAGGAGAAGACAGTGAGCGTACCAGGGGTGCAAACGGTTATGAGGCACCCTCTGAATTGGATGTCAAAGTGCCTGAAGCAGTGAACGGAAAAGCAGGCTATCAACCCATTACGGAGAAATCAGAAGCGCTGCCCGATGCCGAGGGCGGAGAATACACCAGCACTTTAGGATACGGAGAGACGGGAGACGGTCTTTTTTTTGATGCCAATCTTTACCCTTATTACCATATGATTGACTCAAAAGGTCAACATCTCTACCGTCAAATATTTGCCAATGCTACCGTGATGAATGCCGCCTTTATGCCAATTGAGGCAGTGCCTGTATCGCAGCTGAAAAATGTGGTGATGGCAGTTTATAATGATCATCCGGAATTGTTTTGGCTGAATACGGTTTTTACCTGCAAATATGACAAGAATAAGATCTGTGCAGAGTTGGAGCTGGAATTTAATATGACGAAGGAGGAGCTTGCCACCGCTTCCTCAGAGTTTTTTAATACCACCAGCAATCTTTTGACGCAAGTGGAAAATTTAGCAACGCCCTATGAAAAAGAGCGGCGTCTCCATGATATGCTGATCGAGAGGATCGAGTACGAAAAAGGCGCGGATAAAAATCAGAGCGCTTACAGCGCGTTGGTGGAGGGAAAGAGCGTTTGCGCGGGATACGCGCGGGCGTATCAGTATCTGATGCAGCGGCTGGGGATTCCCTGTTACTATTGTACGGGTTTTGCGGGAACGGATCATGCCTGGAATATTGTGGCGCTGGATGACGGCTATTACAACGTGGATCTGACCTGGGATGATACGCCCGGGGGCGAATATGATTATTTTAACAGGACGGACAGCGACTATGCGGGAACCCACGTGCGGCGGGATTTGTCGGTGAATCTGCCCAAGTGTGAGGGGGAGCGGTATCGGAATCTGTGAAAGGAGCAGAGGGAAGTAATCCCCCTGCTTCCTTTTTGTACGCCTTATAGTACAGAGGATTTTCAATCCATCTCTTTCAGGTTCTGTACCAGACGCACACCTGTAAGATCTGCGATTTTTGCCCGTATCTCATCCGTATCCGCCTGTAAACTTACACTGAGGCGGTAGTTGCCGGAGTTCGCCAGAGGATTTTCCGTAAAGGAAGCGGCGGTGTCGGCGTCCAGATAGGCAGCGGAAAACTCTGCCCATGCCTCATCCCCGGAAATAAAGCGGCAGGAGGAGATGCCGTCAATGTCGGCAAGTGTTTGACCAAGGCGGTCAATATCGCTTGTGGAAAGGTCTTTCTCCCAAAAAACTGCCAGTGTGTACTCCTGATAAATATTGTAGGCATAAGAGGTGGTGCCTGAGAGGAGGAGTGCAAAAACGGCAATCATGGAAGCCGCAAGACTCGAAAAACGAGCGCGGGTATGGCGTTTTTGAGGCTGGGCACAGCCCTGCACAAGTTCCTCCGCCAATGCGTCAGGCATGGTGATGGTTTTTTTTAATTGTAGCATATCATTATGATTCATAAGGATCTCCTTTCTAAAATGAAATGATTTGTTATGTGACAGGGTATCGCAGATTGGGAGACGGGCTTTGTGCAGGCTCCGTTTCTGTTTCCGTGATTGCCAGTTTCAGCGCTTCTCTGCCGCGCTGTAAGCGTTTTTTGACGGCACTCTCCGAAAGCTTCATGATCTGCGCGATCTCTGCGACGGAATATCCCTCGAAATAATGCAGGATGAGGACGCTTTTCCACTTGGCGGGAAGCGCATAAAGTTCTTCGATATGGGACTGCTGTTCGGGGGCCGCCAGATATTCCTGCAATAGAGAAAGATCGACGCAGGTATGCTTTTTGCGGAAACGCAGACAGTCCATACAGCAGTTTGTCGTAACGTGCAAAAGCCATGCCCGCTCGTGTTCGGCTGTGGAAAAGGCGGGGGCTTTTTCAAAAAAGCGCAGCAGCACTTCCTGTAAGGTGTCTTGCACATCTGCCTGATTGCCTAAGAGCAGAAACGCGGTTCGATAGAGCGCGTCCCCGTGCGTTTGCAGGATATGACGGATATCCGCCTCGCTTTTGTGCATGGTAAAGGTTCTCCTTTCTTTTGTTTTTTGGGATCCCTTGTCCTATATACGTCAATCGGAGCGGTTTGGTGACAGGAGAGATTGTTTTTTTCATAAAAATATTTTATGATATTCTAAATAAGCAGTCATTACAGGGATGCAGACTGTCGAGTTTGTATTTGCTTATCATAAAAGTATGATAACGAAAATGCAACCTAACAGCAAGCTGGCGGGTATTATTAATAGAGCCGGGTAAAAGACGTGCGGACGCGCCGTCTTTTGCATGAAATGAGGCCACAGATGACGAAAGAGGAACAAATCACGACGGAGGCGGCGGTGGATCGGTATGCGGATATGGTGTACCGTCTCGCGCTTTCGCAAATGAAAAACAGAACGGACGCGGACGACCTTTTTCAGGAAGTGTTCGTGCGTCTGGTCAGTCATATCGGAGAGCTGCAATCCTGGGAGCACGTGAAGGCGTGGCTGATCAGGGTGACGATCAACTGCGCAAAAAAACATTTTGACCTGTATTGGAATAAAAATGTGGATTTTTTGGAAGATGAGGAGAAGCTTCGGGGAGAGGAAGCCTACGAGCCGCCGGAGGAACATCCCGTCAGAAGGGCGGTATCAAAGCTTCCGCTAAAGTATCGAACAGCGGTGCATCTCTTTTACTATGAGGAGCTATCCGTGGCGGAGATCGCGGCTTTTACCGGACAGAAGGAAGGGACCGTCAAATCGCAGCTCCATCGGGCGAGAGAGATGCTGAAAGAACTGCTGGAGGATAGCGGATAAGATGCGGATATCGCGGCGCGGTATCCTCCGTGGATATAGGAAACAAGGCATGGAAATTTTCAGCGATTCTATGATAAGGAATTGATAAATATGGCAGAGTTGTATAAGGATGTTTATCAAAGTAAATATAGAGAAGAAACCGCAAAGATACACGCGCCTTTGAGCCTGATCGAGAAGACCAAGGCAGCCGTGCGCGAGGAGGAAAAGCGGCTGGCGGCAGCAGCAGGACAAAGGAGAGAAGCGGGCACGGAATCGGTGACGGCGCAGGGGTCAACAGCAGGGCTTGCCATGCGAAAGAAGCAGGAGGGGGCGTTCGGTTCAAGCCCTGAGAATGCGGATCGCCAAAAACAGGTGCGGACATTTGCGGTTCGTAAATGGGCCTATCCTTTGACGGCAGTGGCAGCGATCTTGATCCTGATGTCAGTGTCTCTGACTATGCGGGGGTTAAAGTCCGCAGACATGGCGGCACCGAGTGCCGTCTATGACGGGGCGGCTGAGAGCGGAGCGGCTTATGAAAATGCGGTGGAGTCTGCGGATACGGGCGGGTTCTATGAGGAAGTACCCGCAGGGGCGCCTGCTGATTATGAAATTGCGGAAGCGCCTGCGGCAGAGGAATCGTTTACGGCGAACGGGGAAATGCTTGAGGAGGCAGCTGCGGAAGACATCATGGCGGATATGGCGGAAGGCGCGGCAGAGGAGACGGACGGGCTTTCACGGGGGGATGCGGCGAATTTGACTTCGCCTGCCGAAGAGAAATCGGTGGAGGCAGTCGAAGATGTGGAGCGGGAACTGGCGGACGAGAAGTCGATTGCAAAGAAACAGGCGGCAAGTGGGCAGAAACAGGAAGATGTCGATTCCGAAGATTATACGATGGAAAAAGTGGCGAAGCGCCCTGTCCGTTTTAACGGTTCCGACGTGGAGATTTGCTATTACGAAGGGAATACATTCTGTATTCTGGAGATGGCATCCACAGAAGACAAAGAGAAGACGGCATGGGAGGCCTATGTGGAGACAGCCTCGAAAGAAGGATATGTGATCTGCGGGGAAGCGGAGACCGTGGAGGACTTCCTGGCGGCGGCGAATCAGAAGTTGCAGGAAGGGGAATAAGAGGCAGAGAAAGACGTGATTTGGTTGATTTGAAAAGAAACAGAGAAATCTGTTTCTTTTTTTTACAAGGAATGCAACCATATTGGATTCTGGAAGGTATTATCTGTAGAAAGGTAGAAACAGAAGGGAGATAGATTGAAAAATCACACTGATGTGCTGATTTTTTAATTGCAAGAAAGCTTCGGCAGGGAGGATAATTATGAAAAAGAGAAAACTTGTAAAAAGAATAGCGGCTCTTGGCCTGACGGGCGTGATCGTTCTGACAGGCTGCGGTGCGACAAACGAAGCGCCTACGGTGGAGGAGTACATAAGTGAGAGCGGTGGGGATTATGAGCGGGGAGATATGACAGGCGTGTCAGAAACATCGCCGACACCCGGAGAAAGCGGTGGCAGTGAAGCAGGCGCCGCGGAAAGCGGTAGTACTGCAAATAACGGCAAAGATAGCGCGGTAGAGAGTCCGGCAGCAGAAGCGCCTGCGGCAGAGGATTCGGCAGCAGAGGCAGAAAGTGCCACAGCGGATACGGCAGACGATATTTATAATGATTACGCCCGCGGCGGTGCAGTCACAGAGAAACAGGAGGAAAAGAGAGCAGCTACTTATGATGAATTATATGCCGAGGTGCCAGACGGGTATTACAATTCCTGCTATGATTTTGATGAAGAAGAAATTCCCTCTCAAAATGGCGAAGAGTACAGCAAATGGGAGGAAAAAGGATTTGTCAACGTGATGCGGGAGCCGCTCTCCACCTTTGCGGCTGACGTGGATACGGCTTCCTACAGCAACCTGCGGCGCATGATCCGCGACGGCTGGGATCTGGAAAACCTGCCCGAAGGGTCAGTGCGGATCGAGGAAATGCTTAATTACTTCAGTTATGATTTTGAGGAACCGCTGGGACAGGAGCCTTTCGGGGTGACGACGCAGATTGGGCAATGCCCGTGGAATGACGAGGCGGAGCTTCTGATGATCGGCTTAAAGACAGAGAGTGTTAACTATGATTACGCACCGCCATCAAACCTGGTGTTTTTGCTGGATGTGTCCGGTTCCATGGGCGATCCGGATAAGCTTCCTCTTTTACAGGAATCTTTTGCAAAGCTGACGGATAACCTGACTGAAAAGGACAGGATCTCCATTGTGACCTATGCGTCGGAGGATAAGGTGGTATTGCAGGGAGCGCGCGGTGATGAAAAGAAAAAGATCAAGAAGGCCCTGAATAAGCTGAAAGCAAACGGCGGCACCTACGGCAGCCAGGGCATTGAGAGGGCTTACGAACTTGCGGAGGAATACTTTATCGAAGGCGGCAATAACCGCATCATTCTGGCGACGGACGGCGACTTGAACATCGGCATGACGACGGAGGAGGAGCTGGAAGAACTGATCAGCGAGAAGAAGGAATCGGGGATCTTCCTGTCGGTGTTGGGTTTTGGGACAGGAAACATCAAA
This sequence comes from uncultured Lachnospiraceae bacterium, assembly GCA_910576815.1. GTDB lineage: Bacteria > Bacillota > Clostridia > Lachnospirales > Lachnospiraceae > UBA3282. Next base: position 36,586 of record CAJTKA010000010.1, read on the forward strand.
GACAATAAAATGGAGACGCTGGCAGATAAGGGAAACGGCAATTACGCTTACATAGACTGTCTGCGGGAGGCGGATAAGGTACTTTCAGAGGAAATGACAGCGACTCTGGTAACGATCTGCAAAGATGTGAAGTTCCAGGTGGAATTTAATCCCGACATTGTCGAGGGCTATCGCCTTTTGGGATATGAGAACAGAGCGCTTGACAGACAGGACTTTGACGATGATGAGAAGGACGGCGGGGAAATCGGCGCCGGACACAGCGTGACGGCTCTTTACGAGATCGTACTGCGGGAGCCGCTGAAACATAATTTGACAGAGGATGAGATCAGCGGTCTGCGGTACGGGGACGAATATCAGAAGCGGATCAAAGAAACAAAGAAGACACCTTCCAGCGAAGGGAAATACAAAGAGTGGCTGACCATCAGTATTCGTTATAAGAAGCCTGCGGGGAATGTGAGCCAGCTTTTGGAGTATCCGGTTGGGTATAACAGCTATTGGGAGAATCCTTCGGCGGATTTCCGCTTTGCAGCGGCGGTGGCGGAGTTTGGACTGCTTGCTTCTCACAGCAATTATCCTGAGAACGCGTCGCTGGCTCATGTGCGTAAAACATTAAAGGAGCTGGATTTCAAGGATGTGTATAAGATCGAGTTTCTGGAGTTGGTGGAACAGGTGGAGGAGTAAAAGAAAGAAATTGTGCAGTGTAAGGACAGACGGTATCAAAAAATGGCAGGGTGAACAGAAATGTCCACCCTGCCGTTTGGCGTATGGGTATTATTTGACTTCGATCCGCTTTACTTCTTCCTTTGCGGTCAGGTCCTTTTTGGGGAAGCTCACTTCCAGGATACCGTTGTTGTAGGAGGCATCGATATCGCCCGCCTCCACGTCGTTTACGCGAAAGCTGCGGGAGTAGGAACTGTAGTAGCGCTCCCTGCGGATATACTTGTTTTTGTCTTCCTCGTCCTTTTCCTCTTTATGGGAAGCGGAGATCGTGAGCAGGTTATCTTTCAGGTCGATGTTAATATCGGACTTATCGAAGCCCGGCAGCTCGGCCTGCAACAGGTACTTATCGCCCTGATCGATCACGTCGGTTTTGAAAGCGTCAAAGGTAGCAAGCTCGTTGCCGCCCCAGAAGCCGCGGAAAGCATCGTCGAACATCCTGTCAAAGGAATCATCGAAGAATGCTGGTTTGTAGTTACGGTTGTTAAGCAATGAAGGTCTTAACATAATGATCACTCCTTTTTTAGGTTATTCTATCAGTATGACCGAATATGCAGATTCGATACATGGCTGGTAGTTATCTTTTTTCCAACGTTGTTATCGTTGATAATTATGTTATACCGCCGGGGAAACGAAGAATCAATGATAGAAATATGAAAAACAATGATAAAAGAATGAAAAACAATGACGCAAAAATAAACATTTATTAAGAGATTATAAATCAGATTTATTTTGTTACTAAAAATGGCTTATCATTCCCGTTATTTCAAGAGGATTTTCCATTGGTTATCTTCTATCACATACTGAAATTCATTTAAATGATCGTCTAACATTACCTGTAAGCAATAAATAAGCATCTTCGCTTTGTACTAAACATAATGCCGTCAATTCTACTTTTTCCGTTCGTGCCATCACAGATTCCTCGCCGCGTTTTTTATTGCTATTTATTCATGCAGCTTTGATGCCGCGATTAATATATAGTTTCGCTTTCATTTCCTGCCCAGATCACTTTACCGCCCAAAATAATCGTTTCGACGGTTTCCAGATCGATAGATGTTTCATAATGTCCCTCATGGAATATAGGGGATACAAGCACTTTACGGGCGTTGATATATAATGAGCCGCCGTCCTGCTGATGTTTCCAACCCCGAAGCGCCATTGCGGACTCGAGTGTATCTACCTGTAAATCCAGGGTTTGACCGTGAGCAGATGTCACAAAGACGATTTGTACACCGTCAACCGGTTCGCCGATGATAAAGAGTTTTAACAGGAATGTCAGACCAATGATAAGTGCGATTCCAAGCAGTATCAGTGCTTTATGCTTTAAACCATGTTTCATGCGGATGCCTTTCTGTTTTTCAATATCATCAAAGTGGTTTGAATGAAATTTTTATGACTGACCCGAAAGTATCCTTAAAACGCGGTCAACATCGGGTATATTGTCCAGCTCGAAAATATTTTGATTCTGGCGCTGCCCCGCACCACATGATACTGAAGGGGATCATAAAAACATCCTGTCCGGTTAGAAGATTTCCCTTTCCCGGCTTACCGTTCCAAAGCACATACTCGTCAGGCATTAAATATTGATTGATCCGGTTTGGCTGTCTGTCATCCATGGGAAACTCCATTTTCATTGTAAAAAAGATTATTTTTCTATATAATTATAACATAGCTGAATGAGTCTGTACATCTTTCGGTACGAAAGCAGGCGGGAATAGGAGGGGATTTCAATGGATTTCGGAATGCCGACGTTGATTGAGAATCAGGATCTGCATGAGAATATTGCTTTGTGCAGAGAGTTAGGATTACAATTTATCGAAATGAATATGAATCTGCCGCTGTTTCAGACGAAGCAGCTGGAGGAAACAGAAAAATTGCGTCGACTGGCGGCGGAGAACGGCATCTACTTTACGATTCATTTGGATGAAAACCTCAATGTATGTGATTTCAATTCTCTGGTGGCGGACGCTTACATGGAAACGGTGGAGAGAGTGCTTGTGGCGGCGAAAGAGATCGGGGCACCGCTCCTTAATATGCACATGCATCATGGAGTTTATTTTACCCTCCCGGACCGAAAGGTGTATCTGTTCGATGCGTATCGAAAAAAATACAGGGAGAACTTTGCGCGGTTTCGGGAATTGTGCGAGCGTGTGGCGAAAGACAGCGGGATCAGGATATGTATTGAAAATACGGACGGGTATCAGGATTTTGAGAAAGAAGCGGTCGACGATCTTTTGCAGAGCGAACTGTTTGCGCTGACTTGGGATATCGGGCACTCTCACGGGTGCGGCAATGTGGATGAACCGTTTTTGATGGAGAGAAAGGACAGGCTGTATCATTTTCATATCCATGACGGAAAGGGCAGTAAAAATCATCTGACGCTGGGGACGGGGGAGATCGATCTGGCGAAGCGGCTTGGATTGGCTAAGGCTAACGGCTGCAGGTGTGTGGTGGAAACTAAGACAGTGGAGGCGCTGCGGCAGTCAGCAGCGTGGCTTTTGGAAAACGGATATCGCTGAGCAGGCATAAAAGGAGCGCCCGATTGAGGCGCTCCCGCTTTTTGTGATTTAGTTGTAGTTGTCAATGCAGGGCTGGAACATATCTTTTGTTACGCCGCACATAGGGCAGCACCAGTCTGCCGGAAGGTCCTCAAATGCCGTGCCGGGCTTGATGCCGTGCTCCGGATCTCCTTTTTCAGGATCATATGTATAGCCACAGGGATTGCAAAAATATTTTTTCATCGTTGTTTTCTCCTTATCTGTTTGTATTTATATATGCTGTTTTGTGGATTCCATACGGGGAATTGGCTTGTGAGCGGCATCCCCGTATCGTGTTTTGCTTTTTTAGCCAAAGTATCTCTTAAGCAGACCCTCAAATGCCTTGCCGTGTCTTGCCTCGTCGCGAGCCATCTCGTGAACGGTGTCATGGATCGCATCGAGGTTTGCAGCCTTCGCGCGCTTTGCAAGGTCAAATTTGCCTGCGGTAGCGCCGTTCTCTGCCTCAACTCTCATCTGCAGATTTTTCTTGGTGGAATCGGTAACGACTTCGCCTAGCAGCTCCGCAAATTTAGCAGCGTGCTCTGCTTCTTCCCATGCAGCCTTCTCCCAGTAGAGGCCGATCTCGGGATAACCTTCTCTGTGAGCAACTCTCGCCATCGCAAGATACATACCAACCTCGGTGCACTCGCCGTTAAAGTTTGCGCGAAGGTCAGCCATAATGTCTTCGCTGACGCCCTTTGCAACGCCTACAACGTGCTCTGCAGCCCACTCCATGGAACCGCTCTGTGCCGTGAATTTCTCAGCGGGCGCGCCGCACTGCGGGCACTTATCCGGTGCAGAATCTCCTTCGTGAACGTAACCGCATACCTGACATACAAATTTCATAGTGTGATCTCCTTTTCTTTTTTTATATTTTACCCAATTTCGAGAGCATTTTGCAGATGGCGGGTGTAAAAAGGCGCCGTGATCTGTACTATGAGGAAATCGGGCGTATTGCCTATTAAAATCCGGCGATGCAAATCAGCCGTGTGCCGCTTGTCCTGCGGCAGCGTTTAAGCAGTCCGCGCAGACACCGTGAAAACAGGCGTCCAGATTTTCGATCTCGCCGTTAAAAACCTGTCTCGCCCGGTTGATCATATCCTCCAGGCAGTTCAGAGAAAGGTCTGTCACGCAGCCGCAGCGGGTACAGACAAAATGACTGTGGAGAGAGGTTTCTGCATCGAAATGATCCACGCCGTCCCCCACATGGAGCCGCAGAATCTCGCCTCTGTCCGCCAGCAGCGTCAAATTGCGATAGACGGTGCCCAAGCTGATATGCGGATCTTCCTGCCTGACGTTTTGGTAGACCACATCGGCTGTGGGATGATCCTTGCGCGTCATTAGAAAATTATGAATGACCTGCCGCTGTCGGCTGTATTTCACTGCCATGGCAACTCCTTTTGCTTCGCGTTATGTATGCAATCCGCGTCATCTTCTGAAATAGCTTGAATCAACATATTAGGAATTATTCCTGTTTTATGAATCAATTATAGCAAATAAAATATTCCTGTCAATCCAAAATATGGAAATTTATAAATTTTTTATAAGATTATCGGAGTAGTTTTATTTTCAGGAAGTCGGAATGTGTTATACTCTATTTAGATTGGGCAGGAAGGAGGTTTTTTTGTGAAATTCAGGACAAGGCTAATGATTACGTCTCTGGCGATCATATTGATGCCGCTTCTGCTCACCAGCATTGCACTTCTCGTGGTTGGGAGCCAGATTGAGGATGCAGAGACGCAGTTTGGATTTCCGAATAATTCCTCCTTTATCTATACAATCGAAAACTACAGCCGCATTACGGAAGAAGTTTTGGAAAAGGTGAGGCAGCAGATCGCTGAGGATTCTTCCCGCATGGAGGATAAAGCGTATCTGGATGAGATTTCCGAGAGTTTGGCAGACAAGTCTTCCTACATTATTGTCAGAAAGAATGGAAGTCTTTACTACACGGGGAATCACACGGCGGCGAAAAAAATTTTTTCCGCGCTTCCCGATTATGGCAGCGAGATTGACAGCCCCGAGGCGGGTTATTATTACAATGATATCAAGAAATTGGTCAAAGAGGTGGATTTTCGCTTTACGGACGGCAGCGAAGGCAGTTTTTTCATCGTTACCAGAGTCAGCTCCCTGCTCTCGCAAAGAACCCTTTACCATATGGCGCTTGCCTTTATTCTGGTGTTGATCCTGACAAGCGTTCTTTTGACCCAGTGGCTGCAGCACGGCATTTTCACGCCGATCAATCAGATGAATAAGGCGATGCAGCAGATTGCGGAAGGCAATCTGGAATATATGCTGACCACGGAGGAAAAGGGAGAGGTTGGCGAGCTTTACCGCAATTACGAGGACATGCGGCTTCGCTTAAAGGAATCTTTAGATGAAAAGTTTGAACATGAGGCCAAAAACAGGGAATTGATCAGCAATATCTCCCATGACCTAAAGACACCTATTACGGCGGTAAAAGGATATGTGGAGGGCATCATGGACGGGGTGGCGGATACACCCGAAAAGATGGATAAATATATTAAAACCATCTATAATAAGGCAAATGACATGGACCGCCTGATCAATGAACTCACGATGTATTCCGGTATCGATAATAACCGTATTCCCTACAATTTTCGCCGTATCAACGTCGCGGAGTACTTTGGAGACTGTGTGGAGGAGGTGGGGCTGGATCTGGAATCAAAGAATATCCAGCTTAACTATGAGGATTTGGTGGACCCTTCCGTCCAGATCATTGCGGATCCCGAGCAGTTAAAGCGGGTGATCAATAATATCATTGGCAACAGTGTAAAATACATTGATAAGGAAAAGGGTGTGATCGATATCCGTATTTTGGATGAGGTCGATTCCATCCGCGTGGAGATCGAGGATAACGGCAAGGGGATAGCGGCTAAGGATCTGCCGAATATTTTCGAACGGTTTTACAGGACGGACGCTTCCCGCAATTCCGCGCAGGGCGGCAGCGGTATCGGGTTGTCCATCGTAAAGAAGATCATAGAGGATCACGGCGGTTATATTTGGGCAACCAGCAAGGAACACGAAGGCACCTGTTTGCATTTTGTGGTGAGAAAGTATAACTAAACGAGCAAATGGCCGACGAAAGCGATGTGGAGTGCGGAGCACAAATTTGCGAGTCTGCAGAAAGGAAGTAAGCGTATGAGTAAAATTTTGATCGTGGAAGATGAAGAGGCAATCGCCGACCTGGAAAAGGACTATCTGGAGCTGAGCGACTTTGAGGTGACGATCGAGAATACCGGAGACAAGGGGTTAGAGACGGCCCTGGCAGGTAATTTTGATTTGGTCATCCTCGACCTGATGCTGCCGGGCGTAGACGGGTTTGAGGTCTGCAAGCGCATCAGGGAGGAGAAAAACATCCCTATCATCATGGTGTCCGCTAAGAAAGATGATATTGATAAAATCAGGGGCCTCGGACTCGGGGCAGATGATTACATGACGAAGCCATTCAGCCCCTCCGAGCTGGTGGCGAGAGTGAAAGCGCATATGGCGCGCTACGACAGGCTGGTGGGCAGCAACCAGAAGGTGAATGATATTATTGAGATCAGAGGCCTTAAAATCGACAAGACGGCCAGACGCGTCTACGTGGACGGAGAGGAGCGGATCTTTACCACGAAAGAATTTGATCTGCTGGCCTTTTTGGCGGAAAATCCGAATCATGTTTACTCGAAGGAAGAACTGTTCCGCGAGATTTGGGATATGGACTCCATTGGTGATATCGCTACCGTGACCGTGCATATCAAAAAAATTCGTGAGAAGATCGAGTATGATACCGCAAAGCCTCAGTATATCGAGACCATCTGGGGGATTGGATACAGATTTAAGATATAAAATCGAAGATTTTCCGAATAAGCACTGCGGAGTAAAAGACATGATGAATCAAAACAGAATCCTCTACGAGGACGATCACATCCTGGTCTGCCATAAGCCTGCCGGGATCGCAACCCAGACCGCCCGCATCGGACAGGCGGATATGGTGAGTGAGATGGAAAACTATCTGGCGCGGAGTCTGACGCAGGGCAGCAGGCAGAACGAGACAAAGACAAAGCCAGCGCACAAGCGTGGAAACGTAATAAAGCAACCGCAGATTTACGTCGTCCACCGTCTCGATCAGCCCGTTGAAGGGATTTTAGTCTTTGCGAAACAGCAGGCGGCCGCCGCGGCGTTGAGTGCGCAGGCAGCAGGGGATGAGATGGAAAAGGAATATCTGGCGCTTGTCTGTGATCTGCGCGGGAAAGGGCCGATGCAGGGCAGCGGACAGACAGCGGAACGGATGCAGGCAGGCTGGCGGGAACGAAGCGGCATCCTCACAGACTATCTGCTCAAAGACGGCAAGACAAACACTTCCCGCATTGTACCGTTGGAGGTGAAGGGAGCCAAAGAAGCGCGGCTTTCCTATGAAATTCTGCGGGAAGAATGGCCGGAAATGCTGTTATCAGCCAAAGAAGCAGACGGTGTTTCAGGAAAAGGCAGAGCGGAAGGCGAATTACAATGCGCAGTCGTAAAGATTCGGCTTTACACGGGACGCCATCATCAGATACGCGTGCAGATGACAAACGCGGGGATGCCCCTGCTGGGAGACCGCAAATATGCTCCCCAAGAGGCGATAGCTTTGTCTGAGCGGCTGGGGATCCGTGATGTGGCGCTTTGCGCATACAGACTGTCCTTTCTTCACCCGCAGACAAAGGTGAGAATGCAGTTTGAAAGAAAGCCCGAGGGAGCGGCATTTCAGGGAATCATATCTTAAAAACGATACATACTAAAAGCATGGATGCTTTTTTCAAAAACAAACTCATAAAAGGTTGTGCCGTCACCGCGCTCGTGTGGTTCTTTTTCCGTTATCTTTTCGGTCTGGCGGCGCCCTTTCTTTTTGCCTTTGTGCTGATTACATTACTTTATCCTACGTTGGAGCGGATGCAGAGGAGGATTCCTGTGCGCAAAAGATATCTGGCAGCAGGGGTCATTCTGCCTTTTTTGCTGCTGTTATGTGTGGGGCTATGGGCGGCATTTTCCTTTGGGATCGGGCAGTTACAGGGCTTGCCTGCATTTTGCAGTCAGGTGGAGCAGCAGGCGGAGGCATTTTTTCATAACTGCTGCTGTCAGCTGGATGGTAAATTTGGTTGGGAAGGAGAACGGATCGAGACATACATCATCGAACAGATGAATGTGATCATGGAAAATGTGCAAATTCAGGTGGCGCCGCAGCTTATTTCTTCCTCTTACAGCTGTTTTAAGGGGCTGCTCTCGACGATCGGGTTTCTGGCAATCACCTGCATTGCGGTCTTTCTGCTGGAAAAAGACTATACGGGGATGGTGGATTGGCTAAAGAACGAGGAGAGCGTCTCGTTTCTTTGGAAAGCCTTTGAAGGGGTGCTCTCCTACATCACAACGTTTCTTAAAGCACAGGGGGTGATCCTGGTCATCATTGCCACGCTTGCAAGCATTACCTTAAGCCTGGCAGGGGTGGAAGGAGGCATTTTCTTTGGTATTTTGGCAGGATTTTTGGATATGCTGCCTTTTATCGGCACGGGGATCGTGTTGGTGCCGCTTTCGGTCTGGCAGCTTTTAAGCGGTCAGTATGGCAGGATGGCAGTGTGTCTTGCGCTCTATGGAGCCTGCATCCTGGTGCGCGAACTTCTGGAACCGCGTTTGATTGGGAAAAAAATGGGGATTTCGCCGATCTATATTCTCTTTGCGGTCTATGCGGGGGTGAAGTTGTTCGGCGTGGGTGGAATCGTGAAAGGACCGCTTGCGCTGATCGTAGTCTGTGAGATTTTAAAAAAGAAGGGGAAATCGGAGCAAAAAATTGACGAACCCTCAGAATGTGCGGTAAGATAGAAGCCGTAGGGAAAACGACTGCGAAAGGAATGCAGCATATGAGCAATAAAATAAAAAAGGCGAAAGCCCCTTCCACGATTTCAGAGTGGGTGATCGTTGCGCCGGCGATGGAATATGTGCTGGCGGCCACGATGATCGCCATGTGCCTTGCCGTCGCCTTTTATGCAAAGGATGGTTATCATCAGATCGGGAATGCGAAATTTGAGGCGTATAAGGCAGTCATAGTCATCGGCTTTGCTCTGTTTTTGATGATGGGGATCTGCTGCTTTATCAATTTCTTATATGCAAAAAAACCTTGGCGGCTGTCTGTCACGGACGGGTTTGTATTGGCGTATCTGCTGTTTTCTACGATATCGGTGGTTTCAGGAGGATTTTACGAGGACGCTCTATGGGGGAGCTTTGGCTGGAACATGGGTTGGATGTCACAGTTTAGTTTTGTGCTCATCTATTTTGCCATGTCCCGTTTTGGACGATATAGCCGAGTGATTGCGGGTGTTTATTGCGGTTCTGCTTTTGTGGTGTTTCTGATTGGGATCCTGCATCGCATGATGATTGATCCGATCGGATTTTATGAGGGGCTTCAGGGCAGCCAGATGGCGCAGTTTCTCTCCACGATGGGACAGGCGAGCTGGTATGGAAGTTATCTGGCGGTGGCGCTGCCGGTGGGGATGGCGGCGTTTCTTTTTGCGGAAAAGAAGCTGTGGCGCATCTTGGGCGGCATTTATATGGCGATAGGGTTTGCTTCTCTGGTGACGCAGAACAGTGACAGCGCCTACTTTGCGTTTGTGGCGTTTATGCTGATTTTTTTTCTGCTCTGTCTGGAGAGCCGTGAGTTTGTGAGTCGCTTTGCGGAAGCCTGCACCCTCTTTTTTGCGGCGGGAAAGGTGATGTATTTTTTAATGCGCATCCATCCCAATCCCGACCTGGAATATGACTTTGTCACGAGGATCATGCTGGAAGGAAGGAGCACCTGGGCACTTCTGGGGCTTTGCATTGTTTGGGATATTTTCCTGTATCTAAGGAGGAACCGACCTTATTCGGCTGTGCGTCTGCGCTGGGTGAAGTATGCGGCGGTGAGCTTGGCAGCGGCAGGCGTGTTTGGCATGGCAGGGCTGATCGTTCTGCAGACAAAGGGTATGCTTTCGGGAAAACTCGGTGAAGCGCTTGGTACGGTGTCCTATTTTAACTGGAACGATGCCTGGGGCAACGGCAGGGGAAGGATTTGGAGCTTTGCCGTGAGGGTTTTTGCGGGCGAGAGCCTGTTACATAAGCTGTTTGGTGTGGGTCCCGATTGTTTTGGCAGCTATGCGATGGCAGTGCACGGGGAGGATGTCAGGCTGCTGTGGGGGGATAAGGTGCTCACCAACGCGCATAACGAGTGGATGACTGCTTTAGTCAATGTAGGAATTTTGGGGGCAGTCTCTTATTTGGGCATTTTTGTCACGGCGATCCGAAATTTTTTGAAAGCGTGGCGGCAGGATAGTCTGCTTGCGGCAGCGGCAGCATCGGCGGTATCCTATATGGCATACAATTTTTTCTGTTATCAGCAGGTCTGCTGCACACCGTTTGTGTTTTTACTGCTGGGGATGGGAGAATATATGAGAACAAAGAATGAAGCGCGGAGGAAAGGATGAAAAGCAGCCATACTTTTTTATCTGAATTGATTGCAGACATGAAGAAGATATCTGCATGGAAACGCATTTTGGCAGTGGAAGCGGCGCTTCTTATCTTATGCGTTATTCCCTATTTTTTCCCGCTTCATCAGTATGCGTTTACGGGGCAGGATCTGACGGGAGATTTTTGCAGTTATCTGGAATATGGCGAAGGTCACGGGTTGGGATGCTATCTGGATCAGTCATTGATCACAGATGAATCGATAGATCCGACCTGCCTTTATATAACGACCCCTTATGTGGATCTGCCGAGGGGAAGCTATGACGTGACCATTGTTTATTCTACGGACGGATCCGAGAACCGATATTCTGCCAATGAAAAGTATTCGACCTATTCGGTGGTGGCGGGAAGGCAGGGCAACAGGCTGCCGCAGAAGAAACAGGAAACGGGGTACTCCTTCTTTTCTCCTACAACCGTAAAAGAATATCAGGTACACGCTAACTACAGCGGAGAAGGGTATCTGTTTCTGGAAAGTGTCACCATTGAAGAAACAAATGCCTGGAAGAATATCCTGCTTTTTGATATGATCATATTTTTCTTGTTGGCTGACGGGATCATGCTGGGGTATCAGAGGACGCCGAAGGAGCGGAAACGGGAGGCGCGGTTGATCACGATGGCGCTGATATGCCTGGTGGTGTGTTCCTGTACGCCGCTGTTTAGCTTTTTTTTGATGGCAGGGGATGATCTGCCCTTTCATCTCAATCGGATCGAAGCGATCAAGACCTCTCTGCTGGCAGGGCAGTTTCCCAACAGGGTATCACCTTATTGGAATAACGGTTATGGTTACGCTTCTGCAGTTCTTTACGGGGAAGCATTGTTGTATTTGCCTGCGCTGCTGCGGATTATCGGATTTACAGTGCAGGGTGCTTACAAAGTTTATGTAGCCGCGATCAATCTGGCAACGGCGCTTGCGGCCTATGGTAGTTTTGAGAAGATTTTAAAGAATAAAAAGGCGGCGTTGTTGGGCAGTATTGCCTATGTACTGGCTCCGTACCGCCTTGTCTGCATCTATATGCGTGGAGCAGTGGGGGAATATACGGCGATGCTCTTTATTCCTTTGATCTTTTATGGATTATGCCAGATTTACAGAGACACTGGGGATGAGAAATCAAAAGGCGGCTGGTTTTGGCTGTTGATTGGCTACACCGGGTTGATCCAGTGCCATGTTATAAGCTGTGTGGTCGTAACGTTGTTTGTGGGACTTTTTTGCGTGATCTTGCTAAAGAGAACGCTGTGCGTCAGACGGCTTCTGCAGTTGGTGAAGGCAGCCGTGGGAACGATTTTGATCAATTTCTGGTTTTTACTTCCTTTTGCGGATTATTATCGGCACGGTTATGCAAGCTCCCCCTGGCATAGCATAACATTGGGAAGAATGGGATCGCACGGCGCCTTTATCAGTCAAATGCTTTCCCTGTTTCAGGATGGATACGGACCGTCTTATACGGTGATGGAAGGAAGCGGCGTTCCCGCGGAGAGAAATTATGCGCTGGGGTGTTTCCTGATCATTCTCTTTCTTTATGTGGGGCTGCGTCTGTATCGGGGCAGGGAAAAGACGGCGCTGATCCGTTTGGGTGACGGTAGTCTGGCGTTTGGCCTGCTTGCCGCGTTTATGAGCACACTGTGGTTTCCCTGGGACGGCATCCAGCAGATGAACGGTTTATTTCGCATGATTACGGGTAATCTGCAGTTTCCCTGGCGGTTTCTGGGGATCGCAGGCTTTTTTCTGGCAGTGTTGACGGCGTGTTTTACGGTCCTGCTCGACCGGACGGTGAGCCGACAGATATCTTACGGCGCATTGTTTTTGCTCGGGCTGGCATTCTGGCTGTCGGCGGATTATTGTATGTACACCTACACCAAAACGGTGGAACCGCTGCGTTATGTGGGAGAGGAGAGTCTGGATTCGTGCAATATGGTAATGGGTGAATACATTCCGCAAGGTACGCCGATGGATTTTGCCGAAGATTGGGAGCCTATCGCAGGAGAAGGGCTGACCATCATACAGGAAGAACGACAGGGCGGGACACATCTTGTAACCTGCCAAAATGCCATGGATGCGGAAACCACCCTTGATATCCCGTTTTTGCCTTATCTGGGTTATCGCTGTTATGACGGTAACACAGGCGAGCAATGGAACATACAGCTTACCGAGCCGGGTAAGGTGAGAGTTTTGGTTCCGCCGGGATATGAGGGTACTTTGCGGGTGCGGTTCGAGGAGCCTTGGTATTGGCGCGTTTCTGAGGCGGTATCCCTGCTTACGTTTGCGGCGTGGCTGATGTGGCAGATCGGAAAAAATGCAAAAGGGAGGCGGACTGCAAAAAGGGAGGAAAAAGTGCATGGATAGGATAAAAAAGGTATGTAAGCTGCACTATCTGGTTTCGGCGGTTTTTCTTCTGATTACGGGTGCCCTTTTTTGTATGGCGATCGGGCTGCATTGTCAAACGGATATTTATGACTATGATCATAAAAAAACGATCGTGTGGCATACGCCGTATCTTTATTTGGCCATGCTGGCATTGGCCGTGTGCGGCATAGCCTTGGTCAGTATCGTTTTGAAAAGACTTTTCAAGAGTGAGGAGGCATATGTTACATTAAGCAGGGTCGTATATCTGCTCTGCGGCGCTGCGCTGCTGATAGCGGGAGCTTTCTGGATTTTTTTCTATGACAGCGGCCCGATCAATGATCAGAGGGATATCTGGTTGGAAGCCAGGCGCATAGCCGGGGTGGTGAAAGAGCCCTTCGATACCGGTTATTTTGCGTATTACGCCAGGAATCGCGGAATGGCGCTGTTGATGGCGGGGGCGATCCGTATGTTTGGGGAGCATTTTTACGCGTTCCGCCTTGTGAATCTGGCGGCAGCACTGCTGCTCTATGTCTGCCTTTGCAAAGGGGCGGCGCTGCTTTATCGGAATCCGTTTGTCAATGCGCTCACGGCGGTGCTGCTGCTTTTGTTTTATCCTGTGATCGTATATACGGCCTATCTCTATGGAACAATGCTCTCGGCAGCTTTTGTTTCCTTGGGGATCTGTGGAACCCTCCTGCTTCGGGAAACAGGCAGGCTGCGGTATGCGTTTTTGCTCGCTATTGCTTTTGCAGTTGCGATGATCTCTCATCAATCGGCGGCAGTGGGGCTGTTGGCAGCCATCCTTTATCTGTTTCTAAGCAGTGGAAAGGAGAATGTGCGCAGAAATCTTCTGGCGACAGTCATTGTGGTTTTGACGCTGGTCTTGGTGATGAAAGCCGTCGATGTGACCTATGAGGGGATCACGGGGGCGGATCCGGATACTTCGCCCGTGCCATTAAGCTGTACGATTTATATGGGATTGACATCCACGGGGCTCAATGCAGGACCGGGAAGTCAGGACGGCGCCAATGCCAGGATATATGAAGAAAATGACCGTGACGGAAAGGCGGCGAATCGGGATGCGATGCAGCGCATCGGTGTGGTCCTGAAAGAGTATGCTCTGGGTGAGAGATCTCTCGGGTTCTTTCTGGAAAAGACGCAGTTTCAATGGCTGGATCCTACTTTTGGAGCAAGGTGGACGATACGCACGAACGATCCCAATATGGGATATGCGCCTAATTCGGCAGCATTTAACAAATTCTATGACAGTAGTATCAGAAATTTGCTTTTCAAGCTGTCGATCGGGCTGATGCTGTTGATCTACTTTGGCGCAGTCGTTTCCGGGATAAAAGCCCTGCGGGAAGGCGGAGGTGTCGGTCCCTGGGTGCTGGCGCAGCTTTTTGTGGCAGGCGGTTTCGCCTTTCAAATGATATGGGAGTCCTTCGCCCGCTATTGCTTTAGCTATTTTTTGTGGCTGATTCCGGGCGCGGCCTACGGGATTTACCTGTGCGGCAGTTTTCTCGCGGACAAGATACAAAAGGGCAGCAGCGCCGCAGTTCATAAACGGTTCGCGACAGTTGACAAAATGAGACCATGCGACTAGAATAAAGTGAAATTTCACACATGAGAAATACGGGTATATAAAGTTTGTTAATAAACATAAGCAATGTCAAAAGACGGAAAGGGAAGATAACATGGCAGACAAAAAGTTAGTGGAAGCGATCACGGCGATGGAGGACGATTTCGCGCAGTGGTACACGGACGTGGTAAAGAAGGCGGAGCTTTTGGATTACACCAGCATCAAGGGCTGTATGGTGTTTAAGCCGGCAGGCTATGCGATTTGGGAGTTGATCCAGAGGCAGATGGACGATCGCTTTAAGGAAACGGGGGTAGAGAATGTCTATCTGCCCATGTTCATTCCCGAGAGCCTCTTAAATAAGGAAAAAGATCATGTGGAAGGTTTTGCGCCGGAAGTGGCCTGGGTGACGCACGGCGGAATGCAGCCTTTGCAGGAAAGACTCTGCGTCAGACCGACTTCCGAGACGCTGTTCTGCGATTATTATAAGAATGTGGTGCAGTCTTACCGCGATCTGCCGCAGGTGTGCAACCAGTGGTGTTCAGTAGTGCGCTGGGAGAAGGAGACCCGTCCTTTCTTACGGAGCCGTGAATTTTTGTGGCAGGAGGGGCATACGGCACATGCCACTGCCGAGGAGGCTGAGGAGCGGACGATCCAGATGTTGAACGTCTATGCGGATTTCTGTGAGGAAGTGCTGGCGATTCCTGTCATTAAAGGGCGCAAGACCGATAAGGAGAAATTTGCGGGCGCGATCGCAACCTATACGATCGAGGCGTTGATGCACGACGGCAAGGCACTGCAGTCCGGCACCAGCCACAATTTCGGTGACGGTTTTGCAAAAGCGTTTGACATTCAGTATACCGATAAAGATAATACCTTAAAGTATGTACATCAGACATCCTGGGGCACAACGACCCGCCTAATCGGTGCAGTCATCATGGTGCACGGTGATAATTCGGGGCTTGTACTGCCGCCAAGGATCGCACCCACCCAGATCATGATCATCCCGATTCAGCAAAAGAAGGAAGGCGTGCTGGATAAGGCATATGAATTGAAGGAGAAGTTAAAGGGCTTCCGTGTGAAGGTGGACGATACCGACAAGAGCCCCGGCTGGAAGTTTTCCGAGCAGGAGATGCGCGGAATCCCGATCCGTGTGGAGATCGGTCCTAAGGATATCGAGGCGGGCAAGTGCGTGATCTGCCGTCGTGATACCAGGGAGAAGATCGAGGTTTCCCTGGACGAGATCGAGGAGAAGGCAGGCGAAATCCTTTCTAAGATGCAGAAGGAAATGCTGGAGCGCGCGCGTGCACACAGGGATGAGCATACCTACGAGGCAAAGGATATGGAGACGTTCCGCAAGCTCTTTGCAGAGAAGTCCGGTTTTGTGAAAGCGATGTGGTGCGGCGAGCAGGCCTGTGAGGATCAAATCAAGGAAGAAATGGCCGTTACCAGCCGCTGTATGCCATTTGAGCAGGAGCAGATCGGCGATACCTGTGTTTGCTGCGGTAAGCCTGCGAAGAAGATGGTTTACTGGGGCAGGGCGTACTAAGTTCATTGAAGGGAGTCGCTTATGGCAAGAAAGAAGAAAAAGAAGAAAGGGCTTGTTCCCGTGATCAATCTTGGGCTCCTGATCGGTGTCTGTATCGTGATTGTGATCGGCATTGCCAGCGGCACATTGACTAGAGCGGTCAAACACGTGGTGGTGCAAAAAGCTTCCGAGACCATGATGGAGCAGGCAGTGAAGAAGGCGCTTGAGAGTGTAGGGGATCCGCAGGCTGCAAAGAAGGCCAAAGAAATCATAGATAATATGGATGAAAGCGACAAGCAGAAAGCGGAGGAAATCATTGAGCGTTATGCGGACAGTGACACGCTTACCGATGTGATGGAAATCGTGGGAGATGGTGTGGACAGCGATTCCCTTTCCCAAGTAGAGGAGTATCTGCAGGAGAATGTGTCCGAGCAGGATCAGGAAGATTTGGAAGAACTGTATCGGAAGTACAGCGAGGGGTATTAAAACCAAAAACATGACAAAAGGGTATCAGGAAGGACAGCTCCCGAAAGCGGGGGCTGTTTTTATGTGCAAAGGGAAAAATTGGGGGTTGACAGATGTATACCCTGCGTGTATGATACAACCATAAGGTATACGTGCGTATACCATAATATACCAGAATGCCTATCAGTCGAAGGAGAATGCGTTATTTTGTAGGAACAAACAGAAAATGCAGATGGGTAGGATGGCGCAGAGGAAAGGAAAGAAAAATGGTCAGTTTATCGGACGGAGAATGGAAAATCATGAATCTGCTCTGGGAACGCGAGGGTACGATCACGGAACTGAAAAACGAGTTGGGAAAAGAAACGGGCTGGGATAAGCATATCGTGATCACCATGCTTTCCCGCATGGAAAAGAAGGGCGCGGTCGCGCACAGGGACGGCAGTCGCGCGAAGATATTTTATCCGCTGGTGACGAGGGAGGAGGTCTCCATGCAGGAAACCAAAGGCTTTTTACAGAAAGTGTACCGGGGGAGTTTGGGTATGATGGTCAATGCCATGGTGGAGGATCAGGCATTGTCTGAGGAGGAGATACAGGAGCTGTACGGTATCCTGGAGAAAGCAAAAAGAGACAGAGCCGAACAAAGTAAGCGTGAGAAATGAGTGCGGATAAAGGGCTGCATTGGGAGGAGGCGGCAGAAATGCTGCGAAAGATGGAGGAAAGAGTGATATGATGGAGAGACTGATAACAGCGACGGTTTTGATTTTGTGCATCCTGTTGATCCGCCGGATATTTCGGGGAAAGATCAGCAGCAGGTTATTGTATGCGCTGTGGTTGTTAGTGGCGTTTCGTCTGGTAGGAAGCGGTGTGGCGCAGTTTGATCTGGGACCGCTTTCTGATTTTCGTCTAATGGATTTGGTGGAGGAAGATAAGAGTGGTATCGCGGAGCGGTTGAATGAGACCATCCGTCTGCAGGAGCCTATTCAGATGACGGCGGATTCGAGCAGCATCCTGTTTCGCTTTTTTACTACGGATGAGATCAGGGAGACGATCGAGGATATGCCGCAAGACGGACCAACTTCTGTTTTTATGGCAGGTACGCTTGGCTTTACCCGGCTGGATGTTTTGTGGTTTTTGTGGGGCTGCGGTGCGCTGGCAGTGGGTATGTGGATCTTAGTCACGAATATCGTATTCAGCCGCAAATTGAGAAAGACAAGGCAGCCGTTTGATTTGCCGGAGTATGTGAAAACAGTCATTTTTAAAAATAAAGAAGCTGCAAGCGGAGAGAATGCGGTAACGGTGGATTTGCAGACAGAAGAAGATTTGCAAAGGGGAAAATCCCGCCGCATATTTAGTCGGAAACGCCGCCTGCCGGCCTTTTATCTGGCAGAGGGGATTTCTTCTCCCTGTCTGTACGGGCTGCCCGGGCGCGAGGCGGTTTATCTGACGGCAGAAGTGGTTACGGACGAAAATAGATTACGACACGTAATTGCACATGAGCTGGTCCATAAAAAGCACGGCGACAGTTTTTGGGCGATTTTGCGCAGTGTTCTGGTGGCTGTGTACTGGTTCCATCCGCTGGTGTGGGTGGCGGCGATTTGCTCCAAACGGGACTGTGAGCTTGCCTGTGACGAGGGGGCGCTGGCAATACTTGGCGAGGAAGAAAGGATTTCCTATGGCGAGACCTTGCTTTCCATTATCACGAGGAAAGCTCGTGCGTCTGATTTGATCTGTACCGCTACGACCATGACGGGCAGCGGAAAGAGCGTGAAGGAGCGCATTCGTTTTATTGCCGAAAGACCCAGAACGCTGCTGGTGGCAGCGGCGTGCGTCCTTGTTTTGATGGCGGTGGTATGTCTGTTTGTCTTTACGAAGGATGCAGGATTTCGGGGGACGATCGTGGACAGCCGGACGGGGCTTACCGTTACGGGGGCGGATATGCAGATCACGCTACCCGCAAGTATCGGTGATATCAGCGGCTGTGTGGTGGATGAGAAAAGTGACAATGTTGTCATATATCACGCTGCCACACAAGAGGAAGTGGGCAGATTTGCCAGGATGCCGCTCAAAGACGCATTACAATTGGTGGATGAGGGGCGGAGAGTCCTGCCCATCGGAGACTATGGTTATAATTATCTGCTGCGGGCCTATCTGGGGGAGGCGCTGTCGAGGACGGAGCATACCTACACGCCTGCCACACAGGGTGTTTTAGAGCATGAGGATCGCTTTCTGCCTGCAGAGCCGGAGGGCGGGACCATTTATATTGATCCCGAAACAGATGAAAATCCGCTGCTCAGCGAGGATTGGGAGGTCATTCCGCTGGAGGAGCCGGAGGAGGAAGAAAAGAGGGATTATCTGCCCAACGAGGAGATTATCGTCGCTGAGCCAATGGATCCAAGCAGCATAAAGAAGAACACAATGCACACCTATACGCCTAATCCGAGTGAGACAGGCGAGGCGGACACGGACAGCGCAACGGCAGGCGTTTCAGGCACAGACAGCAATGCAGCAGCCGGAGTTCCAGGCACGGATAGTAATAATGATGACACCACCTATATTCTGGATGACAACACTGAATATGAAGCCATTGAAAATGAAACCTCGGTTGACTATCTGCCCAATGAGCAGATCACGGTCACTTATCAGCCGCATGAAGTCAATGTAGATGAGATCAGATCGGGCTGCTATGTGTATGTCAGTGCGGATTATTCCGGGAAGGTGAAGGCAAAATATCAGGAAGCAATGGATTACATTGACAGTCAGCTGCGCGCGGCGGCGGATCAGGTTGTTATATTAAGCCTGAACAGGGAACGGCGGGAAGCCTTATTCGATGACTTGACTGCGAATCGGACTCCTTATGTGGGGGACAATGCCAAGGTGGGTGCGCTGATCGATGCCCTGCCCCTGCCGCCAACCTTGAATCGAGAGGGAGGCTTTTCCATGCAGACTTTAGATGCACCGTATTCTTTGCGGTTTGATTATGAGATGAGTACGAACCTTTTTACGAAAGAAGATCAGGATATGCTGTATTTTAATGCGGCGATGTTGTTTTACGCGATCGGCAATGTGGAAGAAATATCCATGGAGATCCGCAATTGCAATCCGTCCGAGATAGACACTACGATGAATATTTATCGCAGGGAGGAACTGGAAAAGGACCTTTCGTTGCTGCAGAATGTGGATTTTGAGGACGATCAGGCGTTTCGTGAGGGCTTGTTTGAGCTGGAGGCAGCGGCGATAAAACAGCTAAAATAATAAAATTTTAATAATTTTGTCACCTTTTTCTTAAGCTGCTCGTTTTAAGATATATAAGGATAGGTTTACGAGATGAGTCAAAGGACCTTATTTTCAAATGCTGTTTTAGAGATATTTTAAAGATTGACGTATTACAATTAAATACGGCAGGAAAATACGGGCATCGTACAAAAGAGGGGGCAGCATGGGACAGGCACAGAGGAGCAGTACACGCGGGAACAGTTCAAAAAACAATATCAGCGTGATATCGGGAGGCAATTCGCACAGCAGAACAGGCGGCAGAGTGCGTGCAGGGCAGCGCAGAACAGACCACGACGGGTTGGAGAATTTGGAACTGTGGGAACTTTCCAGAGAAGAAGATGATTCCCGCATGATGCGTCTGGCGGATCGTGACCAGACTCGATCCAGACAGAGGCCTTCCCGAACGATTTCGTATTCTGACAATCGGAATACGGGCAATTCCCGCCCGGTCAGCTCGATCAAACGGCGCAGGGCGAAAAGGCGGCAGCGAAATCTTTACCGTCTCTTTGCGTTTTTGATCATAGGGGTGTGTCTGGTCCTGATTTATCAGACGACAGGTGCCATCTATCGTATGGTACACAATGAGAAGACGGGTAAGGGCAGAGGAATCGTGGAGATCATGTCCGAGAAGATAGAGGGAAAACGGATTGAGCCTCCGGAAATGATTACGGATTATTTGGATCCAAATGAGTTTTCCAGACCCGGAACCAAACTCGGAAAAGTGAAGAACGTGTTTGTTCATTACACCGCGAATCCCGGCACGTCTGCGGCGCAGAACCGCAGCTACTTTGCTAACCTGGCGCAGACGCAGGAGCGGTCGGCAAGCGCGCACTTTATCATTGGTTACGAGGGTGAGCTGATTCAGTGTATTCCGCTCGAGGAGCAGGCTTATGCGGTTGCCACCAGAAACGGGGATTCCGTTTCCATAGAATGCTGCTATTTGGACGAGGACGGCAAGTTCACACAGGAAACCTACGATACCCTTGTACATACATTGGCCTGGCTTTGTGGGGAGTACCGTCTTTCCCCCGATGATATCCTGCGTCACTATGACTGCGGCGGCAAGAAGTGCCCGCTTTATTATGTGGAGCATGAGGATGCCTGGGAGAGGCTGCTTGCGGATGTGGAGGCATACAGAGAATCTTTATAATGCGACGATCCATGTGGGAGACCCGTCTTAGAGACAGGGTCTCATTTTTATGCTATACTCTTTATGACTGTTGGAGGATATTTACATGGAAAAAGCCTATAAACTGGAATTTGCAGGCGAACAGGCGGGAAGTCTGTATGTGAACTGCTGCGGTCTGTCCCGCACGGAACCGATGCACAGCTTCGGTCCCGCCTTAAAGCCCCACTATCTGATCCATTATATTCTAAGCGGTAAGGGCAGATTTGCCATTGGCGGGGAGGAATATCCGCTGGAGGCCGGCTGCGGCTTTTTGATCACCCCCGACGAGCTTGCTTTTTATCAGGCGGACGAGGAGGATCCCTGGACCTACGTGTGGGTGGGTTTCAGCGGAACGCTTGCGGCGGAGTATGTGAATAACATTGGGCTTTCCGTGCGGCAGCCTGTCTTTCGCTCCGAAGCATCGGAGGAGTTGTACCGCATTGTAAAAGATATGATGGATCACAATACCTTCGATCTTTCTCACGACCTGCGCCGCAATGGGCAGCTAGGCGTCTTCTTGTCCGTTATTGCGGAGGGCAGCAGGGTGGAAAAGGAAGGAGAGAGCGGAAAAGCAAATATCTATGTACGCAAAGCTGTTTCGTTTATTCAGAGCAACTACTGCAATCCCATTAAGGTGACGGATGTGGCGGATTATGTCTGTATCAATCGCAGTTATCTTTATACGCTGTTTCAAAATTCCATGGGGATGTCGCCGCAGCGGTTTCTTACGACTTTCCGCATTACGAAAGCGGCGGAGCTTTTGCAGCTCACTTCTTTGCCAGTCGAGAGCATAGCCCTCTCCTGCGGTTATCAGGATCCTCTGGTATTTACAAAGGCATTTCGGCAGATGAAGCAGATGTCCCCGTCCGCGTTCCGTAAGGAGATGCAGAAGGGGGAGAGCCGGCGCAACAGGGAATACCTGCGGCAGGTGGAGGAGTTTATCGGACAGATCAACAGTTTGCAGCAAATTTAAACTCAAAAGTGAAATCAAATGTCTGCTGTGCAGACGCTTGGTTTCCTTCCGACATATAACATTTTGACAGGTTTATACAACAAAGAAAACTGTTAAAAAACGGAAAATCACTTTATGATAAACACAGTGAATATGCACAGAATAATTGAGTGCACAACATGGGTGAGGACAGAAGGGTTACAAAAAACAGAAACCATTGACAGAGAAGGAGAGTGGGTATGAAGGAGACATTGTTAAAGAAGTTTGCGGAGCTTTACGGGGATGCGGATGGCGCGGCCGTCTATTTTGCGCCCGGGCGGGTGAATATGATTGGCGAGCACACGGATTACAACGGAGGACATGTGTTTCCCTGCGCATTGAGTATCGGCACATATGCGGCGGTGAAAAAGAGGGCGGATAGAAAGCTTCGTTTCTTTTCCATGAATTTTGAGCATTTGGGTGTGACTGAGAGCAGTTTGGATGATTTGACGCCTTCCGATGCGGCAGGTTGGACGAATTATCCGAAAGGTGTCATGTGGGCATTTGCGGGGCGCGGCATGAAGATGGACTGCGGGCTGGATATTGTGATAAACGGCAATATTCCCAATGGATCAGGGTTATCGTCCTCTGCGTCTTTGGAGGTGCTGACGGGATTTTATCTGCGCGATCTTTATGGGTTCGATGTGAACAATGTGGATCTGGCGTTGATTGGTCAGTATTCGGAGAACAATTTTAACGGCATGAACTGTGGTATTATGGATCAGTTTGCCTCCGCGATGGGAAAGAAGGATCATGCCATCTTTTTGGATACGGCTGATCTTTCCTATCAGTATGCACCCCTTGTGCTGGACGGTGCGAAGATCATTGTTACCAACAGCAATGTGAAACATTCCCTTGTGAACTCCGGTTACAATACGAGAAGAAAAGAGAGCGAGCAGGCGCTGGCTGATTTACAGAAGGTCATAAAGATAGAGACGCTCGGCGATTTGACGGAGGAGGAATTTGAGGCAAACAAGTCGGCCATCAGCGATGCGGTCTGTGCAAAACGCGCAAAGCACGCAGTCTATGAGAACCGTCGGACGATTCGCGCAGTGGAGGCTTTGCAGCAGAATAATTTAAAGGAATTTGGAGAGCTGATGAATGCCTCCCATGTTTCTCTGCGGGATGACTATGAGGTGTCCTGCGAGGAAGTTGACGTGCTGGTGGAGGAAGCGTGGAAAATAGAAGGCGTTATTGGAGCGCGCATCACGGGCGCAGGTTTTGGCGGCTGCATGGTCAGTATCGTGAAAGATGAGGCGGTGGAAGCTTTTAAGGAAAAAGTGGGAACGGCGTATCAGCAGCGTGTGGGCAAGACAGCAGATTTTTATGTGGTGGAAATCGGGGACGGACCGTGTAAACTTTAACAGTGTCAGAAGAAGTCCCATACAGCAGGAATTCTTCGCTGAGGTAAGTTGAGGAGGTTATAAAAATGATTCTGGAAAATATAGAAAAATTGGTAAAATACGCGTTGCTTACGGGATTGATCGAGAAAGAAGATGAAATTTATACGACCAATCGTCTGTTGGAGTTTTTTGGGCTGGACGACTTCGAAGAAAATGACAAAGGTGTCACAATGGAGCGCGGAGAGCTGGAAACCGTTCTTGGACAAATGATGGATTACGCCTATGAAAAAGGCCTGATGACGGAAAACAGCGTGGTGTATCGGGATCTTTTTGACACGAAGATCATGGGGTTGCTCACGCCGAGACCGAGCGAGGTCATCAGGACATTTCGCGAAAAATATGAGAGGGATCCAAAGGAGGCAACCGATTATTTCTACAAGCTGAGCCAGGATACGGATTATATCAGACGGTATCGCATTGAGAAAGACCAGAAGTGGGTGTCGGCAACGCAATACGGTGACCTGGACATCACCATCAACCTCTCTAAGCCGGAAAAGGATCCGAAAGCGATTGCGGCGGCAAAGAATGCGAAGCAGGGCGGCTATCCGAAGTGTCTGCTTTGTCGTGAGAACGAGGGCTATGCGGGGCGGATCAATCATCCGGCGAGGCAAAACCACAGGATCATTCCCGTGACCATTAACGACAGCGAATGGGGGTTCCAGTATTCACCTTACGTTTATTATAATGAGCATTGCATTGTGTTTAACTCAAAACATATTCCGATGAAGATCGAGCACGATACTTTCTGTAAGCTGTTTGATTTTGTGAAACAGTTCCCGCATTACTTTGTGGGCTCCAATGCAGATCTGCCCATCGTGGGCGGTTCTATTTTAAGTCACGACCACTTCCAGGGCGGGCATTATGAGTTTGCGATGGCGAAGGCTCCCGTGGAACGCATTTTTACGGTGCAGGGTTTTGCTGACGTGGAAGCGGGTGTGGTGAAATGGCCGATGTCCGTGATTCGGATCTCCCATGAGAATTCGGACAGATTGGTGGCACTTGCGGATGTCATATTGGAGAAATGGCGCGGGTATACCGACGAAGCTGCCTTTATTTTTGCTGAAACCGACGGTGAGCCGCACAATACGATCACGCCGATTGCCAGAAAGCGGGATGATAAATTTGAGCTGGATCTGGTACTGCGCAACAACATTACCACCGAGGAGCATCCGCTGGGGGTGTACCATCCTCATGCGAAACTGCATCATATCAAAAAGGAAAACATCGGTCTGATCGAAGTGATGGGGCTGGCGGTGCTGCCTGCCAGATTAAAAGACGAGATGGAGCATCTTGCACAGGCGGTCTTGTCAAAAGCAGATATTCGTAAGGATGAGGAGCTTGCAAAGCACGCCGACTGGGTGGAAACGTTTTTGCCTAAGTATCAGGATATCAATCAGGACAATATCATGGAGATCCTGCACAAAGAGATCGGTGATGTGTTTATGGAAGTATTGGAAGATGCCGGTGTCTATGAGCGTGACGAGGCAGGGCAGGCGGCCTTCGACAGATTTCTTGCCGTATTGTGATGACTGTCAAAGATACGGATCAAAAAGAATTGAGGCGGGATAATCATATCCCGCCTTCCAAGAAGCATCCAAAAGGACGCAGAGAGCAGATTGTGGCAGCAAGTGGGTTTTGGCATGATCACGGCGCTGACACGCTGCATAGATGTGCTGTGTAAGAAAAACAGATTTGCAAAAAGGTATGATAAACACCTTATCGAAATGGCAGCTTATACGCCGGGCGTGTCATTTACGCCGAGCATACTGCACAGAAAATTGTAACAATCCCCCTGTTGTTTCTGATTCATCATTTGACAGATCGTGATGAAACGCTGGTATTTTTTAAGATGATGTAAATTATTTTCTAAGAGATGGTCTGCTGTCAGACGTTCTTCAGAAAGTAATAGAATATAGTCTGTGGTGACATGAAAGAAGCGTGATAAATCGACCAGAAGCAATGCGTCAGGCGTGCTGACGCCGCATTCAATTTTGCTTAAGCTGGTCTGGTTGATGCCCAGATGCTTGGCAAGTGCCTGTTGTGTCAGTTTTTTTTCTAATCGGAGTTCCTTTATCCTTGTCTTCATTCGTGATCCCTTTTTGTTATTCTAGTGTATTTTGGGCGTTTGATTTATTCTAATTTTTAATAAGTATATGCCATACAGAATATTTTGTAGAAAAATGCAGTTTTTTTTGTAATAATGGATTGAAAACTACAAGATGTGGTGTACATTTACCGGTATAGACATAAATATAGAGAATATGGGATACATGAATTTTCTTTTCGCTAAAGCGTGTCTGTTTTAGAATGCGTTGATTTTGCCTGACAGGGGATGGATTAATGGCAGGGAGGATATGATGACGAATACGTTTGTATGTATTGATCTGGAAACGACAGGGTTACAGCCAAAGACAGATAAGATCATAGAGATCGGTGTGATTCGTGTGGATGAGGGTGTGGTAACGGGAGAGTGGGAGAGTCTTGTGAATCCGGAAAGAAAGCTGGAGGAAAGGATCGTGGAGCTGACGGGGATCCGGGACGAGCAGCTTGCGGGAGCGAAAAAGATATCGGAACTTTTTCCTGACCTTTTGACGTTTCTGGGAGAACGACCGCTGTTGGGGCATAGCGTGAATTTTGACTTTGCCTTTTTGAAACGGGCAGCGGCGGGAGAAAAGCTTTCCTTTGAGAGGCAGGGGATCGATACCTTAAAGATTGCCAGAAAATACTTACAGGATTTAGAGAGCAGGAGCTTGGGCGCGCTCTGTAAGTACTATGGAATACCTCATAAAGCACACAGGGCACTTGACGACGCCCGTGCCACGACAGCTTTGTATCGAAAGCTGGTGGATGAATTTTACGAGAAAGAAGCAGCAGAGGGCGAAAAGAATCTCTTTGTACCCAAACAGCTCCATCATCCCATCAAGCGCGATGGTCCGATCACGATCCCGCAAAAAGAGCAGTTATATAAATTGCTGGACAGGCATAAACTGGTAGTAGACTATGAGATCGAGAGTCTGACTCGCAGCGAAGCTACAAAGAAGATTCATCAGCTTCTTGCAGAATACCGACAATAGTTTTTTGACTGGCGGAATTGAGGGTTTCTGCCATGGGATAAAGCGTTGAGATTTTTTCAGGCGTGCCCTGTTCCCGATAGATTTTGCATAACAGGCGGTAGGTCGCGCTGACATCCGTACCCGTGGAGACAGAAAATTCTAGAAGCTGACAAGCTTCGTTTGGATAACCGCCATCATAGAGCGCCTGTGCCCATTGCTGCAGAGTGCGAACGAGCAGGGTGTAGCTCTGGTCGTAGGAGGTCAGGAGGGTGATGTTCGGCGCGCCGTAGCGGAGTTTTAAGTCTGTATTGGTAAGGCCGGTGAAGTTTACGATCGGGAGTTCATTTAGCGACAGAATGGTCTGCCGGTAATCTTCTACGTTGGGATCATCGGGCAGAAGTTCCATCGGAAAGATTTCCATGGGCAGCTTGATATAGGCCAGATCATCCAAAGGCTGCTTGCGCGTATTATTGGCAGCCCGCTCCCGGTCCCAAAACTCCCGTTCGATTTCTTCTTTGCCTTTGGTGCCTCTTTTGGAGGCGAGCGCGATGGCCAATGCTAACCCGAAGGTGCTTGCAAAAAATAGTAAATTCATATATAATTCCTTTATGTCAAAATAGCAGTTTCAAGAAACATAAAAAGAGATTACAGAGGTGTCCGTATGAGATTCAATAAAAAAACCAGAAAGATCATTTCATCTATTATTATCATTATCGTAATTCTGGCTATGCTCATTCCGATGTTTGCCTCTGCGCTGTACTCATTCTAGCATAGATTGTTCGGGCAGGCAAACCGAATATGGAGAGAAGACACAAAAGGCTTCTATAGAGGTAATTATGAAAAAGGGTTTGTTGATGGTCCCTGCAGCGTTTCTGGCGATGACATTTGTCGTCATGCCGGTGCAGGCCAGAGAGGAAAAAATTGAATCTGGTATTTATGTGGAGGATATCGACCTCTCGGGGCTGACGAAGGATCAAGCCAGACAGGAGATCGAGGAGTATGTGGCAAGTTTTGGCGGCACACAGATCAAGCTTCACGTAAACGACGTGGGAGAGATCACGACCACCGCGGCAGAGCTTGGCTTAAAGTGGGGCAATGATGATATTCTGGAGGAGGCGGCGAACTTTGGCAGAGACGGAGATATTTTCAGCTGCTATCGGGAATTAAAGAATCTGGAATATAAGAATAAAGTATATCGAGTGCGTTTCGATTTTAACAAGACAGATATCCGTTCACTGATCGACGAGAATGCCGGACAGTATAATCAGGAAGCCATAAACGCTACTCTGCAGAAAACGGAGGAAGGGTTTTCGGTCACTGAGGGACAGACAGGCAGGGTGATAGACACGGAGGCATCGGTTGATTCGGTGTATGATTACCTGACAGAAAACTGGAACGGCGAGGCCTGTGATATCGATCTTGCGGTCAAAGTGGATGAACCGCAGGGAACAGCGGAAGATCTGGAAAAAGTGAGGGATGTCCTGGGAACCTTTACTACCAGCTATTCTACTTCCGGCGGTGCCAGAAGTGCAAATGTGGCCAACGGATGCAGGCTGCTCAATGGGATCACGATGTATCCGGGAGATGAGATTTCGGCGCTTGCGTCGATTACACCGTTTTCGGAAGATAACGGTTATTATATGGCCGCATCTTATTTGAATGGTCAGGTAGTCGACAGCTTGGGCGGCGGTATCTGCCAGGTGTCCACAACACTTTATAATGCGGTGCTGTTGGCGGAACTTGAGGTGGTGGAACGCTACAACCACTCTATGATCGTTACTTATGTGGATCCATCCGCAGATGCCGCGATTGCAGAGTCATCAGGTAAGGACTTTAAGTTTAAGAATAATTTAGACTATCCTATTTATATAGAAGGATATACGACACCGGAGAAAAAGATTACTTTTACGATCTATGGCGTTGAGACAAGGGACAGCAGCCGGGAAGTGATCTATGAGAGCGAGGTGCTTGAACGGATCGAGCCGGATGCCGAGGTAATCTATGTGGATGAGTCGAAGCCGGTTGGTTTTTGCAGCGTACAATCCGCCCATATCGGTTATAAGGCGAGACTTTGGAAGATCGTGAAGGAAAACGGTGAGGAGATCAGCCGCGAGCAGGTCAACAGCAGCAGTTACATGAAGGCGCCCAGAAGTGCGACCGTGGGTGTGGCGACAGAGGATCCGAACGCCTATAATACAATTATGGCGGCCGTAGCAACAAACAGTGTGGATCAGGTCAAGGCGGTAGCGGGTTCTTTCCGCGCGGCGGCAGAAGCGGCGGCGGCTCAAGCGGCAGCTCAGGCAGCAGCGCAGGCACCACAGCAGGAAGCGCCTCCGCCTGCAGAATAAGGCATATGATTGAAAAATGCTCCAGCAGGAAGTAAATATGAGACAGGAAAACGAGAAACCCTATAGAGAAGAAGTGCAAAGCGGCGCAGGACAGGGGGAAGTCTGCGCCGTTTCTGCATGCGCAAATCAAGAGATCGTGGCGAGTAAGTGGATTGCGCTGGAGGGAACGGCACAGCTAGTCGGGCAGCACAGAGAACGGCTGCGAAAACGGCTTCCTATGCGCATGATAGACGAGGCAGCGGCTTTTGATCAGTATCTGTCGGTCGCATCGGAGGCCGCCACCGCCATGAAGTCCGGCGTCTGCGGGATATACGACCTTTCTCAGAGCGGGATTTTTGCGGGACTCTGGGAAATGGCACAGGATGCCGGCGTCGGACTGGAAATTGATTTGCAAAAAATTCCTGTCAGGCAGGAAACGATAGAAATCTGCGAATTTTGTGGTGAAAACCCTTATGAAATGGCATCGGGCGGTTGTCTTTTGATGACGGTGGAGAGTGGAAATACTCTGGCAGCAGCTCTTTTGCGGGCGGGGATTCCGGCGGTGGTGATCGGCAGGACGACGCAGGGGAAGGAAAGGGTGATTTATCATCAAGGCAGGAAAAGTTATTTAAACAAACCGAGATACTAAAGGCAGAGGAGGAAGATTGAAAAATCACACTGATATGCTAATTTTTCAATCGCGAGTTTGTGCCGGAGCCACAAACTCGGAATCGCAATCGAGAATTTCAAATTCTCGACGCGTGCCTTCGCAAAAAGCTCCGGCATGGAGGGAAAGAAAGATGAGAGAAGAATTATTGACAATCATAGAAAGGAATAGCCGCATCGACTTAAAAGAGCTGGCAGTGATTCTGGGAGCGGAAGAAATCGATGTAGTTAACGAACTGCAGGCATTAGAAGATGAGGGGATCATCTGCGGTTATCATACGATGATCGACTGGGAGAAGACTTCGATCGAGAAGGTATCCGCGCTGATCGAGGTGCGGGTGACGCCCCAGAGAGGGCAGGGCTTTGACAACATTGCAGAGCGCATCTATAAATATCCCGAGGTGACGTCCGTTTACCTGATCTCCGGCGGTTACGATCTGCTCGTCTCTCTGGAAGGGAAGTCTTTGAAAGAAATTTCCGGCTTTGTATCCGATAAGCTTTCGACGCTGGAATCGGTCCTCAGCACGGCGACACATTTTATTTTGAAGAAGTATAAAGACCATGGAACCATTTTGGCTAAGAAATATGAAGATACCAGAGAGAAGGTGACACCGTGAAAGATATGTTATCAAAGCAGGCTGTCAGCCTGAAGCCTTCGGGCATACGAAAATTTTTTGATCTGGTCAGCGAGATGGATGACGCGATCTCTCTGGGTGTGGGTGAGCCGGATTTCGACACGCCCTGGCATATCCGGGACGAGGGTATTTACTCGTTGGAGAAAGGACGCACTTTCTATACCTCCAATGCCGGCCTGAAAGAACTGAAAGAGGAAATCTGTAAATATACGGAGAGGAAACAGGGCGTTAAATATGACCCTGCGCATGAGGTGCTGGTGACAGTGGGCGGTTCCGAGGCTATTGATATCGGGATGCGTGCGGTCTTAAATCCGGGAGATGAAGTGTTGATTCCGCAGCCAAGCTTTGTATCCTACGAGCCCTGCGCGATCATGGCGGGCGGGGTGCCCGTGATCATTGAACTGAAAGCGGAGAATGAATTTCGTCTGACGGCCAAAGAGCTGGAAGATGCGATCACGGATAAGACGAAGCTTTTGGTGCTGCCTTTCCCGAACAATCCTACGGGAGCGATCATGGAGAGAAAAGATCTCGAGGAGATCGCGGCGGTGATCCGTAAACATGACATACTTGTCATGTCTGATGAGATTTATGCGGAGCTTACATATAAGGAAAAGCACGTGTCCATCACAGAGATCGAGGGGATGCAGGAGCGCACGATCCTGATCAACGGTTTCTCCAAGGCGTTTGCCATGACGGGCTGGCGCTTGGGCTATGCCTGCGGTCCCAGACCGATCCTCGAGCAGATGTTAAAGCTGCATCAGTTTGCGATCATGTGCGCACCCACGACGAGCCAGTATGCGGCGGTGGAGGCATTGAAGAACGGGGACGATGATGTGGCCGAAATGCGTACGGCTTACAACCAGAGGAGGCGCTATTTAATGAACGCCTTCCGCGAGATGAAGCTGGAGTGCTTTGAGCCTTTTGGTGCGTTCTATATCTTTCCCTGCATCAAGGAGTTTGGTATGTCCAGCGAGGAGTTTGCGGAGCGGCTTCTTGCGGAGGAGAAAGTGGCGGTGGTGCCCGGTACGGCCTTTGGAGACTGCGGGGAAGGGTTTTTGCGGATCTCCTATGCTTATTCACTGGACAATCTGAAACTGGCAATCGGGAAGATGGAGGCGTTTATCGAAAGAGTCCGCCAACACGAGAAGAAACTCGAATGCTCATAGCAAAGGCTATTTCGCAAAGAGTTTCTAAGTCTCGTGTGAGAGAATGCATGGAACGCGCATTCTCTGCGCATTGTGGAGGATGATATGCATATCATATTACATCAGCCGGAGATTCCGGCGAATACGGGGAATATCGGCCGTACCTGTGTGGCAACAGGTACGGCGCTCCATTTGATCGAACCGCTGGGATTTCATCTGGATGAGAAGTCAATCAAGCGGGCGGGTATGGACTACTGGGACAAACTGGACGTGACCCGCTATATGAATGTGCAGGAGTTTCGGGAAAAGAATCCAGGGGCGAAGATCTGGTATGCCACCACAAAGGCGAAACGGCTCTACACGGAGGCAGATTTTTCACCGGGCGATTTTATCATGTTCGGTAAGGAGAGCGCCGGGATACCGGAGGAGCTTCTGGTAGAAAATGAGGAGACCTGCATTCGCATTCCCATGCTTGAGGAGATACGGTCACTGAACCTTTCAAATGCAGTGGCGATCGTCTTGTATGAGGCGCTGCGGCAGAACGAATTTGCCGGGATGCAGAAGGAGGGAGCGCTGCATCGGCTGAATTGGAAGGAAGAATGAACCGGAAAAATGAACAGGAAAATGGGGAGAAAGAAATCCGATCAAAGGATTTCTTTTCTATTGCCAATTTTGTCAAAAAGCAGCAATCTGCACACATATTTTTCCATAAATATATGGGATATGCGCGAAATTACCAAAAAAAACGAAGGATTTTCAAGGTAGACAGAAGAATATTCTATGTTTTTCGTATTTTCAGATTGCTATAATAACAATGCAACAGTTCAAAAACATTATAGGGAGGTAAGATATGAAAAAGAAAGTTTTGAGCATTATGATGGCAACGGCAATGATCGCGACCCTGATGATGGGCTGCGGCAACAAAGAGACGCCGGCAAGCGCACCTGCGGCGGATACGCCTGCAGCAGAAACACCGGCAGCGGAGCCCGAGGCAGATACGGAAGCGCCTGCAGCAGATGCACAGGAGCCTGCGGCGGATTCCGGCAGTCTTGCTGACAAGAAAGTAGGCGTATGTATTTATCAGTTCTCCGATAACTTCATGACCCTGTTCCGCACCGAACTGGAGAATTACCTGATTGCACAGGGCTTCAGCAAAGACAACATCAAGATCGTTGACGGCGCGAACGATCAGGCGACACAGTCCGGACAGATCGATAACTTCATCGCAGAGGGCGTTGATGTGTTGATCATCAATCCGGTGAACTCTTCTTCCGCAGAGACCATCACGGATAAGGTCGTGGCGGCGAATATCCCGCTGGTATACATCAACCGTGAGCCCGGAGAGGACGAGGAAAAGAGATGGGCTGACAATGACTGGAATGTTACTTATGTAGGCTGTGACGCACGTCAGTCCGGTACCTTCCAGGGTGAGATGATCGTAGATCTTGGTCTGGAGAAGGTTGATATGAACGGCAACGGTAAGGTAGATTACATCATGGTAGAAGGTGATCCCGAGAACGTTGACGCACAGTATCGTACCGAGTTCTCTGTAAAGGCTCTTACCGATGCAGGTTTAGAGGTTGAGTGCTTAAGCGATCAGGTTGGTAACTGGCAGCAGGATCAGGCGCAGGCTATCGTAGCGAACGCGCTTGCACAGTACGGTAATGATGTGGAAGTCGTATTCTGTAATAACGACGCGATGGCACTTGGCGCATTGCAGGCTATTGAGGCGGCAGGCCGTACGGTTGGCACAGACATCTATCTGGTAGGTGTGGACGCTCTGTCTGAGGCACTTGAGAATGTACTGGCAGGAACCATGACAGGTACCGTATTCAACGATCATTTTTCACAGTCTCACAGTGCAGCAGATGCAGCGATCAATTATCTGACAGGTGCAGGCAACGAGCACTATATCGGTTGTGACTATGTGAAAGTAACGCAGGATAAGGCACAGGAAGTGCTGGATATGGTGAAATAATTTCCGAATCGATCAACATCTGATAGTCAGCAGAAGGTGCGGGTGATGCGTTGGCGCGCCCGCACTCTGCTTTTTTGTAGAAAGAAGGTATAGAAGGAGGGGTAACATGGCTGACTATAAACTGGAGCTTAAGGGAATCTGTAAGTCGTTCCCGGGTGTTAAAGCGCTGGACAATGTGCAGCTGTCACTTCGACCGGGTACGGTCCATGCTCTGATGGGTGAGAATGGAGCAGGAAAATCCACATTGATGAAATGCCTTTTTGGCATTTATAAAATGGATGCGGGAGAGATCATTCTGGATGGCCAGAAGATCGAGATCGGCAATCCGGACGAAGCGATGAAACATGGGATCGCCATGGTGCATCAGGAGTTACAGCCTGTATTGGCAAGAAGCGTGGGAGAGAATCTTTATCTTGGGAGATTTCCCGTAAAGAAATTCGGGCCGTTACAGATCATTGATCATAAAAAACTGTATGCCGATACTGAGATGTGGCTACAGGAAGTGAAGATGGATTTTCCGGCTAAGGCGCAGCTGGGCACGCTTTCCATTGGACAGATGCAGTCTGTTGAAATTGCGAAGGCCGTGTCTCAGCAGGCGAAAGTCGTTATTTTTGACGAACCTACATCGTCTTTATCAGACAATGAGGTGGAAGCGTTGTTCCGCATTATGAACGATCTGCGGGATAAGGGCGTCACCATGGTATATATTTCACATAAGATGGATGAGATCAAGCGGATCGCTGATGATATCACGGTCATGCGAGACGGTACTTATGTAGGGACATGGAGGGCGGATGAGCTCACCACGGACCAGATCATAGAGAAGATGGTAGGACGTGAACTTACCACTATCTATCCGGAAAAAGCGCAGGACGTGGGCGAGGTCGTTATGGAGGTAAAGAATCTGTGTTCCATTCACAGCAATTCTTTTCAGGATGTCAGCTTCACGCTCCGCAAGGGAGAGATCCTCGGTTTTGGTGGATTGGTAGGTGCGCAGCGAACGGAGTTGATGGAAGGTATTTTCGGAATCCGCAATGTTGCTTCCGGGGAAATTTGGATCCATGGTAAAAAGGTAAAGATCAAGCATCCCATTGACGCCATGAATGCAGGCGTCGGGTTGATTACGGAGGACCGCAGAGGAAACGGTATTTTCGGCTGTCTTTCTGTAAAGGATAATGTGGGCGTTTCCGTCTACAAGAAGAACCTGTTGGCAAAATTTATTCTTGACCATAAGAAAATAAATAAAATCGTAGATGACAGTATTCAGATGCTGAACATTAAAACCCCCAGTATGAAGCAGCATATTTCGAATCTTTCGGGTGGTAATCAGCAGAAGGTGATCGTATCCAGATGGCTGGCAAACAATCCGGATATTTTGATCATGGATGAGCCGACCCGCGGTATCGATGTGGGAGCGAAGCATGAAATCTATGAAATCATGAGATCGCTTGCGAAACAGGGTAAGGCAATTATCATGATATCTTCGGAAATGCCGGAGCTTCTGGGCATGGCAGACAGGATCTGTGTCATGTGTAACGGAAAACTGACCGGTGAGTTGGGCGATCGGGAAGATATGTCACAGGAAAAAGTGATGGCATTTGCAACACAGTTCTGATGGTGGGAGGATAAGAATATGGGTAAGATCAATAAAAAGAAAATCAATGACTTTTTTATCAACAACGGCGTTATCATCGTTATGTTTGTTCTGGTTATTTACACCGGGTTTACATCGGACAATTTCTTTACCACGAATAACCTGATGAATATTTTGATGAATATCAGCGCAAGACTGGTCATAGCGTTAGGAATTGCGGGCTGCGTAATCACCGCCGGCTGCGATCTGTCGGCAGGGCGCATGATTGGGTTTGGCGGCTGTATCGCGGGTACGCTGCTGCAGAAGATGGATTATTCCAATAAGTTTTTTCCGGATATGGAACCGCTCAATCCCTTGCTTGTAATGTTGATCGTGATGGTGATCTGCGCATTGTTTGGATCGATCACCGGATTTTTTATTGCATACTTAAGCGTACCGCCTTTTATCGCGACGCTGGCAATGATGGAGATCGTATACGGCATTTCCATGATCTATACGAAGGCAACGCCGCTCGGCGGATATGTAAAAGCCTATACGGATATCGGCAGCGGTAAGTTCCTAGGCATCAATTATCTGATTTGGATCGCCATCATCGTGGCGGCGATCACGTGGTTTATTTTCAATATGACACGCCATGGCAAATATATGTATGCGATCGGCGGCAATATGCAGGCGGCGGAAGTGGCCGGCGTACCGGTGAAACTGACATTGATCCTAATCTATATGAAGGCGGCAGCCATGTACGGACTTGCAGGATTCATGCTGGGGGCAAAGTCGGGCGGTGCCTCGGTGGCATTGGGGTACGGCTATGAGATGGAGGCGATCGCGGCCTGTACCATCGGCGGCGTGTCCGTTACGGGCGGCCGAGGAAGAGTCAGTTCGGCTGTTATCGGCGTGACGGTCTTTGAGCTTCTAAAGGTAGCGCTCCAGTATCTTGGTGTGGATGCAAACGCGCAGTACATAGCGATCGGTATCGTCATCTTTGTAGCGATTTCGCTGGATATCAGGAAATACATTGCCAGGAAATAATAGAATCTACATAGCGGTCGGAGGCATCCTTCGGCCGCTGTTTTCGATGATGCAGAATGGAGATTAGTATGGAAGGAAACTTTTTGGAAATTGCGGGAATCCCCCTATTAATGTTTGCGGTTCTTGTTTTTTACGGCGTGAAAGTATTGATCAAAAAAGACATTTCCGCGCTCAGGGGAAAGGATAAGCCACCGGTGAAGGATGAGGCCATGTACGCAAAAAAAGCAGGCACACTGATCCTGTTTTTGGCATTTGCGGCCCTGGTCATGGCGTTTCTTTTGTTTGTAAATGTTTATGCGGCGTTAGGGATGTTTATTGCGGCTACTTTACTTATGGGGATCTTATGGCGGCGTATGGAAGATAAGTACGGAGGATGAAGAACTGACCGCAAGGGCGGAATAAGGAGGAAAACGGCAAAATGGCTCAGTATAACGTTCTGTTAGTGGATGATGAAAAAGAGGTCTGTCAAATCATTATCAGGAAGCTGGATTGGGAAGCTATGGGGTTTCATATCGTTGGCTATGCGCAAAACGGCGTGGAAGCTCTGGAAATGGCGGAGGAATTACAGCCTGATGTGGTCATGACGGATATCAAGATGCCCTATATGGACGGACTGACACTGAGCAGGAAGCTGAAAGAGGCCTATCAGAAAATAAAGATCATTATCTTTTCAGGGTTTGATGAATTTGAATATGCGAAAGAGGCTATTAAGATCGAAGCCACAGAGTATATTTTAAAGCCTGTTAATGAGAGTGAACTGCGGGAAGTGTTTGAACGCATCAAAATAGATTTGGACAGAGAGCTGGATGAGAGGCGCAATATCGATAAACTGCGGCAGTATTATCTGGAAAGCCTGCCGGTGCTGCAGGAGAATTTTTATATTTCCCTTCTGGAAGGAAGACTGACACAGGAGCAGATCGAGGAGAATATGCGCAACTATCAGATTCAATGGGAAAAGTCGGCATATATCATAACGATTCTGCATATTGGCAGGACGACCCTTCCAGAGCAGATGGATTCCTTTTTGGCGGCGATTTCCGTCAAGCGTCTGGCGGAAGAACAGCTGCAGAAAAAATGGGACAGCAGGATCTTTGTCTATCTGGGAGATGTGATTTTGATCACTTCGATCGCGGATGAAAAAAGTGCGGGCGTCGGATATACGGATGCCATGGATAAATTTTGTAAGCTTGCCAAGCGGGCCTGTGGGATCACCGTGACGGCCGGCATCGGCTATATGTGCGATACGATGGAAGCGTTATCTGTTTCCTATGAAAGCGCGAGGCACGCGGTATCATACCGGGTACTTTATGGTTCCGGGCGGGCCATCAATATAGCGGAGACAGAGCCTTATGAAGAAAAGGAAGAAAGCTGGGAAGAAAGTGAAAGCATCCGCAAAATCATTCGTGAAATCAAGCTGGGAGACCGGGAAAAGCTTGAGCAGATGGTGAGTGAGGGGGTAAAATACCTTGCGGAAACGTCCGCTTCCATTATGAAATACCGCATCTTTGTGATGACATTTATCACGGAAGTATTTCGATTTAGCGGTAATAAGAAGAACATGGAGGAAATTTTTGCAAAGCAGCAGGATATTTATGGTCATGCCATGCAGATGGAATCGCCGGAGGAATTAAAAAGCTGGCTGCTTGAGGTCACCGGCAGGATGCAGGATATGGTCTTAAGCGAGAGGGACGACACGGAGAAGTCGTTTGTGGAAAAGGCAGTCGAATATGTGCAGGAGCATTATGGAGACCAAAACCTTTCCGTGGAGACTATTTGCCGTTCTCTGGGGGTCAGTACGGCATATTTTTCTACTGTATTTAAAAAAGATACAGGAAAAACGTTTATCAATTACCTGACAGACTGTAGAATGGAGAAGGCGGAAGAACTTCTGTTAGAGCAGGATGAAAAAACCTATATTGTAGCAGAGAAGGTGGGATATACGGATCCCAATTATTTCAGTTATGTGTTCAAAAAGAAATT
This sequence comes from uncultured Lachnospiraceae bacterium, assembly GCA_910576815.1. Taxonomy (GTDB): domain Bacteria; phylum Bacillota; class Clostridia; order Lachnospirales; family Lachnospiraceae; genus UBA3282. The sequence continues at coordinate 74,522 of CAJTKA010000010.1, forward strand.
CGGGGTTTCGCCATCAAGATATAAAGTGAGTAAACGGGAACAGACGTGAGAAGAATAAGAGACAATTTTTCCAACAAGAAAAGTGAATATGCAGGCAGGTGCAGATCTTACAGTATTCAGATGAGCATATCCATTTCCTTCACGATCATATCTGTGTTCAGCGTATGCTTTTTAAGCATCATGCTGTATCAGCAGTTTGTCAATAAGACGAAGGACATTACGATCGAGCGCACGGAGCAGGTACTCAATCAAACAGCTATCAATCTGGAAGATTATCTGCGTAATATGCGCAGGATCTCAGATGCTATGTATTATTCCGTGATCAAGGACAAGGATCTTGGCTATGAGAGCATGGGCGTAGAGATGAATCTTTTGTATGAGGCAAACAAAGATAATCTGATCAGCATTGCCTGTTATACGAATGAGGGGCGGCTTGTTGCGGCGGCTCCGGTGGCGAATGAAAAGGAAAATGCCCAGGTGACGAAGCGCGAGTGGTTTCAGGAGGCTGTGGGGCAGATGGAGAATTTTCATTTTTCCACACCTCATGTGCAGAATCTCTTTGATGATCCCTCTTATCGCTATTATTGGGTGATTTCGCTAAGCCGTGCAGTAGAGCTGACAGACGGCGGGAAATCTGCGTTGGGCGTTTTGCTGGTTGATATGAATTACAGCAGCATCGAGCAGCTTTTATCAAAGGCAAATAAGGCGAATACATCGGAATATCTGTATCTGATGGACAGTGCAGGCGAAATCATTTATCATCCGAAACAGAAATTGATCTATGCGGATTTGTATCAGGAGAATAATCTTGAGGCGGCATGTTATGATGACGGAAGTCATGAAGAAGTGTTTGACGGGGAGGGAAGACTGATCACGATCAAGACGATCAGTTATACCGGTTGGAAGATCGTCAGTGTGACACCGATTACGTCCTTTCAAATGGGACTAAAGGATATGCGCTTTTTTATGATCATGCTCATGGCGTTGCTGCTGCTAACACTGTTTGTGATCAATCAGCTTGTGTCAGGGCAGATTGCCAAGCCGCTGCAAAAGCTGAATGATTCCGTAAAGGAGTGGGAAACCGGGAACCTGAATTTGGATATTTATGTGGGCGGCCCGATCGAGGTGGAACATTTAGGGAGAGCGCTGCGGGCGGCGGTAGCGCAGATCAGGCAGATGATGCAGGACATTTTGGTGGAGCAGGAGGAGAAACGAAAAAGCGAACTGGATGCTCTGCAGTCACAGATCAATCCGCACTTTTTATATAACACGCTGGATTCCATTGTCTGGATGATCGAAGGGGAACGTTATCAGGATGCAGTCTTTATGGTCACACAGCTTGCCAGCTTATTCCGTATCAGTTTAAGCAGTGGAAAAACGGTTATCCGCGTGGAGGAGGAATTAAAACATGCGGAAAACTATATGAATATTCAAATGGTACGCTACAAGGATGTCTTTCATGTGTCGTTTGAGATCGCACCGGAGATCCTTTCCTGCTGTACGATCAAGTTAGTCGTGCAGCCGCTTTTGGAAAATGCCATTTACTATGGGGTAGAACATATGGATGGAGAAGGAGAGATCGTCGTAAAGGGCTATCGGCAGGACGGTGATCTCTATATTGAAGTAAGGGATAACGGACTCGGTATGCCGGAGGAAGAGGTCAGTCAGCTTCTAATAGACAACCACCGTGTTCGCAAACGCGGATCGGGAGTAGGATTGATTAATGTGCATAACCGAATCAGGCTGTGTTTTGGCGAGGCCTATGGGTTGGAGATCCATAGTGTGCCGGATGAAGGAACCAGGGTACGGATCCATTTGCCGTTTGTTTTTTATTCTGAGGAGACGAGGGCAAAGCTGGAAGCGGGTAAGCAGCAGATATAGACGGAGGAGCGAATGGGCAGAAACAGAATCTATTTTGGATGTTTAATCGCGGCGATGTTTGCCATGATTGCTTATGCTTCCTATGGTATGCTGAATCGGGATCAGCCGGAAAAGCTGTATCCGATATCGGTGATCGTCGATAACAGCAGCAGTGACCGTTGGTTTGCATTTCGGGAAGGTTTGAAGCAGGCCGCAAGGGATTATCATGTACAACTGAATATTGTATCGACCGGAGAATTGTCCACTCTTGCGGATGAAAAGGCGCTGATCGAGCGGGAGAAGGAAAACGGTGCCAAAGGTATTATCATACAGATGTGCGATAGCGAAGATGAGCAGGCTTATGCACAAATGCAGGAAGCTGCGGGAATTGTGGATATCCTGCTGGTTGAGACCGATATGGAACCGGAAGGCGTTTTTTCGGCGGTAATCCCGGATAATCGTGAGATGGGCAGAATGATTGCGGTTTCCCTCAGAGAGGACGAAAAGAATCTGGAAGGGAAAAAAATCGGAATTTTGTCAGGAAATCGGGAGAGACTTTCACAAAAACAGCGGCTGGACGGATTTTTGGAAGCAATGGAAGGAAGCGGTGCGCAGATTCTCTGGGAGATTGGGAATCACGAAATCATGCAGACTGCGCTTACAAAAGAGCAGCTGCAGCATGTTGAGATTTTGGTCGCACTGGAAAATGATGAGACGGAGCGGGCAGTAGATTATCTTTTGGAGCCTGATACACCGCTTTGTCCGCTGTACGGAGTGGGAAGTTCAGAAAAAAACGTATATTATTTGGACAAAAAATTGATTGAGGTATTGATTGTTCCCAATGAGTTCCATATGGGATATGAAAGCGTGGCTGTCATGGCAGCACAACTGCAGGAACATATCACTCCGCAGCATAATGAGCTGGTCAGTTTTTTGGTGGTGAGACCGGAAACCATGTATGAGGAGGATAATCAAAAATTACTATTTCCGTTGGTGCAATGAGCGTGGAGCAGCAGATTGTAATAACGGCTCAGCCGGATAAGCAGTGTGGAGATAACGTAATGATGGGGTGACAGGGATGATGAGAAAAGCAAGTATATTGGCAATTGTGGTGATTGGCATTTTTATGCTATGCGGCTGCGGCAGTGTAAAAGATCAGCCGATTAAAAACATTAAAATCGGGATTTCCGTCTATGATCAGTATGATACGTTTGTCAGCCAGATGATGTCGGCATTTAATGCTTATGCCATGCAGAAGCAGGAAAATACAGGGATCACGATCAATGTGGAAATTTATAACGCTTCAGGCAGCCAATCTACGCAGAATGAGCAGGTGGAATCCATGATTAAGGAAGGATGTAACGTCGTCTGCGTCAATTTAGTGGATCGGACAGATCCCACAGCTGTTATCGATGCGGCGGAGAAAAATAATGTGCCGGTGATTTTCTTTAACAGAGAATTGGTCGAGGAAGACCTGAGACGCTGGAATAATCTGTATTATGTTGGGGCGGAGGCATTTGAGTCCGGTATTATGGAAGGAGAACTGGCGGCAGAAGCCTTTCATGAACAGGAGGAACTGGATAAGAATCAGGATGGAATCTTTCAGTATGTTGTGTTGGAGGGGGAAGTAGGGCATCAGGATGCGATCGTGCGCACAGAATATTCCGTTAATACGATCATACAAAAAGGGGTTTCCGTGGAGAAGCTGGGATACGCCATTGCAAACTGGAATCGGGCGCAGGCGCAGACCAAGATGAATCAGATGCTGGAGGAATATGGTGGTCAGATCGAATTGGTTTTGGCCAATAATGACGATATGGCTTTGGGGGCGATAGATGCGCTGAAAGCGCAGAATATCCCGCAGAGTGAATGGCCTGCAGTAGTGGGCATAGATGGAACGGATGTGGGGCTGGAAGCGGTCAGAAACGGGGAGATGATCGGCACGGTGTATAACGATAAAGAGGGACAGGCAGCCGCCATGCTGGAACTTGCCTACACGCTTTCGACTGACGGTGCGGTCAGTTCCGTTGACAAGTTAACCGGCAATACGATCAGGCTTCCGTATATTAAGGTTTCCGCAAAAGAAGCGGGAAGCTTTACGCCGCCCGGTGCGGATGGGTATTAAGACAACGACGGTCAGTCGTCATCCTCCACATCCGACTTAGGCAGGGAGAAGATAAACTCCGTCCCGACGCCTTCCGTACTGATCACATTGATGTTTTCTCCGTGTGACTGAATGATTTCTTTCGTGATGGAAAGGCCGAGACCCGTTCCTTTCTTATCTTTTCCTCTGGAGAGGTCTGACTTATAAAAGCGATCCCAAATCAGCTTCAGATCGTCTTTGGGGATGCCGATGCCGCTGTCTTTTACGCTTACAAAAATCTTATTGTGCTTTTCCGTGGTTTCAATTTTGATCAGAGAGTCGTGGTGACTGAACTTAATGGCGTTGTCCAAAAGATTATAGAGCACCTGTTGGATCTTATCCATATCTGCGACTACATACATTTCGTCACCCGTGAGTACCAGCTCGATACCGATGGTTTTTTTACGGCAGGTACCCTCAAAGGAGGCCGCTACATTGCGGATGACGGTGTTAATCTCAAAATCTGTCTTGTTCAGCATGATGCCCTTTGTGTTCAGGTTATTTAAGGTCAGGAGGCTGTTAGTGAGCTTTGTCAGGCGCTCCGTCTCGTTTAGGACAATGTTCAGATATTTCTCATACATTTCCGGCGGGATCGTGCCGTCCAGCATCGCCTTTAAGTAGCCGTCAATAGAAGTTAAGGGAGAGCGGAAATCGTGGGAGACATTGGCCACAAACTTTTTCTGATCATCCTCTGAACGGGCAATCTCGCTTGCCATGTAGGAAAGAATCGCGGCGAGATATCCCATTTCATCTTCGCTCTCCACGCTGAACTCGTAGTGCATATTGCCGCTGGCGTACTGCTCTGTTGCTTCCGTGATTTTGCGCAGAGGGATGTAGACCATCTCCGTAAAGAAGATCAGGATGATCAGGGACAACAGAAAAATGATGATCAGCATGATATAGGAAATGTTTAGAAGCTGGTTTGCTTCAGCGTAAATGTTGCTTACGGAAGCGTGGATGACCACATATCCCTTCACTTTATAATCCGAGGTGATGGGAGCAAAGACACTCAGCATTTCTTCGTCAAAGGTTTCAAAGAAATCTCCCTTCGTGTAGTAGGAGCCCTCAGTGATAGTCGGATCAAAATTTTCCACGACGACTTCGTTCTCAACATCCACGGGGGCAGAGGAATCAAGGATCATACGCCCCGACGGATTGATGATCCAAATGGTGGCGTTTAGGTAAGTGTCCAGTGCGTCCAACTGTGTCTTTACCGTTTCCAGTGCAACATCCGTATTGTAGAGGTCGGTGGCGTAGGTGTTCGCGATCAGAGTGGCTTCGCGGTAGAGCGCGTCCGCTTTTTCCTTTGTCAGGTGATTGAGTGTCATGTCAGACACAAAGGTAGCCACGACCAGAAAGCCAAAAAGCCCGAAGATGATATAAGCCAGTATTAACTTTAAATAGAGAGTCTTTCGCATATTATGATCTCCGTGCCCAAAATGTATCTATTGTTTTGCAGCGCTCACCGCACCTCAAATTTGTAGCCAACGCCCCAGATCGTGGCAATACGCCAGCGTTCGTGATCATTGATCTTTTCGCGGAGCCGCTTGACGTGCACATCCACCGTGCGGCTGTCACCTATGTACTCGTAACCCCAAATCTGATCCAGAAGCTGTTCTCTGGAAAAGACATGGTTAGGAGAGGATGCCAGAAAATAGAGGAGCTCCAGTTCCTTGGGAGGCATCTCGATGGTCTGGCCCATGTAAATAACGGAATAATTGGTTTGGTTGATGATCAGATCCGGGTATTCCACGCTCTTAATATCGGAGCTCTTTGGTTCTGAAACTGCGGGCTTATAGCGGCGCAAAACTGCCTTGACGCGGGCCACCAGTTCCTTGGAATCAAACGGTTTTTCCATGTAGTCATCTGCACCAAGCTCCAGACCAAGTACTTTGTCAAAGACCTCACCTTTTGCGGAGAGCATAATGATCGGGAGGGTAGAGTGGGAGCGTACTTCCCGACAGACCTGATAACCGTCAATGCCCGGAAGCATCAGATCCAGCAGCATCAGGTTCGGCGCAAAGCTGTCCACCGCTTTCAAGGCCGATTCCCCGTCATTTACGATCATCGTCTCGAAGCACTCCTTTGTCAGATAGAGGGAGATCAGCTCCGCAATGTTATTATCGTCGTCCACAATGAGGATTTTTTGCTTATTTACCATAGATACCTCCCTTTATTCCTTAAACTCCGCAATCGTTACACCGGCGTCACCTTCTCCGTACTCGCCGAGCCGATAGCTTTTAATGATCTTATTCTTACGCAGATATCCCTGCACCGCGTTTCTGAGAGCGCCCGTGCCTTTGCCGTGCACGATGCGCACACTTGGCAGATGGGCGAGATAGGCGTCGTCCAGATATTTGTCCAGCTCCGAGAGGGCCTCATCCACCGTCTTGCCCAAAAGGTTGATCTCTGTGGAGATCGTGTAAGACTTGGACATTTTTAGTTTGCCGGAAGATGAGCGCTGCATTTTTCCTGTCGTGATCGTCTCCTCATCCAGCAGGATCAGGTCGTTAAGGGAGACCTGAGAGCGGATGATGCCGCATTGCACAAAAAGTTTGCCGTTTTTGTCAGGCAGGGAACTGACACTGCCCTTTAAGCCCATGGAAACGATTTTCACGCTGTCGCCTAAGCGCAGCTGGTTTGGTTTCAGGGTCTTATGGGTGGGCTTTTCCTGCTTTAGTGCCAGCTTTTCATTCTTTTCCGATATCTTTTCATGCACTTTTCTGCGGGATTTTTCCAGCTCCTGAATGGAGGCGTTTCCTGCATTTTGGAAGGTGCGGATGGTCTCGTCGGCAAGTTCCTTTGCGTTTTGCAGGATCTCGCGAGCTTCCTCATTTGCCTCTCTGAGAATGCGGTCGCGTGACTGATCGATTTTTTCCTGCTTGGCAGTCAGCCGCTCTTTTAAGGTCTCAATTTCCCGTTTGTAGCTCTCGATCTGCGCCTGCTCTTTCTCAATGGTAAGGCGGCTGTTTTCCAGATTCGTCAGCAGATCCTCAAAGCTTTCCTTGTCCTCCGAAATATGTCTTTTTGCGTCTTCGATGATGTGATCGGGCAGACCGAGACGAGAGGAAATGGCAAAGGCATTGCTCTTGCCGGGGATACCGATCAGCAGGCGGTAGGTGGGCCGCAGCGTCTCCACGTCAAATTCACAGCAGGCATTTTCCACAAATGGCGTGGACAGCGCATAGACTTTTAATTCGCTGTAATGGGTGGTAGCCATGGTGCGGATGCCCCGCCTGTGCAGATGATCCAGCACGGAGATGGCAAGTGCTGCGCCTTCGGTAGGGTCTGTTCCTGCGCCCAGTTCGTCGAAAAGGCAGAGAGAATCCTCGTCAGCCTCTTTCAAAATGGATACGATGCTTGTCATATGAGACGAGAACGTGGACAGACTTTGCTCAATGCTTTGCTCGTCGCCGATATCTGCGTATACTTCGCGAAAGACGGAAAGCTCCGAGCGGTCCAGAGAAGGAATGTGCAGTCCTGCCTGTCCCATCAGCGTCAGAAGGCCAACCGTCTTCAGCGCAACCGTTTTGCCGCCCGTATTGGGGCCTGTGATAATAAGCAGATCAAAGTCGGTCCCCAGAAGAATATCAACCGGGACTACCGTTTTTTTGTCGATCAGCGGATGCCTTCCTTTGCGGATATGAATGCGGTGTTCCGTGTTAAAAAGAGGCATGGCGGCGTTCTGCTCCATTGCCAGATTCGCTTTGGCAAAAATAAAGTCGAGCTGTGTCATGGCTTCCTGATTTGCCGAAAGCGCCTCTGTGTGAGCCGCTGCCTGTGCGCTCAGGGAGGCAAGGATGGCTTCGATCTCCTCCTTCTCTTTTAAGGCGAGTTCTTTTATTTCATTATTGAGATTGACTATTGCTGTCGGTTCAATAAAAAAGGTGGAACCTGTGGAGGACTGATCGTGTATCATACCTGAGACCTGACTCTTATATTCTGCTTTCACGGGAATACAGTAGCGGTTGTCACGCATGGTCACGACAGCGTCCTGCAGATAAGTGCGCAGGGAGCCATTTATCATCGAATTTAACTGCGAGCGGATGCGGTCGTTGGTGATCGTCATGCTGCGGCGGATGTGTTTAAGCGTCGCGCTCGCATCGTCAGCGATCTCCTCCTCTGAGAGAATACAGCGGCTGATCTCATTTGCCAGAGGCGTGAGGGGTTCCAGCATAGAAAACCAGACGTCCAGCGAGTCAGAGGGAGCATCATCCCGCTCCCTGCGGCCATAAGTTTTGACGCGGTTCACATTTTCTAAAAAAGAGGCAATGCCGATAAGCTCCGTGATGGAAAGGACACTCCCAACCTCCAGGGATTTCAGACTCATGCCCAGATCCTTATTGCTGCCAAAAGACGTGGAGCCTTTGGCAAAGAGACGGCTGAGTGCGTCCGCCGTCTGTGTCTGAGCTACCCGGATCTCCTCTAAGTTCGTCATGGGAATCAGGGTAGCCGCCAGCCTTTTTCCGGGCTCCGAGGTGGCATGGTCTTTCAGTTTATTTATGATTTTGTCAAATTCTAAAATACGTAAGGCTTTTTGATTCATGGTAACTCCTTATCAGAGCAGTCTGCTGACAGCGGAATATTCAATCTTCTTCTCACACTATCCTACCACAAGTGCGGAGAAAATACTATCGAAAGTGGGAGGAGATATGTTATACTAAATGAGAATTAGAAAGTATGCTGTTTGGCAGGCGTCGTTGTGTTAATGAAACCAGAATGGATTCAGGTATCATGATAGATTTAGCAGGAAAGGAAAACATATGTCGGAAATAGAAAATGAGCAAGATTCCGCGAAAACGGAACCCGTCAAGGAGCAGGCGCAGTATACGCCGTCCGTACAGACGGAGTTTATGCGGGAAAAAATAAAGCAAAAGCCTGTCAATAAAAAGAAACTTTTACGCAGGACAGTGATCACCGCTGTGATGGCGGTGGTCTTTGGGTTGGTGGCCTGTTTTACCTTTCTGATTTTGGAACCCGTCATCAGCAATCGCCTCTATCCTGAGGAGGAGCCGAAGGAGGTAGCCTTTCCTGAGGAGACGGCAACGGAGGAAATGAAGCCGGAAGATATGCTGGTGAAGGAGGAGGATGAAGAAGTACCTGAGCCTGTTGATCTGGAAACAGTGGTAGATGAGCAGATTGAAGAACTGTTGTCTCAGGTAGAGTTCGGCCTGAAAGATTATCAGGGCATTTATGATGAGCTGCGCAAACTGACACAGGAGGCTGGTCGCGCAGTAGTTACGGTGGCAGGCGTCACATCCGATGTGGACTGGTTTAACAACACCTATGAGAATGTAGCCTCGGCATCCGGTGTGATCGTGGCAAACAACGATAAGGCTCTGCTTATCTTGGTTAGCGCGGGAAATATAAATGGGGCGGACAGCATAGAGGTGACCTTCTGTGATCAACAGCAGGTGGAAGCGCAGTTGGTACAAAAAGATGACAATACGGGGCTGGCGATCCTTTCTGTGCCTCTTTCCGCCATTTCAAGGGAGACAATGGAGGTGATCAGCATTGCCACGTTGGGCAGTTCCAGCAGTGTCAATCTTCTGGGAATGCCGGTGGCGGCGCTGGGCAGTCCGATGGGAACGGCAGGCTCTCTTTGTTACGGGATGGTGACTTCGACGGGAAGCGTTATGGATATGCCGGATGCTGCGTATAAAAGGATTACGACTGATATTTATGGAAGCAGGAACGCTACGGGGGTTCTGATCAATTTTCAAGGATATGTAGTCGGGATTATCGACAATGTGAATACCAGCAATGACATGGGTAACCTACTTACGGCATACGGCATTACCGAACTCAAACGCACGATTGAGCAGATGTCCAATGATAAAGAAAGAGCTTACCTAGGCGTGCATGGCGCGGATGTGCCGAAGGAGGCAGCAGAGGATGCCAGGTTCGGTACTTCGTCGGGCGCTTACATCAGAGAGATCGAGATTGATTCCCCTGCCATGGCAGCAGGCATTCAGAGCGGTGATATCGTGGTCAGAGCTGGAGAAACGGAGATAACGACTTACAATGAATTGCTGAGTGTACTGTACAGCTCGAAGCCAGAGGATGTGCTGACGTTTACCCTGATGCGGCAGGGGCATGAGATGAAAGTGGATGTGACGCTGGGGAGCTTATAGAATAAAAAGGAATTACGAATTAGAAAGAGAGGATCATACAACATGAAGTATATCAAGGACTATAAGGAAAGCGACAGGATGTCGGATATTTACCTGTGTAAGCATAAGCAGTCGGCGGTGACGAAGAACGGGAAACCTTACGACATTGTGATACTACAGGATAAGACAGGCACGATCGACGCAAAGATCTGGGACCCCAACAGTGCGGGTATCGAAGATTTTGATAGTCTGGATTACATAGAAGTCTACGGCGATGTGACGAGCTTTCAGGGAGCACTGCAGGTCAATGTGAAGCGTGTCCGCAAATGCAGGGAAGGAGAATACGATCCGGCGGAGTATCTTCCCGTCAGTAAGTTTGGCATTCAGGAGATGACGGATGAACTCTACGGGTTTATTGACAGCGTTCAAAATAACTGCCTGCATACCCTGCTGGAGCTTTTCTTCAAAAAGGATGCGGCATTTCTCAAGGTTTTTCAACAGTCTTCCGCCGCAAAAACGGTACATCATGGATTTGTGGGCGGCTTATTGCAGCACACGCTGGCGGTGACAAAGCTCTGCGATTATTTCTGTAAGCAGTATCCCGTTTTAAATAGAGATCTCCTTGTGACCGCGGCAATCTGCCATGATATCGGCAAGGTAAAGGAACTGTCCCTTTTTCCTGTAAATGATTATACGGACGACGGACAGTTTCTCGGACATATTGTGATCGGCAGCGAAATGATTGCGGAGAAGGTCAGGGAAATTAAAGATTTTCCGCCGCTGCTTGCCAATGAACTGAAACATTGCATCCTTTCCCATCATGGTGAGTTTGAGTTTGGCTCACCCAAGAAGCCTGCGATCGTAGAAGCGGTAGCCTTAAACTTTGCTGATAATGTGGATGCCAAAATGGAGACTTTTGCGGAAATATTGGAGAACACGACGGAGCAGGGCTGGCTTGGATATAACAGACTGTTTGAGTCCAATCTGCGCGGGACAAAGGTCAACACGTGAAAAGGCAGGTGCCTAATGGAACAGAAAAGTTATAAAAAGAATGATATAGTTCAGATTATGATAGAGGATATTGGGAACGACGGCGAGGGGATCGGCAAAGCGGACGGTTATACCCTGTTTGTGAAGGATGCGGTGATTGGGGATGTCATTGAGGCGCGCATCACCAAGTGCAAGAAAAACTATGGTTATGCAAGAGTGGAGAAGGTGGTGGCACCTTCTCCTTTTCGTGTGGAACCGAGATGCTCTTTCCACAGACAATGCGGCGGCTGTCAGATACAGGCAATGGCATATGAGAAGCAGCTTGCTTATAAACAGAATAAAGTGAAAAATCATTTGCAGCGCATCGGCGGATTTTTGCCTGAGCAGATCGATGCGGTGATGGAGCCGATCGTCGGTATGGAGGAGCCCTGGCATTATCGCAATAAGGCGCAGTATCCCGTGGGGTATGATAAAAGTGGGGAGCTGGTTGTGGGTTTTTATGCGGGCAGAACCCATGACATCATTGCCAATACGGACTGCCCGCTGGGACCGCCTGAAAATAAGGCGATTTTGGAGGCGGTGCTTGCCTATATGAAAGAAAACGGCGTCAGCGCCTACCGAGAGACGACGGGGGAAGGGCTGGTGCGCCATGTGCTGATCCGCACGGGGTTTGCCACGGGGGAGATCATGGTGTGCCTTGTGATCAACGGGAAAAAGCTGCCTGCGGAGGAAAAGCTGGTGGAGAAGCTGACTGAAGTAAAGTTGGAAAACGAGAGTGCGGGTGAAGCGGTTTCGGTGGATGAAAGCGGGCAGTTGGCTGTGGATGATGAAGGGTCTGTCAGCAAATGTGAGCAGACGGTACGAATGGGGCAGGGGAAAACACCACATAAGCGGATTGTCAGCATTTCGGTGAGCGTAAACAAAGAAAAGACGAATGTAATCATGGGGCAGGAAATACGGGTGCTTCGGGGTAACGGATGGATCGAGGATAGCCTCAGGGTAATGGATTCAGTAGCTATTGCGGAGGACGGAGTTGCGGAAGGCGCAGAGAGAGTGACGTTTCGGATTTCGCCCCTGTCGTTTTATCAGGTGAATCCTTTGCAGACAGAAAAACTTTACGGTTTTGCATTGGAATATGCGGGCCTGACGGGAGAGGAAACCGTGTGGGACCTCTACTGCGGCATCGGAACGATTTCGCTTTTTATGGCAAAACGGGCGAAACAGGTTTACGGCGTGGAGGTGATCCCGCAGGCTATTGAGGACGCGAGAGAAAATGCCCGCAGGAACGGGATCACCAATGCTGAGTTTTTTGTGGGAAAGGCGGAGGAAGTGCTGCCTGCGTTTTATGCGGGGAACGGCGGATGCGGCAGTTTGGAGATTGCGGAAGCAAACGAAGATAAGTCAAGAGGAGAGATTTTGGCGCGAGAGCAGATGCGGCATCCTGATGTGATCGTGGTCGACCCGCCCCGCAAAGGCTGTGATGAGAAGTGTCTGGAAATTATGATTGCAATGCAGCCTGAGAAGATTGTTTATGTGAGCTGCGATCCTGCGACGCTGGCGAGGGACCTTAAGATTTTGTGTGAGGGAGGGTATGAGCTGAGGAAGGTGAGGACTGTGGATCAGTTCGGGCATACGGGGCATGTGGAGACGGTAGTATTGATGTCAAAGGTGAAATAAATATAGTTATGAAAAAGCCCAGTTTATGGGCTTTTTTCGTAGTCGATATGTTTCGTGTGGTAAGTACTGGAATGGTATTTTAATCGGATGGAAACTTCGTGGGAATGTATCAATAGTTAATATAAGATAAAGAGGTAGCAGGTTGGGTTGCTTGATTTGTTGTCAGTGAACTGAGTGAGTGGATTTGATAGCATAAACGAAGTAGCATCAATATTAGAAAAGGAAATGGATATTTATGAGCATTGAACAATGGCTTTGGCCTTCAGAAGATATGGATTTTTGGAAAATTGAAAATGAGAAATATAAGGTGACAATAAGCTGGAGTCATAAGTATTTTGAAGATTATAAAAAATTGTCATACCAGTTTTTTGAATGTGGATATAGGACTTTTTGTGAAGTGATAAGAAGTGGTCATGATAATGTCAAATCAGATATGTGGTTTCTGGTAGGAATATTTTTAGTACGTCAAAGTATCGAACTTGGATTGAAAGCTCTTTTGTGTCGAACTACCGATAAAACTAATGAAATTCAAAAGGCATTTGAAAATTGTTGTCATGATTTATCAGCATTATTTATACAATATGAAACGACAGGAAAGGAAGAATATTTAGTTGAAGAAGAAAAGGAATGGTTAAAAAAATATCTAGTATCGTTGGAATATGTTGATGCAAAGTCAGATATGTTTAGATTTCCATTTGAAGATGAATTTCTTAAGCAATATAGGGATAAGTTTTTGGATAATGTTGATGTTGCAAATAACATATTACAGGCTTTTAGTCTAGTGAAAAAATGTTTAGAAAAAGGTGTTGTTGAGAAGGGTGATAGTTTTGATAATAGCTTGAAACCAGAATTTTTTGTTTTTGCTTCACATGGTATAGGAAATTGTTATTTGTGGCAACGATTATCGGATGATGGATTTCACGTAAAGGTAACGGGGTATACATCGGTAATTGATTATATTTACAATAATCAAGAAATCGAATTGGATGAAAAGGTATATCCTTTATTATTTATGTTTAGAAATACCTTAGAATTGTGTTTGAAGAGACTCTTTTATAGCAGGGTGGATGATGGAGTTCCTTTAAAAATTTTTAATACAAAAAGAAAAAGTCATCTAATTAAAAAAGATTTATGGAAGAATGTAAAGCCTGTTATTTTAAAGTATGCAAATGAACATGGTGAAGATGTTTTATTAATTGATATTGTAGAAAAACATCTAAACAATATAAACTCCATTGATAAAAATGGTGATATTTTTAGATATCCAACTTCTTATAGTTTGGAATATCGTTTTGATAGCATCACTTTGGATTTGGAAAATGTTTATAGGTATTTAAGAGCAATAGTTAATTTTCTTGATGGTTGTGATTCTATGTTGGATGCGATTTCGGATTATCAAGCAGAAATGAGAGCAGAAAACGATATTTATATGGATTGGTATTAATAAAATAATGCTCCACATTATTAGATAAGAACTAATGCTGTGGAGCAGCTTGCTTGTTTGGTATATGTTTTTAAATATCCACACTCACCCCAGATTTAAATTCCAACGTATAATGGTCATCATAAACAGTAATTTTCTGCAGTAGCCGTCTTACAAGAGTTTCATCAAATTCGCTAAGTGCAGTCTGTGGATTTTGTGTAATGAAATCATGTAATTCGGAGATTCGCTTGATCTGTTCGTCTCTGGTGACGCCTTCGATTTCGGATTGGTGTTTTAATTCACGGAGACGGAAGATTTCATCAGCAATGGTATCGTATGCTTCTTTGTTGTTGGCTTTGGAGATAATCTCTTTTTGGAGTTCCATAAGTCTTTGGTCTATGGCTTCTTCGGAAGCAGCATTGCTTGCTTTTATGACTGTTGCGATGTTCTCTTGCAAGATATTAAGGTAATTTTGTTGGTTGGAGAGCATTTTGTTAATAGCCTTAACAACGACGGATTGTAGTACTTGTTCGTTTACCGTTCTGGCTTTACATGCTTCGGAGGCACTTGATGGTTCAAGGCGGCTGACACATCTCCAAACGATGGATTTGCACCCACGGTTGTTCCAATGAATGCGGCGGAATTGGTTGCCACAGCAACCGCAGTATACTATTTGTGAGAAGACATGGTTGCAACTGTAGGTATGTCGTTTGCCGGAGGAATCGACCTTTACGGCTCGTCTGCGAACAAGTTCTTCTTGGACTAACATGAAGAGTTCCTTTGGTATAATGGCTTCGTGATTATTCTCAACATAGTATTGTGGAGCAGTACCATTATTCTTAATTCGTTTCTTTGTAAGAAAGTCCGTGGTAATAGTCTTTTGAAGAAGTGCATCGCCCATATATTTTTCATTTCGAAGTATTTTGTTAATGGTGCTGGTGTGCCATTTCGCTTTACCAGCTCCGGTTAAAATACCATCTTTTTCAAGTCCTGCAGCAATTTTATCCATGCTGTAACCTTCCAGATATTCTCGGTAAATGCGTTTTACAATTTCCGCTTGTTCGGGGTCAATGATGAGGTTTCCGTCTTTATCTTTATCATAGCCTAAGAAACGGTTGTGGTTGACCTGTACCTTGCCTTGCTGGTAGCGGTATTGGATGCCCATTTTTACATTTTGAGAGAGTGACTGGCTTTCTTGTTGTGCGAGAGAAGCCATAATGGTTAGAAGGACTTCTCCCTTGGAATCCATAGAGTTAATATTTTCTTTTTCAAAATATACAGGGATATTTTTATCTTTGAGCAAGCGGATGTATTTTAGGCAATCTAGTGTATTTCGTGCGAATCGGGAAATGGATTTGGTGATTACCATGTCGATGTTTCCGGTTTCGCAGTCGGCAATCATACGATTAAATTCCTCACGCTTTTTCGTATTCGTTCCTGTGATTCCGTCATCGGCATAAATACCTGCAAGTGTCCATTCGGGATTCTTTTGTATAAATTCGGTGTAGTGTTCAATCTGTGCCTCGTAAGAGGTTGTCTGTTCATCGCTGTCTGTACTGACACGGCAGTACGCTGCGACTCGAAGTTTTGGTTTTTCTGTATTTGTTACATTGTTACCTGCTTTGAGTTTGGCAGGGATTAGCATAACATTCGCCATTATATCGCCTCGCTTTCAATTAAACTGTAAAGGTACTCTGCTTGATTGAATGGATCGGGAAAGTGATTTGTCATTTTTTCCATAGCAAATTTTATAGGTGCTGTTTTAGCGGGAAGGGCAGTAGCTTTATTTAATCGCCCCATTGTAGTGGCTCTTGCGTTAATTTCTGCATTGGCTTTTTGGTAGGTTGTAATGTCAATAATAGCGGGATAGAAATCGTCGCCAATGTAATGTCTGTTTTGCAGAAGACGTTTTACAGTTCCGTGATAAGTATCAATTCCGGATGCTTTTGCAGCAGCTACAAGTGCCATTCCATTTAGGTAATTGGTGTAAAGATTTCGTATCTGTATGGCAGCAGGTTCATCGATAACTGCTTTGCCATTTTCTATTTTATAGCCATAAGGTGTATGTCCCATAATCGTCAAATCCTTTCTTTTAAGGTTAATCCGCATTTTAATTTAAATCCTATTTCATTTCGTGAATAGACGATGACCTTATTTACATGGGAGTTAAATAAGGATTCGTCAAAAGTGGTAAGCATTTCGGAGTGTTCTGTAAAATGCAGTAATTCTGATAATGCCGCAATTATTTCAGAATCTAGGTTGCATGATTTTTGAATGCTATCAATTTCTGCTTTATAATTGTCTGCTAACATGAGAAGTTCGTTATTTTCTTTGTTGTAAAGAATTTGGTCGATATAACCCTGTGCCATTAATTTGGTAAGAGTTTCTCGTTGTTCTGTGTTTTGTAGTAATAGCGTTTGCAGTTCCTGTTCTCTTGTTGTGGACTTACCACTATTTGTATTGCGTAAATGGGAAAGAAGAGGACGGAGAATTTGCTTGTGTCCGTATATCAGTTTGTTCATCATGGTAAGGAATGCAAGTTTTAAGTCATCGTCTCGAATATATAGCATGGAGCAGCTCTCCTTATCAGTGAGGTGCGTGTTACAACACCATGCGATATACTTATGCTCTTTGCATGTGTGTACCCTGCGTTTGAAGGTGTTGCCACATTCGGAGCAGATGATGTTGCCTGAGAAACAATAGCGGTTTTGGTATTTTTCCTGTCCCTTTTGAATGCCTTTTTCTGCAGCGTGTTGTGCAATCATTTTTGCAACTGCTTCAAAATCTTCACGGCTTATAATGGGTTCGTGGTGGTCCACTATCATGTACTGGTCTTTGTCTCCGTAATTTACATGGCGGTTGAAATGGTAGTCGGTGTATGTCTTTTGGAAAATGACATCTCCTACATATTTTTCGTTGATAAGCATGCCACGGATAGAAGTGCCAGTCCAACGCCCGCCTTTCTTGGTGGGGATTGCTTCGGCATTTAATTCATTTGCAATGGCTTGTGAACCTTTTCCGGCAAGGGTCTCTGCAAATATTCTTTTTACAACGGCAGCTTGTACAGGATTGATAACCATTTCTGTGCCGTTCCAGTCATAACCGTAAGGTGGATAACTGATTTTAAATGTTCCATCCTTAAAGCGTTTCTGAATACCCCATTTGTTGTTTTCGGAAATGGAGTGTGCTTCACTTTCTGCCATGCTGCTTAATATAGCAAGAAACAATTCGCTTTCCATCGAGCCGGTATTGATATTTTCTTTTTCGAAGAAAATGGGAATCTGCAAATCAAGCAGAGTTCGTACCATATCAAGGCAGTCCGTAGTATTTCGTGCAAAGCGGCTGATGGATTTTGTGATAATAAAATCAATTTTGCCATCTTTACAGTCTCGAATCAGTTTGTTCAACTCCGGACGCTTTTCTTTCTTGGTGCCGGATATCCCTTCATCAAAGTAGAGTCCGGCAAATGTCCAATCGTTATGAGTGGTAATATAATTTTCATAATGTTTCTTTTGTGCTTCAAGACTTTCTAATTGCGCATCGCTGTCGGTAGATACTCGGCAATAAGCTGCGACTCTAAGTTTTGGACGAGTGTTTTGAAGATTGCGATTTTCTTCAATTTTGGTAACTTTCTTCATTACTCGAAACCTCCTTTCGTAGTGTCACATATTACCGCTGGTTCTGGTGGATAGCAACGAATAGAGGGCATAATTTCGGCTAGAAATGGTGAGAAATATTGGCGGTTTAATTCTGTTATTTTGTCAAATTCCAACAAGGAAATAAGTCCTGCAGAAAGCAATGATTCAAGGATTTTTTGCGAGCGATAGTAGTCAAATTCATTTTGGATATTAATGTCCATAACAGGCGTCTCCCTTCGAGTTTAATTCCCTCGGATTGGCAATTTTTGACTCGAAGGGATTCCGTGTTAGAGAATCCCCGTCATTGACATTGATTGACTAATTCTGGCTGATTTTATTCTGCTTGACTCTGATTTTCATTTGATTTTACTTTGATAGATTTGACTGCTTCTGGAAGTACCAGTTTGGCATCTACACGCTGAGAGGCTTGATATCCAACAAGACCACGGTCTGCATAACGTTCGGAAAGGCGCTTGATGTGACGTTTTCCTCTGTCACCAATCCAGTAATAACTGAAGTCGCCATAGAGGATAGGAGTGTTACAATATTCGCTGTTGAGGTACTTGGTAACATAAACTGTACGTCTTAATAATTTGTCCGGTTCACCTTCCGTGAAACTAGGTTCCCAGGCTGGCTTTCCGTTGAATGTCTTTATCTTGCGAAGATGGAGATAGGCTTCTTCTGACATAATACAGACTGCATTCTTGCGGTAAGGCTGCTTTAAGGAATATTCAAGGTCGATGACATCATCCAAAGTGAGAGAAGAGAGTGTATCAACTTCTAAGGCGGCGTCTACTTGGTGGATGATACCGACAGGCTTACCTTTGCCATTGCCAGTAAAGAATGCTTCTTCCTCAGCATCACCAAGTGCATTGGCAAAGGAACTCTTGATGTAGGCTTCCAAGTCGATACCTGAGTCTTCCAGCATTTCATCCGATACTAAGATGGCAATGGCAAGTTTATAAGTATCAATTTCAATCTGTCCGAAGCTTTCTTCCGTAAAGGAATAAGCCTCACCTTCTTCTACCCAGAATGCTTCGCCATGAGCATCAACAACCGGGATTTTCAGATTGGTAGTTGTGGAGATGATTTTACCGAGACGGCGCATTAGATTTTTGTCACGGAGGGTCTGTACAAGTTCCTCTTCGTAAGTATCGGGTACAAGATATCCACCTGCACCGTCACTTCCTTTCTTGAGAACATTGGATGTTAATCCTGTGTGCAAATGCTCGAAGAACGCATTTCTATATGCGGTATCAGTAGTTTTGCTTTCTGTAGTACTGATATTTGCACCTGCAAATTCTGCCGCCATTTCATCAAGGCGTGTTCTTAACTCCTCGACAGAGTTGATAGTAAGATTGTTATTATTCATATGATTTTTCCTCCTGAAATTAAATGTTGTTGGCTTCACGTTGTTGTCCTGCAAATTAGATGCACCAGCTCCATGCAGATTAGATGCGCCTGATTT
>CAJTKA010000011.1 GCA_910576815.1 uncultured Lachnospiraceae bacterium
CCTATGCGCACTCGGGACTTTCACCCGTTAGAACTCGCCCATGCTGGGCAAACTAAAAATAGACGATGGTTTTGAGCCATCGCCTATAATTACATCAATTGATTGTATACTGTTTTTCTTGGCAAGTTAATTGATACTATCGTTTTATGTGAACATTCAGCTATTAAGCAAAGCATGAAAGCAGTAAAAAATGTTTGCAATCTTTTTCACAAATTATCAAAAATCTCTTATATGCAGGATGAAAAAGAGAAGATATACGTTAACAGGGTAATAAATGTAAAATAAATATTTAAGGATATGACCTTTTTCTCCATTGTAGAGGAGCATAAACGGGATTGCCAAACACATACACCATTGTGTATCCACAAACAGATCAAATATACTACAGACTGCTGGCGTTAACATAACAGGACAACCTGTCGTGATGAAAGAAACTGGTATTATCGTACAAACAAGTGATAATGCCGCAAATATAGCACAATTTATTAGTCTATTATTGATAAAATACCACGCAATTCCCATTAGAACAAACAGGATGGAATAATCTACATTCATAGGAGATGGGAAAAATATGGATATGATTCCCCACGCCGTACTATATCCGTATCTTGGCAAAATAATGTTGAGTGCATAAAATAAAAATGGAATAATCAATCCACATATTGCAGTACAAACAACTTTCAGATTTTTAGGATTATTTACAATATGTTCTATGCAAATGATAAACAACGCTGTATAGAAGAACATTGGTAATGTATTGCCAATTGAAGGTCCTTCTGTGGCTCCTTCTATTATTCGATTTACTATCTCAATCACAGTGCCAGCCATATACAATCGAAGAAGATACTTAGTTTTGTTTCGTGTATGACGCACACCCTCTACTACCATAAATAGAAACAGTGGTGCAGCAATTCTACCAATGATTCCCAATCCATCGTTAATTGTCCGATTTTGAGTGATTGTTTGCTAGCTGCTAATGTGGTCTAAAGTCATTGTAATTAACGCAATCATTTTTATTTGGAAAGCATTAAAACTAAATGTATGTTTGAAATTCGTTTTCATATTTTCTCCCAATATTCATTCTGTTAAAATCAAGAATACTTTTTGCATTTATAAAATTCAAAGCATAACCTAAATTATACATGATTAGCTTTTCACAATAGTAATGTTATATACTTCTCCCAACTGTGCAGGATAGGATTCTAAAATATCTCCGTTATATTCAATTTCAATAATATTTCCCGTTTGCAATTCTAGCCCGTCTTTGTTTGGTATACTGAACTGATCTGATGAACTAAGTTCCGAAGAACCCTCTATCGGTTCTACTAAAATTGAATTACCTGTGACTTCAATTACTGTTGCTTGAAATGTTACCGTTTCGGTAATGCTGTCTACGGAATTGTTACATGCGCATAACATAATCGAAACAAGACTACATAAACAAATAATGTAATATAACTTCTTTTTCATGGTTATCCTCCTCAAAAAATACATTTTATATCATACATTATTTTATTGTATATTTCAACGTACATATATCAATCTTAAGAATGAATGAAAAATATATTGACAATATTCTACTGATACAACTATCGTAGACCAAATATCCTATTACTGGGAAAATGTATAAAATCATTGAAAATGTATATTTATACACGTATTTCACCAGCAACAATTAAACGAACTGGGACTTATATTTTAGCACACAGATTAACTTTTAGAAAATTATCCCATTAAGCAAAAACTCCCGCCTCCTCCCAAGGCACAAAATTAATCCGATATGTGGGAAACCCAAACCGCCGTGTAAGCATATTACCTCTTATTTCCCCGCTTTCCAAGCAATTTCCCTTATCAGGTCGCCCGGCCTGCCTGGGAAAAAAGCAGACCGCCGCATATAGTAATGAGCCGTATGCGGCGGTATTTACATATCTCTAATCGCCTTTTATCCTTACTGTTTTCTGCCACTTCTTTGTAAAATATCGGTAGGATAGGCTAACCGTACTTATGACAAAACTCAACGGTCTGCAAAGCATGATCCCGTTAAAACCGATATACTGCACCGAAACAAAAGCAAAGGCTGTACGAAAACTCAGTTCAAGCAACGTATTAAAAAGCGGATATCCAATCTCCCCTGCCCCTCGTAGGAAGTTCGTCAATAAATAAAGGCTGACGCACAAAGGGAATGTCAGGGATATGATGTGCAGGTATTGCACCCCGATGCGGATGACCTCCTTTTCATTCCCCACCAGCAGGTACATGAGCTGCGGTGAGACAGCCCAGATGATGACCACCGCCGCGGCTATAATGGCCGCAGAAATTTTGAAACTGTCCCTTAATCCCCTGCGGCTCCTCTCAAAATTTTTAGCCCCAGTATTCTGCGCCGTGAAAACACTTAACGAAGTACCCAGATTAACTGCCGGAATTGTCAATATTGATTCAATCTTATAGGCTGATGTGTAAGCTGAAATCTCATTGACACCAAACTGGTTGATCGCCCCTTGGATAAAAAACATGCTGACGGCGGAGGCACCATTCTAGACTATCCCTGTTATGCCAAACCGGAAGATTTGCAGTACATACTTAAAATCAGGCCGTATCACCAGCGCCCTTTTATCCTTCCGATATAGGTGGAAAACAGTCAGCCCTGCCGCCGCAATCTGTGAAAGCACCGTTGCAAATGCGGCCCCTTGTATCCCCAGCCTGAACAGTGCAACAAACACATAATCAAGCACGATATTCATCAGGCAGGATACGGACAGATTCCATATAGGTGTCCTTGAATCCCCTCCGGCTTTTATCACCGCAGAATAAAAATTGTATACCGATAGAAACGGGATTCCCAATGCTATGATCCTCAAATAGTCTGTTGCATAACCGATAGCTTCTCCCGGAATGCCCATTGACATAAAAATCCCTCTGGCAGACAAAAAGAAAAGGCAGGACAGTCCGCCGCCGATAAGAAAAAGCAACATCTGGATGGAGCCCATACAGTTCTGTGCCTTTTCCGTTTCTTTGGAGCCATAAACCTGTGCCAGCAATGCCACATATACTGCCGCCGCCATGATCCCAATCCGGGCGATTTCCTTTATCGTAATTTTCTTCATTTCCATTATCCTCCTCGGACGCCGGGGAGGAAAACATCCTGCTCTCCGCCGGGGCGCAGAATGCCCTGTCCGTCATACTCATTTCACTTTTCAAGGCTGGGGATAAAATAGCCGTGGACACCTTTACCTATACAAACTTTAAGGAGCTTGCCAATTTCCTGCACATCCAACTGATCGCCGTACCCTCGGATGGGGATGGGATGTCCCCTGAAGGGCTTATGGCAGCTTGCCGGAATACGGGGATAAACGGCGTCTACCTCATGCCGACCTGCAGCAACCCCACAAGTATCTTTATGCCGCAGCCACGCAGGACGGAACTGGCAGAGATCATCCGGCAGTTCCATCTGCTTGTGATAGAGGACGACATTTATTCCTTCCTCTCCGCTTATGGTCACACCGTCCCTGATGCAAAGCCGTTCTTTTCCCTTCTGCCGGAACAGACCGTCCACATCTGCAGCATCTCAAAATCGTTGTGTGCCGGACTGCGGGTCGCCTTTCTTGCTTTTCCGGACCGATACCGGGAGCTGCTGGTCTCCGGGATGCTGGGCATCAACCTGAAAACCGTGTCCCTCAACAGTGAGATCATTGCAGAGCTGATTGAAAGCGGGGAGGCGGAAAATATCGTGAGGCAGAAAATCCTTTCTGCCCGGAAACGAAACCAGATATTCAGAACCACTTTTCCGTGGAAGAGTTTTCTTCCATTATCCGAAACTGATAATATCGAACGGTTTTTCCACTGGCTGCCGCTCCCTGCCCATCTAACAAGCGGGGAATTAGAGCTGCTGGCATTGCAGAAAGGGATTCATGTACTTGGCTCCCACCGCTTCGCAATGCAGAACGAAAACAGATCATCCTATGTCCGAGTATCTATTGCTTCACCCGATACGGAAGATGATTTAAGAAAAGGGCTGCTGCTGTTAAAAAATATATTTGAGGAGAAACAGATGAATTTCTTTGTCTGAATTTGAGATGCCAGAATATTGAAAAAAGACTGCCGAAGCAGCCCTTTTCTTCTATTGTCATTTTCCCATTTTTTTTACCGTTTTTCTCATATACGAACACGCCAAACTCCAAACTATCACGGAAACTCATATACAAACACGAAAACTCCGGGCGGTTTCCGTGTTTGTATCATATCCCCCATTTTCCAACAGCATTTTCCGTCAAGCTAATACACTTTTCAACCAAAACCGATAATACCTTACACCCTTTTACCTTTCCGTTTTATACTATCACGGAAACCCCTGACTTTTGCGTGAAAGTATACTTTTGCCTGATAGTACGATTTTTGCCCCTATCGCCATCCTATCAGCGGCATCCAAAAACAAAAAAATTGGGGTCCACCACCCACCGTGATGAACCCCACCAAGCCTAAAAAACCTTGATTTTAAGCCATTCTTCAATACTTTCGCCTGCGAGTACCCAAATTCCTATGGCATCAATTGGAAATAGCCGCCTGGACAGCAAAGATAGTGAAACCTTTTTTCCATTCATACTTTTTTATTTTATTATAACATATATAACAGAATCACTGAATCGGGAAAAATCGAAAGATTTTACAAAGAGGAACCGCACGCAGAAAAAACAGAAAAAATAAAAATCCCCCGCACATTTTAGGCGCTGAATCCGTTAAACATTATGAAGGGAGGCAAAACGGCGCATGGATCTGGAAGAACAATACAACAAAATATACCGCTATTGCTATTTCAAACTCTACGACAAACAGTTGGCGCAGGATATGACGCAGGAAACCTTTCTTCGCTATTACAGCCGCAACATCAGGCTTGAAAAGAGCAAGGAACTGGCCTACCTGTATACGATCGCCAAAAATCTATGTGCGGATGCCTTTCGCCAAAAGCCGCTTTCCCCTTTGGAGGATGCGGAAGATGCCGCCTCCCCCGACACCACGGAAGACCTGATCGACAGCCTGGCGCTGCGGGCCGCCCTTACAAAACTTCCGCAGGAGGAACAGGAACTCTTGTTTTTACGCTATGTCAATGAGCTTCCGCTCGCTGCCATCTGTAAAATGACAGGTATGTCACGTTTTGCCATCCGCCGCCGTCTGGCAAAAGCCGTCAGGCAATTAAAAGAAACTTTGGAAAAGGAGGGATATTCTGAATGAATCGGTACTTAAAACAGGAATTGAAACAGGCGTTTTCTGCTCCCCTGCCTGATCCGCAGGAAACAGCACGTTTCCTAAAGACTCTGCCCCAGCCTCCGATCCGTATGCGGCAGTTTCTTCTGATACAGACCACCTATCTGAGAAAACAGGGCTTGATCCTTTCTCTGCTGTTTCTTCTGCCCGTACTGACAGGCGCCCGCCAAATAGAGCCGGATACGCTGTGGGCCATCTGTGCGCTGATCCCGTTTCTGGCATTGCTGGCCGTGACGGAAAGTACCCGCTCTACCGTGTACGGTATGCAGGAATTTGAACTGCCCACCCGTTTTTCCTTAAAAAGTGTGATGCTGGCACGAATGAGTGTGCTTGGGCTGCTGGACGCGTTTGTGCTCTGCTGCCTGATCCCCGTTTGCGCAGCAGGCAATAAGCTTTCCCTGCTGCAGACGGGACTTTATCTCCTCGTCCCCTATCTGCTGACCGTGAACAGCTGCCTGTGGATCACCCGCCGCTTTTACGGCAGGGAAGCGCTTTACGGCTGTCTTTGCGCCGCAGTGGTCGTCAGTATCTTAAGCTGCGCCATCCGCCTGATTGCGAACTTTATTTACCAGTTTACTTACGTGCAATGGTGGCTGCTGTTCGCGGCGTTCTTACTTGTCAAAACAGGGCAGGAAATCAAACGTACCGTCACACAGACGGAGCGTTATGTATAAAAACGCAAGGAGGAAGATTGAAAAATCACACTGATGTGCTGATTTTTCAATCGACATAAAACGCTTAGGCAAGAGAAAATCGCTTCGCGATTATCTCAACGAGCTTCGCGTTGCGAATCTCAGAAGGAGGTTACCATGGAACTAATCATAGACAGGGTATCAAAACAATATCAGAATCACATTGCAGTCGACCGCATCAGCGCCAAACTGCAAAAAGGCGTATATGGGCTGCTGGGCGAAAACGGCGCCGGAAAGACCACCCTCATGCGGATGATCTGCGGCATCCTGACCCCCACCAGCGGCTCCATCTCCTTTGACGGCATGGATGTGAGCGAGGAAGCGTACCGCGCCGCATTAGGGTATCTGCCGCAGGATTTCGGCTATTACCCCGAATTTACGGGACAGGATTTCCTCTTATACATGGCGGCGCTGAAAGGACTGTCTAAGCCACAGGCAAAAAAACGGGCTGCCGAGCTGCTGCAGTTGGTATCGCTTACGGATGTGGCCAGAAAGAAAACCAAAACCTATTCCGGCGGCATGAAGCAGCGGCTGGGCATCGCGCAGGCACTTCTTGGTCAGCCGAAACTGCTGATCCTGGACGAACCGACAGCGGGGCTGGACCCCAAAGAACGGGTGCGGTTCCGCGACCTGATCAAAGAGTTAGGAAAAGAAAGCGTGGTGCTTTTGTCCACACATATCGTGTCGGATGTCGAACACATCGCCGACACCGTACTGATCATGAAGCACGGACAACTGATCTGGCAGGATCGGTGGGACGAAAGTCAAGGCAGTTTGGAAGATTTTTACTTACAGCAAATTGACGGGGAGGAAGATTGACCATGAAACATTTTAGAATTTTATACCGATATGAATGGAAGAAACTGCTGGGGAAAAAAATCGTTTGGATTTCTTTCTTACTGGTCTTTTTCATGCTTGCCCTTGCCGTGTTTTCCCCGCTTTTTGGCGGTTATTATATCGAGGGAAAGTACATGGGCACCACCTATGAAATGGATCAGGTGGACAAGGCTTATGCCCAGGCACTAAACGGCAGGGAAATCGACCAGACTCTGATGGAAGAAACGATAGCTGCCTACCGAAACATCCCGCAAAATCTGGATATCCATTACATGGCAACCGATGAATTCCAGAAATATGCCCGCCCGTACAGCGAAATTTTTATCTTCCTGCGCCGCATGTCAGGCATGACCACTTCAGAATTGATGTATTCATGGGAACCGAATTATGACGATTTTGCCGCAAAGAGACAGACTTATCTGCAATCCTACCGGAAAGAGGCAAGACTGTCGGCAGGTGAAACAGATTTCTGGCAGGCACGGGAAGCAACAATCAAAACGCCATACGTCTATGAAGAACACGGCGGCTATAGCCATCTGTTATCCTATTATCAGACATTTGGATTTTTCGTGCTGATGCTGACTGCCATCTGCCTTTCCGGAATCTTTACGGATGAACATACCAGAAAAACCGATCAGATCGTTTTATGCAGTCCTTTGGGGAAGACCGCGCTTTACAGCGCCAAAATTGCCGTTGGTATCAGCTTTGCCGCCCTCTCTACGGCCCTGTACCTTGTCTTCCTGTTCTTATCGACACTCTGCTTATATGGGCT
The DNA here is from genome assembly GCA_910576815.1 of uncultured Lachnospiraceae bacterium. Lineage (GTDB taxonomy): Bacteria > Bacillota > Clostridia > Lachnospirales > Lachnospiraceae > UBA3282. Next base: position 7,561 of record CAJTKA010000011.1, read on the forward strand.
GGAAGGCTATCAGGCTCCGTATCAGTTTCTGGATGCCTTGAGTTCAGATCCCGTCTCCTGCGGGCAGGCGCTGCTGATTGCCTACGGCATCCTGTTTATCGCCGCAGTCGTGATCAGCGTATTCGTGATGGTGTTATCGGAGCTTTTGCGAAGCGGTATCGCTACCCTGGCAATTTCGACAGGCTTACTGCTCCTGTCCATGATCTTCACCGTGCCAAAACAGTACCGGGTGTTTTCGCAGATCTGGGATTGGCTTCCCTGGTCCTTCCTTTCACCCTTAAATGTATTCGGGAATTACACGGTTTCCGTGTTTGGACATTATTTTACACCCTGGCAGGCTGTTCCCGTGATCTATCTGGCAGTGAGCGTCATTATAGTCTTAATTGGAAAGCCTGTTTACCAGCGGTTTCAGGTTTCGGGGCGATGATTCTGCCACCGCGCCGCACGATCCTACTCGCAGGATATCTCGCCAAACCGCTCCAGCCACTTCGCCACCCCGTCCTCGTCATTGGAGGCGATCACTGCCGTCGCACGGGCCTTTAACTCCGGCACCGCATTGGCCACGGCATAGCATTCATCCGAGACCTCAAACATGGGAAAATCGTTGACGGCATCCCCAAAGGACACCACTTTGTCACAATGCCAGATTTCCTTTAAGCGCCTGATCGCCTCCGCCTTGGAAGCCTTTTTGGGCATGATTTCCAGGAAGTACTCGGGGCGGTACAATTCCTGCTGTAAGGTCACACGAAAGCGCTCATCCTGCACAAACATTTCATAGAGAGGAAGCAGCTCCTCCCTGTCCGCAATGCAGGTAAAGTAGAAGATATCGCCCTGATACAGGCACGTCTCATCTGCCAGCGGACGGAATCTCCTGTCCCCTTTTCTCGAATCCAGATAGCGACGAATGCCATCATTTTCCCTGCCCTTTACATAGGACACCCGCTCCACGCCGTCCACATAAGCATAAACAAGGGGATTTCCGCCATTCTTTTTTAAGATGCCGCTCACATACACTGCCTCTTCCTCCGTAAAGGAAAGGGAGGCGATCACCTCGCCCGTGTCAGGATGAATGATCATTGCGCCGTTATAGGCAATGACCGGAATGGTAGTCGATAAGCCTTTCGCCACTACGGAAGCCGACACGAGAGAACGGGCGGTAGCATAAGTAAACTGCATGCCCTTTGCCACCAGCCCGTTGATTGTTTGGAGGCTATATTGACTTATTCGGTCATTGCTGTTCAGCAGTGTTCCATCTAAATCCGTAACATATAACGTCTTCACAAGTTGTCCCTTCACACCGATCTCATTTTCCCATCGATGGTTTGTACTGTCATAACAATTTATCCCGCTAAAAATCGCCTTACACTTACAGATTCAGCTTGGAAAGCAGATCGCCCAGACTGGTGGAAACCGACTCCCCGGAGGTATACTCCTGCGGCTGTCTGTCTTCTTCCACTTCCTCCATGACCTCCTCTAAGGCCTTCATGCTGAGACTGACTTTATTGTCATTGGTATTTAAAATCTTGACCTTGACCTTCTGCCCTTCCTTTAATACCTCGCTCGGTTTTTTGATCCTTTTCTGGCTGATCTGGGAAATGTGTACCAGACCGCTGATGCCGTTCCCCAGATTGACAAAGGCACCGTAAGGCATCAGGCTTTCCACCACACCCTCCAATACGGTGCCGGGCGCCATCATGGAAATGCGGTGTCTGCGCTCCTCCGCCTCCTTTTCACGGGCCACTGCCTTACCGGAAAGCACCACCTTCTGTTTTTCCTGATCGACAGTGATGACCTTGACCTCGATCTCCTTACCGACCCAGGCGTCCAGATCCTCCACGTAATCAGTGGAAAGCCGGGATGCGGGAATAAAGGCCCTCATGCCCTCCAGAAAGGCCACCACGCCGCTCTTTACGCTCTCCTTGATGCGGACCTTCACTATGGTTTCCTCATCTAACATCGCCTGTAATTTATCCCAGGCAAGGACGTCGTTCGCCTCTTTCTTGGAAAGTTCAATATTACCCTCGCCGTCGTCCATCCTGATCACAGTCGCCTCGATCTCATCGCCCACGGCAATCTTTCCCGCCGCCAGAAAATCAGGGTCGTTGCTTAAGTTTTCCGCCTTGATAATGCCCTGCGCGTAATATTTTAAGTCAAGGATGACCTCCTCCTCGTTCACGTCGATTACCGTACCTTTGATGATATCGCCTTCGCCGATCTTACGAAAGGAAGCTTCCAGCTCCTTTTCATAATCTTTCATGGTTTCCATTTCCCTGTTCCTCCCACCTGTTTTAACACGGCTGACAGCCGTCTCCTTGATTGTAACTGCACATTCCCTTTTTCACAATACTTTTTTATAAAGTTTCGGCAAAACCTTATCACTGCCAAGCCTTTTTCCTGCCTGCTGCACAATCCGTATCAGGAAATCACCGTATACACCCTGACGACCACCACCACACTGAACGGACTCTCCACCCGCGCCTTATCTTTTCCAAGCGTGGCAACGGCCTCGTCATACTCCTGTTTCTCAGTCTCGATCCACTCCTTGATTCTCTCATAGCTCATGTCCCATATATAATCGGTATCCGCCACTTCCAACTGATAATGCTCCCCGGTTCCCCTGCCGCGCTGCTCCCACTTGCAGTCCTCTGCCACAGGACAAGAAACGGTATATTCGATTTCCTCACCGCCCCAGCCATAATAAGCCCCGTTTCCCACCGAGAAGGTCAGCACGCCGTCCTCCAAGTTAAAGGTGTGGATCCGCGGCCAGTACGCGGCATATTTCCTGTATTTCAGGCCTTCATAGGCCTCAGGTATATTATCATAGCTGTCATCGCCATAGGAATCCACCTTGATCAGTTCCGCATCCCCCACCGTCTGCTTTATAAATTGATCAATCGCTTCATGGTATTCTTCTTCACTGCACACCGTTCCATCCCAGGCATACTCCTGCTCCGGATAAGTTCCGTCTTCATTCAGGACAAGCCTCCCGTCTTCATCACGCTTATCTCCCCAGCGGCCGGCCATGATCACCGTCTGCTCCCCATCGACCAGACGTTAAAACTCGTCATAATAATACCCCATATTTCCGTTGGAATTATAGTAAAAGTTCTGTTCTTCGCATACCGCAGACCGCCCAGCCTGCCGACCGCATTTTCCAGCAGTTCACCGTTCCGATACGTAATAATCGACTGTCCTGCTGTCTTGCCCTCCTTTGGCGGCCTTCACGCCTATGGCTGCTGCCAGAATCACGGCCAGCACTGCCAGTACGCCGAGCAGACCGAAAAGGAGCCTGTTATTTTGCTTTTCTGACATCGTTTTCTCCTTGTAGAAACCATTACGGCACGGACGCAGATCGGGAATCACTGCTCACCGCGTCCGCCAACACAACAGGGCACATCATTTCTGACATGCCCCAATCTCAATGCTTTTTTATGATCCTTCCTTATTCCGGATCAGGTTGTTTCACCTTACAAAGACTCAGCGCCATCCCCAAAAACAACCCCGCTCCGCCGAGACGATTGATCACGATTGCCCTCATATAACGAGAAATCACCCAGTCCTGTATTCCCAACGAAATCGTTGTATAATCAAAACTCTCCTGCAATTCCTTCATCTGCGACGTCTTCCACCACACATACATCAGCTCCGCGGCCGTGCACAGTGCCATCACGACAGACACCGCCAAAATAACTGCTGTTACATAATAGCAGATGCGGATGATTCGAATGGTCCGCTGCTGTCTGTTCTTCCAGATGCAGATATCGGCAAACGCCTTCCCTGCCTCCGCAATGCCCCATCCAAGTAAGGCCAGCGTAAGGGGTTTCAGCACATACTGCAGCAGCATGGCCGGCGCCATCTCAAAATAATGATATCCGTACTCCTGTGCAAACGGCTGGAGAATCCTGATTGCCGCAAGCAACACGCCTGCTGTCACAAGCGTTGCCACTGCCCCGATCTTCTGCCTTTGGTTGTTCTCTTTCTTTTTGGGGCCGTAGATCAGGTCATTGATCTCAACCTCCAGCACACCCGCCAGCTCGATCAACAGCGAAATATCCGGCTCACTCTTTCCCGTCTCATAATTGCTGACCGTCTGTCTGGTACAATGCAGGCGCTCCGCCAGTTCATCCTGCGTGAGGTTCTTTTCTTTTCTGATCTTTCTGATATGTTTGCCAACTTCTGCCATGTCGGTTTCCTCCTGTCAGACTCCTTTTCTTCCGTCTGTCTTTCCTTGAACATAGCAGTTATCGCCACAAAAGTCACGCAAAGAATCTTTGCGCACGGTTTTCCTATTTTGTGGGCTCCTTCTTGGCAAAGAGACCGTCGATAAACTTTTTGATATCTTCTTCCGGCATGGTCTTAAGCAAGTACCCTCTGGGCTTTAAGGACATCACCTTTTTGACGCTCTCCGCGTCTCCCCTGCCCGTCAGGAACACAACAGGGATATCCGCGATATCCTCGTCGGAACGGATCATCTCCAAAGTCTGTCTGCCGTCGCAGACCGGCATCTCATAATCGAGCAGAATCAAATCAGGCCTGTTGACCGTAATGCTCTTGATCGCCGCAATACTGGAATTGCTCTCCAGCATATCATAATCATCACCCAAAAGCCGAATGATATTCTGGCGCATGAAATCAGAGTCATCCACCACCAGAATCTGTTTCTTTCTCATCTCGCCACTCAGATACTTCTTGATCTGTCCCATGGCGTTTTGCGCATTGATCGGCGATACGATCTTCCCTTTTTCCGAAGAAGTGCTGAGAACGCTGAATGTAAAATACCCGGATCCCGTGTCGAACAGCAGACTGCAAAAAGGTGACACTCTCTCAAATGTGCCCTCAAGCTGCTCGTGCGTCAGCAGCGACTCTCCTTCCAGCTCAAACGCCTCAAGATGCGGGAAACATTCCCTGATCTTCTCAATCATCTGTCTGGATATATAACGGGTGATATTGATTACCATATCATCCACTTTCAGATACTGTGCATCCATCATATCGCTGACGATCTTAAGAAGAAGGCTTTCCTCGATCCCCCAAATGATCTCCCAGCGTTCTTTTTTGCTTCCCCGGTAGACAAAACGGAAGCAGACGGTCTTACCAATCGCTTCTCCGCCGTACTGCCTGCTGATGGCCTTTGCCTTTAACTGGAACATATCGTTATTTAATTGGACAATAGTCTGCTCCAGCGCATCTATTTCTTCATCCGGCGGAATGTTCGCCCACTGGCTCATCTTCTTGCCCGCTATGGCCAGATCTTCCGTCTGGGTATGCGCAAGCAGCCAGCCGATGCTGACGCCCAGAAAATGGCGCATGGCCTCCTCCGAATAACTCGTCTCCTCTAGCTCCTCCTCCAATGAAGGGAGCGTATTATTCTGAAAGTCGTCGTGCAGACGCTTATGTACCTCATAATTGGGGTAATCAATAGAGCGCATATAGTCTTCTTCATGCTGGAAATGCTCCGTCACATGGTTTTTCAGATACTTAACGCCCTCACGGCATACCCACTCTTTTTTCTCTTCTTCTTCTCCGAGGACAAGCAGTTTATTGATCGTTGCAAACAACTGCTTGTGCTGCTTATCAATTGACTCTACACCGATTTCGTATCTTCTGTTCCAGGGAATCGCTTTCACGTTATCCTCCTTTGCGTAAGCGCCTCCTGCGCCTTCGCCAAATATATTTTCTATCTGACCACACAAATAACAAATGATACCATCAAGGTACATTGTACACCAACTTTTATATCAATGCAAACATTTCTCTACCCGATTTTACACTTTGAAGGCAGGATGTTTCTCATCCATCACAAGCCTTGCAGCCTGTCTCCACACAGGTCAGGCTTTTCAATTTTCTCCCATCTTCAGCAGTTTTGCCGCTTGGTCGGCCGCAATACACGCGTCCAGTATCTCCTGGATATCGCCATTCATCACCTTATCCAGTTTATAGATCGTCAAATTGATGCGGTGGTCGGTAACGCGCCCCTGCGGAAAGTTATAGGTCCTGATCTTCTCCGAGCGGTCGCCCGTACCGATCTGACTTCTGCGCAGCTCCGCCTCCGCATCATGCCGCTGCTGCTGTTCGATGTCATAGAGCTTTGCCTTGAGCAGTGCAAATGCCTTGGCCTTGTTCTGAATCTGGGACTTCTCAGTCTGGCTGTAGACTACGATCCCCGTGGGATAGTGGGTCAAGCGCACCGCAGAATCCGTGGTATTTACGCACTGACCGCCGTTCCCCGAAGCTCTCATGACGTCTATCCGTATATCTTTATCCTCAATTACGATATCTATATCATCGTCCACCTCCGGCATCACCGCTACACTGATAGTAGATGTGTGGATACGGCCGCCGCTCTCTGTCTCCGGCACACGCTGTACCCGGTGCACACCGCTCTCGTACTTAAGGACCGAATAAGCACCCTGTCCCGTCACCATAAAGGTCACGCTTTTCATGCCGCCAATGCCGATTTCCTCCACTTCCATGGTCTCCACCTTCCAGCGGCGCCCTTCTGCGTAATGCACATACATGCGATAGATCTCCGCCGCAAAAAGGGCTGCCTCGTCGCCGCCTGCCCCCGCGCGGATCTCCACAATGACATTCTTGTCGTCATTCGGGTCTTTGGGTAAAAGCAGAATCTTCAACTCATGCTCCAGCTCCTCCACGCGCTTCTTGGCTTCCGCCAGCTCCTCCTTGAGCATCTCCCGCATATCCTCGTCGGATTCCTCGTCAAGCATCACCAAACTGTCCTCGATGTCCTGATTGCTCTTTTTATACTCTTTATAGGCATTGACTATAGGAGTCAAGTCACTCTGCTCCCGCATCAACGCCCGAAAACGCTCCTGATTGTCCGCCACCGTGGGCTCACTCAGTTCATTCATGATCTCCTCAAACTTGCGGAGTAAATCTTCTAATTTATCGAACATAATTTAGTTACCTCCCAGACAGGTTAGTTTACATAACGCATTCTATCCTGCTAATCTCCACGTCACAACTCTGCTGTAACTTAAGTCAATGCGGAGAATGCCGCATTTTAGGCATTCTCCTGCGTGAAACTTAGTGCTTCTTGGCGTCCCGTCCAATGGCGGGACGTCTTTAGAAGCACTTTTCACGCTATCCAAACCAAATCCCATACACCACCCGATCCAGTCCCGCAAAATCTTTCACCACCCGGATCTCACAAAATCCCGCTGCCGCCATCAATCCGCAGACAGCCTCAGCCTGTTCGCAGCCGATCTCAAAAAACAGCATTCCGCCGCCGTTTAAGTACGCGCCTGCCTGCGCCGTAATCTTTCTGTAAAAGGCAAGGCCGTCCGCCCCGCCGTCCAGCGCCATCAGCGGTTCATGCTCCCGTACCTCCGGCATCAACGTATCAATAACACCTGTTTCTATATAAGGCGGATTGGAAACGATCATATCGAAATGTTCTTCGAGCGCCCCGAACAAATCTCCCTCCAGAAACCGTGCCTTCATATCAGGCCTTTTTTCCCGCAGTCTCTCAGCGTTTTTCCTCGCCACCGCAAGCGCCTGCGGCGAAAGGTCCGTCCCCACGCCCTCACAATCATTGGAATAATGCAAAAGGCTCAAAAGAATACAGCCCGACCCGGTACACAGATCCAGGATCCGCATCCCGTCGTGGAGATGCTTCATCGCCTCCTCCACCAGAATCTCCGTGTCCTGCCTCGGCACCAGCACATCACTGTTGACCAAAAAAGTCAATCCCATAAAATCCTGCTCGCCTGTCAGATGCTGCAGCGGTACATGCGCCGCCCGCTTCCCGATCAGCTCGCGGTATCGTTCGCACTCCTCCACCGTTACTTCCCTGTCTCCATGGGCAAGCAGCGTGTTTCTGTCGGTCTTACAAACAAATTCCAACAGGAGACGTGCATCCAATTCTGCTTCCTCTATGCCTGCCGTTTCCAGACAAGCCCTGCCTTCCTGATACAGCTCTCCATATAATAAGTCTATGCAGCTCTGAGCCATTTTCCATTCCCCACAGAGTCGAAAGTCACTCTTTCATCCAGCTCTCATCCACCTCGTACCCGAAAGTCTCTTTGATATACGCCTTCCAGTCAAAAACCGCCTCGATCGCGGCAATAGCCACTTCCACCATGCTCTCGTCAGGTTCTCTGGTGGTCAGCCGCTGTAACCACATCCCCGGCGCGGAAATGATGCGCACCAGAATGTTGTTGCTCTTTCCCGCCAGACGGATGATCTCATAGGAGATCCCCGCGATCACCGGAATCAGCGCGATTCGCACCAGCACCCGCAGTGCCGGATGCTCCACACGGATAAAGAAAAAGAGGATCACACTGACAAACATCACAAACAGCAGAAAACTCGTGCCGCAGCGCCTGTGCTGCTTAGAACAGCGCATGACTTCCTTCACCGTCAGGGGCGCGCCCTTCTCGATACAGTTGATGCACTTGTGTTCCGCGCCGTGATAGCAGTAGACCCGCCTGATATCTTTCATCAGCGAGATCAGCAGCACATAGCCCACAAAGATCAAAATTCGCAATGCGCCCTCAATGATCGCCATGAAGGAAGCGCTCCTGATATATTCCTCAAACAGGGACGTGATAAAATAAGGCAGCACCATGAAAATCCCGATGGCAATCACCAGTGAAACAATCATCACAACTGCGCTAAATATCTTCTCCGCCTTGTCCTTGAAAATCCTATTGAAAGCTTTGTCCGCCAAAGTCTCCTTCGCTTCCTCATCCTCATAAAAAGAGGCCGAAAAATTCAGGCAGCGCATGCCTAAGACCAGTGAGTCGATAAACTGAAACACCCCTCTGACAAAAGGTATGTCCATCAGCTTGCTGCCGTGAAGGATACCGTTGTAATGTTCCACCTCCACTTCGATCTCACCATCGGGCTTTCTGACCGCCACCGCATACTGCTCCTTGTTCTTCATCATAATGCCTTCCAGGACAGCCTGACCGCCGATCCCGGAATATTTTTGTATCTTTTTCGCCATAATCGTTTCCCTTACTCACCTTTTTCCCGCCACACGGCCGCGGTTCCCGCGTGTGAGCCTGCACATATTAGAAAAGGTTGAGATAAACTCAACCTTTTTGGTAAATCAACTGTTATGATCTGTCTATTTGCTCTCCACACCGTATTTCCGATTGAACTTATCAATACGGCCGCGAGCCTGTGCCGTCTTCTGCTGACCCGTGTAGAATGAATGACACTTAGAGCAAACCTCCACATGGATTTCGGGCTTGGTGGAACCGGTCACAAAGGTGTTGCCGCAGTTACACGTTACCGTTGCCTGATAATACTCAGGATGGATTCCTTCTCTCATCGCTTCTTAACTCCTTTCTCAGCCTGCGAATTTACGCCCTGCGCGTAAACCTGCCGTTGAAAGTATCTGTTTCTTTCAACCTTATAATGCTTACCATACTTCTTATCGATATCATCGAAAACTCTGCCGTAGACCGACAGCGTTTACATTGTAGCATAGGACATTCGGGGATGCAAGCCTTTTTTATACGAATTTTTGCTTTTTGACCGTGTTGACAAAATCCTGGTTATTTCTGGTCCTGGCAAACATATCTACCACCCGCTCCGCCGCCTCGTCCGCCTTCATGCCGTTCAAGGCCTTGCGAATGATATTGATGGCCTCCAGCTCATCAGGATTCAAGAGCAGATCCTCTCTCCTGGTGCTGGATTTCGGAATGTCGATAGCCGGGAACACTCTCTTTTCGGAAAGTTTGCGGTTGAGTACCATCTCCATGTTGCCGGTGCCCTTAAATTCCTCGTACACCACATCGTCCATCTTACTGCCCGTCTCCACCAGCGCCGTCGCCAGAATGGTCAGACTGCCGCCTTCGCGCATATTGCGGGCCGCGCCGAAGAAACGCTTGGGCATATGTAACGCCGCAGGATCGAGACCACCGGAAAGGGTACGTCCGCTGGGCGGAACCACCAGATTGTAGGCTCTGGTCAGACGGGTGATGCTGTCCAGAAGGATCACCACATCCTTCTTATGCTCCACCAGACGCTTTGCGCGCTCGATCACCATCTCGGACACGCGCTTGTGATGCTCAGGCAGTTCGTCGAAGGTCGAGTAGATCACTTCCACGTTCGGCCCTTCAATAGCCTCCTTGATATCCGTCACTTCCTCAGGACGCTCGTCGATCAGCAGAATGATCAAGTGAGAATCAGGCGCACTCTTGGTAATGGATTTCGCCACTTCTTTCAGCAGGGTTGTCTTACCTGCCTTTGGCGGCGATACGATCATACCTCTCTGCCCCTTACCCACAGGGCTCATCAGATCCATGATCCGCATAGCCACCGTACAGCCGGGTGTTTCCAATTTAAGTCTCTCATCCGGGAAAATAGGGGTCATATCTTCAAAATTCTTGCGGCGCATCGCCACATCCGGCGCATAGCCATTGATGGACTTCACATAGAGAAGCGCGCTGAACTTTTCGTTCTGGGTCTTGATCCTGGTATTGCCCTCTAAAATATCACCTGTTTTTAAGCCGAAACGGCGAATCTGACTGGGCGCCACATAGACATCGTTCTCACCCGGCAGATAATTTTCACAGCGGATAAAGCCGAAACCGTCCGCCATCACCTCCAAAATACCGCTGGCCGTGATGCCGCTGTCAAGCTCTGACGGAAACTTTTCTTCCTCCCCCGACTGCTCTGTCCTTCTTGCAGGCGCATTTGCGGGAACAACAGACTTAACGGCCACTTCCTTGCCCGCAGCCTTGTCCTTCTCGTCTTCCTGCAGCATCGCCTCCACGACCTGCGCCTTCTTCATGGTCGAAGTGCCCTTGATGCCTCTCGCTTTTGCAATCTCTTTTAAATCCGCAAGCGCAAGCGATTCATATTTTTCTCTCATAAATTCCTCCTGTGATAGTTACTGTACTCTTTCGTCTGGGGATTTCTTGCCTGATCCGACTTAGAAATATGAGTTTTCATTCGTAACTGTTATTATACACCATCTTTTTCAAAATAGGAAGTCTTTTTTTCAAAAGGGATCTCCCGGTAAAAATTATGGGAATTGTGAACGCTTGCTATTGCAGAGAGAATCTAAATACTATAAGATAAGAGAAGTATACAAGGCTTTATTCTGAAAAGTCATCAACACTATGAAAAGAGGTACTTCCATGACAACCAACGAAAAGGCTCTTAAGCTGCATGAAGAATGGCGCGGAAAGCTGGAGACCGTCTCCAAGACCCCCGTCAAAACCCGCGAGGATCTTGCCCTCGCTTACACTCCCGGCGTCGCCGAACCCTGCAAAGTAATTGCGCAGGACAAGGAGGCCGCCTACACCTACACATGGAAATCCAACACGGTGGCCGTGGTCTCAGACGGCAGTGCGGTGCTGGGTCTGGGCAATATCGGTCCCCACGCGGCGATGCCCGTGATGGAGGGCAAGGCCGTGCTGTTCAAAGAATTTGGCGGCGTCAACGCCGTGCCGATCTGTCTGGACACGCAGGATACCGAGGAGATCATCAAAGCCGTGACGTATCTGGCACCTGGCTTTGGCGGCATCAATCTGGAAGATATCAGCGCCCCCCGCTGCTTTGAGATCGAGGAGCGGCTGAAAGCAACGCTGGATATCCCCGTCTTCCATGACGACCAGCACGGCACCGCTATCGTGGTGCTCGCAGGCATCATCAATGCCCTCAAAGTTGTAAATAAGAAAAAGGAGGATTGCCGGGTGGTCATGAACGGCGCAGGCAGCGCGGGCGTAGCGATCGCGAAGCTCCTTTTGACCTACGGTTTCCCCGATGTGATCCTCTGCAACCGCTCCGGTATCATCAGCAAAGACACACCCGGCATGAACTGGATGCAGCAGAAAATGGCGGAAGTGACCAATCCGCAAAACCTGACCGGCACCCTGGCCGATGCGATCAAAGGCGCGGATATCTTCGTCGGCGTCTCCGCAGCGAATACCGTAACACCTGATATGGTATCCTCGATGAACCGCGATGCCATCCTTTTTGCCCTGGCAAATCCCGTTCCCGAGATCATGCCTGACGCAGCAAAAGCCGCAGGCGCGCGGATCGTGGGCACGGGCCGCTCCGACTTCCCCAACCAGATCAACAATGTGGTAGCCTTCCCCGGCATCTTCAAGGGAGCACTCGAGGGACGGGCTCCGCAGATCACCGAGGAGATGAAACTGGCTGCGGCACACGCCATCGCGGGACTTGTTCCTGAGGAGGCGCTTTCCGAGGACAATATCATGCCGGAGCCCTTCGATCCGCAGGTGGCGGAGGTCGTCGCGGAGGCGGTGAAATCCCATATTCAACTGTAATAACCGCACAAACAACATAACCAATGCAGACGCGCTTTCGCTCCGCTCCAAGCGTAACAGTGCTAAATTCGTGAGAAACCTCATTAAGCACTGACGCTTTCCAAGGGTCTGCGTATGGTTATGTTGTTTGTGCTAATTTGCTTAACAGGAGTTATTATGACACAGGACCCCCTCACCTTATATAAATTGATAACCTTATATATGCTCGACCGGGTCACCTTCCCGCTGACGAAGGCGCAGATCGGCGATTTTCTCTTAGGGCATGATTACACGAATTTTCTGACCCTCCAGCAGGTGATTGCGGAGCTGATCGACGCAGAACTGATCCGCGCCGCCTCCAAGCGCAACCGCACCTATCTGGAAATCACCGACGAGGGGAAAAGTACGCTCTCCTATTTTGAAAATCGCATCAATGACTCTATCAAGGAAGACATCGCCGCCTTTTTCACCGAGCACGAAATGGAGATGAGAAACGAAGCCGCCATTGTGGCAGACTACTACAAGGCGACCTCCGGTGAGTATGAAGCCAGACTTCTAATCAAAGAAAAGGACGTGACAGTGGTGAACCTCACCCTGTCCGTCCCCGATGAAGATACTGCCGCCGCACTCTGTACGAACTGGCAGAAAAAATATCAGGATATCTATCAATATCTGATCTCTCAGCTTTTCTGACCGCTACATGGTCTTTGCTTTTCTGCGTTCCAACCTTTCACTTATTTGGCAGAACATCAATGCTTCTGAATGATCTGATCCCAACTGGAAACCCCGATCACCCGCAGGGCAAAATCCGTGTACTGTGCCGCTTCCGGCGTGTCCACATACTTGAACGCCTCGTAGATGGACTTTCTGCCGCCGCCCAGCGTACAAATGCCCAGCGCAAGCCCCTGCGACACTTCCTCGGGCGCGTCCGTCTCTCTGGAAAAGAGCATACTGTCCACATATTGATTGGCCTCAATGACCTTGTAAGCATAGACAAAGGAGGCTGACTGTAACTCCTGCCCCTGCGAGGATGTGTAACCCATCTCACTTAAAATCAGGTGCCTCACTTCGCCATCGTCCGTGCGCATCTCCGGTTTTTGCAGATAATTCGTCAGCACATGCAGATTTTTGATGGTAATAACAGGCGTATTTTCCGTCTCCAGCACATAGGAAGCCGCCTTGCCGCCGCTGCTCCAGGCCTTCGCGCTGGTCAACGGATAGTTGTAAGGATGCTGCGCCAATCCCCAGTCGATATTTCCCTCTTCTTTCAGATTGCGGTTAAACTCATCGAGGATATCCTTAGAGGCATACCCGTTTTTGGAATAAAGGCTCTTGCCCCACTGCTGATCCAGCGAGATATAGACTCTGGCATTGCCGTTCACGCTTAAAAGCGCATTGTAAAAGATGCGGAACGCCCTGGCGTACTCATCCACATAGCTTGCCGTATCCATATGCTCGATATGATTCCACTCGCTTCTGGCGTTGATCTCATTGCCAATGACCCAGTTCATGACTTTGCCGTGACCGGTACCGGAATAACGGTTTGCCAGGAAAGAAGCGATGGCCGCTATGGCCTCCGTGCCGCTCTCGTCAGTGGCATTGAAGGCATAATAGGGTGCATGACCGCCCGAGCGTGCCTTGGGATGGATCAGCTCCGGACGGGAGGAGATGTCATTTAAGACGATCGCCGTGGTGATGATTCCCCTGCTCGTAAGCGAAGTAAAGATATAGTCGTACTCCGCGATGATCTGTCCGTTAAAGGCATAACTTCTTCCATTATATGTGTAGTGAACCGTGGGGTAATAATCATTGCTGGTGGGACCGAGGATCCTGCTCAGGGGAATGTTGTAGGCAGCATGCCTTACCCCCAGATCGTCCAACTCCGTGGTCCGCAGCTTCTCGGGATCCACGAGCAGTCCTTTTTTCGATTTGGTATCCCCGAAAGAAGGCGTGTATTTGGCGATTGCCTCAGGATTCGTAATATAGTGCGGCCTGGTGATGGGCAGATATGTACCGTTCTTTTTGACCGCCACTACAAATTTGGAAAACAGCCGCGAGGCGGCAGTGTTATAGTTTAGATTGACCGAAAAAGTCAAATCTACGTCTTTCTGGTCTTCGCTGATATATTCACTGGTTGCAAGTTCAGTCTGATATGCTTTTTCCTCAAAAAGATAATAATAGCCATCGTCGCTGACCGCCAGATCTCTGGCCCTCATGGAAATATCGATCTTTCCGGTCTCCGTGTTGATCAGACAGCTCTCAATGGTGGCAAAATCCGCCGCATTCTCAGCGGTGACCTCCACTTCCCTCGGCCTGTTGCGGATACCTTCCAACATATAGTGCGCTGCATCCACAAGCGCCTGCGTGGTATCCTTGCCGGCATTTTCTCTGACGTTCTCTTTGCGATGCTGCGTCTTGCTGTACTCCGCTAACTCTACGGCTTCCATATGCACCATAGCTTCCACCGCAGCCGAATCCGCTCTTTCCTGCTCTGCAAGCATGGTCATCCGATATCCCGCAAAACCGCCTGCAACGGACAGCAAAACAGCGCAGACGGCGAGGAGGATCCATTTTCTCCCTCTCCGCTTTCCGCGTTTTTTTACAGTCCTTTTTGCGATCGTCTTTCCGTCGTCAGCCGTATCGGTTGTTCCCATGGGATTTCCTTTTCTCTTACTGATCTGTCTGCCTGCGAATGCGACAGCTTAGATTATTGTACTATATTGCCCGAAAAAAGTCCATGTCTAGTTCAAAATAAGCTCATCCACCGTCACAAACTCATAGCCCTCCTCTTGCAGGATATCCACGATTTTAAGGGCTGCCGTCACGCTGGAGGCATATTCGTCGTGCATTAAAATGACAGCATTTTCCTTCGCCTTGTCCGTAACCTTTTTCACGATCCCCGACACATTGGTACTGCTCCAATCCAGTGGATCGATGTTCCAGAGTACCGGCAGCATCGTCAGTTCCGTCTCCAGACTCTTATCCCAGCAGCCATAGGGCGGGCGCACAAACAGCACCTCCTCCCCCGTGATCCCCGTAAGCAGCTCGTTGGTCTTCTTTAGCTCCGCCTTGAATGCTTCCCGATTCTTCTTGGTGAGCTGAATGTGGCTGTACGTATGATTGCCGATCAGATGCCCTTCCTCCTGCATCCGCCGCACCAACTCCGGATGGGCTTCCGCCTGCTTTCCCATCAAAAAAAAACTTGCTTTGGCTCCCCGCTCTTTCAAGCCGTCCAAAAGCTGCGGCGTATAGACCGGATCCGGTCCGTCATCAAACGTGATTGCTATCTTTCGATTTTCCATCCTTTCCTCTTTGTTGGTAACACATGTTATGTTTTTATCATTCCCGCTTCTGTCCTCCTGCTGTACCACCATGCCAAATCCACTCACAAGCGCCGCACACAAAAAGAGCGCCGTGCTTATGAGCACCCTGTCCTTCATGCTCATCACAGAACAACACCCACAGTTATCTTCTTAGCTCATATATATGTCAAATCCTTCCGACAGATTCAGCATCCTGTATAACTTCCCATTCATGCACGGTCAAAACGGCAGCAGCCCTCTGTAAATAGCTCCCGACCTTACGCTCCCTGCAGGCGAATCTGGAAGGCTTTCGTGTAGCCCTCCCCAAAATTTTGGTTCAGCACAAGTTTCCCGCCGTGCATTTCCACGATCTTTTTGGCAATTCCGAGCCCCAGACCGCTGCCGCCCTTGGAAGTACGAGCACTGTCCGCTCTGGTAAAAGGATCGAAAATATGCGCCGCAAACGCAGGATCGATGGGCTCTCCGTCATCCGCCACCGTGATCTCATAATCATCCAGGCGCACCAGGACCCGCCCCCCTGCCTTTCCGTAACGAAGCGCATTCGTGAGCAGATTCGTGACTGCCCGTCCAAGCTGCAGCGCATCCATCTCAAACGCTGTATCCTCCTCCGATATTTCAGTAACAACCGTTATGCTTTTATCTTCAAAGTCGGTATAGAGAAGGGCCGTCATTTTGCGCACAAGTTCCGCCAGATCTCCCCGCTCCTTATGCAGGGTAAAACCCTCGCTCTCCAACTTCACATACTCAAATAGAAGCGTGAGCAGCTCGTCCATCCGCAGCGATTTCTGATAGATCACGTCCAGATAGGACTGTTTCTTTTCCTCCGCCACCAACCCCTCCGATAAAGCTCTGCAGTAGCCGCAGATGGTGGTGACCGGCGTCTTGATATCGTGGGCAATATCCGATAACAGGAGATTTCTCCGTCTTTCAAACGCCTGCTGCTGCTCCTTTTCCTCCTCCAGGAGCTCGTTCATCTTCTTCACCACCATGCGGCAGTAAAAGAAGCCCCCCACCAGGTAAGGCGCCATGCGCAGTTCCAGCAAAAAGAGCACCACACAGAATATGCCAAAGCGTAAAAGGCGGCCTGAGATCCCTCCGGCATAGGACGCGTTAACGCTGATCTGAATCCCCCACGTCCCACTGTCTATTCCCTGCTTGACCCACTGCGAGAGATCTCCCGGCAGAAAATCGGCCAAAAAA
This sequence comes from uncultured Lachnospiraceae bacterium, assembly GCA_910576815.1. GTDB lineage: Bacteria > Bacillota > Clostridia > Lachnospirales > Lachnospiraceae > UBA3282. The sequence goes on from CAJTKA010000011.1 coordinate 24,332, forward strand.
TAACATAACAGGTGTAATAAATCAGTGATCACACTGCCGTCGCTCACAAAACGAATATCCAGATAAGAAAGAAGCCGGTACAAAAGGGGAAAACCTGCCACGCTGAAAAAGAGGTTGAGCAGTTCCCCGCTCAGATACATGACCGCCATCAGGATCAGGAAGCGCCTGATCAAAAATAGTCTCAGATCCTGTTTATTCATACACGCTCCCTCACTCCTTCTCCATACGGTAGCCAAGTCCCCTGATGGTGGTGATATATTCCCTGCCGTCGTGGGTCAGCTTCGCGCGCAGCTTGGAGATGCACACCATCACGCTGTTGTCGGAAACCATATAGTCCTCCTCCCAGCCCGTCTCAAAAATCTGCTGCTTGGTAAACACTTTGCCGGGATTTTCCATAAAAAGCTTAAGGATACGGAACTCCACGGAAGTCAGCTCGACCCGTTCTTCTTTGCGGTACAAAAGACAGGAATCCGGCTCCAGCCGCAGTTCTCCCAGCGTCAGCGCGCCACCGCCCGCATCCTCCTGCTTTTCTCCCGCTCCCAGCGCATAAAACCTGCGCAGATTGGACTTTACGCGCGCTACTGCTTCCAGCGGCACAAAGGGTTTCGTGATATAGTCGTCTGCCCCCAGATCGAGCCCCAAAATCTTATCCGAGTCACTGCTCTTTGCCGAAAGCATGAGTACCGGGAGGTTATTACCCTCCCGGATATTCCGTAACACACGATATCCGTCCAAGCCCGGCATCATGATGTCCAGGATCGCCAAATCGACCTTTTCCTGTTTCAGCAGTCTGTCAGCTTCCAGCCCATCCGCCGCTTCCAGGATCTCGTACCCTTCCTTTTCCAGATAGAGGCGGAGAAGATCACGAATCTCCGCCTCGTCGTCAGCTATCAAAATCTTATATGCCATGTGAAATTTCCTCTCTATCATTACTGCTCAGTAATCATAACAGGTGTTTCTTTTGTTCCTTTCAATTCCTCGTAGAGTGCCGCAAAGGTCAGATTGCGGTACGGATTCACATAGAAGATCTCCACCATGCCAAGTGTCAGCAGACCCAGGAAATCCCAGAGGATAAACGACAGCCCCAGCACGAAAGCTCTCCACTTATGACCGTTCATCATGTCGCGGCTTTTGTCAAGCGCTTCGCGACAATCCATATCGGGCGTTTCCGACAGAATATAGGGCACCATCAGGTACTGATACATCTTCACGATTCCCGGTATCACCAAGAGGAGCGTCCACAAAAAGGTGTAAAGATCTCTGTAAAACATAACCTTCACCACATTCTTATAGGAATGGTCGTAAGCAAACGCGACTTCCTTCACCTGCGCCACATCTTCGACGCTCTTGCGCATAAAGCGTTTTCCGCCCACATCGAAGGGGTTGATCAGGAAAATGTCCACCACGATGAACACTGCCAGGATAAAGAAGAATACGATCAAAAAAACAACGATCATAACAATGCCCACGATCACATTCTCATCGTCAATAATGACACCAATGTCACTCAGCTCGGTCTCGTCGCGTCCGGTTATATGCGCTACCAGCTCGTCTGTGCCGGACATCACTTCCACGCCATCCACAACGATGATATCTTCTGCGGCGTTCTCTGCCTGCTCCACGCTGCTCTCGGAATCGGCATGCTTTATCACTGACTTGGAAAAGCTATAACCGCCTGCCTCACAGCCAAGCAGCATCAAAAGTATTGATACCAGCAAAACCTTCCAATAATTTCTTTGCAGGGACGCCTTAGCCCTTTCCTTTAATTTTCTTCTCGTCCACATAATCTTTCCCTCTCTTTTCTATTTGAAGTGTTACTCGGGAGCCGTTCGATCCGCTTTTTCGTTTCGCGTCTCCCTGTCTACATTGACAGGATAGCACTCCACTCTTAAAGGAAAAGAGCATCCGCCTTAAGTTAACCTTAAAGCGAAGGCCCTCTAATTTTTCTCCAAATTCATATATTGCAGATAATGCTCGGCAAAGTTCTTCCGTTTCGCCAGATTTACACTTTCTACCACAATTCCTGAAGTAAGCATCTCCTCCAGGGCGCTCCTGTCGATCCTGCCCTCCCACAGCGCACGCCCCATCAAGAAGGCGCCTGCCAGCGAGGTATTTCCCACGACCTGTACCCTGCCCCGTAGACTGGCAGGCAGAAGGCCGATGGCATAAGCCGCCTCCTCATCCAGTTCATAACCGAAGCCGCCCGCCAAATACGCCTTTGTCCCCTGCGGACACCCCATCTCCTGCCACAAGATCTCGATCCCGGCACGAATCGCTGCTTTTGCCATTTGCAAAGCGCGGATATCTTCCTTTTTCATGCGGCCGCAGACCTCATGTCCCGATTCCGCGTTGGCACCACTCTGTATCTGCTCTGCAGCGATACGATTCCTGACCGCTTCCGCGGCAGTATTGCTTCGCGCCATCTCCACGGGAACACCTTCCGAAAAATAAGGTTCCGCCAGCAGCCCCGTCTCGTCGAGGATTCCCTGCCGTAAAAATGACGCCGTAAGAGCAATCCGATCCGTACCGATGAGGACGTTCTCTCCGCTTCCCTCAAACGCCGGTCCTGCTGCCGTCGCCGTAACCAGCATGCGTCTGCCGTCCGTGATTGCTATCTCACCGTTGGTTCCCAGGTCGATCAGGAGGCGCGCACCGTCCGTCGCGATAGCGACACCCACCTTACCCCCCTGCATCTGCCGGACATCTTCATTCTCAAAACCGGGCAGCATCCGCATCGCGTATAGTCCTGCCACCACATCGCCCCCCACAAAAGCGCTGATACCGGGGGTAAGATACACCGGCAGTTTCCTCAAAATCTCCCCCTCCCAAACCTGTCGCTCCGCTTCCGAAACAACTCCGTCCGTCAAACTTCTCGCCGCCTTCGCGCTATCGGAAGCCAAACAGGCAAAAAGCGTTTCCGGCTTCATCTCCTGCACACCGATCTTTACCGGCGTAAAGGGGCTCCTCCCCAGACTCTGTACATCATATCCTAATAGGAGGTGTTCCATCGCCGTATTTCCTGCAATGCACATACAGCGAAGCCGTTTTGCCGCCTTTTCAAGACTGCCCTCCCGTATCGTCAGAAAATCAAGAAAACGCCGCTGCCCCCGAAAAAGGGATTCGCAGACCAGCCTCTGCAATTCTCCCCTGTGCCCCGTACAGGATGCCTGGATACGAGAGAGCACATCGGCTCCGTAACTTCTCTGTGGATTATGTTCACAGTAAGTATCGACCACCTCTCCCGTCTTCATGGTCATAAGCTGCATAGCGATCGTGGTAGTGCCCAGATCCACGGCAATCATATAATCCATAACATCTGATTTGTTATTTGAAACCGCAGACACATGCTTCAACAGGCTTTCTTCTGATTTTATAACATGCGATTGGCCTTCAGAAATAGCAGCTGATGCTTTTACCGTGTTTTCTGCGCTGTCTTTTTGCTTATTTTCGCATTCCATAACGTCCGCTGTTTGATTTTCAGTCTGTTCTTTTCCTTGACCACTTGAGTCAGCATTTTCTGACACAAGTATCGTTTTTGTCAAAATCGGAATCTCCGGCTCCTTATTCTGCAGCAGCCTGATGACACAGTCGGTCCGTGGCTTCGCAATACAGGCAAGACGGTAGCCGCGCCTCAGTTCCTCGGGCGAAAAGCGCTTTCTCTCCAAAGCGGAAGGCATCGGCGCTCCGTCCAAAAACTGCACCGCGCATCTGCCGCACTCTCCCCGGCCACCGCAGAGACTGCTTTCCAGTAAGCGATTTTCCTGTAAAACTGACAAAACTGTCACAAAAGGATCCTGTGTCAACAAGATCCTTTTGGGCGTCTGCCCTTCCCCAATGGTGTTCTGTTTTTCGTCATCAATAACGACTGTGATTTTAATTTTTTCAGACAAATTGATTTTTCTCCTCGTCGTAATGATAATCAATACCAGCCAGTTTTTCGACAATCTCCCGTCGGTCTGCATCCAGATCCTCGCAAAGCTGATCCAGATCGGAATAAAAATCGCGCAGCTTTAAGTTTACATAACTCAGTAGCATCACAGGGTCTTTCGGCATCTTCCATACCTGCCTTTCTTAAAATGACGCTTTCTATTTATTATAAAATAACACATTCTATTTCTCATTCACACAAAATCAAATGTCAATCTCAAACATCTCAACCGGGAAATGTCCTCTCTCAATAACACGCCTCTTTATTACCTTAGTGACATCTCCACCCGATACGTCTCCCCGTCGCTGACTACCCGTCCCATACTGCCACTGATCAGGGGCACCATCGGAGAGACGTGACCAATGTCCACATCCATCAGGATCGGCACCCGGTATTTCCTAAGCATCTCGGTCACGGCCTGATACTCGTCGATACCAAATTCCTCCGCGCCCATTCCCAATCTCGGTCTGCCAATCAGGAAGCCGCTGCAATGCTTGAACCATCCCGCATGCTCCATCTGCCACATGGCACGGCGGATTCCCATGAGATTCAAGTCACAGGCTTCCAAAAACCAGAGGATACCGTCATTTTGATAACGGTCTACAAAGTCTGTCACCTTGTCATAGCCCGTCCCCAGAAGATTGACCAGACAATCCACGCAGCCGCCAAGCAGTCTGCCGGAAAAGTCGATCCGAGGTGTCTCTGCCGCAGCGGTCATCCTCATGCCCGATGCCATTTCAGCCGACTTCCCGTTTTCTCCTGCTGCAAGGCTCTCCACATTCGTCCTGCCGTCGGGCAGAAGATATTTTATGACAGAGGGTTCCGTCAGGCTGTAGGGTACGCAGGGATGCTCCTCATCTTTCAGAGATTCCTTCTCCCAGCGGTCATATCCCGTCATGGTCAGCTTCTCTCCCCGCAAAAGCGCCATCGTATCCGACAGCGATTCATGCCAGGGTTCCATGCCGAAGGTCCCCGCGCAGGGACCATAGACGGAGGCCGTGTCGCAGATCGTGGTCAACAGGAAGGTGAAATTTGTGTTGTCGGAATAGCCCAGATACCACTTGGGATCTGCTTTCCGAATCCGCTCAAAATCCACATGATCCAAAATCTCGCACATCAGCTCGCCGCCGCCGCAGGAAATGAGAATATCGCTGTCCTGATCGCAATATCCTTCCGTTAGCTCCTGCCCGCAGGAACGAGGCGTACTGCTGATGCCGACGCCATCCCCCGCATAGCAATTGGGACCAAGCTTCATGCGATAGCCCAGCTCTCCCCACTTTTTCTGTGCGTTATCAAATGCGCTCCTGTAGGGCTCGATGGCGCAGCCGCAGGAGGGCGCCACAAAACCGATGGTGCCGTTTTCTCGTAGAAAGTTCGGATATCGCATAAATTCTCCATTCTAATCTGCATTCATCAATAAGCAAACGTTTCTCATTTCTTTTTTCATACTATATCATATATTACTCTTTCTTACCAGTGGAAGCAAAGATCCGGCGTTTTCAGATCGTTCCCCGCACGCCGGGTCTTTGTTTTTTCATTGCTCACAGATATCGCATCTGCTATTGCTCCCTATTTTCTACGCGCTGCCAACGCCTCTTTCTCCACCGTAATCAGAATGGTATCTTTGGCCTCTACCTGATCGGAGAGGATCAGTTTTGCGGACAGCGTTTCCACATGCTTCTGAATATAACGCTTCAAGGGTCTCGCACCATACACGGGATCGTAGGCATTATCCACGATGAACTGCGCCGCCTCGGGAGAAAGCTCGATAGACAACTCTCTATCCGCCAGCCGCCTGTTTAAATCCGCCACGATCAGGCCAATGATGCCGCTGATATTGTCCTTTGTCAAAGGCTTGAACAGTATCGTTTCATCCAGACGGTTCAAAAATTCCGGCCGGAAATGGCTGCGCAGATCGCCCATCACCAGACTTTCCGCCTCCTCCGTGATCGCTCCCTGCGCGTCGATCCCTTCCAACAGATACTCTGCGCCAATGTTGGAGGTCATGATGAGGATGGTATTTTTGAAATCCACCGTCCTGCCCTGTGAATCCGTAATACGACCGTCGTCCAGCACCTGCAGGAGCACATTGAAGACATCGGGATGAGCTTTCTCGATCTCATCAAACAGCACCACCGAGTATGGTTTTCTTCTGACCGCTTCGGTCAATTGTCCACCTTCCTCATAACCCACATATCCGGGAGGCGCCCCTACCAGCCTGGAAACGGAATGTTTCTCCATATATTCGCTCATATCGATGCGGACCATATTCGTCTCGTCGTCAAAGAGCGAGGCCGCCAGCGCCTTGGCCAGTTCCGTCTTACCCACGCCTGTAGGACCGAGGAACAGGAAGGAGCCGATGGGTTTGGTGGGATCCTTGATCCCTGCCTTGGAGCGAATGATCGCATCCGTTACCTTTGTCACGCCCTCATCCTGTCCAATCACCCGCTTATGCAGCTCCTCGTCCAGATGCAGCGTCTTGTTGCGCTCGCTCTCCGTCAGCTTCGCCACCGGGATGCCCGTCCAGCGGGAGATGATCTTGGCGATCTCCTCATCGGACACACTCTGATGCACCAGGGAAAGCTCCTCCTCCCCGACACGCTCCTCCTCGATCTCCAGCTGCTTTTTCAGGTTAGGCAGCTTTCCGTAGCTTAATTCCGCCGCTTTCTCATAGTCACCGTCGCGCTGTGCAATCTGGATCTGGCTGTTTACTTCGTCGATTTCTTCACGGATCTTCGACAGCTTTTCGACAGACGCCTTTTCATTCTCCCACTGCGCCATGCGGTTTTTCAGTTCTTCTTTCAGCTCCGCCAGCTCCTTTTGCAGATTGGCAAGACGTTCGCGGCTTAAATTGTCGTCCTCTTTTTTCAGAGCGGTTTCTTCTATTTCCAACTGCATGACCCTGCGCTGCAGCTCATCAAGCTCCGTCGGCATGGAGTCAAGCTCCGTCTTGATGAGCGCGCAGGCCTCATCCACCAGATCGATTGCCTTATCGGGCAGGAAACGGTCGGAAATATAGCGGTTGGAGAGCACCGCCGCGCTCACCAGCGCATTGTCCATGATTTTCACGCCGTGGTAGACCTCGTAGCGCTCCTTCAGTCCGCGCAGGATGGAAATGGTGTCCTCCACCGTAGGCTCATCTACCATCACCGGCTGGAACCGCCTTGCAAGCGCGGCATCTTTCTCGATATATTGGCGGTATTCATCCAACGTCGTCGCACCGATACAATGCAGTTCGCCCCTTGCCAGCATGGGCTTTAACATATTGCCCGCATCCATGGCGCCATCCGTTTTGCCCGCGCCCACGATCAGATGCAGCTCGTCGATGAAAAGGATGATCTGACCGTCGCTGTTCTTGACATCTTCCAACACCGCTTTCAGACGCTCCTCAAATTCACCTCGGTACTTGGCTCCCGCAACGAGCGCCCCCATATCCAGGGAGAAAATCTTCTTATCTTTTAAGCCCTCCGGCACATCGCCTCTGACGATCCGCTGCGCAAGCCCTTCCGCGACAGCAGTCTTGCCCACGCCCGGTTCGCCGATCAATACGGGGTTATTTTTGGTCTTACGGGAAAGGATGCGGATCACGTTGCGGATCTCGCTGTCGCGCCCGATCACCGGGTCGAGCTTCTGATTCCTCGCTCTCTCCACCAGATCCTGCCCGTATTTTTCCAGCGTATCATAGGTTGCCTCCGGATTGTCCGTCGTCACACGCTGATTGCCGCGCACCGTGGAGAGTGCCTGCAAAAACCGCTCCCTCGTGATGCCAAACTCCCGAAAGATCTCCTTGATCTCCTTATTTGGATGCTTTAGCATGGCCAGAAAAAGATGCTCCACCGACACATACTCGTCGCCAAGCGCCTTGGCCTCGTCCTCCGCACCGATCAGGGCCTTATTTAAGTCCTGGCCGATGAAAATCTGTCCACCCTGCACCTTGGTGCGTTTGGCCAGAGCCTGCTCCACTCGGTTTACATAATATTCTTTCTGAATCTCCATCTTTTCGATCAGCTTGAGGATCAGACTGTCGTCAATGGTGAGCAGACTGTATAACAAGTGTTCCTGCTCAATCTCCTGATTGCCGTACTCGTAGGCCAGCTTCTCGCAGCGCTCTACCGCCTGTATGGATTTTTGAGTAAATTTCGTTAAGTTCATAGCAGCCTCCCTTCTGTGCAGATGGTCTGCACAAAGCCTTATTTAAGGCTTATTGTTCTGCTTTTCTTTCACTTACACCATCACATTACATCGGATTGTTAGCACTGTCAAGAGGTGAGTGCTAATAAATTTATAAAATCTTTTGGACTTTTTACTTTGGCAACTGCCGGTTGATTTCATGTTTCCGGGGACAGTCTGATTCGCAAACGCGTTGTTTGTCATTCACGGATCATTTATGCTATATTTCAAATAGAAAGGTGGAAGGGCATATGCCGGAAAAAAGAGAAATCGGGAAAAGAATCACCTTTTTCAGAAAAGCGAAAGGGATGACACAGCGAGAACTTGCTGACCGTCCGGCGGTCAGCGCCAGCGGATCGCGATTGCCCGTGCATTTATCAGAAATGCGCCCATTCTACTGCTTGATGAGGCAACGTCGGCGCTGGATGCGGAAAGCGAGCTGCTTGTGCAGAAAGGAATCGAGGATCTTATGGGCGGCCAGACGACGCTTGTCGTGGCTCACAGATTGTCCACGATCGAAAAGGCGGTTATGATTTACGTCATAGAGGGCGGAAACATATGCGAAAAAGGAAAGCACGCTGAACTGGTGGAACAGGGCGGGGTGTATGGAAGGCTGGCGGCGTTGTCGGGGTTGTAAGGCACTTACGGCACGCCGCAAAACCCGCTCTATTCCCCCTTCGGTCCCTTCCTGCCATACCCCGTTACCACCGCCACTGCTAAGATCACCAGCATACACAGGGAATAATAATTCACAAAGGGCACCGAACCGGGCGCAACCGCCATCCCCTCAAACTGTGCGGACAACTGCGCGGGAATCACACAGTGTACCGTCCACGGCGCCAGAAAGCAAAACACGCAGCCTGTGCAGTCCATCAAATTCGCTCGACGATATCGGTTTACGCCCGCCTTTTCCCCGATCTCATGGATCAGATCGCCGAGCGCCACGATCGCCACAGAAATAACACCCGTTACCATACTCAAAATACCCACCGACAGCACAATGGTCGCCTCCGTGCTGCGCTCCGTCTTCGCCAGCCGCGAAAGCAATGTGCCCACATCTTCAAAGAAGCCGCCGCGCTCCAGCACGCCCAGCAGGGCAAACACACCGATCAGCATCGCCACCGTTCCCGCCGTCCCGGTAACCGCCTCAATCATCACACCCGTTACGGAAAAGCCGCCGGGAAAGGCAACCAGATCCTCCACCTTGTAGATCCCGGACAACAGCCCTGCCACGATCCCCGAAAGGATTCCCCACGACAGAGCAGTGATCAGATGTTTTCTCATCATGCACAGCACAATGATCACCACGGGCACGATCAGCATGATCAGGCTCAACGGTCTTACGGTAACATCCGTTATTCCACTATTGGAAGCTCCTTTCGTCGTCTTTGCAAACAAGAGAAACAAAAGCAATGCCCCCGCCGCCGCAGGCAGGCTGTAACGCGTCCTGGTCTTTACCACAGTCCCCAGATCCGCATGCTGTGTGGCCGAAGAGGCGATGGTGGTATCCGAGATCGGGCCCAGGTTATCGCCAAAGGCCGCTCCCGACACAATGGCGCCTATCATAAATTCCGGCGCTGCCCCTGCCATCACGCCCACCGGGAACAGGATCGGAATCACTACGAAATAGGTGCCCACCGAAGTTCCCGTGGCAAACGCCAGCAGACAGGTGATCAGAAAACTTGCCGCCACGAACAGTCTGCCCGTAAAACCCGCTTCCACCACATAATAGGCGATCGTCTGCACCACGCCGCTTGCCGAGATCAATTTTCCGGAAACCGCCGCCAGGATCACTGCCAGCACAATCACGCCAAACATGGGCTTACTCAAGCCGTGCACCAGCGCTTCGCCATATGCTTTTTCATCCTTTGTAAAAATAACGCCCGTTATAAGTGCTGTAAAAAAGGCCAGCACATAGCCGTTGACATTGGACTGGCCGAGCGCCGCCCACAAGATCATCAATGCCGCCGCAAGCAGCGGCGCAAAACTCCCAAGCTTTCCGAAGTGATATTCGATTCTCCCTTTTGTCTGTTCCATACGTTTCTCCTATTTCCAAGCCTGCTCTAGCGATGCCGCCAGACCGTCTTTCCCACGCTCAGGCAACCGCCGTTTACAGCAGCCCCCGCAGCTCCTGGTGAATCTTTCCATTGGAAGCCACAACGCTGCCTCTTTTCACAAATCCCGGCGCTTCCCCCGCAAAGTTCGTGACCTGTCCGCCTGCTTTTTTTACCAAAAGCTGTCCCGCCGCAAAATCCCACGGGCTTAAGCGCGGCTCGAAAAAGCCTCCCGTGCGCCCGCAGGCCACATAAGCCAGATCCATGGCCGCCGTTCCCGTCCTGCGGATATCCTGCGCCCTGTCAAACACGCGGCGGATGCGCTGAAAATTTTCATCCGCCACCTCCCTGTCATACGGAGAAGTGCCCACGGTAATGATGGTCTCGCTCAAGGTTTCGGCCTCCGACACATGAATCAGCGCAATGATTTCCTGAATTTCCATGTTATACTATCCTTTCCCCTCTGTCTGCCGCCATACTTCATCTTCCCTTACACGTCCTGATCTCAGGGCTTTTACGGTGTATAATGCAGGCCGCCTACGCTGTACTGCATGATCTTCTGACGGATCTCCTCCGTCCTTCTTTTATTGGTGTCATTCTTATCGTAGAGATCATCCAAAAGCAGGCTGATATTTTTCTGCATCACCGTGCTGGTATGCACCATATTTTTCATGATGTCAATGGCATTTCTCGGGTTATTCTGAATAAATTCCTCCAGATAGTCCCTGGTAATGCGCATCAACAAAACCTCGTCGAAAGCAACCACCGTATAGATGGATGGCTGCTCGGAAAGCACATTGAGTTCTCCGAAACACTTGGATTTTGAGTAAATACCGATTAAATGCTCATCCCGCGCTCCATATCTTATGTAAATCTCTACAGAACCGGAGACCACCTTATACATCTCATCGTAGTTCTTCCCTTCCCGCAGGATTACGTCTCCTGCCTGAAATTTCACCATCTTAGCGTTTTCTGAATCAACACCGCCCATTTTATCCATCGTCGATCCTTTCTCTAACCTGTTTACGTGTTCTGCAGCCAATCCTCTTTGCCGCTCTATCAATATCATAGCGCCTCGCCATAGTTCTAGCAAGTTATTTTCTTTCGCGCAAACGGGAATGCCCGCTTTCATCACTCCCTAAAAACAGCGGTACGGACGATCACACATGGCGATCATCCGTACCGCAACCCCTTTTACACTGCCTGTCAAATCCTACTGTATGGTAAAGTAAAACTTTATCAGGTCAATTTTGCTACCTACACTATGTAGTCCTAATTAATATTAACACCTCTATCTGGAAAAGTCAATATCGCTTTACGATTCCTGAATTTTTCTCCCATAAAAAAGCGGCAGTTTCACGCTCTTATAATCCGCGAGCCCCAAACCGCCGTTTTGTCATTCCTTTGAATGCCGCCGTTTGCATTATTTTCGCGGCTTCTCTTTGCCGCCGCTACTCTCCCATGATGCCTGCAAGCCGTTTGCGCAGAAGATTTCCCAGCGAGAGCGCAAGCATCATCTTAACGATATCCGGTATCAGGAAGGGAATCACGCACCAGCCAAGCACCGTTCCCAGGCTGACAGGCCCGGTCTGCCGCAGATACACCACCATAAACCACGCCGTACCGACGGAAAGATAGGTGATCATGCCAAGGATCATGCCGAGCAGCTGCGCCCACAATTTCCTGCCAAACAGCCTCTCCATCAGCCACATGATCAACCCGGCAAAAATGAAACCGATTATGTAACCGCCCGTCGTATTCAAAAGGACACCGATGCCGCCCTTAAATCCCGCAAACACCGGAATCCCGACTGCACCTAACAACACATAAACCACGATCGACAGCGTGCCGCGCCTGCCGCCCAGCACTGACACCGCAAGAAACACCGCGAAGGTCTGCAGCGTAAAAGGCACTACCGTCGGAACCGAGATCCAAGAACAGATCGCAATCAACACTGCAAATACGGCTGTATATGCCATGTCGTAGGTTTTTCCCCTGCCTGTCCTCCGCGCCTGTGCCGTTTCTGTCTTCGACGCTGCCATCATACCGCGCACCGTTTCCGCCTGCGCTCCTGCTGCTTCCTTCTGTGTCTGTGTTTTCATCTGTCGTTCCTCCCTCGTCATCTCTGATAGATTTTTCTTGGCTTTCCATCTTTTCTGAGGGTATCCTATCACAGATTTTTCTAATTGTCAACCTTGTTATATATTCGGTTAACAATTGACTTTTCTTCTAGCAGTTCCTTTCTCTTTCGCTCCCTATTTCTCAGACTTATCCTTCTTCCGCTCCATTCCGTCTTCATGGCATTTTCCGCGGTCTACATTCCTGCCTTCATGCCCCGCAGCCGCTCCACGATCTCCCTGACTGCCTCCACTGTCCTGTCAAGCTCCTCGAGCGTATTCTCCTCCGAAAGGGTAAGGCGCAGGGAACCGCGGGCTTCCTCATAGGACAGTCCGATGGCCAGAAGCACATGGGAGGGGTCGCTTGCCCCCGATGTGCAGGCTGAGCCTCCCGAGGCGCAGATGCCTTTTTGATCCAAAAGGATGAGCAGAGACTCCCCTTCGATATCACGGAAGCAGAAATGGGCGCTGCCCGGAAGTCTGTCGCGTTTTGGTCCGTTCAATCTGCTGTGCGGGATCTTTATCAGCACGCTGTCGATCAAGTGATCCCGCAGGGCGCATTCACGCTCCATTCTTTGCTCTAAGGTCTCGCCCGCAAGGGCTGCCGCCTTGCCAAAGCCCACGATACCGGGCACATTCAGGGTGCCTGCCCGTCGTCCTCTCTCCTGCGCGCCGCCGTGTAAAAGAGGCGACAACCGCAGGTTTTCGCGGCAATAAAGGATGCCCACCCCTTTGGGACCGCCCAGCTTATGGCCGCTGGCGGAAAGCAGATCGATCCCCAGCTCCTCCACGGAAAGGGGGATATGGCCGTAAGCCTGCACCGCGTCCGTATGAAAAAGTGCGCCCTGCCCGTGCGCGATCGCGCTCAGCTGCGCCAAAGGCTCCAGCGTGCCGATCTCATTGTTGGCCGCCATGATGGAAACCAGAACGGTATCCGGGCGAACCGCCTTCTCTAACGTTTCAGGCAGCACCTTCCCCTCTGCATCCACAGGCAGATAAGTGACCGCATAGCCCTGCTTTTCCAGATACTTGCAGGTATGCAGCACGGCGTGGTGCTCGATGGCGCTCACAACGATGTGTTTTCCTCTCTCCGCATAAGACTCCGCCACAGAGCGCAGCGCCCAGTTATCGGACTCCGTGCCGCCGCCCGTAAAAAAGATTTCTGTCGGCTTTGCGCCAATCAGCGCGGCTGCCTGCTCTCTGGCCAGACGCACCGCCCGCTTTGCCTCTCCCGCAAAGCCGTAAATGGCGGAGGGGTTCGCATAGCTCTCCCGCAAGTAGGGAAGCATCTCCTGCAAGACCTCCTCCTTCATGCGCATGGTCGCCGCATGATCAAGATATATTCTGTGGTTTCTATCAGTTTCCATCCCTAATTCCTTTGTTTTACTTTCGTTTCGGCAATGTCCGATCTCGTTACAACATTGGCATAACATAAAGGAATTTCACTGGAGCACCGAACGTATCCTCTCCAGCGCCTCCCGCAGAAGCCGCCTCGGGCAGGCGGCATTGATGCGCTGGAAGCCTGCTCCGCCCGCGCCAAACATCCCGCCGCCGTCCAGCCACAGCTTCGCCTCGCGGACGATTCTTTGCTCCAGCGCCGCCTCGCTCAAACCAAGCTCCCTGAAATCCAGCCACACCAGATAGGTGCCCTCATGCGTCACCAGGCGCACCCCCGGAAGATTCTCCTCCACATACTGCCCAATCAAAGCGATATTGTCCGCCACATAGCGCATCATCGCCTGATACCACTCCTCTCCCTGCCTGTAGGCTGCCTCGCAGGCCACCTGCCCCATGACGTTCAATTCACTGACGCCTACGGCATTCACGCAGCTGCGAAAACGCTCCCGCAGTTCCTCGTTAGGGATAAAGATATTCGAAAGGTTCAAACCCGCCAGATTAAAGGTCTTGCTGGGAGAAGTGCAGATGACGCAGCGCTGTGCATACTCCTGTTTCAGAGTCGCAAACACATGATGCTTCCCCTGAAAAGCAAAGTCGGCATGAATCTCGTCGCTGACCACGATCACCTGATGCTGCATACAAAGATCGCCCAGGCGGATCAGCTCCTCCTCGGTCCAGACCCTGCTCACGGGATTATGGGGGCTGCAAAAGAGAACCAGCTTGACCCGATGCTCAGAAAGCTTACGTTCAAAATCGTCAAAGTCAATATGATAGCGGTTATCCTCCCCTAAATAAAGGGTATTGGTGACCATCTGTCTGCCGTTGTCGCGAATGACGCCCTCGAACGGATAATACACGGGCTGCTGGATCAGCACGGCGTCCCCCGGCTGTGTATAAGCCTGGATCGCCATCGCCAGCGCAAAGACCACCCCCGGCGTCTTCACCAACCAAGACTTCTCCACTGTGAAATCATGATGGCGCTGCATCCAATCCCGCACGCTTTCAAAATACCCGGGGACCTCCTCCGTATAGCCGAAGATACCATGGTCCACGCGCTCCCGCATGGCATCCAGCACATAGGAAGACGTCGCAAAGTCCATATCCGCCACCCACAGGGGCAGGACATCCTCAGGCATCCCGCGCTCCACTGCACAGTCGTACTTGATACAGCCCGTCCCTCTCCTGGTAATTTCCCTGTCAAAATCCAGATTCCTTTCCGCCATCCTCTGTCCTCCGTTCTCCCGTGGCCGCAACCTTCCTGCGCCCACAGTTCTTCTGTGTCTCAGCCTGTCTGTGCGCCCATTTACTGCAGCACCGTTGCTATTACGCAATTCCTACTAAGTTGCTATACTATAACCCATTATAACAGAGATGACGAAATCTGCAAGCCCCAAAAATGAGTGCAGCGGCTGCCAAAAGCAGCCGCTCACACCATCCCCTTTTACACTTCTGTCTTCTATTTGATACAGTATGCCGCGGCACCCCGTCAATAGAGACCTGTTTTATCTTCCACGCATCAGTGCGGACATACTGCCCAAGTATAGGTAGCTATCCAATCACCACGGATGACCTGTCCGCACTTAGCACACTGTTGCGCATGAAACTCTCTCACTTCACAGCCGCCGTCTGAAAATGAACGATGTAACCGTTCCGTCCCCGAAACATATACATGGTTACAGTGCGGCGAAATGCCCTCATCTTCCAATACCGGATAGATATTACCATCTTCGTCGATAAATTCATCTTCATATAAAATCACGATATCTTGCACAATAGTATGCTCATCCGTACTCTCCACTCCCGGAACAAACTCAAATACGTCACTATCCAACGTCCTTTCGATTTCCTCCTGTGACGCATCCTCCGGTAATATTTCAGAAAACGGATCCCTGTAGGCAAATGCCGTGATTGAATTGGCCATGATCAGCACCGCTGCCAGCGTGCCTGCCGCAAACCGATTCCATTTCTTATGATTCATGATGTTCATCATCCTTTCTCTTACGTATTTTGTGTTGCTTCCAAAACCGACGTTCCATCTCACTGCCGGCCTCTTTGGTTTCTCATCTCCCGCTTCGTCAACCAGCAGAAGCATGTAGATTTTAGTCTCCTCGACTGACCTTCCCCGCATCACCGCCGAGTCACAGGCGCATTCACAGACCTGTTCGAGCTTTTTATTCAGTTTCCACACAAACGGGTTCCACCAGTGCAGAAAGATCGCAAACTGCACAATGATCTTCCAGAGTATATCCAGGCGTTTGATATGTACCATCTCATGGCGGGCAAGCAGCTCTGTCTCCCGACTCTCCGCTTTCTCTGCACAGATGATAACGGGTCTTAAGATCCCAAAGGTGATCGAAGGATCGCCGTCCCGCGCTTGCAGGAAAGATACCCGGCGTCTCACGCCGTATTCCTTCCGCAGACGATCAACGAGCGCCTTCTCCTGCTCATTCATCCCGATCTCCGCATAAACAGCCACACGACGGACGTTGCGCAGATAGTCGACCATTTTCCATATCATCAGCAAACAGGCACCCGCAAGCCAACCGCCCACGATCACCGTCTGCACATCGGCAAAGTGATTCGCGTGGAAATCTCCACCCACATGAACCAGATAATTCGTCCATGTCAGCGGTTTCCGATTCGTCGCCATCCGGCTTTCCCAGTTGGCGGCAGGAATGACTTCACGATACCAGCTTTTGATAAAAGGCAGGGGAATCAGGTAGTACAAGACAGCGGCTTTGGCGAGCAGACAGTACACGCTCGCACAAAGCCTTTCCTTCACAATACTGCGCAGCAGAAGGAACAGACACGTCATCGTCGTTCCCGAGAGCGTCATAACCAACAGATATTCCATCTGTTACCCCTCGTAGGTCTCCACGATACGCTTCAATTCCTTTTTCTCGCTCTCACTGATCCGCTTATCCTTGTAATATGCTGCCACCAAATTACTCAACCTTCCTCCGTACATTGCGTCAATCGCTGCCTGTATCTGTTTGTAATGATAGTCCTCCCGACTTACTACGGTCCTCACGATCCTGTGTTCCCGCGTAACAAACCCTTTCTCCTCGAGCCTGCTCAAAAAGGTGTTCAGGGTCTGCCTTTTCCACTCCTTTCCATCTGCTTCAAACAGGGCAAGAAGCTGAGACTGCTTCACGCCTTCATTCAAATCCCATAACTTTTCCAAAACTTCCAACTCTGCTTCTGATGCGGCACAAAATTTTCCCATATTCCCTACTTTCCGAGGACTAGTCACCGTAGTCCCCTTAATTTTACGATTTTCGTCGAAATCTGTCAACAGTTACAGGGAAACACAACAATTTGTGGTTCCCACTACAATTGTACTCCTAGGCCGTAATTGCATTCCCGGTATACAACTGGTAGTATTTCCCACGCTCCTCGATGAGCTGGTCGTGGGTGCCTCTCTCGATGATCCTGCCCTGCTCCAATACCATGATGCAGTCAGCATTTTTGACCGTGGAAAGGCGATGGGCAATCACGAAGGTGGTCCTGCCCTTCATCAGTTTATCCATGCCGTCCTGCACGATGCGCTCCGTGCGGGTATCAATGGAGCTTGTCGCTTCATCCAGGATCAACACCGGCGGATCCGCCACCGCTGCCCTGGCGATGGCAAGAAGCTGTCTCTGCCCCTGGCTCAAATTCGCGCCGTCTCCGGAGAGTACGGTGTCATAGCCTTCGGGCAGACGCCTGATAAAGCTGTCCGCATTGGCAAGCTTTGCGGCCGCTTTGACTTCTTCGTCGGTCGCGTCCAACTTCCCGTAGCGGATGTTTTCCATGACGGTGCCTGTAAACAGGTGGGTATCCTGCAATACAATGCCAAGAGATCGGCGCAGGTCCGCCTTTTTGATCTTATTGACATTGATGCCGTCATAGCGTATTTTTCCATCCTGAATATCGTAAAAACGATTGATCAGGTTCGTGATGGTGGTCTTGCCCGCACCCGTGGAACCGACAAAGGCAATCTTCTGCCCCGGCTGGGCAAAGAGCTTCACGTCGTGGAGTACCATCTTATCATCATTATAACCGAAATCCACGCCGTCGAAAACCACATCGCCCTTAAGTTCCACATAGTCCACGGAATGATCCGCCTGATGCTCATGCCGCCATCCCCAACGGCCTGTGCGCTCCGGCGTTTCCACAAGTTTTCCCCCCTCCTCCTTCACATTAACAAGCGTTACATAACCCACATCTATCTCCGGTTCTTCATCCAGCATCTTGAAGATCCGCTCCGCGCCTGCAAGCGCCATCACGACTGCGTTAAATTGTTGGCTCACTTGGTTAATCGGCATATTGAAGCTTTTATTAAAGGTCAAAAAGCTTGCCAATTTTCCAAGTGTCAGTCCCGTTGCCCCGGAAAGGGCCAGTGCGCCGCCCACAATGGCGCAGACCACATAGCTCACATTCCCCAGCTGTTGGTTGACGGGACCTACCACATTGACCAGATAATTCGCCCTGTCAGAACTTTCACAGAGCGCTTCATTGAGTGCGCTAAAGTCCTCAATATTCTTTTCTTCGTGGCTGAAAACTTTGACCACCTTCTGGCCATTCATCATTTCCTCGATAAAACCGTTGATCTTGCCCAGGTTCGCCTGCTGCTCCATAAAGTATTTGCCGCTAAGCCCTGCCACCCGCTTCGTCACCACAAGCATGATCGCTACCATCACAAGCGTTGTGATCGTCAACGGCACGCTCAAAATAACCATGCTCACAAACACGCTCACAATGGTGATCGCGCTGTTGAATACCTGCGGCATACTCTGGCTGATCATCTGACGAAGGGTCTCCGTATCGTTTGTATAGGTTGACATAATATCTCCGTGCACATGCGTGTCAAAGTACTTGATCGGCAGGGTTTCCATGTGCGTAAAGAGATCGTCCCTGATGTTTCTCAGCGTCCCCTGGGTCACGTTGATCATGATGCGATTCCAGGCGTAAGCAGCAAGCACACCAATCAGATAAAAGCATGCCACCCGCCCGATGGCTCTTGCAAGCGGCGCAAAATCCGCCGTCTCCTGTTTCAGCATCGGCGTGATATAGTCGTCGATCAGGCTCTGCGTAAACATTGTACCCTGCACGTTCGCGAGCACGCTCACAAAGATCAACGCCGCCACGATCGCCAGATGGACACCATAACTTTTCGCCACATATCCCATCAGGCGTTTAAATACTTTTCCCGGATTCTCGATTTTCTTTCCGTGCATTCTTCCATGTGGTCCCGGTCCCGGCATCAGTCCTCGCCTCCTTTCTCATCGAAGTCCCCACCGCCGCTCGTCTGCGACTCATAAACTTCTCTGTAGATCTCATTGCCCGCCAGCAGCTCCTCGTGCGTACCAAAGCCGTGCACCCTGCCGTCGTCCATGACAATGATGCGGTCGGCGTTCATCACGCTTGATACCCGCTGCGCAATGATCAGCTTCGTGGTGTCGGGGATCTCCTGTGCAAACGCCTTTCTGATCTTTGCGTCTGTGGCCGTATCCACCGCGCTGGTGGAATCGTCCAGGATCAATACCTTTGGTTTCTTAAGCAGGGCTCTGGCGATGGTCAGACGCTGTCTCTGCCCGCCGGATACATTTGTGCCGCCCTGCTCTATGTAGGTCTGATAACCGTCCGGCATCTTCTCGATAAATTCATCCGCACAGGCCAGCCTGCAGGCTCTCCTGCACTCCTCCTCCGTGGCGTTCGCATCGCCCCAGCGCAGGTTATCGAGGATCGTGCCCGAAAAGAGTACGTTTTTCTGCAAAACGACCGCCACCTGATTGCGCAGCGTCTCGATATCGTACTCCCTGACATCCCTGCCGCCCACGAAGACAGCGCCGTCCGTCACATCGTAGAGACGGCTGATCAGATTCACCAGACTGGTCTTGGCGCTGCCGGTGCCGCCGATGATACCGATGGTCTCGCCCGCGTTTATCTTTAAATTGATATCATGCAGGACCGCCTCGCTGCTCACTCTATTATAAGAGAAGCGTACGTGCTGAAACTCGATCGAGCCGTCCGGCACTTCGTATACAGGGTTGACCGGATTAGTCAAATCGCTCTTTTCATTTAGTACCTCACAGATACGCTCCCCGCTGGCAATACTCATGCTCATCATTACAAAGATCATCGCCACCATCATCAAACTCATGAGGATGTTCATACAATAAGCCAAAAGACTCATCAGTTCACCCGTGGTCAGGGTATCCTGCACGATCTGCTTCGCGCCCAGCCAGCTAATCAGCAGGATGCAGCCGTAAACGGTGAACTGCATAACGGGCATATTGAGAACCACGCGCTGCTCCGCCTTCTGGAAGATATCGTAGATGCCCTGGCTCGCTTTCTTAAACTTAACCGTCTCATGCTCCTCCCTGACATATGCCTTGACCACGCGGATAGCGCTCACGTTTTCCTGCACGGAGGCATTCAGCTCGTCGTACTTCGGGAACGCGAGCTTGAAATACTTCATTGCTCCCTTGATCAGGAAAAACAGCACTACAGCCAGCAGAAGCACTGCCACCAGATAGATCGATGCCAATTCCGCATTGATCCAAAATGCCATCGTCATCGCGCAGATCATGTTCACCGGTGCACGGAAACAGATGCGCAGGACCATCTGATAGGCGTTCTGCATATTGTTCACATCCGTGGTCAGCCTGGTGACCAGACCCGCCGTGCTGAATTTGTCAAGACTCGCAAAGGAAAATGTCTGGATGTTCTCAAACATCGCCTGCCGCAGATTCTTGGCAAAACCCGTGGATGCCCGCGCACCGTACTTGCCGCCCATCACGCCGGTCAAAAGACCAAGGAGTGCCGCGCCGATCATCATTGCGCCGACCACAAAGACGTGGCGCATGTCGCCCGCTTCCACGCCGTCGTCGATGATGGATGCCATCAGAAATGGGATCAGGGTCTCGAACACAACTTCCAAAACCATAAAGATCGGCGTTATGATCGAGGCTTTCTTATACTCCTTTACCTGTGCTGCCAATGTTTTTATCATGTCATCACTCCATTTCCTAACTAATAATAGAATCATGTGGTATTCGTAAAAAAAGTATTCAATCTGTTTACGAAAATCCGCATGATTCTATTTTTCTACATTAAAAATTCATTGTCAACGATTTTTCATGCTTTTACTAAAATTTCACAAATTGTTCACAGGGAAACGCAATTGGCTTATTCCTTCGTCTTATCCCTGTTATTTAAAATCTCGAACACCACAGCCGCCAGCAGCACCATGCCCTTTACCACCATCTGCCAGTTTGCGTCGATGCTCATCAGGCTCATTCCCAGGTTGATGACGCCGATCAGCGCTGCACCGATCACCATGCCGAAAACCGTACCGGAGCCGCCGTAAGCGGACACGCCGCCCACCACGCAGGCGGAGATTGCGTCTATCTCATAGTTGTTGCCTGCCATTGCCGTCGCCGCCGACAGTCTCGCCATCGTCATCCATGCGCTGAACACGGTGAGTACCGCCATATTCAGATATGCCAGGAAGAAAATCTTTTTCGTGTCAATACCGGAAAGTCTGCCGGCCTCCACATTGCCGCCGATGGTATAGAAGTAACGGCCGATGGTGGTCTTTTCCGTGATAAAGCTGTAAACGAGCACAATCACCGCCACCCAGATCAGGTTATTGGGGATACCGTTCGCCTGCGCCAGCTTGTACGCAAACAGCAGGATCACCGCGCAAACCACCACGCAGCGCACGATCACTCCTGCCATGCTTTCCGCCTCATAGCCTTTTTTGATCTTATCCTTTCTGCTCTTTAGCTGTAAGAGCACAAACAGCGCACAGACGATCACGCCCGCCAAAAGGCAGGTGATGTTGATTCCTTTGCCGCCGAAAAAGTCCGGCACACTACCGTTGAACATCTTCGTAAAGCTCTCCGGCATGGGCGCAATGGACGAATCGCCGATCAGCGCCGTACCCCAGCCGCGGAAAGCCAGATAACCTGCCAGCGTCGCGATCCAGGGCGGGATATTGAGATAAGCGATCAGGAAGCCTTCCACAATGCCATAGATCACGCCCGCCCCTATCATCAGGAGCATGGCGGCAGGCACCGGCATCTGTGCCTTCACCATCAACATACCGCCGATCGCGCCGACAAAACACGCGAAAGAGCCGACGGAAAGATCGATATTACCGCCCGTGAGCATACACATCAGCATACCGGTCGCCAGTATAAACACATAGGAATTTTGCGCGATCAGCGCCTGAAAACTGGAAGGCGCAAACATTTGTCCCTTCGTCGTCATCGAGAAGAAGATCACGATCAGGACAAGGACTATTTTCATGGTATGTTTTCTTAAGATATCTGCTGTCTTATTCATTTTCATCCTTCTCCCCTACTTCTTCTCTCTCTTGGAAAGAACGTCAAAAACAACGGCCGCCAAAAGCACCAGCCCCTTGACCACTTTCTGATAGTTCAGATCGATTACCATGATACTCATGCCCTGGTTGATCACGCCCATCAGCATTGCGCCGACCACCACGCCGGGCACCGTGCCTATGCCGCCGTAAGCGGAAGCGCCGCCGATGAAGCAGGCGCCGATGGCATCCATCTCAAAGCCCTGCCCGAAGGTTGGCTGCGCCGCGGTCAGTCTGGCAATCGTCAGCACACCCGCCAGCGCCGCCAGAAGTCCCATATTGACATAAGCAAGAAAATAAATTCTTTTCGTATTGATACCGGAAAGTCCGGTCGCCTTTTCATTGCCGCCCACCGCATACAGATAGCGGCCGATCCTTGTCTTCGTCGTCAGATAACCATAAATCAAAAGCACCAGAAGGATCCAAATCAGCACGGTGGGAATGCCCTTGTAGGAAGCCAGCTTATAAGTCACCCACAGGATCGCTGCGCTGACGAGAGCCAGTTTTACGATGGTACTGCCAAGAGACGCCGTCTCATAGCCTCTGCTCCTATTGTTGATACGATTCTTTAACTGCACCGCGATCAGTACGATCACAGCGATACAGCCGGCTACCATACAGGTCATGTTGATACCCTCGCCGTTGCCCAGAAAATCCGGCACATAGCAGTCCGCGCCGCCGCCGAACACCCTGACAAACGTCTCGCTCTTGACGGAAACCGTCATCCCCTGCAGCACCACATTGGAAAGACCTCGGAACGCGTACATACCTGCCAACGTTGCGATGAAGGGCGGCACTTTCACGTAAGCGATCCAGAAGCCCTGCCACATACCGATCAGGATACCGATCACCAGCATGGTAAGGACTGCCGCCGGGAAATTCACGTCTTTATCCATGACCATCGCACCCACCGCGCCCGTGAAGCAGACCACGGAACCAACGGAGAGGTCGATGTTGCCGCCCGTGAGGATACAGAGCAGCATACCCGTCGCCAATACAAACACATAGGCGTTCTGGGAAATCAGGTTATTGATATTCTGCGGAAATAAAATCTTTCCCTCTGTTGTAATACTGAAAAAGAGCACTATCAGGATCAGGGCCATGATCATGGTATATTTTCGAAAGAATGCTGAAACATACGCTTTTCCCATATCCTTACGCCCCCTTTCCCGAACTGACGATGATGGACATGATCTTCTCCTGTGAGGCCTCTTTGGCGGAAAGCTCGCCCGCGATCCTGCCCTCGTTCATCACATAGATCCTGTCGCTCATACCCAGCACCTCAGGCAGCTCCGAGGAGATCATCACCACGGATTTCCCCGCTGCCACCAAATCATTGATGATACAGTAAATCTCATATTTTGCACCCACGTCGATACCTCTGGTAGGCTCATCGAGGATCAGCACATCGGGATCCGCAAACATCCATTTTGCCAGCAGTACTTTCTGCTGGTTGCCGCCCGAAAGATTACCTACATTCTGCTCTACGGTCGGGCACTTGGTCTTAAGCTTTTGGCGGTACTCCTCCGCCACCTGATATTCCTTATCCTTATCAATGATCTTATGGGGGCTGATACTGTCCAGATTGGCCAGTGTGGTATTGATCTTGATCGGATTGGTGAGCACGAGGCCGTTTCCTTTTCTGTCCTCCGTCACGTAAGCAAGCTTATTTTTAATGGCCTGCTTCACGTTCTTAAGCTGTACTTCCTTGCCGTCCAGGAAAAGCTGTCCACTAATGTTCGTGCCGTAGGACTGCCCGAAAATGCTCATGGCAAGCTCGGTACGTCCCGCACCCATCAGCCCGGAGATGCCTATCACCTCGCCCTTTCTCACTTTGATGGACACATTGTCGCACACCTTCCTCTCCGGGTAGAGGGGATGATGCACCGTCCAGTTTTTCACTTCCATATTGACGCCGCCGATCTTTACATCGTGACGCTTCGGGAACCGGTCGGTGATTTCACGGCCGACCATGCCCTTGATGATTCTATCTTCTGAAATCTCCGTGGTATGCTTATCCATCGTTTCAATGGTAGAACCGTCGCGGATCACGGTGATCTTATCCGCAACGTAAGCAACCTCGTTTAACTTATGAGATATAATGATCGAAGTCATGCCTTCTTTTTTGAATTTTAGAAGTAAATCAAGCAGCGCCTGAGAATCCTTTTCATTTAAGGAAGGTGTCGGCTCATCCAAAATCAGCAGTTTCGCATGCTTTGCGAGCGCCTTTGCGATCTCCACCAGCTGCTGCTTCCCCGTGCCGATGTCCTTGACCAGTACCTTGGACGATTCGGAAAGTCCTACCATCTTCAAATACTTGTCCGCTTCCCCGTAAGTCTCGTTCCAGTCGATCGCCGCGCTCGTTCCGCGCTCGTTCCCCAGGAACACATTCTCTCCGATGGACATATAAGGAACTAACGCCAGCTCCTGATGGATGATGACAATCCCCTTCTCCTCAGAGTCTTTGATCTTCTTAAACTGACACACCTCACCGTTGTAAACGATGTCCCCCTCGTATGTACCGTAAGGATAGATGCCGCTCAATACGTTCATCAGCGTGGACTTGCCCGCACCGTTTTCACCGACGAGCGCGTGGATCTCGCCTTCCTCCACTTTGAGCTTCACGTTATCGAGCGCCTTAACGCCTGGGAATGTTTTGGTAATATTTTTCATTTCCAGCAAAATCTTAGCCAAAGTGTATTCCTCCCAACCATAGTTTCTTTATCACCCATTCTCTGATTTTACCATAATTTGCTATTGGATTCTACTATAGTTAGATAGCTTTATAAACCGACAGGCGGGAATCCCCGCCTGCCAAAGTTTAAGTTATTCACAGACCACAGAGAATGTGCTTTTTGCGTTCTCGAATTACCGGAGGTCAGCCTCGGTGTAGTAACCGGAGTCGATCAGCAGTTCTTTGTAATTATCTGCAGATGCAAATACGGGCTCGCAAAGGAAAGAAGGAATCACGCCTGTGCCATTGTCGTAGGTCGTGGTATCGTTTACTTCTACTTCCTCACCGCTTAAGATCTGACCAACCATCTTAACAACCTGTGCTGCCAGCGTACGGGTATCCTTGAATACGGACATGGACTGTTTGCCTGCGATCATTTTCTTTACATTTTCCTTATCACAATCCTGACCGGCAACGATCGGATAATCGCCGGTGTAGTTTGCAGCCAGAGCGTTCTGCACACCGAGAGAGGTGGAGTCGTTGGAGCAAAGGCAGATATCAAGCTGTGTGCCATCCGCATAGTTGGAAGAAAGAATGTTCTCCATTCTGGACTGTGCCGTTGCGGTATCCCACTTCGGCGTACCAACGGTTGCGAAATCTACCTGACCCGAAGGGATCACGATCTTACCCGCATCGATGTAGGGCTGTAAGGTGTCCATAGCGCCATTATAGAAGAAAGGCGCGTTGTTGTCGCCGGGATCGCCCGCGGTGATTTCCATGTTGAAGGGACCTGCCGCATTATCCAGATCAAGGGTGTCAATGATATACTTCGCCTGCGTTGCGCCTACCTTGTAGTTATCGAAGGTAGCATAATAATTGATTGCGTCGGTATTCATGATCAGACGATCATATGCGATGACCGGGATGCCTGCACTCTTTGCATTCTCAAGAACGGTGGAAAGAGAATTTGCTTCGATGGCTGCGATCACCAGTACGGAACAGCCGCTGTTGATCATGTTCTCGATCTGGGAAACCTGCGTCTCCTCCTGGTTGGAAGCATACTGCAGATCTACTTCGTAGCCTGCTGCCTCAAGCTGTGCCTGCATGTTGGCGCCATCCTGATTCCATCTCTGCAGATCCTTGGTGGGCATGGACACGCCTACCTTCTTGCCTGTTGCCGCCGGAGCTGCCGCGTCGTCTGCCGCAGCCGCGTCATCTGCTGCCGGAGCCTCTGCCGCAGGCTCTGTTGTCGTTGTCGTAGCCGCATCATTGCCGGACCGGGGCAGTAAGGCAAGCCCCGAAAAAAAATTTTTTTCGGGGCTTGCCGGTTTTTCGGTATGTTGTTTTTGGAAGTTGATTGTCTTCAAGACCTTTTTGGGTGTCCTATCTAAAAGATAAAAACTTATTTGTAATAAGTATCGTAGTTGACGATCTCATCCAGCAGCTTCGGCAGCTGTTCGTCCATCACCTCGTCGGAAAACTGACAGGT
The DNA here is from genome assembly GCA_910576815.1 of uncultured Lachnospiraceae bacterium. Lineage (GTDB taxonomy): Bacteria > Bacillota > Clostridia > Lachnospirales > Lachnospiraceae > UBA3282. The sequence goes on from CAJTKA010000011.1 coordinate 50,533, forward strand.
GCCCACCGCCATGTGTCCGCCGCCGCCATACTTTAACATCAGGCTGCCTACATTGACATGGGAGGTACGGTTCAAGACGCTGTAGCCCACCGCCGCGGAGCATCCCTTGCCGCCGCGTCCGTTTACGATCCAGACGGAGATATTCTGCTCGGGATACATGCTGTAAATCAGAAAACGGTTGCCGGAGTAAATGGGATCCACGCCCCGCAGATCGGAGATGATCACATCCTTTTCGACGCGCGTATACGCCCGCACCATCTCTTTGAATTTCTGATCCTGCTCACGGTAAGTGTCGATACGCTCCTGCACGTCGGGCAGCGCCAAAATCTCCTCCGTGCTCATGGTACGGCAGCACTCCATCAGCTTCTCCATCAGCTGATAATTAGAAATCTTGAAATTACGCCATCTGCCGAGTCCCGTGCGGGGATCCATCAGAAAGCCCACCAGGATCCACCCTTGCGGATTCTGGATCTCGTCGATGGTGAGATTGCCCGAATCCACCTTATCCACCGCCACCATCATATCGTCAAAGTGAGAGAAACGCTCCTCGCCGCCGTAATACTCGTAGATGATGCGCGCGCAGGAAGGGGTAATGCGGCTTTCGCCCTTATACTTACCTTTCAATTCGTTGCGCTCGTGTTCACTGGAATGATGGTCAAACCAAAGGCCACAGCCCTCCACAAAGGGAACGTTTGCCAGCACGTCATTCTCATTGATCTCCACCAGACCATCCTGCAGGTCCTTCGGGTGCGCAAATTTCCAACTGTCGATCAGCCCTATCTCCTTTAAGAGGGCGCCGCAAGCCAATCCGTCAAAATCAGATCTCGTCACTAATCTCATCGCTTTTCTCCTTTTACCCCAAATTCTATGCCCCAAAATGCAAAGATTCAGCCGCGCAAATGCAAATGTCTGCTCCACAGCCGTTTCTTTTTTGCTGATATGTTAATTATAAAAGATAGGCCCGCGCATTTCAAGAAAAAGTTCTAAAGGAGGATCGATGTCGGCCCTGCCTCCTGCGGAAGCAATGTGATTTCCCGGCCCAGCTTAAAGGAATAAATGATGCGCTCTTTCACGGACTTCGCGCCGCCAAAGATCCGGGTAAGCGCCTCGCTGTAATAATCCAGCTGCACCCGGTAACGCTTCACCAGCTCCTCCGCCGTTTCCACGGCATCCGTCTTGTAGTCCAGCACCACAAAGCCGTCTTCCTCCTCAAAAAACACGTCGATGATTCCCTGAATGAGCACCGTTTCCTCCGACGGGAACTCCGGCTTTAAGCGGTTCGCAGGCAGTCCCAGCACAAAGGGCTGCTCCTTGTAGAGTTTTCCGGCACGGTCCGCCTCTGCCATACGCCAGGCCGCCCCGCCGGTCAAAAAAGCTGTCAGCTTCGGAATCGACACCGCCTCATAGTACGCCTGTGACAATCTACCGTCCTGCCGCATCTGCTCCATCTGCTCCTGCAAAAGAGCGCGCGCGGCATCCGAATTTTGATTGACTTCAATAGTCAACTTTTGGAAAGAAAAGAGTTCCATCACCTTATGAAAGGCACTTCCGCGCATGGAACCCGTGACACGCTCATCATTTTCAATGAATTTCGGCAGATAAGGAATCACAGGTCTTTCCTCGAACAGATGCGCAGACAGGTCGGATTCTTCCTGCATTCCCGCCTTTTTCAATTCCGACACCGTGGTCTTTGTGTAGAGGTTTTTCAAATTCTCATGCGGATAGCGGTACGAAAAGCAATGTGACACTTCTGTCATCAGTCCGCCGTCTTTTTCCGCCGCCCCTGACGCAGCGGAAATCAGCTTTCTTTTTGCCTCCTCCCCATACAGCGTCTCTCCAATCTTTTCCTCCACCACATGATCCCACCCGGTCAATGTTACCGAAACTCCCATCTCCTCCCCATACTCCGCAGCACTGCTGTCCACCTCCACGCCGCCCGCCTCATATAGGCCGTTCAGACAACAACTGCCGGAGAGCGCCGAGAGCACAAAGGACAACAGGCTGGTCGTGCCGTACAAAACGTCATAAGAAAGGAGTTTCTCCCTGCGCCTGCGCAGAGGAAGCAGGGACAGCGCCGTCTTTCCCAAGTCCTTCACGCCGCCGGAAAGGATCAGCTTTTCCTCCGCTCTGGTCATGGCCACATAGAGGATCCGCAGTTCCTCCGCCAAGTCATCCCGCCTGCGCTTCACGGCGACCGCCTGTTTGCGCAGACTCTTTGTCCGCACACGAAGCGCAGGATCCACATAGTCCACGCCAAGTCCCGCGTCCACATCCGCCAGGACCGTGCCGTCTCCCTCCTTTCCCCGAAAGCGTCTGGAAAGCCCCGAGACGAAACAGATTGGAAACTGCAAGCCCTTACTCTTGTGCACGCTCATGATGCGCACCACGTCCGCATTTTCATCCTGCATCCCCGCTTCGCCATAGTCCACTTCGTACTTTTCCAGCTGCTCCATGTAGCGTAGAAAATGATAGAGACCAAAATAGCCGGTCTTCTCATAATCCGCCGCCTTGACCAAAAGCATCTCCACATTGGCGCGCATGCGGCCCCCTTCGGGGCGGGCTGCCACATAGGAAAGGTAGCCGCTCTCCCGCAAAATGATCTGCAAAAGCTCGTGGACGGAAGTGTAGACCGCCAGAGCGCGGTAACGGTCGATCTTCTTTAGGAAGGCGGCGGCTTTCTGACACAGGGAGGCGGGGATTGCGTCTGACGGGCCTGCAGCATTTGACGACGGGATTGCGTCTGTCGAATCTGCATTGACTGTTTGAATCAATATTTGCCCCGCGCAGGCTCGCAGGGCGTCGTAGAGATAGCGCCTCTTCGGATAAACCGCCCGCACCATCGCAATCTCCTCCTCAGAAAAGCCGCCCAGATAGGCGTGCAATACGCCGTAGAGGGGAATATCCTGCAAAGGGTTATCCAGTACCCGCAAAAAGTGCAGAAGCTCCTGTACTTCTCCCGCCGCAAAGTATCCCGTGCGCGAAGTGACATAGACGGGAATGCCTTCTTCCTCCAGCACACGCTTAAAGACCTCATCCCAGCCGGAAAGGGTGCGCAGGAGAATCACGATGTCGCGGAACGAAGCCTGCCGCAGCGTCCCCGTCTCCTGATCCGTCACCTTGAGATTTCTCAGAATCTCTTTGATCTTTGCCGCCACCGCGTACGCCTCCTGCTCCCTGGCGCTAAGTTCCTCCGGGCCGTCCCCCTCCTGCACAAGGAGGAGTTCCGTGCGGTAGGGAGAACGCACAGAGGATGCCGTTTCGTTCGCGGCAGGCGCAGAGGATGCCGTTTCGTTCGCAGCAGACGCAGAAGACATTGTATCAGCATCCGCAGGCGGATAAACCGCCCCCGGGTGCAGCGCCGCCTGTTCATCGTAGACGATACCGCCCAACGCCTTACCCATCATGCGGTAAAAGAGGGAATTGACGCTGTCAAGCACTTCTACCCTGCTCCTGAAATTCTGATGCAGATCGATCCGCAGCGCCTGTTCTCCGCCCTTTCCGTACTCGTCATATTTTTCCAAAAAAAGCTCAGGCCTGGCCAGACGAAATTTATAGATGCTCTGCTTTACATCCCCCACCATAAAGCGGTTATATCTGCCCTCGGCTTCCCCGCTGATGGAAGAAAGCAGATACTCCTGCACCAGATTGCTGTCCTGATACTCGTCAATGAGGATTTCGTGATAGGCCGCACGGTAGGCAAGCGCCGTCTCCGTGGGTACATAGTTATGCGAAAAATCGCCTGCACTCCTCTGCTCGTTACTCTGCGCAGCAGATTCAGGATCCGCCTCTTCCTGCAAGAGCACCTGTAAGGCAAAATGCTCGATATCATCGAAATCCAGCACATTTTTCTCACGCTTGGCTGCATCGAAGGCTTCCTTAAAGGAGATCGTCAGATCGATCAGCGCAGTAAGCGCCGCCTGACAGCCTTCCATCTGTCTGCATATCTGCGCCTCGCTCCCTGCAAAAAAAGAGGCTTTCAGATCCGATAACGTGTCCTTCACACTGCTGCGCAGCAGTTTCGCCGCCTCCCGCTTGGCGGGGGAAATCGTGTCATCCTTTTTGGAGGGAAGACGGTCAAAGCGCACGCCGGCAAAGGCCGCACAGAGGACGTCATAGTCGGAGTGACCACATAAGTCAGCTATCTTCCCCACCATCTCCAGCTCCCGTTCTAAAAGCTCCCCATAGAAATAGGGGCCGTCCGGCTCCTCACAAATCTTTAACGCCGTCCGCAGCTTCTCCTCACAGCCCGCAAGCAAAAGGCGCACATGTTCCAACAGCTCAGCCATCCATGGCAGACCTAACAGTCCGCCCGACAAAGATGTGCAGTAGTCTTGCTTCCGCCCGACAAGCCACCGCTCGGGAAAGGGCGTGCTCATGGCAAAGTCATAGAGGGTCATGATCTCGGTCTCCACCGCCCGATCGCGGTTTCCCGTACTGAAATACTCCATCGCGTGCAAAAAGGCAGGATCCGCCTGTGCATAAGCCTCCTCCAGCACGTCCGCCAGCACATCCCCGCGCAGCAGCCGCATTTCCCCCTCCTCCCCGATGCGAAAGCCGGGATCAAGGCCGATGGTGTGAAACTGATTCCTGAGCACAAAAAGGCAGAAGCTGTCGATGGTGGTGATCTGTGCATTGTAGAGCAAAGTCGTCTGCCGCTGTAAATGTTCATTTGCCGGATCCTTCAAAAGACGTTCCTGCAAGGCACGGCTGATCCGCTCCCGCATCTGCGCCGCCGCCGCGTTCGTGAAGGTCACGACCAACAGCCTGTCGATATCCACGGGATCCTCCCCGTCGCACACCATCTTCACGATCCGCTCCACCAGCACCGCCGTCTTGCCGGAACCCGCCGCCGCCGAAATGAGGAGATTCTTTCCCCGCTCATCTATTACTCTCTGTTGTGTCTCGGTGAAGTTCATGATTTCATTTCCTCCCGAATCTGCTCCAGCGCCTCCGCCGTTCCCATTTTGGGAAGTTTTCTGGTCTGGTATCCCAACTGCGCCGCCGTACCCGCATCATACCCGCATACGCTCTTGTAAGTACAGTACGTGCAGGCTTTCTCGCTGCCAAACTCGCAGGGATTGACCGATATGGTCCCATCAAGGATGCCCCTTCCCAACTGGCGGATCTTGTGATTTACGTAATCCGACACCATAGTCATATCTTCCTCCGCCATCACGCCGGAAGCCGCAGAAAAGCTTCCGTCCTTTTTGCGCTCCAGCGGAAGAATTTCCGACTTATCCGCAAAGTCGCCATCCAACAAACTGACAGCCTCGTCGCTTCTATTGACCACTCCGGTCATCTTAAGTTCCCGCAAAATCCGCCGATTGATTTCCTCCGGTGTCAGCTCTCCCTCCGCCTCCACCATCGGGTCCGTCACATGGTAGTAGAGCATGGCCGCCGGATGCACTTCTTTGTCGGGATATTTTTTCTTAGCCAATTCTTCGGCGGCATTCATATAGACCACAAGCTGTAACTGCAAACCATAATAGAGGGCCGCCAGATCAAAGCGCCGTTCTCCGGATTTATAATCAATCACCTTCACATACACTTTATCATCCTTCTCGCACAAATCCACGCGGTCGATCCTGCCCCGCAGACGCAGCTTCTCCTGTTCCGTCAAGGCGATGTTCAGCGCATCCAGATCCTCCAGCGAATCGAAGGAAACCTCAAAAGCCTCCGGCAGGAAGCGTCCCTTTTGCAGCTGCGTCCGCAGGGTGCGCACAGTGCGATGTAAGATGCGCTCGATCCTGTCAAGAAGCCGCTTATTCCTCTCGCTGCTGTAAAGGACAGTCTCTCCATAGACAGCGGCACAGGCCAAAAGCGCCTCCTTCACGAGCGCACCGCTCTCCTCCTCCGGAAAGGTGAGCCAGGTATAGCCGTGCGCAACAAGCCTCTCCCCAAAAAGCTCCAATGTCTGATGGAAAAGGTTCCCCAGATCGACCGCCTCGAACCCGTATTCTCCCCGTTCCCGCAGCCGCAGCCCGTACTGCAGAAAGTGCGCGTATGCGCAGGCGGCATACTTTTCCAAACGGCTTACGCTCCCAAAAAGAGAGGCCCCGTAAAGGGCAGTACTGACTGCTTTGGTCAAAGGCGTATCCACATACCGTGCAAAGGCCGCCTCCGTCAGGCTCTCAATCTGCCCCGCATACTGCGCATCCTGAAGATAGCAGCGATAAAAGGTATAAAACGCCCCCTGTTCTGACACAGGCAGCCGTCCTGCCGCATACTCCCGCAGGCTGTCTGCCAAAAAGCGCACGCCGTCCGCACCGCACACAAGCTGCTGCACCATCGCACTGCTCTCCGGATTTTCAACGATGAGGGTCGGAAACAGGCCGCGCAGAAGCTCCACCAGATAGGCGGGGCGCAGCGTCTTGCCATCTTCCCCCACCCTGGCATAAGAAAGGTAGAGTTGCTGCGAGGGCTTCGTCATATTGAGATAGAGATAAAGCCTCTGAATATACATCTGCTGTCTGGGTGTGGGCGCCAGTTCGATCTGCGCCTCGCGCAGAAATTCCCGGTCAAGATCCGAAATGATCCCGCCGCCGCTCCCCTTGGGGATATTGCCGTCATTGACCCCCAGGAAAAAGAGGACCTTCACCTGTTTCAATCTCGTTCTCTCAATATCTCCCACCAGAATACGGTCTACATTCTGGGGAATCGTGCCCACCGTGATCTCCGTAAGACCTGAATCCAGAATCTCCGCAAACTCCTGCAAAGTCATCTCCTCCCCAGCCAGCAGTCCGTCCATCTGATCCAACAGATCGATCACCAACGGATAGATCTGTCCATACTCCTTGGCTCTCGCGGGATCGCCCTGCCGCAGAAACATGGCCTCATAGTCCGCCAGCTTCTGCTGTACCTCCGCCTGCTCCATAAAGCGATAGAGGGCTCGCACCAGCTCCCCTGCCGTGCGACACGGCTGCAGAAAGGGCGCCATCTGCTCCATCAGCCGCTCCCGCAGGGCATTACACTCTGCAAGCGCGAGAAGCGCCGCCTCCTCGCCCTCGGGATCATCCTCCCGATAGACAAAGGCTTCACTCCACCTTTTTCTGCCCCTGATGCCAAAACGGCGGACATAGTTTTCCAGACGGTCTGTCTCTTCTTTCCCAAATCCCGCCAACCCCGTACGCAGATAGTGAAACACGGCTTCCAGACTAAAATCCTTCAATATGATCTGCAATGCACTGCGCAGATAGGAGGAAAAAGGATTCCCTAAGATCCCTGTCGTCCGATCCAGATAAATAGGAATGTCAAAACGGGCAAAGACTTCCTGTGCCTCCTTGCCATACACTTCCATATTTCCTGTCACCACGGCAATATCGCGGTAGCACAGCTCCTCCGATTCCAGAAGCATCCTGCGAATCGCAATGCAGGTCTGCCTCAGCTCCTGCGCGGGCGAGGAAGCCTCAAAAAGGTGGATCCGCTCCGTCTCTTTCTCATAAACCTGTGCGGGATAGCGGAAAAGATTTCTCTCCAGATGGGCAAGCTCCGCATTTTCGAAAAACCGCGGCAGCCGTCCTTCCTTTTTCTCCCTGCACCAAACGCCAGGCTCCTCGGGAATCTCTATCTCCTGCGCCAGCTTTTGCAGGGCCGCAACTGTCTTCTGTGTCAAATAGAACAGCCGCTGCTCCCCTTCCAGGCGGTAGGGATCTTCTCTCTCATCTATTGTCAGCGTAATAATGACTCGCTCAGTCAATCCTAGCAGATCCTGAATGACGCGGTTCTGAATGGGCGTAAACCCGGTGAAACCGTCAAAGGCAATCACGGCATCCCGCACGATCTGCGACTTTGGCAACGCCGCCCGCAGTCTGTCAAGCGTCTCCTCCGTGGTGATAAACTTATCCTTCTTATAAGCGGAAAATGCCTGATATAAAAGCTTTAAGTCCTTTAACTTATGGTAAAGCGCACCCCGCCCCTTCGCATAGTTCAGCAGGACATCCAGCTCTTTTTCCCCTACGCCATACTGCATAAATTCGGAAAGGGCGGACTTCACCTCGTGGATGTAGCCGATCTTATGCAAATGACTGCCCAGAAAGGAAAGATCCGCCCGTTTCTCCTGCGCGACTTTGCGCAGCACCAGGCTCTTTCCCGTATCATCCAGGACAGGCAGTTCTTCTCCTCCCACTTCTTCCAGGATCCGATGCGTCAATCTCCCGAAACTGAGCACGTCCACATTCATGATCGCGTGCCTTGGATGTTCCACCACCAGGTCCATCTGCGTCTGCATGGTAAATTGGTCCGGCACGATCAAAAGGTAATTTTTCTGCGGGTGCTTGAGGGATTCCCCGATGATGAAATCATGCAGTTTTTTGCTTTTTCCCGCGCCCGAAGCGCCGAAGTAGAATTGTAGGGACATATTTTTCCTTCTGTAATGAAATTCATTATTCTAAAATAGTCTTTACACAGTATCCGAATACTCTTATAATAAAAGTATAACATAAACAGCAAAGATAAAGAAAGTAGGTGATGATATGCCAACCAGTCTTGAGGTAACCAAAGCTGCTATCGACGATTTTAAGAAAATTCAGAAATATATGTCGTTGGCAAAAGAAGAAAACGCCACAAAAACATATGCTGAATTGAAGGATGAATATCTCTCACTGAAAGCGATTTTACAAGTTTGCGGCGTTAATCTCGCTGATATTGATAAGATAAAAGAATGAGCAGGGAACATTTCCCTGCTCATTTCATTTCTATTGGAACGGTATCACGCCACCGTCATAGGTATTGTTGATATACTCCTTCACCGCATCGGACTTAAGCGCCGCCACCAGCGCCTTGATGCCCTCGCTGTTCTCATTGCCTTCCTTCACCGCGATCACGTTCACGTAGGTCTTTGCCGCCTCGGAATCAGACTGCTCAAAAGCCACCGCATCCTTCGCCACGGAGAAGCCTGCCTCCATCGCGTAGTTACCGTTTAAGACCACAAACGCCACCTCGTCCTTCACACGGGGCACCTGCGCTGCCTCCAACTCCTGTATCTCGACATTATAAGGATTCTCCTCAATGTCAAGCACGGTAGCTTCCAGACCGACGCCCGCTTTCAAGGTCAGGATGCCGTTGTCCTGCAGCAGCAGAAGCGCCCGCGCTTCATTGGTGGTGTCGTTGGGCACCGCGATCGTGTCTCCTTCCGCAAGATCGGAAAGGTTCGCCTTCTTGCCCGGATAAATACCGAAGGGCTCATAGTGAATGCCGCCCGCGTTCACCAGATGCGTGCCCTGCTCCTCGTTAAAGGAATCCAGATAGGGGATATGCTGGAAATAGTTGGCGTCATACTCGCCGCTCTCCACCACCTGATTCGGCTGCACATAGTCATTGAAGACTGTCACTTCCAGCGTGTAGCCCTGCTCCGCAAGCACAGGCTTTACCTGCTCCAGGATCTCCGCATGGGGCGTCGCCGAAGCTGCCACGGTGATTGTCTTGTCATCCTTTTTTCCGCCGCAGCCCACAAGCGCCGTCAGCGCCAGAACCGTCGCTACAACAGTTACCACAATTTTCCTTTTCATAATTTTCTCCTCCTCTGTCAGAGCAGCTTTATGCGATGACACGCGCCGAGAATTTCAAATTCTCGGCTGCGATCACGGAGTTTGCACTGCTCTTTTGCAAACTCCAGATAAAAAATCAGCCTTTCAAGGTGATTTTTTTATCACTCCTCCTCGTTTATGTATAAATTTATTTCCTTTTATCTAATTTCACCGCCATCCGCATCCCAAACGTCTGGAAGATCTGTACCAGAATCACCAGCAGTACCACCGAAACAATCATGATCAGCGCCTTGTAGCGGTAATACCCGTAGCGCAAAGCAATATCGCCTAAGCCGCCGCCACCGACCACACCCGCCATCGCGGAGTAGCCGAGGATCGTACCGATGGCAATGGTCACGCCCACCAGGATCGAAGTCCTCGCCTCCACCAAAAGCACTTTCCAGATAATGGTAAAGGTGCCTGCGCCCATGCTCTGCGCCGCTTCCACCACGCCGTGATCCACTTCCTTGATGGAAGACTCGATCATACGCCCGATAAAAGGTGCCGCCGCAATGGTCAGCGGTACAATGGTCGCAATTGAACCCGTCGTCTTACCCACGATTGCCCTCGTCAGGGGCATTACCAGAATCAAAAGAATCAAAAACGGAATGCTGCGCAGGATGTTCGCCAGCACGTCAAGTGCTTTATAGATCACGGCATTGGGCCGGATCCCCGTCTTATCCGTCACGGCAAGAACAATGCCCCACGGAAGTCCCAGCAGATAGCCAAAAAAAGTTGACAGCAGTGTCATAAGCAAGGTATCCCGCACGCCTTCCAGCATCATCAGTGTCAGGTCGCTAGTCCACATAACCGTTCACCTCCTCCACAGCCAGACCTCTCTCCGTAAGATAAGCCTTCATTTCTTTCTGCATCTGTATGTCGTCGGGCAGGCTTAAGATCATCTCGCCTCTGGCGATTCCCTCCACGTTCTTCGTGTCCGCCCGCAGGATGTTGATGGGCTGACCGAATTTCAATACCATATTCGCAATCACGGGCTCAAAGGAGGAATTGACGGAAAACACGATACGCACACAGCATTTTCCTTTCATCAACTCTTTCTGACGGTCCTCCAGCGTGCGGCGATCCGTGCCGCTGCCCTTTAAGATCAGCTCCTTTGCCTCCGCCGTCTTCGGATGGGCAAAAATATCCGAGACCCGGCCCTGCTCTACCAGCCGTCCTTCACCGATGATCGCCACATGGGAACAGATTTCCCGAACCACCGACATTTCGTGGGTAATGATCACGATGGTAATGCCGTACTTTTGGTTGATCTCCTGTAACAGCCGTAAAATGGACTGCGTCGTGCGTGGATCCAGGGCGCTCGTCGCCTCGTCGCACAAAAGGATCTTCGGATTCACCGCCAAGGCCCTGGCGATGGCCACCCTCTGCTTTTGCCCGCCGGAAAGCTGCGATGGATAGGCCTGCGCCTTATCCGAAAGCTCTACGATTTCCAGAAGCTCCTTCGCGCGTTCCCTGGCCTCATTTTTCTTCATGCCGCCGATCACCAGCGGAAAGCAGATATTATCGATCACGTTCTTCTGCATCAATAGGTTGAAATGCTGAAAGATCATGGAAATCTCCCTGCGCATCTGCCGAAGCTGCCACTGGGTCATCGTGCCCAGATCCTTGCCCTCGATGCAGACCGTGCCGGACGTTGGTCTCTCCAGATAATTCAGGCAGCGCACCAGCGTACTCTTTCCCGCGCCCGACATCCCAATAATGCCATAGATATCGCCCGCCTCGATCGAGAGTGTGATATCCTTCAGTGCTTCTACTTTTCCATCATCCGTCTCAAAGACTTTGCTCAACCCCTGTACTTCTATCATTTCAGCCATTTCCTTATCCCCATTTCGTAGCCTCGTCCTGCTCACTATAGTATGAATCCCGCGAAATGTCAAGGTAATCCAACCGTTCAGCCGGGCCGAATAGCCGAACTACTCCGCTGAGAACAACGGCGTAGACAGATACCGATCTCCAGAGTCAGGCAACAGCGCCACAATGACTTTTTCTTTATTCTCAGGGCGCTTTGCCAGCTGCGCGGCCGCATGGAGCGCCGCTCCCGAGGAAATGCCCACCAGCACGCCTTCCTGCACGGCGATTGCCCTGCCTGCCGTAAAAGCATCCTCATTGGCCACCTTTATGATTTCATCGTATATGCCTGTATCCAGAACTTCCGGCACGAAGCCCGCACCGATCCCCTGAATCTTATGCGCGCCCGGCTGCCCGCCCGACAATACCGGGCTGCTTTCCGGTTCCACCGCCACCACCTTTACGGCAGGATTCTTTTCCTTTAAATAAGAACCCACACCCGTAATGGTGCCGCCGGTGCCTACGCCTGCCACAAAAATGTCCACCTTTCCATCCGTGTCCTCCCAGATCTCCGGGCCGGTGGTCGCCTTGTGGATCGCGGGATTCGCCGGATTCACAAACTGCCCCAGGATGATGGAGCCCGGTGTCGATGCCTGCAATTCCTCCGCCTTTGCGATCGCGCCCTTCATGCCCTGCGCGCCGTCCGTCAGCACCAGTTTCGCGCCATAGGCCTGCAATAGCTTGCGCCGCTCCACGCTCATGGTCTCGGGCAGGGTCAGGATCGCCTGATATCCCTTAGCCGCCGCCACCGCCGCCAGCCCGATGCCTGTATTGCCGCTGGTGGGCTCGATGATGGTGCCTCCGGGCGTAAGTTTCCCCTCCCGCTCCGCCGTTTCGATCATGTTTAAGGCCACGCGGTCCTTCACCGAACCCGCAGGATTCAGATACTCCAGTTTCACCAGGATCGTCGCGTCCGTAATGCCGTTTTGTTTCTCGTAATTTGTCACTTCCATCAATGGCGTATGCCCAATCAGCTCCACCGCGCTCTTTTTGATATTTGCCATAACAGTTTCCTCCCTTTTTCCTGCCTTTGCGTGTCGACCGGTTTTATTTCCTACCTTTTTGGTAGGCTTAATATGAATTGATAATACACCTTCTTTCTCAAGCTGTCAATCTATTTTTGGAAATTTTTACATCCCCTCCCTGTTCTCCTCCCCGATACGCCAGCCTTTGCACCCGAGGCCGATCTGTGATACAATACTTTCTATGAAAATCCTGTTTATCGAATGGGCGAGCTTTGGCAACGCCGACATCAAAGACGCATTTATCAAGGAAGGACACAGCATCGTCAGTTTCCCCTTTTCCAACAGGGACGCCCGCCGCGATGCCAAGATCGAGGCGGACCTTACGGAGAGCCTTCGCGAAACCGTTCCCGACGCCGTGTTTTCCTTTAATTATTTTCCGCTGGTATCCAATGTCTGCAAGCGGGAAGGGCTGCCTTATCTTTCCTGGATCTACGACAGCCCCTATGTGATGCTCTACTCCTACACGACCGTCAATCCCTGCAATCACATCCATGTCTTTGACAGCGCAGTGTACCGGGAATTTCAGGCGGCAGGCATCCGGACGGTCCACTATCTGCCCATGGCGGCAAATACCGAACGGCTGGATGCCCTGCGCACAGATTCTTTGGCCTATGACATTTCCTTTGTCGGGTCCCTCTATACGGAGTCCCACAATTTTTTTGACCGCATGGAGACCCTCTCCGCCTATGCCAAAGGCTATCTGGAGGGACTGATGAATGCCCAAATGCACATACAGGGCTATAACCTGATTCAAGAATCATTATCTCCTATTATGGGAGAGTTATATCAGGCGCTTCCCATGGATCCAAATCCGGACGGTGTGGAAACCCGGGAATATCTCTACGCCCAATATGTCATCAACCGCAAGATCACGGGACTGGAACGTCTGCGCCTGCTCACTGCCATTACAGAAAGGCATACGCTGGATCTCTTTACCTTGGATCCGGCTTTCACCCTGCCCAACCTGCGTAACCACGGCACGGCGGACTATTACTCGGAAATGCCCCTGGTCTTTCAAAAAAGCCGCATCAACCTGAATATTTCGCTGCGCAGCATCAAGAGCGGCATTCCGTTGCGCGCCTTTGATATCATGGGCAGCGGCGGTTTTCTCCTGTCTAATTATCAGGAAGATTTTCTGGAGAACTTTACCCCTGGGGAAGACTTTGTCTGCTATGAAAGCGAGCAGGATCTTCTGCAAAAAATTGACTACTATCTGACCCACGAGGACGAACGACAGGCAATTGCCAAGAATGGCCACGACAAAGTGGCGGCTGCCCACACCTACCGCGACCGCGTTCGTGAAATGTTGTCCTGCTTGTAAAACTCTCCACAGTAAAACTCTCCACCCATGATACTGTTTGCTACATTTGGCAAAGTATGGTAAACTGTACGCAATAGCAAGGCGCACTGCACATGACTACAAAGGAGTACCCCATGCACCCCATTTCCGTCTGTATCATCGCCAAAAATGAGGAAACCCGCATTGAGAAATGCCTCTCCTCCATAAGACCCTACGGCTTCGAGATCGTAGTGGTGGACACAGGCTCTACCGACCGCACGAAGGAGATCGCGGCAAAGTATGCGGACAAGGTAACCGACTTCGTCTGGTGCGATGACTTTTCCGCCGCCAGAAACTTTTCCCTGCGAGAGGCTTCTAACAACTGGATTTTTATAATCGACTGCGACGAGACAGTAAAGCACCTCGACGTAGAGGAACTCAACTACTTCCGCAAACATCTCTCTGACAAGGTCGGAAGTGTTTCGCGGGAAAACCTTGTGACAGAGGATGGGATACTCACACTGAATAATACCGATTACACGGAGCGTTTTTTTGACAGACGCCTCTACCACTACACGGGTATCATCCATGAGCAGCTCACACCGATAAGAGGGCGTGAAATCGACGCCCTGCTGTTAAATACCACCCTTCTCCACAGCGGCTACGATATGACGGAAGAAGAACGCGAGGGGAAATTCAGGCGGAACTTTACCCTGCTGCAAAAGCAGGTCGAAGCGGAACCCGACAATCCCTACCTTTACTATCAGCTTGGCAAAAGTTGTGAGATTCTAAACGACTTCGAGCGCGCCTGCACCTACTACGACAAGGGACTGGCCTTTGATTTGGACCCGGAACTTGCCTATGTACAGGCGATGGTGGTCTCTTACGGCAATGCGCTGCTGCGGACGAATCAGGCACAGACAGCCCTGGGCTTTGAGGGCATCTACGACGAATTTTCTCAGGTGACGGACTTTGTCTACCTGATGGCAAATATCTATAAAGACAACGGCATGTACGAGGAGGCGCTTGCGCAGTACCAAAAAGTCGCGCAGATGCCTCCCGGCAGGCAAAACGGCACCAACAGTTTCCTGCCCGCCTACCAGTGCGGCCACATCTTTGAACTGTTAGGCGATCCCGACTCTGCGGCCGCTCTCTATGCACAGTGCGGCGATTTTGCGCCTGCCCTGGAGCGGCTGCAGGCCCTGCGGCACGACTAATGTCCAAGTGCAATACCCATTAAAGGAGTAAGCAGCTTATGATCCCGATTTCCGTTTGTATCATCGGTAAAAACGAAGAACAACACATTGCAAACTGTCTCGCCCCGCTTGCCGCCTATCCTTTTGAGATCGTCTATGTGGACACGGGCTCTGAAGACCACACCAAAGAACTTGCTGCCGGGCATCGGGCAAACATCTATGATTTTACATGGATTGATGATTTTTCCGCTGCCAGAAACTTTGCCGCAAGCAAGGCAGCCCACGATATGATCCTTTTTCTGGACTGTGACGAGTATCTTACGGATCTTGACGAGAACGCCCTCTACCGGATTGCCGAAGCGCACACAGATGGTGTTGGACTGCTTCTTCGCAACAACTACTTTGAATCAAATGGCAGTCCGACCAATTATCCGGATCGGGTAGAACGGCTTTTTTCCAAAAAGCGTTTCCACTACACGGGCATCATTCACGAACAGGTCGTGACGCTTGAAAGCGACAGCCCTCTCTATGAGCGTTATGACCTTCCCCTGACCGTTGATCACGCGGGTTACAGCGATAAGGAGACCATGCGCAAAAAGGCCGAGCGCAACAATGATCTGCTGTTTCGGGAACTGAAAAAGAAGCCCGAAGACCCCTATCTCTATTTTCAGATCGGACAATCCTACAATGCGATCCGTGACTATGAGAATGCTTATATGAATTATAAGAAGTCCTTTGCGCTGCCCCTAAATCCCTACGAACCCTGGGTACAGATCATGGCTACCGCCTACATCAACGCCATGAACCACACGGGACGCTCCAGAGAAGCAGTGCGCTTTTTTGAACCGATCTACGCGCACTTTGCCAATGATGCCAACTTCTACTGCAGCATGGGCAACGCTTACTTAAACCTGCATCCACCAAAGCCGTTAAACGCTATGACGGAGTATTTGAAGGCCCTGCAATGCCCGACCGCGAGGGAAGAAGGTGCTAACAGCTTCATCCCCTACTACAATATCGGTCTGGTCAATGAAATGCTGGGGAAAACCGACGCCGCGCTCACTTTCTATCAGCGGGCCGCGGACCTGGGATTTGCACTCGCGAGTGAAAAGCTGAACGAACTTGCCCACACCTAAATCAGCTATTTAGTATGATGTAAACCACAAGGCGCACCATGCGCAGAAAAGAGGATGATACCGCATGATTCCCATATCAGTCTGCATTATCGGAAAAAATGAAGAAAATAACATCGAAAAGTGTCTGGCACCGCTTATGCCCTATCACTTTGAGATCATCTATGTGGACACAGGCTCCACCGACCGCACAAAGGAGCTTGCTTCCAAATATACGGACAAGATCTATGATTTCGAGTGGATCGGCGACTTCTCTGCGGCAAGGAATTTTTCCCTGAGCAAAGCCAGCCACAATTACGTGCTGATCCTGGACTGCGACGAATACCTGACTGCGCTGGATCTGGAGGCTCTCTGCAAGGCAATCGAGACGCACCCCAGCGGCAGCGTGGGGCAAATTTTACGAAAGAGCTTCTCCGATTCCCAATATCGGCAAAAATATACGCTGGAACGAGTCGACCGACTGTTTCACAAACGCAATTTCCACTATATCTATCTGATCCACGAGCAGGTTGCCGACATCAAAACCGGCCGTACCGACTACGAGCGCTACGACATCCCCGTAGAAGTGGATCATGTCGGCTATGTGGGGACTGACGACGAAAAGCGCATCAAGGCGGAGCGCAACAATGCCCTGCTTTTCAAAGAAATCGAAAGAAAGCCGGAAGAACCCTATTTCTATTTTCAGGTGGCGCAGTCCTACAACCTGATCGACGACTACGAAAATGCCTATACTTATTATAAAAAAGCCTTTGAATTGCCCTTAATTTTGGACAATCTCTGGGTCCATATCATGGCAAACAACTTTATCAACGTGATGGTTCAGACCGGAAGGGCCGCGGAAGCGCTGGCGCTTTACCTTCCGGTTTATGATGATTATGCGCACAGCCAGCAGTTTTTGTGCAGCTTTGGCGCCCTCTATCTGAATCAGAAGCCGCCCCAGCCCCTAAAGGCGATGATGGAATTTGTAAAAGCGTTACAGACCACGCCATCCCCGGAGGAGGGAGATTACAGCGGTATGGCGCTTTACAGCATGGGCTATGCCAACGAACTGTTGGGGAATGCTCCCGCAGCTGCGTCCTTTTTAGAAAAATCTGCGGCCAAAGGCTATCCTTTGGCTGTGGAAAGAATAAAAGAACTGGAAGAATTGAAAAACAGGTGATCCTATGATTCCAATTTCCGTGTGCATCATCACAAAAAATGAAGCAGAATATCTGGAACAATGTCTGGCAGCGTTAAAGCCTTATCCATTTGAGATCGTGGTAACGGACACCGGCTCCGATGACAATTCCCTGGAAATCGCCAGGCAGTACACGGACCGTGTCTACGAATTTGCATGGATCGACGATTTTTCCGCCGCCAGAAATTTCTGTATCAGCCATGCTTCTCACGATGTCATCCTCTCCCTGGACACCGATGAATTTTTGCGTCCCCTCGATTGGGATGCCCTGCAGCAGGCTGTGGAGAAACATCCGCACAGTCTGGGCGCCATCGAGCTGTTTAGCTACTTTGATGTAGATGGAGAAACCAAACATCAGATCGTACGGCTGGAGCGGCTTTTTAACAGACGCTATTATCACTTCGTTAATCCAATCCACGAGTTCCTGGTGCCACATGATACTATGACGTCTGCTTCCCATATTGCGTCCGCCTCCTATGAGGCGCCCGTCTCCGTTGACCATGTAGGCTATCAGGGCTCAGCGGAAAAGCTGCAGCAAAAGGCGGAGCGCGATATCGCGCTGATCAGCGCTGAGATCGAGGCGGATCCCCAAAATCCCTATCTCCATTTTCAACTGGGACAGAGCTATATGCTGATGCGGGATCACGAGAACGCGCTTTTATGGTTCCGTAAGGCTATGGAACTGCATCCTATGCCCGGTGCGGACTATACCCTCGTCCTTTTATGCAACTATGCCGGCATCCTTCTGGACGAAGGACAGGTGGCGGAAGCCGCAAACATCCTTTCCTACCGTGACTCTTTCGCGGACAACAAAGATTTTCTCTGTCTGTCAGGGCGTATCTGGCTGCGTCTGGGACAGCCGTTAAAGGCTCTCCCTGAATTTGTGCAGGCGCTGAGCGCTCCCAAATACAGCCTCTCGGATCCTCATACCCCCAGCTACTACATCGGCTTTATCTACGAAATGTTTGGCAAGCGCGATATCGCTCGCACGCACTATGAAAACTGCGGAAACTATGCGCCCGCTGTGGAGGCGCTGAGACGGTTAAGCAAATAAGCAGACTCAAGATGCTGCGCATCTTTCGTTCGCGTTGCTCGTCAGAAGCTGCCGCAGTCCGTCTTGGATGCAAGCATCCATCCTGCCTGTGTCATCTTCTGACTCTGCCTATACGCGCAAAAGAAGGACCCATCCGAATAGATGAGTCCTTCTGATCGTTTAACTTGCGATTCACAATATCCGTTACCCGGATTAGCCAAGTAAGGACAGTGCCAGCTGATTGCCCTGGTTCGCCTGAGACAGCATCGATGTACCAGCCTGCTGAAGGATATTGTTGTTGGAGTACTGAACCATCTCCGTAGCGATATCCGTATCGCGGATAGCAGCCTCTGCGGACTGAGTATTCTCCACGATGTTGTTCAGGTTGTTGATCGTGTGCTCCAGACGGTTCTGGATCGCACCAAGGTCAGATCTCTGAGAAGATACGATCTGCAGAGCGCCCTTGATGAATGCGTTCAGGGAGTTGAAGTCCTGCGTGGTCGCAACAGTCTTCGCATTGCCGCCTACCAGGTTCTGGAAGCTTGCAACAAGCTTGGTAGCTACTGCTTTGTTCATAGCAACCATCTTGTAAGCGCCGTTCTCAACGGTAGAGCTGGACTGAACAGTATCCGAAGAGGTTGTACCCTGGATGGTCTTACCAGGAGTCTTAACGCCATAGGTGGTAACCTGAACGTTGGTGGTGCTTACATTCAGTGCGTTGTAGGTGATAGCGCCATACAGCTTACTGTTCTCACTCTTACCATCTTCCCAGTCACCGATGTAAGTAGCCAGAGCGGTGATGCTCATGTTCTTGATGGAGATGTCGATGTGCTGACCAGCCTCTGCACCTACCTGTACGCCCTTGATGAACTTACCATCTAACAGGTTCATCTCGTTGAAGGTGGTTGTGCTCTGTACACGGTCAACTTCGCTCATCAACTGGCTAATCTCAGCCTGGATGGAAGCACGATCGGAAGTGGTCAGGGTGCCGTTCTCGCCCTTAACTGCCAGCTCGTTCATTCTCTGGAGCATATCCTCAACTTCGTTGAGTGCGCCCTCAGCGGTCTGAACTACGCTGATACCGTCCTGAGCGTTAGCGGAAGCCTGTGTAAGACCTCTTACCTGTCTTCTCATCTTCTCGGAAATGGACAGCCCTGCTGCATCATCTGCTGCACGGTTGATCTTGTAACCGGAAGAAAGCTTCTCGGTAGACTTAGCCTGAGAAGAAGTGGTCAGACCAAGCATTCTGTTAGAGTTCATCGCTGTAATGTTGTGTTTAACGATCATGGTATATTCCTCCTTGAATTTTCCGCGGCATCCTTGCCGCTTTGTTTTGTTGTTGTGAATCAGCCTCCGACCCGTCCGCTGTCATCAGCCTTTTCACCGGTTTCAAGTAAATGTTTTACTTTACTTGTATTATATATCGGTGGGAATCCGATATACTTTAGACCCCTGAGAAAATTTTTTTAATTTTTTTCTCAGGGGTCTTTTTTACTTCTTATTATCGTAGAACTGCGGATCTACCACGTTCAGACGATTCATACTATTATAGTAGTTTTGACTCGCCTTCATCTTTGAAGAAACCTTGCCGATCTGCTGCCGGCTTTTTTTAAACTGCGTCTCCGCCTGCAGCTTATTTCTCATCCTGGCGGCATTGATGCCCACCACCTTCTCCGTGATTTCAGCAATCAGCTCCTGCATCCGCTTGATCTCCGCGCGGTAAGCTGACTTGTTTGTAATCAGTTCCTCCCTGATCCTGTCATAGACCGACTCGAATCCCTCGTCCAGAAGCTCCAGTTTCTCGGCAAGTGCACCCATCCTGTCCGCAGAGGCGTCAAGCGCTTCCACATCCAATTCTTCCTGCTTAAACATAGCTTCCTGCGCTTCGTTCTCCTTTATGATCTCGTCAAGGACCCGGCTCTTTTTCTCCAGGCTCTCCACCAGAATCTGTGCACTGCTCAGACCCATACCGCCACCTCTCTACGTATGCTGATTATTCAGTCTCATGACCTCTTTCCAAGTATCCCGAACGCTTCGCAAGTGCATATTGACTTCTTCCAGGATTCCCGTATCTTTCTTGATATTCGCCTGGAGCAGCCGCTGCAGGAGATACACATAGATACGGTCAAAATCCTCCGCCACGGGATACTTGTGATCCAGCGTATTACGAAACTCCTCGATGATTCGCTGTGTCTTCTTAATGTTCACATGCGCTTTCTCGATCTCACCATGCTCAATTGCGACGATCGCAATATTGCAAAACTTGATCGCTCCCTCATAGAGCATCAATGTGACCTCCGCCGGGGAAGCTGTCATGATTTTATTTGTTGTGTATTCCGCGAAGGGATTACGTGCCGGCATAGCTATTCTCCTCCTTGATCCTACCTGCCACTATTTTAGAACAGAAACCCCTCAGGAATCAACCCCCAAATAAGCTGGAAAGGGAGTTATTTTTGGACTCCAGTTTCGCAAGCGCCGTCTCCATCGCCGAGAACTTCGCATACCACTTATCAATGTAGGAATTAAGCTTTTCTTCCTGCGCCTTGATCTTCTTGGTATAATCGTCATAGTCCTCTTTCATCTTCTTGTCGTTATAGACAGTGAGCGCGCTGCTCATCTTGGAAGGAGCCATCTTTTCCGCAATCGTATCATGCAGATTGTTTGACAGCTTTGTAAAGAATTCCATCACCTTATCCGGATTATTGGCGATCATGCTGCGCAGATCAGGTTTCCCTGCTTCCTGCTCCCAGCTGAGCGGATCGTCCTTATCGCCAAGAATATGGTAAGCGTTTCTCTCATTGTCCTTCGCCTTGAAATAACTCTGCGTCTCGATACCGAAATCTGCGAGAGAATATGACTTGCCACCGATATTCATGGTCAACATCATATCCATTCTCATAGCAGAAGATACGTCGCTCAGGGTAGAATCTCTGCGTAACAGTGAATCCTTGATCTTCTTTTCCCATTCCTCAACTTCCGTGTCAGTCAGTGCATCCTTTTCCTCGGAAGTAAGCGGATCATACCCTTTAGAGGATTCCGCATTGTAGAGCGTATCCATCTCGATCATCAGATCGCTGTACGCCTTAATGAAATCCTTGATCATGTCGTAGACACCGTCTGTGTCAGTCTTGGTCGATACGGTGACTTCCTTATCCGTCTTCTCCAGAGCGGTGATGGTCACACCGTTGATTTTTAACGTATCGGTAGAGGATGTATAGGTAACGCCGTCCATCACGATCTTAGCATCCTCGCCCTCAACCTTGGTTCCCTGCGCAGCAGCAAGCATGGTACTGTCTTCCTTCAGGGTACCATCAGCATTGCGCACATTCTGCATGATCTTCTGCGCCTCAAGCACCCTCTTGTTGAATTCGTCGGCAACCGCCTTGCTCGTCTCGCCCTGACCGATTGCGACTGCATTGCCTGCCGCATCCCTCTCCTGATAAGTCTCCTTACCATTCTCATCCTTGGAGTATGCAAACTGCGCTTCATTTTCCTTGATCTTATCGAGGTTGGCATTCTTTTTCTCTGCGTTGCCGTTAAAAGCACTGTAAACGCTGTAAACCTCTTTGGCCACGTTGATAGCAGCCCGCTTGTCGCTGACAGCCTTGGAAGCGTTTGTAACAGCATCCTCAGCATCCTTCACCGCCTGCTTAAGCGCTTCGTTTTCGCTGTCCGCCGCCAGATCCTTCCGCGCCTGCGCAAGATCATCCTGCTTTTTCTTGAGATCGTTCTGTAAATCCTTCAGGTCGCCTGTCAAACCACCGGTACGCACCTTCTCCGTCTCATATACAGGTGTCGTGCCGTCCGCCTCATATTTCAGAGAACCGTCCTCATTTTTCGCCTGCACATACTTCGGCTGCGTTTTTTCGGCATCTTCCCACAAAAGGTTGCCGTCTTCGTCCTTCGCCTGAATCTTCTGTTCTTTCTCCTCACCGTAGATCATGTCATACAGCTTTTTCGCCGCAGCCTTGATCTCTGCCTGATCGGAGGCATCATCCTTATCCCAGGTGCTGTCATAATCGATCAGATACTTCTTATGCTCGGTGTAGGTTCCGTCCGCATCGGCATTGATGACACTGAAGGCATTCAGGTTCTTCTCATTTGCCTTATCACAGTTTTCATTTTCTTTTGCCAGCTTATCGTTCTCAGCCTTCAACGCCTGCAGACGTCTTAAGGTCTCCTCCTCGATCAGCTTCTTGTAATCCGCCGTATAGTCATCAGACGGATACGGCGCGGGCGTCGCCCCTGATGCAATATCGACATTCAGATACTTTGACCAGACGTCGTACTCGCCGCCTGCCGCCGTCAGCTTCTCCAAATCGTTTGAAGACAACAGCTTTAACGCTTTCAGCGCTTCCGTGCCGCCTGCGTCATTTCCTGTCAGGAAGAACTCTCCCTCCTTACCGGAAGCCCAAGAACTGAGGTAAATACGCTGATTATCCTGATCAAAATTAGCTTTCAGCGCAGTGTTGTTATTGATTGCCTTCACGAAGTCATTGATCTTCATGTCTTCCTTGACATCAATATTCACATAGTTGCCCGCGGCATCGCTGAGACGAATGCTGCCGGACCCGGTGAAGCCAAGCTGCTTCAAGGTAGCATTGCCCGTGAAATGCGTACCATTCTTTACCAAACTTCCGCTGGTGAGGGATGCCTGCCTGGAAAGCTGCTCCACCGACACCTTATGCGTGCCGTCCATAGTGCCTCCGGATACCGTAAGCGCGTTGGTATTCGACACGGTAGTCTTCTTTTTCAAATAGGAAGACTGCAGCCGCAGATCGTCCAGCTTCTGATAGAAGCTGTAAATCTTTGTATTCAAGGACTTCCACGCATCCTGTTTCCAGGAAAGTTTAGTCTGTGCCTTTACCAGCTTATTTTTCTTAGCGCTCTGAGCCGAAGCCAGCTCGTTGATGATACTCTCGGTGTCAAGCCCCGAGTACATACCTGTGATTCTGATAGCCATTGTTGTCTCCTCCTAACTGCCTATCGTTTTTCATCCACAAGAATACCTGCCATCTCCCAAATCCTGGCGATCATGTCAAGGGTCTTCTCCGGCGGAAACTCCTTAATTACTTCCTTCGTCTCCTTATCCATGATCTTGATCATGATCCTGTTGGTGTCCTCATGAACGCCAAAAACAGCTTCTTCGTTACTGCTATTGATCTTTCTGTTCATTTCCGCGATCGCTTTTTTGAGCTGCTCAGACTGCTGCTGTGCCTGCGCCTGTCTGGAAGTTGCCGCCTGCTGCTGGCCTCCGCTGCCGCCGCTCTCGCCTTCTTTTTCATTTTCAGTCTGCGCTCTCGTCACAGCTGCGGTCGTCGTATCCACATTGACCGTCTGACCGTCCGCCGGAACTTCCGTGTTCGCCGGTGCCACCGGTTGGGGTTTCTCTGCTGCCTGTGCCTGATATGTCATGGCACTGTTTAATGGTTCAATTGTTGCCATCGTCAATCACCTCCGTGTGATATTTGTAAAAATTTATGGAATCGTCTCACGATAACGTCTGTCGCAGGCGGACAGACAGACGCAATCTCTTGTAATCTATATCGGAAAAAAACGATATAAATTTAGGAAAACAGTAAAAATAGTTTAAAAACTTCATCACATCCACTATAATAAAGATAAATTTTTTAAATAAGGAAACTATTTCATCGGAGGCAATACCTCATGAACCAATATAAAATGTGCATGATTCCGGCAGTCCCCTTGGAAAACGTGCAGCTTATGAAAGACCGAGTCGTCTTTCCCTACGCATGTTTTCGCGCGTTCGGAGAAAGTCTGCGGCTCGTCACAAAAAGCACGGGAGACTATCCTTATCTGTCCTATCTGGAAGGCGCACAGCTTGTGACTCTGCCTAAGGAGCAGCCCCATATGGAAGCGGCGATCCGCTATGTGTCCGAACACGCAGACGAGATTGATCTGCTCTTTCTTTTTGGCGCAAGGGGCGAGTATATGGAGCTTGCGCACACTTACAAAACGCTGCGCCCGGACGGTATCATCTATCTGAAACTGGACGCCAATATCGACTGGATGAGCGCTTTGCCGCTGTTTCACAAACCTTTTTCCGACTTTTTGCAGGACTGTGACATCATTAGCTGCGAGGGCAGACGGCTCCAGTCCCTGCTCTATAAAAAATGGCAGCGCCCCGTGGAATACATCCCCAACGGCGTCTACTATCCCCTCTATCCCGCGACCGACGACGTCCGTTATGAAGAAAAAGAAAATATCATTCTCACAGTGGGACGGCTGGGTGACATCCAGAAAAATTCTCTGTTGCTGCTGTACGCCTACGCACTGGCTTTTCCCAACTTAAAGGAGTCCTGGGAGCTTGTGATGGTGGGCAGCGTCACGCTGGAATTTCAATCTGATTACGAGGATTTCTGCAAGCGTTTCCCATCTCTTGCCCCTCATGTGCGCCTGACCGGAAATATCGCAGACAAGCAGGAACTCTATCAATACTATCGAAAAGCCAAGATCTTTGCCTTATCCTCCCGCGGAGAAGGCGGCAGCCCCAATGTTTTCTCGGAGGCGGCGGTTTTCGGCTGCAGCGTCATTACCACCGGCGTAGACGCCGCTGCGGATATGACCGATCACGGTCGGGTCGGCCGGATCTCGCCGGACATCGAAGACTTTGATGGCTATGCGAAAGAACTGACCACGCTCTGCAATGATACCGATTATCTCGCCCGCAACTTTCATCAGATGCGGACTTATATCAAAGAATATTTCGACTATGACCGGCTGGCGAGCCGGCTGCGTATGTTGATCGAGCTGCAGTTGCTGAAAAGGAGACCGTCATGATCGTAAAGATTACCGACACCTGTATCACACTGGAGGAAGGCGCGGATACTTTCACGCTTCTGAAAAAACCCGTTTTCCCGCATTTTCATGATAACGTCACGAAAAGAGCCTATATCTCCTCCTACTACGAAGCGGGCGAAACCATCTGGGCATACTGCCAGGCAAGCATGGAAACGTTAGCTGATCTTTGTCATGACGACCCCTATTTTGGCTGTTATGCCATGCTCTTTTACCGGCTCTATCCCCTGCTGCTCTCCTCCAGTCAGGCAAAAAACGTGATTTCCTACGGTCTGCCCGTGAATTGCGGCGCCCATCAGGTCTTGCAGAATTTTATGACCTTTTTGCAGGAAGGAAACGCGCTGACGATATTGCCCCAGAGCCCCTTTTCCCTGGTGAGCCTTGGCAGGCAGTCAAGCCATGCCTTCCTCTATTGCCTGGATGTCTGTCCAACCTTAACAGCTGTCTGCGACGCCATCTGCAAGGTAAAACCAGGCGGCATCCTCATCCTCTATACCATCAGGGAAGCTCTGCCCGCAGAACTTTCGGGCTTATGTCCACAGGCCAAAAAGGACCGTTTTGGTACCTGCACGCTCTATACCCTGACCGCAGACGAGGCCCTTTCTGAATTTGCCAGCGCAAACGGCTCTGAAAACGCCATCCTTTCCCGCGCAGATAAGATTTTGCAACGGGTCAACGATCTGCAGGAGCCGCTCCAAGCCATGCTTGCCGGTGCAGCACTGCCCACAGACGTCTACACGATCACGGCGCTTATTTTACAACAGACAGAAGAAATCCTCCTTTCCATTTATGACTATCTGGAAAACGATGAACTTCCCATCCGCGCAAACAACCTGAAAGAAGCCGTGCTCAGCTACCTTGTGGGCATAGACGGCGGTTTTGACCTGACCGACTATCGAGAAAAACTGACACAATCGTCAGAATCTTTCTTTGCTGCCATTCAAAAGGAGTTTTCCTGACATGGAAATTCTATTCTACCGCTATAACAGCATATGTGAACCTGCCGCCATCAGCGCCTTTGAAAGTTTTGGCATCACGGTGCATACGGAGGAGCTGGAGATGCACGAAAAACAGGCGGCGCCAAGTGCGTGCGTGAAGGCAGTGAGCGGCTGGATCCTGCAAAAGCCTTTGGCCTTCGTGTTCAGCATCAATTTTTTCCCTGCCATCTCCTACACCTGCGAACGCCTGAAAGTGCCATATGTCTGCTGGACCGTGGACAGCCCCGTGCCGGAGCTTTTTTCAGCCGCACTCCAAAACACATATAATCGTGTTTTTCTCTTTGACAGGGCACAGTACGAATTTTTTTCACCCATCAATCCACCCTGCATCCACTACCTGCCGCTGGCTGCCGATGTCAAGCAGTTTGAGAAAGCAGTCCTTTCCATGACCGAGGCGGACTACGCCGCCTACGGCGCGGAAGTATCTTTTGTCGGCTCCCTCTACACGGAGAAATGCCGCTATGACAGCCTCATCCTCTCCGATCACACCAAAGGATATGTGGATGGGCTGATGGAGGCCCAGCTCCGGGTCTATGGCTATAACTTGATTGCAGATGCTTTGACTGATTCAGTCATCCGTGAGATCATGGATGCCGACCCGCAGCGTTACCGGGGCGAAGACCTGCGGGAAGGCGTGGAGAGGTATCTCACCGCACACCAGTACATCGGCATGAAGCTTGCCTCGCTGGAGAGGGAACGTACCCTGCAACGCCTCTCAGATCATTTCCCCGTTACTCTCTATACCAGAAGCGACGCTTCCTTTCTCCCCCGCGTGGACTGTCGGGGCGGGGTGCGCACCCTGACCGAGATGCCGAAAGTTTTTCAGGCAAGCCGCATCAACCTGAATATGACCATGCGCCCCATCGAGACAGGCCTATCCCAACGGATCTGGGATGTCCTTGCCTGCGGCGGTTTCCTCCTTACCAATTATCAGTCGGAGATCCCCGATTATTTTGAGATTGGAAAAGATCTGGAAACCTATGAATCGATGGAAGAATTGGAAGAAAAAGTGCGGTATTACCTCGTCCATGAGGAGGAGCGAGTAGAGATAGCTATTAACGGATATGAGAAAGTGGCGGCGCATCACACATACGAAATCAGGCTTTCTCAAATGATAAAAATCCTAACCGACAATATGCCATCATAATTTTACCATTACGCAGCACAGGGCATATATGACATTCTTGTCATATATGCCCTGTTCATTTCCAACCTATCATCCCAGCAGGTTCTTTAATGCTTCCATACCGTCCACATCCCCGGCTTCCTTGTTCGCATCCTGAATCTGCACATAAACTTCCTTGCGGTACACAGGTACTTCTCTGGGTGCGCTGATGCCGAGCTTTACCTGTTCGCCCTTGATCTCAAGCACCGTAACCTCCACGTTATTGTTGATCACGAGGGCTTCGTTCTTCTTCCTGGATAAAGCTAACATTTACTCACCCGCCTTTTCTTTATTTTTATTTAAGATCTCATAGATAGGGAATTTCACCTGATACCCGTCCCCTTCCACGATCACCTGTGTGCCGAGTCTCTGCGCCGCGTTGATCACAATCGGTCCCTTCAAATTTACCGACATTTTTGTTAGATCCTTGGGAACCGTCACCGTCACCATCACCAAAAGCTCCTCCGGCACCAGCTCTCCGATATTTTTCAAAAGTTCATCGTCTACCTCGGGATTATAATCAGGACGTACAATCAGCGGATCCATCACGGGCATCGCAAAGGCAGGCTCCTGAATGGACTGCAGCCAGTGGATCGTGTCTGTCCCCTTCTCCTCGTCATGGATCAGCGCAAAATCCTGCAGATCCGGGAAGCCTATGATACCGCTCGGAAAATGAATGAGCTTCTCGTCATCGATCGTGATCTCGCCAAATACCCTCGTTGTAATCTGCATACCCGTTATCCTTCCTTTATTAAATATAATTCATCAGATTCGTCTGCATGATCTTACCGGTTGCCATGAGCGCTGCATTGTAGGTCAGCTCTGACGCCGTCATTTCGACTGCCACCTCGGTGATGTCAATGCCCTCGTTGTCCTGCTGCAGCTCCTTAAAGGTCATCTGCTGATTCGTCAGTCTGGTCTTGATCAGTTCCAGACGGCTGCCCCTCGTACCGCTGTCTGTCATAGCTACGTTGGTATCGTCCATGTAACTCTTATACTTCGTGATCTGGTTTTCAAACTTACTGTGGATCTGCTCGCGGATATAGGCTTTCGCTTTGTTCCCGCCTTCGATTCGTTCCGCCAGATCTTTATACTCATCGCTGTCCTCCGGATACTCTTTTTGCTTCTCCGTCAGATTTGCGATCACCTTTTCGATATCCTCAAATTCCTTTAAGTAATGATCGAAGTCATCCATATCCCGCTGCACATCATGCACAAAAATCTCATCCGCACGCGTGTTGACCTGAATCTGCTGGTTGTAACCTACATCATAGTAAATGTCCTGATCCCGGCCTTCATCGCGCTGGGTATTGAATGCCGTCTTGCGAAGCTGCGGATCTTTCCCCGGCGTCGAAATCATCTTGGATTCCATGCAGTTGAAGTAGTGCACCGGATTGATGTCGCCGTTTTGCCAAGTAGACTTATCATAATTGATATGAAAAGAATCCTCTCCCTTAAAGGTTGCTTCACTAAAGTTCTCTTCATAGAAGCTTCCCGAAAACACCAGTTCACCGGTGCTGGGAATAAAGGCGATTCCCGTACATGTGGGCTGATCACCCGCTATCGCCTTATAAGCCTGCTCCTGATCTGCAAACTCCTGCACATCAAGCGCTGCCATGGTATCTTTCAATGTTGTCGGCAGAGGCGGTGTAGAAGTCGCAGTCACCTCTTTGCCATCAGGACCGATCGCGCTCACCACATTCACATTCAGCTTAATGCCGCCATTCGCGTCCGCAGTCGCACCGTTCGCCGTGATCTCCAGCTTGACATTTTTATAAACCGTCGGCGGATTTGTCGCCGCTTCTGTATCTTCGTACTCCGGCAGCGTGATCGTCAACTTCCGATCATTTCCCTCGAAGTCTTTCTCCGTCAGAGAATCCAGCCCATTATAGGAAACTCGGAAACGGTATAAGGTATCGTTTGTGACAGACTGTTCGTAAGAATGAAGTTCATCCACACCGGTCGGATAGGACGGATTCCCGACTCCCGTCATGTTCTCGCTCAGCTTATCGTAATTGGTATAGCTGATCTTACTGATATCCTCAAAACCAAAACTCTCATTGATGTTATAGGATACGAGACTCTGATTATCGTTATCTTTCATCCGCTTCTCGTCTTCCTCGGTAAAGGTGACCGGCAGATCCGTCCGAAATCCGGAGAACACAAAGCGTCCCGCATAATCCACGTTTGCACAGGAGTAAAACTCCGCCGTCAACTGCTTCATCTGAGACAGGTGGATCCGCAGATCGTCAGCAGTCTCGTATTTATCTGCAGACTCGACGCACTGTTTGTAAAGCCCTGTCAGCACCGCATCCGCCGTCTCCATCGCGTCCGCCGTCACAGACAGCCACGCTTTTGCGTCCTCTGCGTTCTTTTCGTTATACTGTGTGATCGTGGACACATTACTCCGCAGGCGAAGCGCTCTGATTGCCACCACCGGATCGTCGGAGGGACGCACGATCTTACTCTGATTCGTCATCTGATTGGTCAGCTTATCCTGTAAGATCTTGTTCTGGTTGATGTTATATGCAGAGTTGTTCCGCATGATCTTATTCGTCATTCTCATGGCTTTTCCCTCTCTCCTTTTGCCTATGGCCCAATGTTAGACGCCGGTTTGCAGTATCAACCTGTCGTAGATTTCCGTCAGCACATTGATCATCTTGGATGCCAGTGTGTAAGAGTTCTCGTATTTCACCATATTCATTGCCTCCTCGTCCTCGTCTACGCCGGAGATCGATATCCTCTGGTTGTCAATGTTGGTCTCCAGACTGAAATAGGTGGCATAGAGCGTCTCCGCATTGCTGGCATTCAAGGTCGCGTCAGAGAGCACGCACTCCAGAAAACCGCCTGCATTCCTGCCGCGGAAGCTGAACTGGTTCACATCATCCAGCATGGAAATGACTGCCCAAACCTGATCGCACTGCTCTTTGCCCTCAATCTCATCCACGCCGTCTCCCGGCGGTTTTGTATCCGGTGTAGTGCCGACCCCGGCATCCTTGTCGATATCTTTTCTGGTGCCCAAAAGGTCGGGATTTTTCACTACCGCAGTTAAAAGGCCGATATTACCTGCCGTCAGGTTGTAATAACCCGTATTCTCCTTTGTCGACGTCTCTTTATCCAGCTCTTTCTGCTTATACTGTCCGTCCTTTCTCACATAGTCCGCAGTAAAGAGAATGTCCGCCTTTTGCGGAGGATCCTCCGCCGTCAGACCTTCTTTAAAGATATCGTTTACTTTTTTCGCAAACTCACGCACCCACTCGTTCATCTGGCTGATATAGTAAGGTACGCCCTGATATTTGATCTCGCCGCCGATCGAAGCATCCTTCCAGACCTTGTCGCCCATCAGTGGCATATCGCTCTTTTCATTATCAATGACAAAGGTGTAACTGCCTTCGCCGTTATAGCTCCAGCTCGTATAATAAAACTCCTGATTGCCGATATTGATGATGCCGCCGGTGTCTGACAGTTTGCTCTTGCTGATACTCTGCAAATGATCTGCCGTGGTCTGTATCGTCACCGTAGAGAATTTATCGTGGTAAGCCACGCTGGTGGCCTGCCCCTGGAAATATTCTCCGTTGTTGCCGTCCCGCATCTCGATCAAGCCTCTGAGTTCGCCACCCAACGAAGCATTGTAGAGGGAAAACTCCAAGCCGTTGCTCCACATGATATCATAAAGACCGTCCACATCACACTGATTGACTTTTTCTTCCTTCGTCCGGGACACACAGACGAGTGTCTTATAGTCGTCCCCATCCACCAGCGTCTGGCCGCCGCCGATCTTTACCATATAGCGGTGCGCTGCCGTCGGATAGCCCTGTTCGTCCAAAATCGGATACTCAGCCGTCTGCACATCCACTACCGCAGAAAGCTCGTCGATCAGTTTGTCTCTCTTATCCCGCAGTTCGTTTGCTTTCTTGCCCGATAATTCCACTACATTGATCTGTTTGTTGACCGTAGCCAGATCCTGCGCGATGGAATTGATCTGATCGATCCTGACCTTGATCTCGTCATTCACATCCGACTGCAGATCCTGCAAATCGCCGTAAAGATTATTGAAATAATCCGTCAGTGACTTTGCCGCCCCTAAAAACTGCGCTTTGACATCGGTGACATTGGCATGTTTCGTAATCTCCTGCAGCGCTGCGCCGAACTTATCAAAAAGAGTCTTAAAGCCGGTTTCCTTATCGTCCTTTAAATACTCCTCGATCATCTTGCAGTAGTATACCTTTGCGTCGAACTCGCCAAGTTTGGTCTCGTTCGCCCAATATTTATTGTCATAGAACACATCCCTTACACGCTCGATCGCCAGAGTCTCCACGCCCGCGCCCGCACAACCGTAGGTAGCGAATACCCGCAGCGCGTTTGCCGCCTCAGTCTCCACCTGCTGTCTGCTGTAGCCGTCCGTCTGCACGTTGCTGATGTTATTGGCCGTGGTGTTTAGTGCCGCGTTTGCTGCCCGCAGCCCCGATGATGCAATTGACAGTCCAAAAAATGTAGAAGCCATGTGTAATCTCCTTAATATATTTGAGAGAAGCCTGAAGATAATTCCAAGTTCACGAAGTGAATCTCGAAAGTTAATCCCGTAGGCATTTACTTTATCGAATGAATTTTCTTCTATCTGCCCAAGGTAGAAAGTAGGTGATCAAGCATTTCACTGATCACGTTGATGTATCGGCTGGATGCGTTGTAAGCGTTCTGATACATAATCATGTTGGTGAGTTCCTCGTCGGAAGACACGCCCACGATTTCCTCCCTCGCATAGGCAAGCGCATCCGTCGCCTGCGTCTGATACTCCTGAATCCCTCGGAAAACATATCCCGTATTGGCAATCTGGGATACCAGATTTTTATAGTAATCCTGGAATGTAAGGGGCGTCTCCACGTTGGGATTCAAGGTGTAGATTGCCTCCTCAAACGCCTTTTTCATCGCTTCCATCGTATCATGATCCTCGGAGTGCTCATCCAGTCTGAAATTCAACAACGAAGGGTTCTTGCGAAGGTCACTGTTGATCATGATATTGCGCGTCGTCCAGCTGGTCTGTGCCGTCCCGTCATACTCTACCATAGGCAGGAACACCCGAATGGGATCGCCGTTCTCATCCCGCAGATAATTGGAATCGGGGTTGATCTCTCTCGCCCTGTCCGCTCCATCTGCTATCACCTGATTGATCTTTGACGTGATCACATGGACCAGTCTGTCAAACTCCGCCTGCACATTCATGACAATGGACTGCGAAATATTGGTATCGTACCAGCCTTCTTCATATTCGCCGTCCGGGTTAATATCGTCAAGCTCCCGGTAGGTTGCCCTGTGGTCTCCGCGCCCAAGCAGTGTAGCCTTTAAGGAGCCTATATCCGTATTATACGAGGAAGAAATCTGCTCGCGCAGATTAAAGACTTCCGCACCCTCGATATTTTCCTTAGAAACGATCGGCCTGCCCATATTGTCAAACTTGTCAAAGCTTGCCAACATTTTCCAGTAAGGCGTATAGAAACCGGTATCCAGATCCGTGTAAAGGCATATCTCGTTCACCAGACTGCCCTTCACCAGATCCACCTGTTCAAACCGAACACTCACATAACCGCTGGGATCCTCAGAATAAGAAATATTGCCAAGTTTAGAAAGCTCATCCAAAAGATAGTTTCTGCGGTCTCTTAAGTCGTTTGCATGCTCCTGTCCGGCCTCGATCCGCATGATCTGCCGATTGAGCTGCTCGATCTCCTGCGCATATTTATTGATCATATCAACGTCTGACTTTACCTTTTTATTCATGTTATCCTGATAGGTACACAGACTGTCGTAAACTGCCTTTGCTTTTGTGATGAACTCATACGCCTTCGTCACAAACAGATCCTGATTGACCGAAGATGTCGGATCGTTCGCCAATTCCTGCACAGCCTGCCAGAGCCCATCCTTGACATTTGCACTGGTGTGATCGCCTATCAGCGCCACGGAAAACTCATGACCCTCATTGGACTCTCCCAGAATATATTCAATTTCTTCCAGAGCTGCCGATGAGACATCATAAAAAGCACTGCGTCCAGACTCGCGGCGAAAGTTTCTGTCCAGTATGCTATCTCTTTCCTGTCTTGTGCGGGTATAATTGACACCCAGACCGGTCTGCATCCAGTTTTTGGTAGCGCTTGCCTGCAGGGTGACGTAATTCCTCGTTCCCTGCGACACCTGCTGCCTGGTGTAGCCCTGGGTGTCCAAATTAGACATGTTGTGCGCCGTGGTATTCAGCGCGTTATTCGCTGTTTGTAATCCTGATACGCCTGTGTAAAGGCTTCCCATCAATGACATAATCTACCGTCCTTAACAATTATTGTTTGGCATCAAAAGCCTTGGTCGCTGTTCCGATCACATCACCGGTATTGTAGGCTTCTCTGTTATAATTCGCCGTCTCCGGCGCCTTATTCATAGCCTGAATCACCTGCATATTGAACTGCACCAGCTCAAGCGCATTTTCAATCAACTCCCTGTTCTGTTCGTTGATCTGCTTGACTGCAAGCACATTCCTGCGCAGATCATCAAATACCGATGCCAGCCTCGCCTGTTCCTGCGGCCTGGCCGCCAGCATTTTGATCAAGTCTGCAATTTTCAGCTTCGTAACATCCTTGTTAAGTACGTTCGCAATATCATTGACAGCGTCAAT
Source organism: uncultured Lachnospiraceae bacterium (assembly GCA_910576815.1). Classification (GTDB taxonomy): domain Bacteria; phylum Bacillota; class Clostridia; order Lachnospirales; family Lachnospiraceae; genus UBA3282. Next base: position 84,406 of record CAJTKA010000011.1, read on the forward strand.
TCTCTGTTTATCCAGATGGTTGATCCTGCTTACGATGATTTGCTCCTCATCCGTGATTTCCGCTAAAACCTTGATATCGTCAGACACAATGACGGGTGTTTTCTTCATAGACAGCGCTAACAGATTCCCATACTCCAGATTTTCCTTTTCCAAAACCTCGATCAAGGTTTCCATTAAGCTTGCCACGCCAAACCCTCCCGTGGTACATTCCTTTTTGAATCACCACACCTACAGATTCTCAATTTCCTCATACTGCTTTAACAGTTTTTCCGCAAAGCTCTCGCTGCTCACCTGATACGTGCCGTTTGCAATACCAGCCTTGATAGGAGCTACAAGCTCGCTTCTGACGTCCTCCGCTGCTGCAACTGCATTCTTCGCGGTCTGGATGTCCTTACCGATACTGGAAATATGAATCCTGTCAGTTTCCGCGTTCTTCGCGGTATTCTGCGTCTTAGCTCTGCTTTTTGCACCATAAACCTGTTGTACCTGTGTATAAGCTTCGATACGCATACCGGATTCCCCCTTCCTGCATTTCCTTTGCACAGGAAATTCTTTACTTACAATAACTTACACTATTAGTATCGGTCTTTTTCGCAAAGACTTTAGGCTTTTTCTAAAAAAAGCGAAGAAACGCCGAAATATCGACGTTTCTTCTGATTGTTAAATAGTGCCGGCGACCGGAATCGAACCGGTACGGGAGGTTAGTCCCGCAGGATTTTAAGT
>CAJTKA010000012.1 GCA_910576815.1 uncultured Lachnospiraceae bacterium
TTATACACTTAAAGTGTCTCATGCGGCATTTCTTTTAAAAAGTTGTAAAGTGGTGCATTACTTATAAAAATCGACGAAATAGGGCGCGATCATGGCATTATCCGTCAAGCCAAAATTAGCATAACCTAACTGTCCATAATTTGACAGCATATTTGCCGTCCCGTTTTGCAGCGTCATCTGTATAATCGATTGGACGAGCGCATTTTGCAGCGTTTGTGCGTCCGTTTTCTCCCGATCAGCTGCCTTTTTCGTATCCATACCACCGCCGACTACCATATACCTTTTGACGTCGCCCTTTTCGTTCAGCTGAAGGCAGTAGCTTTTCGATCTCTGATATAACGCTGCATCTTTGCCGTACGAAGCTGCCAGCGCATTATCCATTTTGTCATAATTGATCTTCCATTCCTGCACTTTTTCTGCAATTTCCCGCGCATACCCTGAGTCAGTTTTCATCTTCTCCTGCAAGTTTTCCGGCATGATCACCGCCATTTTTCCCTGCCCGACCTTTTTGAGTTCGCTTTGGATATAAGTTTCTTTTCCCGTCGCTTCTTTGGTTCTCGGTTTCCAGTGGTTCAAACAGTCCGCATCTGCATCCTCCTGAAAATACCGCCATGCCGGAAAATCTTTTCGCTGCCAGATCTCATCGTCCACCTCACAATTTCCCGCTTTTATGCTCACATCGTTTGTCGGGAATGCCGCAGAAAAGGCATTTGCTTCTGTCTTTTGGTTTGTCCCTCTGACTGCCGAAAAAACTTCGGGAAAGGACAGGCTGTTTTTCCGCCCCGTGACGGTATTGGTGCCACTTTGTAAAACAATATTGCCCAATGCTTCTAACGGTTGTATCCCCATAGTTTTATGTCCTCCATTGTGATTGTTTTCTATTCCAGTCCCTCTGTCATGCGGGACCGTCTTTGCTCCTCCCTGCAAATCAACGCTTGACCATGACCGACAGCGTGAACTTGTTACCTTCCACGATACAATCCACATCGCCGCCATATTTCACCGCGCATTTCCTGATGTTCTTCAACCCGATCCCATGCACCTCCTGATCTTCTTTGGTAGACAGCGGAAGTCCGCCGTCTCCACGTGGCAGTTCCCTGCCGTCAAAGCTGTTCTCGATCTCGATAAAAAACATATTTTTCGCATGAAATGAACGGAGCGTGATATAGACTCTCGCATCCGACTGTCTCTCCCGCATCCGCATACAGGCCTCGATTGCATTGTCCAGCCCGTTGCTTAAGATAATCCCGATATCATAAGACTGTATCGTGACGGCATTAGAGAGCATAAAACTTTCGGCATCCAGCAAAATCCCTTCAATCTGCTTTGCCGCATAGCGGAATTTACTGCCCACCACAGCGTCGCTGACGGCATTTCCCGTATGCACCCGATTGTCAAGCAGCTCCACCGACTGCACCATATCCGCAAAATACTGCCGAATCTCCTCATTCTCCCCGCCTTCTTCTTTCCACAGCAGATTCTGCAAAACCGTCATGTGGTTCCTCATATCGTGCCTGACTGAACGGATCCCGTCATACAGATGTTCCATCTCCGCCATCGAATGCTGCATCTGGGTAATCTGATTTTCCAATATAATTTTTTCCGCCTGTTCTTCCTGTAGCGCCGTCATATCCTGATAAATGCGGAAGCTGCAAACGATTGCCCCCAGCAGCACCAATGCAAGCATGGGAATGATGAAATACAGCGCCGGATAGCTGTCAAACAGCAATACCGGAACCCCATCCGCAACCGTGACTAAAAGCAGGCGTACAAGCGTCGAAACCAACACCCCCGCCCCGGCCGGCAGCAGATAAAAAATCACTTCCTTCCCCATTCTCCCTTTTTCCCTATCGTGACAGCTCTTTACAATCTTCTTTAACGCAGCAAACAGCAGCGCATACTTTATGACTGACATGATTGCTAACGATAAGCAGCCCAGTGCATTTACCGCTATGAGAAAAGATTCCACGGAGACTGTGCTGTCGCCCATTCCATCTGCCAGCATGTCCATCAGACTTTTTCCAAAATACAGGAAACTGTAAGCAGCCAGAAATCCCAGCTCGCGCAGAGAAACAAACTGTATCACAAGAAAAAGTTTCAACTGAATATTCCCCTGATACCAACACATACAGAACACAAATAAAACCATTGTTCCAAAAAGCAGACTTACCACCAGCGTTACACTGTCCGTATCATGAAACAGATTCCCGCCAGCCATCTTGATCAGGAACCAAACCATGCAGGTGATCCACTGCGCATTCTTTATCTTATGCAATCGGGGTTCGGCAAATCTGCCGAAAAAGAACTGTATGCAGTAGCCTTCAAACAGGTTTTGTAAAATCTCCGTCAACCTCGCAAATTGATCAATCATCCGCGCGCACCTCGTTTCTCAGATACCGCATATAGGCTTTTACAAATTTCCCATACTTTTCTTTTGCCAGATAGACGCGCTCCCCGTTCTGCAAAGTAATGCCTTCGCTGTCGTACTCCGCCACATACGCCATATTTACCAAATATCCCCTGTGACAGCGATAAAAGCTCTCCCCCAGCTGCCCTTCCATTTCATTCATGGAACTGTATGCCTCTATGCTCTCTTCCACGGTATGGATTTCAACTTTCTTCCCCCTGCTCTCGACATAAAGGATGCTGTCTGCATCAAGCGTATAGCTCCGATTCCTCGTCTTGATAAATACCGTCCGCCGCCGTTCTCTTTTCCTCTTTTCCAGCTCCTTTACGGCACGGCAAAGCACCTCTTTTAGCTTGTCCTCCGCAATCGGCTTTAGCAGATAATGGAAAGCCGCAACGTCAAAGGCTTCAAAGACATATTCCTTGATACCTGTAATAAAGATCAGTATGGCTTCTTCCTCTCCTTTTAAGGCGTCCCGCTCGCGCAGTTTCTTTGCCGTTTCAATGCCGTCCGCCCCCGCCATCTGGATATCCAGAAAAATCATATCAAACTGCTTCTCTGCGGCAAGTAAGCTCTCTCCCGTCTCGTACAGTTCCGGGCATACGCCCGGTATTTCTTTTTCTAACAATTCCTGTATTTGCTGCCGAACGGCTTTCTCGTCATCACATATGGCTATCTTCAATCTTATCACCTACAATTCTTTCCTATTATATCGCCCAAGATACGGCGTTGTCAGCCGTAAGGGAACGAAACACCTTCTGAAAGGGAATGAAATCTTTAGGATCCCACGATCGTCCCGCCGTTCGGATGCAGCACCTGCCCTGTCATATAACTGGCGTCATCGGATGCGAGAAACACATAGCACGGCGACACCTCGCACGGCTGACCTGCCCTGTCCATGGGAACATGAGAAGTTTTCTTGCCGAAGGTGGCAACTTCCTCGGCTGAATAAGAAGCGGGAATCAGCGGCGTCCAGATCGGTCCCGGCGCAACCCCGTTGACCCGGATCCCTTTTTCCGCCAATGACAGGGACAGCGATCTGGTCAATGCCACGATCGCGCCTTTGGTCGCGCTGTAGTCGATCAAATCTTTGTTACCCTCATAGGCGGTCACCGAAGTGGTATTGATGATGCTTGCCCCTTTTTTCATATGGGGCAGCGCAGATTGGATCAGATAAAAGAAAGAAAATACATTATTTCTGAATATAAATTCCAATTCCTCATGGGGGATATCCAGAATGCTTCTGTGGATGAACTGCATGGCGTGATTGTTCACCAAAATATCCAGTTTCCCAAAACGTTCTATTGTTTTATCCACACAATGGCTCGCAAAGCCCGGATTCTTTAGATCACCGCACAAAAGCAGGCATTCTCCGCCCAATTCCTTGATTCTCTCCACCGTCTCTCTGGCGTCAACTTCCTCGTCGTAATAGACAATTACGACCGATGCGCCTTCCTTGACAAAATCATAGGCAACGGCTCTGCCGATCCCGCTGTCTCCGCCCGTGATCAGCGCAACCTTGTTTTCCAGTTTTCTGCACTGCTTTCCGCATTCCGAAACAGGAAGCGGCTGCATGACATACTCAAAGCCCGGCTGTCTGTTTTGGTGCTGCGGTGGAAACGCATAGTCGCTCTTTTCTATCTTTGCCTTTTCTTCACACAAAAACTGATGAATCCGATCCATATACATATCCTCAAAAAAACGATTACAATATTATATGCAAGCGGAATCATTTCGCTATTATACTATCAATTTTCTCATGGAAAAAGCATTATTTAATATCCTTTACCGACATCCACCCACCCCACAGAACCGGAGTATTTTTCCAATTCCGGAATCGTCAGCTCAATCGCACTGTTGGAGCTGCCGCAGGCGGGAAATACCGTCTCAAAGCGTTTCAAAGACTCGTCCAGATACACCTTCACGCCCTCATTCACCGCAAACGGGCAGACACCGCCCACGGCATGTCCCACCAGTGTCTCCGCCTCCTGCGGCGTCAGCATCTTTGCCTTCGTGTGAAACTGCTCTTTGTACTTGTGATTGTCAATTTTCACATCCCCTGCCGCCACGATCAGCAGAGCGTTTCCGTCCACCATGAAGGACAGCGTCTTTGCTATCCTCGCAAGCTCGCAGGAAAGGGCCGCCGCCGCCAGTTCCACCGTGGCGCTGGAAACGTCAAACTCCTGAATCTTATCTTCCATTCCAAATTGCTCAAAATAGGTTTTTACTCTTTCGATTGCCATAATGTTTTCCTCCATGTTATAGAATGCCCCAAAGTAAAACGCCGGCAGAAAATACCTGTTCCTGCCAACGCTCATTATAGCATATATTCTCCATAAATGAAAAAGTTTATAATATCATTCTATTTCATGGCGGATTCTTTTTCAAGAACCGCAAAAACTTTTTTGGAGTACAGAGAAACCGCCATAGCCAAAATCGCTGCGCCAATCATCACCCAATACGGTTTGTCGGCAAAAACATCAAACAACACGCCGTATACCGCCTGTCCCACAGGCTGGGAGCAGCCTGATACGGCAATGCACACAGCCATGATTTTTCCAAGAAGATGCGGCGGGGTTTGCTGCTGCACCGCCGTCAACAGGGAAACGCTGAACATGGTGGAAACGCACATCACGCCAAAGCTTACAGCAGTTATGATGATAAAGCCGATATTTTTCGGTACTGTTTCCAAAACAGAAATTCCCATAAAAACAGCTGCCAGCGAGCATATGATCAAAAATACATAACCGTTCTTGAGACGGATTTTTCCCGCCACCGCGCCCGCAATCATTCCTCCCGCAAGTCCTCCCAGCCCCATTGCGCCCTGCGTTATGCCGAGGGCGGTATCAGACATTCCCAAAATCTGTACCACGATCACGGGAATCCCCACGATCAGCATTGCTGACAGAATCAGATTGAACAACGCCAGGATACCAAGTACCGGAATAAAAATCGGCTTATCAACTTTGATAAATCGAAAGCTGTCCGACAGATCGGAACCCACCGCGCCCAAAATGCTCTTGCCGTCGGCATTTTTTGTAAAAGGGATATGGATAAAAATTTCCATAACTGCCGAAAAAACAAAGCAGCCGACGCTGATATACAGAATGGGCATGATGCCGAATGCACCGAACAGGACACCGCCGATGATCGGTCCCAGCAGACCCGCAAGGGTACTTACCATATTGATCACCGCATTGCCCTGCATCAGAAATTGCCTTTCCGCAATCAGCGGTATGCTCGCCTGAACAGCGGGCTGATATATGCCCGAAATGCCGTACAGTATCATCAGCACCGCGATCATCAAAGGAACAAGCGAAACGTTTCCCAGCGCAAAGCTGAATCCTAAAACGACCGCCGCTGTTGTAAAATCAAGCGCTACCATGATATTGCGCTTATTTTTTCTGTCGGCAATCACGCCACCGAAAAGGGAAAAAATCACCATAGGGATAAATGCGCAGGCTGTTACCGCGCCGAACAGGGACGAAGAGTCCGTCTCGCGAAGCAGGTAAAGCGGCAGGGCAAAGCGCAGGATAGCGTTGCCGAAAAGCGAGATGATCTGACCGATCACCACCATTGTAAAATCGCGTTTGAAAAGTTTGTTCATATTTGTACCTCCGATTTATTATTCTGCTTTTATTATTTTAATACCTACCGTCGGTATGATAAATGAGTAAATTTTTTCTGCCCAAAAAGGACAGAAAAAAAGGCTTTACTTATTTTTGCAGTACATTTCTGTAAGACTGCGTAATCTTTCAAAGAAACTATCGTCAATAATATCCAATCCGAAACCCCGCAGCATTTTGTCATACATCACGCATTTCCTGTATATCTTTTCGGGATCGTTGTCAAATATCATAGGGTCGAGCCAGACGTTCCCCACAAGCATGATAAGTTCCGCAAGTTCTTCGGGATATTCGGTCTGAATAGAGCCATCCTCGATCCCCTGTTTTATGATAGGCAGAATGAATTCGGGAGCGACGATTTCCACTGACTCCATTAAAATACCGGAAACAAGAGCAGGACTTGATTTGATATTTGGGGCAGCGGTAAATGCGCTGTCCTGTGCGGGGACGTTTACCGAGTCCTGCAAAAGCTTTTTCAGCTTTTCCTTTCCCGTCAAATCGGGATCGTTCCTGATCTCAAATAGCTTTTTGTTGGATTCTTCCGTCATCTTGTTCATCACGGCGATAAATATTTCTTCTTTGGACTTGAAGTGGTGATAGATCGCGCCCTTGCTCAATCCGCCAAGGTTGTCGATGATATCCTGTATGGAAGTCCGCTCATAGCCCTTTTGTACAAACAGCCGCGTCGCTGTCTCAAGAATCAGGTTTACGGTTTCTTCGGGATATTTATTGCGCGCCAAGGTTATCCCTCCTAAGTTAATTGCAAAGCGATTTGCTTTTTACATACCAACGGTATGTTTGTATCATACAATGGATTTCCAGATTCGTCAAGTCCTTTTATTTTGTCTCTCAGTCAAGTTTTAATTGATTCCCTATCATTTCCCGAAATACTCCTCAAGGCATATCTGACGGTCAAAGATCTCCTTCGCCGCCTCCTCTCCCACATACCGATAATGCCACGGCTCATATGCCGTTCCCGTGATGTCCTCTTTCCCTTGTGGATAACGCAAGATAAAACCATGCTTGTACGCATTTTCGGCAAGCCACTCGTATACCTCCTCATTGTCGGAATGTCCCTTGTCGGCATTGATATCGACCGCCAGCCCAAGCTGATGCTCGCTTGTCCCGGGTAATGCCACCCACTCTTTTGCCAGCCTCTCCGCTCTTGCCCGGAAATACCCTTCCTTTCTGTAAGCAAATACTTTATCATCAAATATATCTTGCTGCTCTTTTGCCGTACGGTAGCCTTCCCGCACAAAAGGATAGATGCCTTCCTCCCGCATGTTGTCAAACATTTCCTGCAAGTCGGGATAGATCCTGCTGTCCACCTTCTCTCCGTTTTCCAACTCGGTAAGCGTCACCTCATAATCCTCCGGTATCTCATTCCAACGGTTGACAACGATCAAATTCCATTCTTCTGAGACGGGGATTTGATGGAAAACCGCGTCCGCACCTGTTTGCTCCATGAAATAAGCGAAAATGGAACCGCTGTTTTGGATCACGCCAAACGCAAACCACATCAAGATCAAGGTTATAATCACTTTAATAAATTTTCTTTTCTTCTTCGGGCTTCTCCCTTTTTCCATTGTATGATCCACGCCTCATGCTTTCCGGAAAATAGTAACTATTATATATAACGGATCACATGGGCAAATGGATGCAATATTACAGTATCATTCCATCCAGCGCATTTCCCGGTGGAACGATCGGCATGACATTCGCTTCCCTGTCGATGATAAATTCAATGACGGTGGGCACTTTTGTATTTTCTCTCGCGCGCTCAAACGCGGCTTTGATCTCCTCCGCTTTTGTGACACGGATTCCCTTCGCTCCATAGCTTTCCGCCAATCTGACAAAATCAGGCGTATACTCCGGGCATTCCTGATGAGGATTGTTACAGTCCGTTTCGCAACTTCGACGATAGCGCATACAGGTACTTACATATCTTCTATCATAAAACATTTCCTGCCATTGCCGCACGTTCCCCAAATAACCGTTGTTCAATATGCAGATGATGATCGGCAGTTCGTACACGACAGCGGTTGCCATCTCCTGAATGTTCATCTGCATCCCGCCGTCACCTGTTATAACGACCACAGACTTTTGCGGATTGCCAAGTTTTGCCCCGATTGCCGCAGGCAAGCCATAGCCCATCGTTCCCAGACCGCCCGACGTCAGCATCTGTCTGTTTTCCGTAAGCGCAAGAAACTGTGTCGTCCACAACTGATTCTGCCCCACATCGGTCGCGATCACAGCGTCCGTAAACATGTCATTTACAGCCTCGATCACCATCTGCGGCGTCAAGCCGTTCTTTTCCATAGCGATAGGATATTCCCTTTTCAAACAATTGATTTCCTCTACCCAATCGAAAACAGAAAGCAGCTTTCCCTTTTCCAGCAAGAAAGAGATGGCTTCCTTCGCATCCGCCACGATTGGAATATCAGCCGTAATATTTCGTGAAATGCAATTCTTTTCAATATCAATGTGGATGATCTTCGCCCCTGCCGCAAATGTTTCTGTCTTTCCCGTGATACGGTCATTGAACCGCGTACCGATGGAAAAGAGGACGTCACAGTGACTGACCGCCCAATTCGCTGCAAAACTTCCGTGGATCCCCAAGTTGCCAACATAGAGGCTATGTGTCGAAGGAATTGCTCCCTTTCCCATAATGGTCGTGACCACGGGAACGCCCGTCAGCTGTGCGAGCTGTGTCATTTCCTTGTTTGCACGGGCAATGTTCACGCCGCCGCCAATTAAAAATAAGGGCTTTTCTGCCTGATTCAACAGTCCCAACGCTTTTTCCATCTGCTCCTTATACGTAGAAAATGGCAGCCTACTGCTCCTAATCGTTATCTCTTGCGGGTACGCGTCACTTCCGTATGCTTTCTGGATATCTTTCGGCAAATCTACCACCGCCACACCCGGCTTTCCCGTCTTTGCCATGTGAAACGCCTTTTTGATCGTTTCCGCAAGATCTTCTCTCCTTTTCACCGTCACCGCATACTTGCAGATGCTCCGCGTGATCCCGACAATATCGACTTCCTGAAAAGCGTCATGCCCGATCAGGTTCGTCGGCACCTGCCCGGTAAAACACACCAACGGAACGCTGTCATAGTTTGCCGTTGCGATCCCGGTCACGAGGTTCGTCGCCCCCGGCCCGCTGGTCACAAGGCAGACGCCGACCTTCCCTGTGGAACGCGCGTAACCGTCCGCCGCATGGATCAGCCCCTGCTCATGACGGGGCAGGATCACATCGATCTCCTTTTCCCCATAGAGAGCATTAAACAGGTCTATCGCCTGCCCGCCCGGATAAGCAAACAGCGTATCCACTTTTTCTTCCTTCAATGCTTTTACAAATAAATCCGCACCCGTGATCTGTTGCATGGTTTTACCGCCTTTCTGTTATAATGCGTGTACTTGCTTGCATATTGGCTAATTTTTTGGCACTGCCCTATGACAGCGCCAACTTCGTAATCCGTCACCCCGGTCTCTTTCGCAAAGTCCGTTCCTAAATTGCTGAAACCTGTCTAAACATTTTTCTCTTTACTGCTCCAACCCTTTCACAAACATCTGCACACTTTCCTTGATGTACGCATCCTTTTCCACATCCGTCAACTCTTTTCCAAAAGAGGCGTTCAGAAACGTATAGCCAAACGTTGCCGAAAAAACCGTCATCGCCAGCGCCTGAAAGTCCTTCTTCGCTATCTTTCCCTTCCTGCACATCTGCTCCAGATAATTGGTAAAGCACGTTAGAAAAGCCTGCGGGACTTTCATGATCAGCTGTTTCGTCTCCTCATAGAGCTGCGGCGCCCTTAACCCGATCGACAGATTGACGAAATCCGGCGTCATTCTGTCAATGTATGCCCTCATGAACATTTCCACATCCGTTTCCAGTTCCCACACCACATTTTTAAAGATTTCCGGCACGACATTCGCCCGCCAGCCCGCCTGATTTGCCCCCTGCAGGACGATATCTTTTTTGCTCTCAAACTTGCGGAACAGGGTACACTCGTTTACACCTGCGGCCTTTGCGATCTCTTTGGTAGTGGTGGCAACATATCCCTTATCCCTGACTAATGTCATAGCTGCGTCGATGATCTTCTGGCTTGTTTCATCCAAAACCTGCTTCCCCGCTTTCTGAATATCTATGATTACATACCGTCTCTTTGCGTATGCAAGTACATGCTTTCATGTTAATCGTATGATAGCAAAATGTCAACACTTTTTTATCTCTGCTCCAAAACCCCCGCGATCTTCTCGATCATTTCATCCTCCTTCAGGCGGAATTTGATCTCCACCCTTCTGGAGGCCGGCATATCCACTTCTTCTGTTTGGCTGCCGGAAGCGTCCTTCAGATAGACAGGGTTGCTCCACGATTTCCCGTTGACGGTGAGCAGTTTCTGTAATTGTTCGATCTCCGTCTCACCAAGCCCGTTTCGCTTGTTCAGGCAAAAATCCGCCACCGCCTTGGCTCTCTCATAAGACAGCTCCATGTTGCTCTGATAGCCGCCGTCCGTATCGGTATGTCCCTCAATAATGATCTCCGCGATATAGCCGCGAAACTGATCCTGCAGCAGCACATCCAGATACATCGGAATCACGTTCTTTAAAGTGTCCCTGCTGTCCGCGGTGAGAGAAGCGCTGTTGTAGCGGAAAAGCACATCAGAAGAAAAGGTAATGGACCCCGTCTGAGCATCTACCTTCATCGTGGAATTGCTGAACGCGGACTGCAGTGCTCCGATGATATCCGTGCGGATGCCGACGATGTCCTGCAGCTCCTGTTTCGTCGTCGTCAATTCCTGTCTGGCATTTTCGATCTCCAGATAGGCGTTGTCCAACTCCTCCTGTGTCAGGGCCGCCTGCTCGTAAGCCTGCTGCAATTCCGTCAAAGAAGACTCCAGCTCCTCATTGGACTTTTCCAGCTCCGCCTTGGAAAACTCCAGATCCTTTATTGTTTCGTCCAGTTCACTCTGCGCTGTATAAAGCGCCAGTCTGGTGTTCTCCAAATCATTTGTTTTTTGTCGGTATATGGCAAGTGTTATGGCGATCATCAAAATAAAAATCAGCAGCAGCGCAGCCATCATATCCGAATAGGACTGCCAAAAACTGTGCTCCCTGAACGCCTCCCTGTCCCTCTGTCTATTTCTCATACAAATTCCTCATCTGTTCAAAGGTGTAAATCTGACTGCTGATCTCATCGCTCATATCGCTGCAGGCATCCGCCAGCATTTTTTTCTGCCCGGCAAGCTCCCCCGCAAAAGCTTCCTGCCTTTCCATCACCTTGAGAAGCGCCTCCTGCACGTTTCGGTTTACCTCCACCAAAGCGGTGACCGCCTCCACCATCTCCGCGGCATTTTTCGCACTGACTGCCTGCGATTCGCCCGCACTCTTTAAGGTATTCCCAAGTTTCTGAAAGTCCGTATTCAAAGCCGTCTGCATCTGTGCGGTAAACTGCTCCACAATACGCTCTACGCCTGCCGTCTGCTCTGCTGCATTTCCTTTCATCAGTTCAAGCATCTGCTTTAGAGAACTCGCCATCCCCGCCTGATAGACAAGCATGGTCGCCGCATTTTCATCCTCTTTCAGACCAATCGGCTGTGCGGTCTGTCGAAACACGCATAAAAATTCATTCAGCACCTCATAGGCGTCCGACATGATACTGCGGTAGACGACATTGAATACCAGTGAAAACAGGATACCATACACCGAAGTGTGAAAAGCCACTTTCATACCCGAAAGCAGAGAACCCACGTTGTCGGAGATCGTAAAGATATCGTCCCCGCTGAATGCGCCAAGTCCCATGGACAACCCAAGAAACGTACCCAGGATCCCCAGGCCCGTAAGCGTCCCGGACATACCGGAATTGAAGAAGTTCATGCCCACCCGGTCCAGAAGATCCTCGTTGATATATTCTCCCAAATCGCAGGCAGGATCAGCGCCCCGCCTTGTCCTTGTGCCTTTTACCCGCAGACAGTATTTGTGGAACGCTTCCTGCAGTTCCTTTTCTTCAAACACCTTGGCATGATCCTGATAATTCGCCCAAAGATTCTTCCCGCCTGCCTCCTTATACTCTTTTTGCAGACGGAGCATGACATCCTCCAGCTCATAGGTGACTCTGTTGAGCCTGCCGAAACTTATGGAGGATATGACAAACAGGATCCCGATAATAAACAGGAATACCAGATTAATGACCAGATTCGTATAGGAACTCCATTCCCCGGTAAATACGCCGTTTAAGTACAAAACAAAAGCCACCACAACAGCATACAAAAAATACAGTACATAATACAGCCTGCTCTTCATAAGTAACCCCGTCCTTTTCCTTTCGTTGATAGCATTATTATTTCAATAATCTGCAGATCAATTCTTACAATTTATGTCTTAAACCTATCATATTTTCATCCGAAGTGCAATCAACTTAAGGATATCTTAATATCTTCGTTTTTCCTCTGCTAATGAATCTTCCTTGTGATAAATAATAAACTTAAAACTTCGACTATAACAAAGCACAACAATCCCCATATACTTGCAGGCCACATAGCGATAACCCCTGCAATCAGCAGCATCATAAGCGGTACCAGGTATTTTCGCGGATGATGCCACAGATCGTTTTCGACCTTCCAATTACGAATCGGGTAAACCCATTCCAACAAAACAGAGAGGATCGCGCTCTGCACTGTGATCAGCACCGCAGTCAGGATTTCTCTGCCGCCCACACCGCCATGCTGCATCTGCCAGCTAATCAAATACACGCTGTTTACCGCCAGATTAACAACAAACAGAAAGAGCGTATAGCGGCTGCAAAACCGCGCTGCCTGTCCGGGCAATGTCCGCACCGCCTGCTCCAGATCGGGATCAACGGACAACAGGATACAAAGCGGCGTATTCAAACAGAGAATGGCAAACCCCAACGGCATCACATACACTCCCGCAAACTGCCCTAGCAGCATCGGCAGGATACCTGCCACCGCGCACAGGCCAACGGTATTCCACAGATAACTCCGATTCGTCATCAGGTAACGCATAAGATACAGGAATACGCTTCCGCTCCCTCCGCCATGCCTGATCAGTTGTTTCACAGAAATCGGCCTGTAAAATACATAGGCATCCGCCATCCGCTTTCCTTTTTCGGGATGCGCAGCTTCCTTTGTCACCATATAGCATAGCGCTGCCGCTACGCATCCACCACAGGCACACAACAGGGCCGTGGCAATCTGCAGCGTATTCCATTCCTGTAAAGCAAAAAACAGCGAAAGCACAAGGAATGTCTTGGTCACTAACGTATAGCAGGTAAAGGCGAGTACCAGAGAAACCGTCATTTCTCCGTCCTGAAAGGGCAGCATAAACAGCCCCGTCATACGCTCTGCATTTCCCGCATCATGAAGCGTCTGCCACATGACACCCGTCGAAACTGCCGTTGCCGTCAAAAACAGGATAAACGGCGCAATCTCCACACGAATCTCCGCCGCTCGAACGGCAAGAAACAGGATCAGGCAGGCGGCAAGACTTTTCCCGACGCGTTCGTACTTTGCACCAAAAAACTGTTTGAATAGGGCTTTTAGTATCATCATTTTTCCAGTGCCTCCCTGATGTTCTCCGCTTCGATCTCCTGCCCCGCAAAACACTGCCCGATCTGTCCATGCTCCAATACAAACACCCGGTCGGAAGTCAGGCAGATGCTTTCCAGGATATGGGATGAAAAAAGCAAGGTGCCATACTGCCGATAACTGCTGATCAACTGATACAAATATTCCGTGCTCTGGAAATCCAGACCGTTCACAGGTTCATCCAGCATCAGAAACCTTGGTTTCAGCGCAAAGGCAGTGATCAGATACGCCTTTTTCAGATTCCCCATTGACAAGTCTTTCAACAGGACATCTGTATATTTGTCAAAATGAAACCCCTGCACCAATTCCTCTACCTCAGGCCCCGTCAGTTTCTTTCCATAGGAAGTTCCCACATAGGAAAGATACTCGCGAAAGGTAAAGAAGCGGAAGGAATGGTCTTCGGCAAAGACAACATACCGCTCTTTCTTAAATTCTCTGTCCCGAAAGGAAAGCGGCTCACCCTGCCACAGAGCGGTATCCACCTGAAAACTGTCGATCAGCCCGGCCAGGGTCTTGATCAGGGTGGTCTTGCCTGCTCCGTTCAAGCCAATCAGTCCGACCACTTCATTTGTCCGCAGCTCCATGGAAAACTGATCCAGAACAGGTCTGCCTTTTGTATACCAGACGTTTAGATTTTTCAGGGTTAAAAGTTCTCCCCTGTTCAATGTTTCACTGCGCATTTTCTTTCTCCTTTTTTCGGATCGCATAAGCAGACCCCAAAAATACGATGCCTACCGTCACATAGAGAGCTGCCAGAGAAACATTTCCCTTTACGGCGCTGACAGCCGCCACCGCCAGCCAAACGATACCAAACAACAAACGAAAATAAAAGTGTCTCATGTTATATCCTCCTTTCAACTCAGCGCATCCGTTACGCTATGGTCACAGCATACCGCAAAAAACACCTTTGTGCCGTTTTGTCCGCGAACGGCTGATTTTTGTCCATAAAGTATAAAATTGCCCTGAAAATGCGTTTGAAGCTAAAGATTCCATGCGCATTTCCAAGACAACTTACCTGATTCCAAAAGATTACAAAATGTAGCTATACCGCTTTTACAGGCTCGAAAGACAGCGTAACCACCGTACAAAACCTATTATTTTCATACTCCGTTTCCACCGTGCCATCATAATACTCCGCCGCAGTGCGGATGCTTTTCAATCCCCAGCCGTGCAGATTCTTATCCTGCTTCGTGGTCTTCACTTCCCCTTCTGCTATGACAGGCGCCGCTTTACAGCCGTTTACCAATTTGATAATGAGCATTTCATGGATGCGGCGGACGGTCAGCTCCACAAAACGCAGATTCCCTTCCGTATCTTCTACCGCTTCAAAAGCATTATCCAAAAGATTCCCCAAAATTGCCACCAAATCGACACTGCGGATATTGGTGTGCCGCGGATATTCGATGTGATAGCGGATCTGTATCTCTCTGGACGCGGCAAGAGCCTGCCTGCTGCTTAACAGATAATCTGCCGCCTCATCCCCTGTCCAGACGGACTGCGTGACCGCTTCGATCGGTGTGCGCAGACCTTCCAGATACTGAACGGCCTCCGCCGTCCTCTCTTTTACCAGATAACGGTGCAGCGCCTCGATGTGATTGTGAAAATCATGGAACAGCCTTGCATTGGCCGCATAGGTATCTTTCAGCAGCCGATAATCCCGCAGCAGCAAATCATTCCTTTCCTTTTCCAACTGCGCTACTTTTTTCTCCATCTCATATTGACGGCCAAGATAAAAAAGCAGGACTGCCACAAGAATCAGCATGGCAAAAATGATCCAAGTTGTCATCTCCTCGTCCTCTATGGCGATGACGTTCTGCCCGGATAAAAAGACGACCCCGAAGATACCCGCAACGGCGATCCCAGATATCATTCTGTTTATTCCTTGTCCTTCTTTTTGAAAAGACGACAAGTCGTCTTCGTTTTGGTCAGCTCTTATCTTCCACAAAATGATGCTAAGCATCAGCAGTCGCACCACCCATACCGCTGCCATATATTCCGGCAGATTTTTGTTAAGAAAACGCTCCGACTGAAACAGGATTCCCAAATATGCAGACGCCATAAATTCCCACAGTAAAACCGTGATCTCATAGAAAAAGGTCAGAAAAAGCGGCATCCGCAGTTCTGTTTTGATCAGATAGCGGACAAGCACTATGATAAGGATGATTTCAGCGCCCGTGACATAGATCTGCGCAGCATGTAAGGTTGACAGTACCGTGCCCAAAACAGCCGCCAATGCGGAGAAGATACCCGCCTTTTTCCAGTCGGCGGCCACCTTTAATACTGCTATGACAAGGTACAGGCAAACGAAGATCCGCAGCCCGTTTGTAAAAAAATAGGATATGATCTGACAGCCATTCATCCGATGTGCGTCCCCCAATACCTGTTGATCTGCCGTTTGACTTCCTGTAAATGGGAACGGCTGATTGGCAGCGCTTCCCCATTTTTGAGAAATGCCATCCCGTCAGCCACTTTCATGATCTGTATGATGTTTACGATACAGCCCCTGTCAATAAAAAGAAACTCCGGCGCGTCCAGTTCCGAAAATACCTGCTGAAGGCTTTTCCTGACTTTTGATATTCCCGCTGCGGAATAGATTTCTGCATTTTTTCCGCCGTCACGCTGAACATAAAAGATATCCTTATACGCTATCTTCTCCACTCTCCCCGCCGCCTGAATGAGATACTCTTTGCCCGCTTCCAGCTCAATCAGCTTTGCCGCGTCTGTAACGGCCGCTCTCAGTCGGTTTTCCAAATCGTTTTTCGGCACATAGCGAAAGATGGAAAGTTCGAACGCGTCAATGGCATATTCGATATGCGAAGTGATAAAAATAACTTTACTATTGGGCAGAAATGGCTTTATCTTCTCCGCAAGTTCCATGCCGGTGACATCGGGCATTTCAATGTCCGACAGGATCAGATCATAAAAAAATCCATCCTCCGTAATGTCAGACAACAGATTACTGCCGGATGTATAAGCAGTGATTTCATAGCCGATACCGCAAGCTTGCAGGCTGTCCTTTATGATGTTTTCATGCAGCGCGACGGCATCTTTTTCGTCGTCACAGATAGCAATTCGTACCAACGCTGTCACCTCATTGCAAAATATATTTTCTCATCAGAGTATCATATGCCCCTTGGCGATTCCAAACGCATTCCTTTTTATCCCAATTCCTTCTAATCGCATTCTAGCAAACTATTTACGAAAGCGCAATTCCCTAAAACAGATCATATTAAGCAAACGCTATCCTCCAAGCATCGGTACAGACCTGCCTCTAAAACACGATTCCCCACCCTCTCTATTGATAATACTGCGCCTGCGCATTCCACAGCTGTCGGTACAATCCCTCCTGTCCCTCCAATTCTTCATGCGCCCCGTGCTGGACCACTTTTCCCTCGTCAAAGACCAGAATGTCCTCGCAGAACCTGCAGGAAGCCAGACGGTGGGAAATATAGATTGCCGTCTTTTTCCCCACCATTTTATCAAACCCCGCAAAGACTTGCGCCTCCGCTTCGGGATCCAGCGCTGCCGTCGGCTCGTCCATGATCACAAAGGCAGCATCCTTGTAGACCGCTCTCGCGATTGCCAATTTCTGTTTCTCGCCGCCCGAAAAGGCGACGCCCCGCTCATCATACTCCTTTCCCACACAAGTGCGAAGGCCGTCCGTAAGCGTCTCAAGCCGCTCATCAAGCCCCGCTTTTTTCATGGCAGTAACGACCCGCTCCTCATCCGCCTCGCTTCCCGCCGCCACATTTTCGCCGACCTCAAAGGCAAAGATCTGAAAGTCCTGAAACACCAAGGCAAAGAGCGCGCAGTAATCTTTATAATCATATTTTCTGATATCAATACCGTTCAACTTGATGCAGCCTTCTGTCACATCATACAGGCGGCATAAGAGCTTGATGAACGTTGTCTTTCCCGAACCGTTCTTCCCCACGATCGCCATCTTCTCCCCGATGACAAACTTGAGATTCAGATTTTTGATCACATAGATATCGGAGCCCGGATATTTAAAGGACACATTGACAAATTCCACGGAGAAGCGATCATCACGCCGCTTTTCCACGGGGATCGTCCCCTCGTATTTTCGCTTTCCCAGCTCAATAAATGATCTGTAATCCTCCGCATACATGGCGGCTGACTTTAAGTGGCCAATCATCACGGATAAATGATTGATTGCATAGATAAATTGTTCCATGCCGGACGCATAAGTGACCACATTGCCCAGCGTGATCACCCCTGCGTAAGCCCGTAAACCGACAAACAGATAAATAAACAAACTGCTCATACCAAAGCTCAGCTGCTGCAGATAATTCCTGCGCACATAGATCCTGTTCTGCTGCTTCTCGTTCTCATGAATCGAGTCAAAGAGCGCCTCCACCTCCTGATGAATCACCTGTTCAAAATGCATCACCCTGATATCCTTCTGCGGCTCGACGCCTGCCAGCAGATCTAGATAATACATTTTTTGAGTATAGGCTGCGGAATTATCATAATACTTCTGCATGGCCTTTCGCGTCCCTCCGACACTGATCCTGCAGCCGGCCCAGGCTAACAGCCCTAATCCAACAAGCAGGAAAACGGAACACCATGCAGAACTGATCCGGGTAATTTCTCCCCCGGAAACTGCCTGAAACATGGGCGCCACGATGCCGATCGAAATGATGATGGACACCCCGTTTTTCACCGTAGAATATATTACCATCATCAGCCAGCCGCCTATCCCGTAAAAGGATCTTTGAAAAGAGCGGTACCTGATATCTCTGGCGTTTGCATCTTCCAGATATTCATAATCCATCGTCAGCGCTTTTTGATTTAGGTCTCTGCTGGCAAATTCTTTCGGGAAATTCTCCAATTTCTTTTTTAAGCTCTCTCTGAGACGACTCTGCAGTGCTTCTAAGGCAAACTTGGCTCCGATCGCTGCCCCGATCATCCATAGCATATTTTTCAAAGACTTACCGCTTAAAGCGGCATCTATGATCATTCCCAAGAGAATCACAAAAAGATAGCGGTCAACGGCTTCCAGAACGGCGCCTGCCACGCCGATATAAAAGGTTTTCTTTTCCTGCCGGTAAACGGCCTTGAATAAAAACCACAGATTTTCAAAGTCCTTCTTCTTCATCAGCCTGCCTCCCCTTCCCGATAATATTGACTCTGCATCTCAAAAAGCGCAGCATAGCGGCCATTCTTTTCGATCAGCTCCTCATGCGTGCCCTCCTCTATGATGTGGGTCCCCTCTAAGAGCGCGATCCTGTCGCAGAATCTGGTACTGGATAAACGATGGGAAATAAAAATCACCGTGCGGTTTTTCGCCGCTTCCCCGTACCGTAGATACAATTCGTTTTCCGCAATCGGATCGAGCGCTGCCGTCGGCTCGTCCAAAATAAGCAGTGGTGCCTCCTTATACAAGGCTCTGGCAAACAGCAGTTTCTGCTTTTCCCCGCCGGAAACATCCGTCGCATCCTCATTGACCTCACGTACCATCTTCGTCTCCCCGCCCCGTGAAAGGCTCTGATAACGCTTATCAAAACCCGACAGCTTCAAAACATGGGAAAGCCGCTCCTTATCCGCCTGCGTCCGCACCTCCCCGGTCAGATTTTCATCGACCGACACCGGAAAGAGCATGGAATCCTGAAACAGCGCGGATACCAGTTTCAGATACGCGTCCCTGTCATAGTCTCTTTGCGGTATACCGTTGACAAAAATCTCTCCCTTAGTCGGTTTGTAAAAGCCGCATAAGAGCTTGACAAAGGTAGTCTTGCCCGCGCCGTTTAGGCCAATCAGAGCAAGCTTTTCATTGGAACGGATCGTCAGATTGATATCGCTTAACACATCGGTATCCGCATCGGGATAGCGGAACGAAACATCCTTGAAAATAATCTCCACGCCCTTCGTCCTATCCGTATCGAAAACCTTCCCCTCCGCTTTTTCCGGCAGATCGAGCAGTTTTCTGATATAGGTAATAAAGGCATGGATATTATTGAGACTTTGCACCTGACCGATCAGGGTGGAAAAATTGGTCAAAAAAGTCCGTACCACTCCCACGGAAAAGACAAACGCAGAGACAGACATCCGCCCTTCCGCCAGCAGATACACAAGATAACCGTAAGAAAGCAGCTCCGCGGCAAATCCCAGCCCCAGCTCTTTGAATCTCCGCAAAAAATACTGCGTATGGATCTTCCCGTAAATGCGATCCATACCGCTAACGGCATCGTCATACTTACGCAGGAACCAGTCCTGCATCTGATACATACGGATATCTTTGCCGTCGCTTCTCTCCATCGCGTGAAGGTTGATATAGGCTGCCGCCTTGGTATGTCTGCTAAGCTCCTCATGATACTTCCCATGGATGTCCCTTGTCTGCTTCAGTAAAAATGCATTGACCCCTATCGTGACGATCAGCACCAGCACTAAAATGCCATTGACCCTGCAAAGCAGAAATCCGTAAAAAACAGAGCTGAGAACGGAAACGATCAGTACCGGCATGGAGGTCACGGACCAGCGGATTGCAAACTCATTGCGCAGCGTCCCCCAGACATTCCCCACCAGCTTCTGCACCTCTTTGCTCTCCAGCAGATCATAGTCGATCTTCATCGTCTTCTCAAAGGCCAGCTTATCATAATACAGCGTCAGCGATAAGCCGTTGCGATATAAATACTGTGTCATGGCAGTATCTGCCACATTGCTGAGTAACAACCCTACAGAAACAGTGATAATGCTCGCCATCAAAACCGAAAGCGAGACGCCGTTCTGCAATTCAGAGACAATCAGCGAAGGCAGCCAGATCCCCAGAAATGTCGCCGCCATATTCGGTATCACATCCAGAAACTGGAAGTAGCAGACCCACTGATTCCACTGTCTTGCACTATTCAAATGAAACAGGATATTTCCGCTCAACGAATATTTCCTACTGTTCATACGTTACCTCACTTCTTTTCACTAACGTTTGCCAATTGCAAATCCATATTATTACAAGCGCGAAACAAAAAATGCAATTCTGCACGAACGGTATCCCCACGCGCATGAATTGCATTCTCCCATCACTTATCACGCTATTAGCGGCAGCATGACCTCCGTTGCAAATACGCCCTCCTCATTCTGCCTATTGATAAATCCCCCATATTTCGAGGCGATCCTGTCGATGCGGATCAGCCCGAACCCGTGCAGGCCCGCCTTGGTCGAAAGATACTGTAATCCTTTTCTTTTCGCTCTCCCTTCCATGGAATTGGTGACGGAAATGTAGAGCTGTTTTTTGACGATATCGATATAGATTCGGATAAACCGCTCGTCCTTATTGACGACCTGCGCACAAGCTTCCATGGCATTATCCAAAAGGTTCCCAATCAGGACCGACAAATCGATCCCGGAAAAGGGTACATCCTGCGGTACGACCGCCGTTGCGTCCACCTGAATCTCCTTCTCCCTGATCATCGTGAGCTTACTGTTTAAAATGGCATCCACCATCACATTGCCGGTCTTGATCACGGTATCCACAGTGCTCAGATCGTCGTTTAACATCGTCAAATACTGCTTTGCTTCCTCATAACGCGCAAATTCCATATGCGCCTTCAGCACCTGAATGTGATTGTGGTAATCATGCCGCCAGCCACGCATTTTGCGGTACATCGTCTCGACCTCGGCATAGTGCCTGTCCACTAATTCATTTTGAAAACGGCTGATTTTCCGATCCACATACCAAGGCATCCAAAACAACCACAGCGCGACGTTAACCAAAACGACCATCGCCAGGCCCACAGCAATTGCCAACCCCATAACTTTCTCCATTTCTACACAAATTTATTTCTCAGTCTTCAACCTTGTCTGTCCTTATAATAGCGCACAAACGCAGCCTGTACGCTTTTCATGCGGCTTCTGGCAATCGGCAGTCTTTCGCCGTGATCCTGGATCAGCTCGGCGCCTCGGATGGCGGAAACATACCGCAGATTCACCAGATAGGCCCTGTGGCATTTGACTGCTTCCTCCGTTGAAAGCAGCTTTTCAATCTCCCCAAAGGATTCCCTTACCGAAACTACCTCGTCCGCCGTGTGCAGGATACTGCCGTGTCCGTCCGCTTCCACATAAAAAATAGCAGAAAGCGGAAACCGCCGCACCTCATTGCCCGCATTGACAATAAGGCATATTTGACTTTCTTCCCGCTCTCCCAGCTTATCAAGAACCTGAAACAGTTTCTCTTTCTGTACCGGTTTGAGCAGATAATGAAGCGCCGCTACGTCATAGCCATACTGCATATACTCGTCATATCCGGTAACGAATAGAATGGGAATATCCCCATCCTGCAAACGGATCTTTTTTGCCAGCTCTAAACCGCTGATCCCGCCCATCTCGATGTCAAGAACGAGCAGCGCGTAATCCTTATCATCCTCCCACGAAAAAAGGAAGGCTTCGCTGCTTGCAAAGCAGGCAAATTCTACCAATTCCTTCTTCGCCTCTGCCCATTCTCTGATATACTTGACAAGAATCTCCTGTTCGTCCGCCTCGTCATCCACTATGGCGATTTTCATGCGTATCCTCCAAAAAGTTTTTTTACAAAAGCATGTGCGGAGAATGCCGCATTTTAGGCATTCTCCTGCGTGAGACTTAGAACTTCAAAAGCTGCTATGCTGCTTTAATGAACCAGCCCTTGCTGCGAGTGATTAGAAGTTCTTCTCACGCTACTTAAATACGAGTTGCGCAAAATTGTAGAAGCCGAGATACCAGATCCGAAAATCATGCCCGCCCCTCAATTCCTGCCACATGTAATTTTCGCCGTCCTGAAATCTGTCGCTTAGCTGCGGAAGTTTTTTCGCCGCCGTTGACGAACTCTGATAAGCGATCGTATCGTCGGTCCCGCAGATATTGTAAAAGTATTTGATCTCCTCGTCAGGGAACTGCCCGTCAATCTTTTTGACGACATCCGCCGCCGGATAAGAAGTCGGCGCCGCAGAGAACGCACCAAACCAGCCAATGATATCCAGACATTCGCACATCCCGATGTTGATGGTCTGCATGCCGCCCATAGACAGTCCCGCCATCGCTCTGTGTTCTCTGTTCGCCTTCATATCGTAGTCTGCTTCTCCTGCTTTGCCATAGGTCGCATAATGATTCTCGATATAAGGGATCAAATCGTTTCTAAGTTCCTTTCCAAACTCATAAAAAGAATTATAATCAGAGCTTTTATTCGCGAAATCCGCACCCGAGCGGCCATTGGGGGTCACTACGATAAAGGGCTCGATATCGCCGTTAAAAATAAGGTTGTCCATGATCATCTTGATCTGAGAGGTGTTACCCACCATACCCCACTCATTCTCGTCGCCGCCGATGCCGTGCATCAGATAGAGAACGTTATACTGTTTCGTCTCATCATAACCGTAGGGCAGATAGACATTGGCGGGTTTTTCCAACGCAGAACCGTCTCCAAAATAATCATAGCTGGGATAAGTGATATGCTCAACGGTCCCGCATTGTTTGTATCTGCGCGACGAATACTTCGTTGGAATGAGTTCGCTGATCTCGGCTGTCGGCTCTCCCGCCGTCTCCTCCGCATCCTGCGAATCGTCTGTCTCCAGTTCTACCGACGCAGTCTCCTGTTCGATTGCTTCCGCGATACCGTCTTTTCGTGCATCCTGCATATCCTCACGCTCCGTTTCCTCTATTTCTTCTGTTTCTTTTAATTCTGCCGTTTCTCTCGTTTCCGCAGTCTCGCTTTTTACTTCTGTTTCTTTATGTTTCTCATTTCCTGTCTCCGCTGCACCAGCCGCATCCGCACCATTTACCGCGTTATAAGCACTGCTGTTTACAGGCTCCGCCGTCGTGCCGCAGCCAACTGACGATCCCATAAGCGCCGCAGACAATAAAATAAAGGTGGTCCATCTCTTTCTGCTCATGACGTGCTTCCTCCATTCCTCGTTTGAATCACGCTCAAATTATAGCAGAAAAGAACCACCTTTACAATCCCGCGTTCCCGCGCATTGCCTGTCCTTTATTCAGACTTATAAAACAGGATGCCCGCAAAAACCATGAGCGGAATCCCCGCCAGCACGCCAATTGGCGCAGGTCCCAGCAGAATCAGAGAACCGGTATTGGCCAGACAGACTGCGCCCGGGACCGTAGCCGCCGCATTGATCGCACCGTGGAAAATTGCCGGCACCCAAATCAGCCCGCTTTTCTCATACAGCCAGTCGCAGGCAATTCCCGCCGCGATCGTGAAAATACAAAACAGCAGCATCCCGACAATGGGAAAACCGATATAATCCGTCCCGTACTCATAACCGATCAGCGCCATGAGCGGCCAGTGCCAAATTCCCCAGATCACGCCGCCGATCAACCGGCCCTTCTTTTTGCCGTATTTCGTCTTTAACTGCGGATAGAGAAAGCCCCGCCATCCTGCTTCTTCTCCGACCGCCGGAATCATATTGATAAACGGCGCATAAGTCAGGCAGCTGACGACAGAAATCAAAATATACTGCGCATAGGAGATTCCCTGTGCTTCCAGCTGCGAAAGCGCTGCCTCTCCGCCAATGCTTATCAGATACGCGCCGCTCACATCAAAATGTCCCGGAAAGACGGCGAAATAGATGGCGGCACCAAGCGCAGTCAGGATCGCCGGAAAAAACCAGGCCATCAAAAGCGGTTTCAACCTTCCTTTGATATGCGGTTTCCAGCCCATTCCCGCGAGTCGGTTCCCGGAAAGCAGCACGCCAAGCATCGGCACAAACATCATCAGCGCCATGAGCATTTGCGCCATCATCTGCCCGATGACGGAAAGCCCGCCGCGATAGAGCAGGGCCACGCCAGCCTGCATCAACCATGCAATGCCAAAGGTCCACAACAGATACCGTCTTGTCTTTGCCCTATCATATTCTACCTGCTCCTGCTTCCTTTCTACTCTATCCATTTCTGCCTTATCCATGATTTCCTCCATAGACTTATTTTTCAATCTTATGCCTCCTCTCTCGCCACCTCTACGCAGAACCCGTGATGACCGCAGTCGGTACAGGTCAGTTTTCTGGTCACAGGCGTATGTTTTGCCCATAAGGCTTCTTTGAATGTCGGCTTAAAAACACTGTGACACTGCGGACAGATATAGGCAACATGGTTAAAATAATACTTTGAGAGCAGATACGCGCATGGCATAAAAACAACCACCCAAAACGCAAACAGCTGCCACAAGCCTTTTGTGATCCACAGTACAATGCCTGCCCATTGCAAAATAGTAATCGGTATCCCGCCGACCAGCAGATTCGCATGAATCCTTTTTAATTTCTTCTTATTTGACATGATATAGGCTATGTCCCCAATGGATTCGACAGAGATCGTCTCTACGCTTTTCAACTCGCGCTTTAAGGTCTTCATCTTTTCCAGTTTCTCCTGCCGCTCGCTGATTTCCCCTTTCAGATCCTGCTCCTGCTGCTCTAATAACAGCGAAATCACATTACCCGAATCTTTTTCGGAAAGAATCTGGGAAATCGCGCCAATGGAAAGCCCCAGCTCCCGCAGGAAGCAGATGATCCTCATTTTTCTCACATCACTTTCGGAGTACAGGCGTCTGCCGCCTTCCGAAAGTTCCGATGGCACAAGGATGCCGCGGGTATCGTAATACTGAACGGTTCTCACCGTCACGTCGCACAGTTTTGCAATCTCTCCTGTCGTGTATTTGGACACAGCTTTTCACCTCCTTCACGCCAAGAATAGCTTATGACGCAGCGTCACAAGCAACCCCTGACGCAGGGTCATATTACAAAAATAACTCTATTATCCTTATTTTACCACTTTGCATAGCAAAAAAGAGGCTAAAGAAAAATTCTTTAGCCCGCTTTTGCGATTTTAAACTATTTTCAACCCCGCACAATCTCAACCTTCATGCTCACACTTCCCAGCGCAGGATCAAAATCCTCTTTCGCAGACATGCCAAATTCTGGTGTGCCGTCCTTCCTGAAATGCACCCGCCTGATCCCATCGCATCTGAGCGTCGATTTTTTGTCCTTTTCCGCGTGATAGGCAATCATCAGATTCCCGTCCTCATCCTCATAAAAGGAATTATGCCCCGGCCCGTATTCGCCTTCCACGGAATAAAAAGAAAGTACAGGTGTACAGCGTTTCTGCCAATTAGAGACATCCAGCAGATCGTCCTCCTCCCTTGCCGTGAGCAGCCCCACCGCATAGGTGTAGCTGTTTGCCGCGCCGCCCGAATAGGCAAGGTATACCTTTCCGTCCCTGATAAAGGCATAGGGGCCTTCATTGTTGATGGTATTGTCCACATTCTCCCAGCCATACAACGGGCGGGCAAGCCGTACCGGTTCGGAGGTCAATTTCCACGGCTCACGCTCATCTATCGTGGCAATACAGAGCATGGAACCGGTATCATGCGGTTTCCACATCCCCAGTCTGTAAGACCAGACCACATAAGACTGCCGCTTTGTCCTTAGAAATGTCATATCCAGCGTGATCCCATCCTCCGTCAGATAGCTGCCATCCTGCCTTTGCACTCTGACAGGATCCTCCCAGCTCTCTGCCTTGATAAGGGGCTGCCCTTCTTTCCATTTCAAAAGATGACACTGCGGTCCCCAAGCGTGACCACTGACCGCAAACAGGATATACAGCTTCCCGCCGATCACGTGAAATTCCGGCGCCCAGAAAGTCTGGATCAATTCCCGTTTTTCATCAAGCGGCAGGATCAAATGCTGCACCACACCTTCCGCAAAAAGCCCTTCCACCGTATCCGCTTCCCTGATATACAGGCCGATATCGCCCGTATTGTCACTGGTCGATATAAAGTACCACTTTCCCTCCCATGGAAAAATAACGGGATCTCCAAAACCTTCCGCCAACGGGAAGGTAAACTTTTTGCTCTGCACCCTTCCCCGGATCTCATAGATGCCCGGGCGGGTAAAGTCAATGGCATCTTTCTCCCACAGCACCCTCTTTGACGCACGGGAACCGTCCGAATAGACCGCCTCCGCCATCACCGCGTCCAGCTCCTGTTCAGAGGACAGCTGCACGCATTCCGGAACGACCGTTTCTGTATGATAAATCGAATTCCAATATTCGACCGCCCGATTCAAAATGGCAGACTCCACTTCCACATGATCTTCCGTCAATCCATTGGCCATTACAGCCTTCGCTTCCACCTCGTCAACCGCCACAAGCCCCTTCGCCTCAAAGTCGATCCAGTCTATTGTCGTCCAGAAAAGGACCTTGCCAGCGCACGCCTCGTCCGTATCTCCATTTTCCATCACCCGCACTGCGGCAATGCCGAAACCGCCGTCCTTTAGGGCAAAAACTTTCGGTTCCTTCACGCCTCGCGGAGAAAGGGTATCATTCGGCATAATGACCGCTTCGGCAAACAGGATGCCATAGTTTTTATGCAAAGGAGAAAATTCTTTCTCGTCTTCGCCGTACGCCATATGAATACTAAATGCCAGCCCATCCGGATAATTTTCTTTGTCCGGCTCTCTCGTATATACTTTCAGATATCCGTTTTCATTTTTTCCGTTTTTATTTTTTCCTTTTTCCATTTCTTTTCCTTTCTGCCTCTCCAAAATCGTCGACTTTTCCCGCACAATACAGCCTCCGTCAGGCTTCCATCTCCCTAATAATCTTTTTCTTTAAAAATCTGATATAGCCGCTTTCCTGCCCGCCAAAAGCTTTTGCGCCTTCCGTCGTAAATACCATTTCCGCCGGCTGTTCATCCGTATAAGGTATCCAGACGGGCATTGGCTGTCCGTCTGCGTCTTCGCCGTTGGGATTGCCGCTTTTGATAAAGTTTGCCCAGTAATTGCACATCTGCCTTGCTAAGTCATAATGCTTTCCGATAAAAGGCCGCCAGCATTTTGCCAGCGATTCAAAGAAAAACCACAGATCGACAGAATGAAAACAGCCCGCATGATCCCATCCGGGAATCTCCGGTCCAAACTTATAATAATAGGAATCCTGTGCGCTCCCATTCTTCTTCCGTCCGCCAAGCACCCCTTTTATGGTGCATTCCAAACTGCTGACTTTTCCGAAGCTTCCTTTTTCGCTTTCCGCCCAAACTTCGGGAAATCCAAGGTATACCTGCGCGTCGTCTCCGAAGATCTGCCGCGCCTTTTCTTCCGCCTCCGCTTTGGTAGCTGCCGGAAGCGCCTCCAAAAATTCATCGACCGTATTTCCCGCCATCACCGGCACATCCGCGCTTTCCCCTTTTAAAAGCATGACAAGCGGATCTCCGACACAGAAACAATTGTCCAGCACCGTAAACATACGCGGGTGCTCTTTTGCATACTCGCCGTACTTGTCGCGGAGATAAAAGGCATCTAGTTTTCTTGCCTCCTCTATATCTTTCACCCCGACAAACGCCAGAAAATCAGCGCCGTTTTTCTCCGCCTCCGCAAGAGGTTCAGGAATGCCGATGGTCTGCTTTGTATAAGGGCTTCCGATCATACCGCTCATAATCACGGCCCGCTGAAACAACCCCTTGTTATGCGGACACGCCATCTGGCTTAGCACGCTCCCGCCGCCCGCAGACTGTCCGGCAATGGTGATCTGCTCAGGATCACCGCCAAAGGCACGGATATTTCGTATCACCCATTTCAACCCTGCCTGCTGGTCCAGGCTGCCGAAATTGGTCGGCGCGTCAGGCTGTTTTTCTGTCAGCTGCGGATGCGCCATAAATCCAAAGACATTGATGCGGTAATTGACTGTTACCACCACGATGCCCCGGCGTGCCAGCCGCTCTCCGTCAAACTCCATTTCCGCAGGATACCCCCACTGCAGTCCGCCGCCGTAATACCATACGAGTACCGGCAGCCCTTCCTCCGCGCTCTTTGCCCCCGTCCACACGTTCAGGTACAGGCAGTCCTCATCCATAGGAAGCTCCGGATCCACGTGCCATTCACGGCAATATACGTCATCGCCGAGTCCCGGCTTATCCTGCACCGCCGCTGGGCCAAAGCGAAATGCGTCCCGTACGCCCTCCCAATCCGCACAGGGCTGAGGCGCTCTCCATCTGTTCTCCCCGATTGGAGGCACCGCAAAGGGGATCCCCTTAAAAGCGGTAATCCTTGGATCGGATGCTTCAATCCCCCTAACCCATCCGTTTTCTGTTTTAACCTTTCTGATCATGATTGCTCCTTTCTTTTCATGCACCCCAAAAAATTCCTCGTTTGCAGCGCATTATTTTAGATTTTATTGCATCATTCACATTGTGTTGAATGTTAAAACCTTCCAAAAAAATATTCCCTTATCTTCCATTTCTCTATTCTGCTGCTCTGTTATTCTGTTTTCAACTGATGAACAGACTGCCTCTCGATAAACTTACAGGGAATCCAAATCTGCTTTTCCGTCGTCTTCCTTCTCCCACTCCGCATATCTGACCCAATTCGGATTATAGGGGATCCCATTTTCAAGCAAAGCCTTCTGATAACCTAAAAGTCTCTGCTGCGTATGTATGTTATTCTTCCTTCCTCCGATCACGCCAATCTTGGTATGCCTCTTGGATATCAAATACTGCACGATTTCATGGGCGGACTTTTGATCGTCTATCACGACCGACGGGATGTCCGGATTCTTGGAAAAGGCATACGCCATGACAGCCGGGATTGGAAAACTCTGCGGAAAACAATTGATGATCCTCGCATGCCCTGCAATATAAATAATACCGTCCACTCTGATAGATTCCAGTTCCTGTAAGGCCGGATCTAATATGGAATGATAGCTGTTCTCATCGCCGTACCAGATATCCCCCCATCTGGCATAGAGGCGCATATTTTTGACAACTGTACGATAGCCTTTTTCCTCACCGTTGCTCATAATACCTTCCACGATTTCCGGCGTCGAAAACTGCGCGATATCCTCCACGATGATACCGATCGTTCTGGTCTTCTGCCGCCGCAGTCCCTGCGCGATATAATTGGGCTTATAACCCATTTTATCAATCGTTTCCAGCACTTTCTTTTTGGTATCGTTACTAACCTTTGGTTTCCCGTTAAGAATATTGGAAACCGTAGTCGGCGACACATTGCATTCTTTTGCAATTTCTTTTAACGTAACCATCCCCGTCGTTCCTTCCCTGTCCGTATCCGCCTTATCCTACAGCATTTTCGCCCGCAATTCTTCCCCACTCATCGCGCTTAGATATGCAGGTGGAATATCAAATACCGTCTTTGCGCCCGTCTGCCCTTCCTGATGAAGGCGGTATGCCGCCCTCGCATAGGCTGCAATCACGCAGGAGGTAAATTCCGGATTGGAGTCGAGCTTCAACCGATACTCGATCAGGTGGCTGTTCTCCTCCTCCCACCCCGTCTTTCCACTGCGCAGCACAAAACCGCCATGCGGGATGCCGCTGTGGTCACGCTTTAGTTCTTCCTCGCTGATAAAATGTACGGTGGTATCATAGTCCGCAAAGTAATTCGGCATGATCTTGATCTCCTGCTCTACCTTCGCAGCATCCGCCCCTTCTTCCAAGACCACAAAACACTCTCTGGTGTGCTTTTCTCTGGTTGTCAGTTCGGGATTTTTCCCCTCCCGCACTGCCTCAAGCGCAGATTCCACCGGGATCGTATACTGTTTGGCGTCCTTTACGCCCGCAATGCGGCGGATCGCATCGGAATGCCCCTGGCTGACGCCCTTTCCCCAAAAGGTATAATCCTTGCCATTTGGCAGGATAGCGCTCGCATACATGCGATTCAAAGAAAACATGCCCGGGTCCCAGCCCACGGAGATGATACCAACCTTCCCAGCTCCCTTTGCAGCCGCGTCCACAGCAGCAAAATGCTGCGGTATCTTCGCGTGAGTATCAAAGCTGTCCACAACGTTAAATAACTTTGCAAACTCCGGTGTTTGCGTCGGCAGATCGGTGGCGCTCCCGCCGCACAAAATCATCACGTCGATCTTTTCTTTCCAGTCCACCGCCTCAGACACATGACAGACCGCCGCCGTCTTTGTAAGAATAGAGACCTGCCCCGGGTCTCTGCGGGTAAACACCACCACAAGTTCCATGTCGGGGTTTTGCTTCACAGCGCACTCCACACCACGCCCCAGATTTCCGTACCCTAAGATTCCGATTTTAATTGCCATATTTTTCTCCCTTTCTACGCTGTTTTTTGCGCATGAACGAATTTGCGGCAAGCAATGCAGAGTTAATCTCGGAGAGATTTACTCAAACCTAATCTCGCGAGTGAAAATTTCAATTTACAATCTTCCCTCCATACCGTCTACTTATCGTTTCATCAGTCCTTTTTGATAACTTATACTATTATACAATATTATACCTATTTTTACCAGCATCCTTTCTTGCTTCCCCGCCCTCATTGCGGTATGATAATAATTAACTCGACTATATACTTTTCGCCGCAATGCAGTAAGGAGTGTGACCCGCATGGCTTTTACCGCACCAAAACAATTTACCTCTATCGATGCCGCGCTGGAATCTTTGTTTGGAGAAGACAAGAAGATCGTACAATCCGACAGGGTCTTCGGCGGCGATATCAACGACGCCTACGGGTTTACCCTCACAAACGGCGCACGCATTTTTATGAAGTCCAATACCATAAAAAACGCCGCTTTCTTTCAAGCGGAAGCTCTCGGCTTGCAGGCGATCACACAGACAGGCTGTATCGGGACACCGCGCATCCTTGGTAGCGGAACGCAGGCGGGTACGAACGGTTATGCTTTTTTGCTGTTGGAATGGATCGACGGGAAGCCTCCCGTCAAAGAGTATTGGGAATTGTTTGCAGGGCAGCTCGCCAAAATTTGTACGCTGCGCTTCCGGTACGCCTCTTTTGATCTGCTATATATTACCATTCTAGCGGAAAGGAGCAAATAAAGCAAATAAAGGGCCCCCGACAGGACTTTATCGTCTTATCGGGGGAAGAAGATAGAAAACTATGCAATCTGTGCGCTGCCGCTACGCTTCCTTCTCTACGATCATCCACGTGCCTTCCGCGCAGATTCTGTTTTTGGGCTTCACAAGCAGTCCTTCTTCGATACATGCATCGATCGTCTTTGACAGGATGCGGACTCCCGCAATCAGCTCCGCATAGATCTGATACTCATTCATCAAATATTCGGGGATATGACTGCGCATAAATTCCGCCAGCTCTGCGGCGATCTCTTCCGCCACCGCGTCCACGCCCTCTGTAAGTTTGCGGGAAAAACTATAAAAATCTCCCGCATCCTTCCTGTCGATCACAATGATCCCCGGCTCTATCCTGCTGCCACTCTTACGCAGATACCCGTTCGCAATCGCTTTCGCTGCGACCTCCTTTTCTTCCATCGATAATTCGTCAATGGAAATCCCGCCGATCGCACTAAGTACCATCAAAAGCTGGGAATCCAGTGACAGATTGTGCCCACAGTGAAAATGCTCTTGGATATGTTTGCCGTATATGTTAGCAACCTCAACGGACTGATAACCGCCGATGGATGACGCTGATATGCCGTCGCAACCGTAAAAGCCAAAAACAGGTTCCTGCTCATCCGTGTAAGCGACCGCTACGCAGGAAAAGTCCCTTGTCACCGGCTCAACGTCTGCGAAGTATTTTTCCGCAAGAATTTCCTTGACCCAGCCCCCAAAGCTCCAAACCGTTCTGGAGATCAAAGACCACAGAATGAATCGCATATCTTTCTGCTCGTTCAGATAGGGGAACGAAAGAATCTTCTCCTCATTTTTCTGCAGCGCCGCTTTGATTACTTCACAAAATTCGGGAAGATGCTTTTCATAAATCTTATTTGCCTGATCGTACTCCTCGTAATCGACCAAAATAATATTTGTCGCATATTTCCCATTATCAAGCTTGCGAAGCATCCCATAGTTCCCATTTTCGCCGCGGCACTGGATTTCCAGTTCTTCCTCAATGTAGGGCATGGGGATACACAGTTCCTCCGAAAGTTCCTTTGCTGACTTTGGTTTGTCCTTACACAGATAAATCAAATTCTGGGAAAATAGTCTCTCCGCCTTGGTGCGGGGATCGTTGCCGACGGGCTCGCCGGTTCCTGCAAATGCCAATTTAACAGGCTTTAAAAGATAATTTCTTTCACTCATCGTCTCAACCTCTTTTCTGATGGAATTGCGTGCTGAAAACAAACGCTGCTTCACAGTCGTTTCGCTGATGCCAAGCCTTCCTGCAATATCCTTTATCTTTCGCTCGTCAAGGTAATACATGACCATCACATCGCGGTACGCCTTTGACAAAAACGCGATTTCCTGAAAGATCCGGCTGATCTGTTCCCGCTCGGCCGCTTCCTCCAGAAAGGCCTCTATCTCATTTTCCTTTGCCTCCAGCGATTCCCATGGGAAATCACTGTTCTCCGTACCGGATACGGTTATCTGACGCTCCGCGTTCCTCTTTCTGCAGTGATCCGCGTAGACCCTGCGGGCAACCGTCCATACAAAGGCATAAAAATTTTCGATCTGCTCCTGTTTTTGTATGGCTGAAATGACCGCCAGGATGATATCCGAACACAAATCTTCCGCTTCAAAGGACGTGCTGCATCTGTGATAAGAAAAATGATAAATCTTATCGAGAAAGCTCTTATCCTCAAGTAATTTCAACGTTTCGTCTGTTTTCATCGCTTGCCTTTTTGTTTTGATCATGATCGTTACACCTGTATAGTCGTAACAGACCGGGGTTGGTTAGGTGGGTTTTAAAAGATTTTCAGAAATTCTTCGAATACCTGCTCTCTGTCCTTTGCCGTCTCAAAATACCGCAGGCCGTATGTTTGGCATTGCTCTTTCATCAGGATGCTTTGTTCCACGATGTAAACTGCGCCCTCTCTCAGTTCCTCGTCCGATTTGTAAAAAGTATAGTCTTTCTCCGTATCGTACTTTTTCTGGATCGCGAACCTCTCCTCCGGCAAAAGCTGATACATATCAAGCACCATGCCGGGCTCAAATTCATCATATTCGGCGCTGTCAAGCATTGCCCGCACAAACGGCGCCATCTTGCCGCTGATCATATGCATCGTATCCATGGAAGATAAGCCGGCATAGGTATTGACCCCGGTTTCCGGAAAACATTTTTCAAACCCTGCAATGATCGAGTCCATGCTGATGTGCTGATAGCCAAACCGCGCCGCCAGGCGGTGGGAAATGGTGCTTTTCCCCGCCCGCGGTACTCCTGCAACGATGATGCTGTTTTTCATGATCGCTGTTTTCCTTTCATGACAGAAAGCGACTTACTTTTTCTTCCCCGTGCCAGTCTCTAAGCCGCTCCTTGATGGCGGCCTGCCGCTCGTTGATAAATTCCTGCGTATAGCTGCGCATATGATTTAACTGCCGTTCCACAAACAGGCCCATAAGGTTTTCATCCTGCAGCACTTCCTGATAATAGCTGTAGTGCATCTGCATCCCCTCGCACAGTTCCTGCCAGTGCTTCTTTGCCTGCTCATAGTTTTCCATCCGCAGGTCAGCATGCAGCATAAACTTATAGATATCCCGATAGAATCCCCGACAATATGGAATCAATTCTTTCTTCACACAAAACTGCTTCATCAGGTCAATTCCCCATACGGCAAATTCCACCGCCTGTTCCGGCGTATCTTTCCACGACATGGTCTCCACGGCATAAAGAATCTCTTTATTCATAACGCGCACCATGTTCTGCAGATTATTCCGCAATACGGACTTCATGCCTTCCACGCCCTGTTCAAAGCTGGCGACCTGTGCAAGGATGCTCTCCTGCAGGCGGTTTTCTTTTACGCTGGGCAGATGCTCGATATGCTCCCTCGCACTTGCAAAATCCTTTTCATGGATGTAGATCCAGGCAAGCGCAAAGTGCGTTCTCTCTAACAGCATTCGCGAATTACAAAAACGGATCACCTGCATACCCGCACGGATCGCTCTGTTTTTTCTATTGTCCCAATCGCACTGATAGTTCTCAAAATCGGCATAACGGCTCAGCTCCGCCGTTCTTTCCACAAGGCTCATGGCATACACAAAATTCCCCGGATCTTTATCCCATTCGCCTTCCAGATATCTGCACTTTTCCAGTTCCGCCTCTCTCGGGGCAGTATACTTTGCCTCGATTTGCTGATAGAGACTCGCAAGCTGCATCAGCAGCTGGTTATCATTGCCTTCGCTGTCCATGCCAAACAACATATCCGTGGAAACGGACAGTACCTGCGCGATCGGAACGATCAGGGAAATGTCAGGCATCCCCGCGCCCGATTCCCATCGGCTCACCGCCTGGGACGTCACGCCGATCTGTCCCGCAAGTTCCTCCTGCGTCAAACCTTTGCGCTTTCTTGCAATTCTGATATTATCTCCAATCTGTATCATTTTGTTGTCCTCCTTTTCATTTCGGTACCGTGACTTCACTTTACCATGCAGACCGCCTGCCCACAAGCAATGTATCCTGTACCGAAATGCAACGGAGCATTACATCTCTATTTTGCTCTTTTTAGGACGCCTTACCGTCCGCACACTTTTCCCGGTAACGCTTTCCCGATATTTCGCGGCATTGCTGTCCATGATTCCGCCGACGCAAAGGCTGGCGACGATACCGATGGCAAAGCCCAGCCATAAGCTGTTCAGCATGATTCCCAGCAGCATGCCGACCAAAATACCAACGACCAGGTACACGCCCGTCCACGCTGTTTTGGGTTTAACAATGGAATAAGTCTCTACCTTTTCCTTGTCGATGCCGCGGTATACGAAGCCTGCTTTCTGCAAGGCATTGATCCCCTTATCATTCTCATGCTCCACTTTGGATACCACTTCAAATATGTTCTTGTGCAAAAAGGCCCAGTTTACCATCATGCGGATAATTTCCGTACCAAGCCCCCTGTTTCTGTATTTCGGCATCAGTTCCACATTAAGCGGGATGGTTCCCAAGACCTTCTCCCCAGCAAAGGTCGCGGTTCCCAGCTGCTCTTTGTCACCCTTTCGAAAGGCAATATTCCATTCAGACTCCCACAGGTCTTCCCTATTTGCGGGAGTGATCGTAAGCGTATCGGATTTCAGGCAAAAATTATCTTTCATGATTTTTCTCCATTTCTGCACTGCATTTCGTTTCTAAGATCGCTGCTTCCTGTTTGTGCTGTTCCTATTATAAACTAAAATTTTGAAAGAGGAAAGCGGTGATTTGCGGGATTATCAAGCACCTTTCCGCTCTCATCGAAACGCGAACCGTGACAGGCGCAGTCCCACGAGTGTTCGGCCGGATTCCATTTCAGCGCGCAGCCAAGATGCGGGCAGCGTTTTTTTGTCGGCGTCAACAGGTTTTTGGTGGATTCAAACCCATTGACAAACAACTGCGGTTTGAGAATGCTTCTCGACGGACAAAAGACTTGCGCGAAATCATTTTTACTGCCGCAAATCATATCGCCAAGCAGCATCGCCGACACCATGGCGCCTGTCATCCCCCATTTACGAAAACCGCTCGCAACATACAGATTCGGCATGTGTTTGGAATAGTTCCCGATATACGGAATATCATCAAGACTCATACAGTCTTGTGCCGCCCAGTGATACCGCTGCGTCGCATGAGGATAATTTTCATCCGCAAACCGCCTCAGCTCATT
Source organism: uncultured Lachnospiraceae bacterium (assembly GCA_910576815.1). GTDB lineage: Bacteria > Bacillota > Clostridia > Lachnospirales > Lachnospiraceae > UBA3282. The sequence goes on from CAJTKA010000012.1 coordinate 36,135, forward strand.
CCAATTTCCACCGCTTTTGCCAGTGCGGTGCCCGCCTCCGCCCAAAAGCAGGAGGTCTCCATAATTACGAAAAGAAAAACCTGTCTTACTCTCGTCAACGTACATGCCCTCCACATCCTGTGCATTTTGAAGTGCAATCACATAGGAGCGGTGCTGATACAGCTTTAGGAAATAACTGCCATGCTTATTGATAAAAGGAAAATGTGTGGTGACAATGACCTGATCCGCGCTGATCTTTCCACCGTCCGTGACAGCCGTCGTACCAATCATCTCCCGCACAAAGGTGTGCTCATAGATTTTCAAATCTTTTGCAATGGAGTATAAAAATTTCAGCGGATGAAACTGCGCCTGTTTTTCAAAGCAGACAGCTCCCGCCGTATGAACGGGCAGCGGTAAATCCTCGGCAAATCGGGCCTCATAACCGATCTTTGAGAGCGCACGCATTTCATCATCAAGCTTTCTGCGATCATTTACCGCATACACATAGTTGTCTTTTACCTCATATGCACAGTCGATCTTTTGGCAAAGTTTTTTGTATTCTTCAAATGCCTGACGATTTGCATCCAGATACATGCGGGCCTTTTCCAAGCCGACGCTGCCAAGAAGTTTATGATAAATCAGCCCGTGCTGATAAGTGATCTTTGCCGTCGTGTTTCCCGTCGTCCCGCCGCAGATCCTGTCTTTTTCCACCAAAAGATAAGGCACTCCTTTTTCCCGCAAAAAATAGGCGGTGAGGATACCTGCGATACCGCCGCCTATGATCAGGACGTCCGTTTTGCAATCGCCTTGCAGTGTGGGGAAGTCGGGACGGATGGCTGTTTCATTCCAAAGTGATTTCACAATCTGCAGTCCTTTCTTTTCTAAAAAATTTTCGTTTCTTTTTATCGTACCGCAGATTGTTAAAATTATTCTGTTTGGGACAAGTTCATAAAATAGGCACCGTTATTCCGCAAACAATGACTTGCAACCCTCTTGCTAAGGCTGATTTTTCATCCTGATCGTGAATTTCTGAGATAAGAAAGGTATGAAACATATATCAGCGTCTCCTTTTCCAATAGATTTTTGCAACCGGTTGCACTTTTCTATTGTATAGCAAAATCCAATCTGCCAAACTTCCTCAAAATATCCAAATCTCTTATGATAAAATGACTGTTCCAATAATAGTTTCCAATCGTCTGCTCTGCCACGCACCATCGCTTGCCATCCGGATGGGGACTGCCCTTTTCAAAGGCGTCAAGCTCCTCGGCAGAAGGAAATGAAAATTCGCGCGTCTCAAGCAAAGTATCAATGATCTTATCCAGATTCTTCTCCACAGTTTCTTGGCACGTCGGATAAAAACTGCTTTCGGGAGAGTCGATAAAATAAATCGGCAGGGGCAGCCATGACGGATAGGTCTCAGGATCATATGCCTGAATGTTCAGCGCCACGGGATCATAATCCGGATAACCGTGGAGAAGGACCTGACTGCATTGGCTGTACCGCTCTTTCAGTCCTTCTGCCTTACGGTAAATGCTGCTGCCTTTGTCTGCATAGGTAAGAATGAAATCTGCAAGGCGCTTCGTCACCCCGATATCGGCTCTGGCTGCTTTTTCAGGATCGTAATGAAACCACGGCATATGCGCATAATCATTGTTACCGGAAATCCCCTGCATCCCCACCCAGCCGTCTTCCAATAAATATGCTTCGGAACTCAGATATTTGACGATACCCTCGATGATCCTGCTCTTGATGCCGCTTTCCTGATCGCCTGTCGTGTCCAGATAATCCAGCGCGATACATACGGTATAGGGCGAGGAATTGGGATTCCAGTTGTTGCACTCGATCTCGTAGCCGAAACCGCCGTCCTCGTTTTGGTAGCTGGACAAAACCGAGAGAAAATCGTCACAGCTTCCCTTTTCAAAAAGGAATTTCCAATGTGTGTAGTCGAGCGGTCTTGCGCTGCGGTAAACCAAGTTTCTTAAACGCAAAAATTCAGTAAGGGATAGTTTTTTCAATGTTGTTACCTCCAAAAATTTGAAACTTATGTCATATCGTTTATAAAGCACCAAACTTATTTTGCAATCCCAGGATGCTCTACTCTTTCACCGGATTACATTTCACAGTCAATAATGCCTTACTATCCTCAAAATGCTCCTCGCTTGTCACTCGGTAGTGAATCCACCCGCCGTCACCGCAGGGATACTTGTTATCTATCACTTCCTGTGTGTATTTATAAAGTTTTTCATAAACAGATTGATACTGTTTATCCGACAGCCGCATCATCACCGTGAACGCATTGTCCTCCGCAAAAATATTGCAGATCAATTTGCCTTTGATTTTATGGGCAATGCCCCATCCGTAGTGATTTCCATAGGGGAAAACAACCTGCTGTTCTGTATGAAAAGCAGATTCCAGCCATTCGTTCAAAGAAGAAAACCTTTCTGCATTTTCACCGCAAAAGGCCGTCATTTCTTCTATGGAAGGTTCCATCTGTTTATTTAACATTCTTTCGTACATAACCTACCTCCTCCCCATTCCCAACCTCTCACTTTTCTTCGCCCTATTCCATCAAATCTTCTTTTGACAATTTTCACAATAATACACGGTTCCACCCAGAAAGTTTGCTTTTCGGATTTCATGTCCGCATTTGACACATGGCTCATACAATGTATTTTTACTCAATTGAGTAATATAGTTCCCCTTATTCCCAAATAAGTCTTTTTCCGTATCCCGGCCGCCCTGTTCACACATTTCCTTTAAGATTTTCTTTACTGCGGTATATAACGCCATAAAGTCTGTTTCAGAAGCTTCCCGCATGTCAAAGCGCGGATCGATCCCGGCATCCCACAATATATCCTGCAGTACACCATTTCCAAGACCCGGAATCCTCTGCTCTGTAGCAAGGAATGCCTTTGCGCTTATTTTTTTATGACTACCGGGATAAAGGCTTCTAAAATATTCAAACGTAAATCCATCACATAGCGGATTGATCTTACTGCTAGATGAAATGTAATAACCTTCCGTACATTTCCCTTTGGGAAATATATAGATCATTCCATACATTTGTATTGACACAAAAACCGCCGTCTCGTCGTCAAAGTAAATGGCTAATTGATGTTTTTTGGGAAACTTCTTCTTATCTTCATAATATCTGGGGTATGCGCCATCAGCAAACACAATCATACAATCCTCAGTATCCATTTCAACCATGCCGCCATGATAAGTCGCTTTCTTAACAGCCTGTCCCTCCAATAAGTCTCCATAGCCCTTAATATCACCATGAAAGAACGCGAAGCTGTGCGGTGTATGCAGTACTTCAATATCACTTATGATTTTTCCGCATAGGTTCTTCTCTATCTGTCCGGATATCGTATAGCTTTCCGGTAACTCTAACATATCAATTCCTCCCAACGTAATATTCGGAAGCTTCCTGTGGACTCACTGTCATATAAATCCTCAAGACACAGCTCTTTGCGGATATTATATCATCAAAACCCTGACACCCTATGTCATGGTTTATTCTTTTTGCCTGCATTCAATCATCAGGTATCGCTCAAAACGTGAAATGCACTTCATAACAGCCATTGTTACATATACAGGTACCAATATACCCCAAATTTATCTAAAACATCAGCGCTGCATTTGCTCCATGGTAATTCGCCTATTACTCTATAAGCAGTACCTTCTTTCATCAAAAAATCATATGCCTTTTTCACTTCTTCTTCCGTCGCAAACCCAATCCCTAAACTCACAGTCGGAGAAATCCTATTTGTCACCTGCATGTGCATATCTGCAACCAGCTTCTCATTATTGTGTTCACTGACAGCAAAAATCGTCACTCCGTCTTTTTGCAATTCAGCATGCATATATGTCCCATCCGGAAATTTCTCATAATAGCCTAATGTCATGCCAAAAGCCTTTTGATAAAACACTACTGCTTCCTTTGTATTTTTGATATATAGGGTTGCGCCAAGTGTCATTATTTTCTCCTCCCATCACTTTAAATCTCAGATACCTGATTTTCATACTGTCAGGGAACATAGGGCAGCATCTCCCATGTGATTTCTTCCAGTCGTTCTAACGTGTTCACATCAAAAAACATCCATTACGAAAACGCACTCCTTTGTTCTTCAAAACATTCCCGCTCCTTTTTCCCGAAAATAAACAGGAATGTATATTTGTCATCATGGAGATCGACCGTGACAATCGTTCCAAAGTTGTCATACAGCACCTCCCTGTTTTCTGTTTCTTCAATTCACCCACTGCCTATACCTGAGAATCCGTAACAGTTCAGCCTTCTGCTTCCCTGTCACGAGAGTCCATATTTGCTCATGATATCGTCCGGAATGGTAATCTCGTATTCACAGGTCAAGTCTCCGTGGAGTACCGCGCGCACCACTTTACCTTCCAGCGCTCTGCCGAGAAATGCCTCCGTAAAGTTCATAACGTGCCCCAAACTGCAATTGCATAAAACGGAAGGCACAACATTTTCCGATAAAATAGTTTCTCTTGTCCCATATCGAAAACCTTTTGCATATCGAATCCCATATAATTTCATTTTTCATCCTTATGATAATAATCCCCAATCGCTCCCAAATACGCTCCAATGGAATGATAATTCCCGGAATAAATAACCGGATCAAACTGCGTCAGGTCAATGCCTCGCGCATCAATATCGATTTCTTCATCGATCTGTACATTCTTTACCCGGCAAAAAAAGGTCTCGGACTGCCCGGTGACCACCGAAGAGAGGACTTCGCACTCGCAGACAAAACGGCTTTCGTCAAGCGTGGGCGCATCGACGCAGACCGCCTTTTGGTAGGTGTAGGTCATCGCATCCTTCACGCCGTCGTGACCTGACGTCTGCCCGAAATAATCCATCAGCGCAAGCATCCCCGTGCTGACAAGATTGATGCTGAACTGCCCCGTTCGCGCCACATTCTGCCTCGTTTTCTTTTCGCCGTACATACTGATGACAATCAGATACACATCTCCCTCTTCGCAAGTCTTGCTCACCCATGTGATCGGCGCAAAATCGGGGCTTTTGTCCTCGCTGTAAGTACCGATGATAAACGCGGGCTGAACAATCATCTCATGCCTTGGCCCGATTGATCTCCTTTTCATGCAATAACCGCCTCCTCGATCCTGATTTTAAAAATCACAAAATAGACTTCTTCCTTTCCAACATATTCCTGCCTGATCATCGGGTATAACATTTCCATTTCTTCCCGCACCGCCAAAGACTCCTCCTGCTTAGCCTTTCCGCTTATCCGAATCCACCGTCTGGTATTTAAGTTATAGCTTGCCAGTTCCACATAAGGCTTTTTTATCAGTTCCTCATAAACGCCCTTGCGGGTATCTGTAGCCAGATACAGCGCCTTTTCATCCGCATACACAAATCCCATTGGCCGAAGCCTCGGCTTTTCGCCAGCGTTTGTCGCAAGAAAGCAGTAAGTACACTCTTGGATGAACCGAAAACAGTCCCGTGCAGATATCCGTGCTTCTTTCTCACAATCCTGTTGTATCTCGCCGCTTAGCAAAAAGTCGATACTGCACTCCAAAATCCGGCTTAGCTTAATCAGCTTCTCGGTCTCCGGAAACGCGGCATCCATCTCCCAGCGCGATACCGTTTGTCTCACCACGTTAAGCCTCTCCGCAAGCTCCTCCTGTGTGATTCCCTTTTCTTTCCGCAATGCCGCTATCTTTTCTCCCGTTGTCATATGCTGCTCCCCCCCCAGCCTCTATTATGGTCCTTTCCCGCCTACACGATTCATCCGCTTCGACGCACCCTCACACCATTTAAACAGTGAGCGGTTCTTCCTCATAGATGCTCCTGACCATATCCTCAATGTCTGAAATGCCCTCCCCCGCGTGCTCCTTTTTGAAACGCTCAATCGAACCGTCAAAGATAATGCGCCCCTTCGCCAGCACGTCAAGCCCGATGGTCGGCTCGTCCAGATACAAAATCGGCGGCTCATGCAACAGAGAAAGTGCCACTTCCGCCTTCATTCTCTGACCGAGGCTCAGCTGCCTTACCGGCGTCCGGTAAAAGTCCTGCATATGCAGCATTTCCACAAACCGATCCACGTTCTTTTGAAACACGCCTGCATCGATCCGGTATATCTCCCTAACGGATGTTTTGGTGACTCCCTCCGTAAATCCGGCAATGATTGCGTAGGTGATCATACTGTTTAACGCAATATCGCCATACATGAACTATTATAATTCCCATATAATGCAGCGAGAAGGTCTTTCACATTACATCATGTAACATTTGCATTGCGCTCCGTTACCTTCTTTTCAGTTCAAAGGGCATTATACTTCAATATATGCCCCTGCCTGCACGCGCCACATCTGCGCGTACTTTCCGTTTCTTTCAAGAAGCTGCTCATGGCTGCCCTGTTCTGCGATTCTGCCCTGTTCCAGCATAATGATGCGGTCGGCAAGTCTGGTGGTGGACAGACGGTGCGAGATAAAGATCACTGTCTTGTCCTTTGTCGCCAAAAGCATGGCATGGTTCAGCTGGTATTCCGCAATGGGATCAAGCGCACTTGAGGGCTCGTCCAGAATCATCAGTCCGGCTTCCCTGTAAAAAACCCTGGCAATCGCGAGCTTCTGGCTCTCCCCGCCCGACAGATTCATGCCGTCCTCCATGAACTCGGTCGTGAGCGGCGTATCAAGCCCCTTTTCCATTCCATCCACACGTTCCATCAATCCGCTGTCCGCAAGGGCCTCTCTGATTTCTTTTTCGCCGCAGCCGTCCGCGACATCGAGGAGCACGTTTTCCTTAACACTGCCTGCAAAAATCTGAAAATCCTGAAAGACCGTTCCGATCGAATCCCTGTACTTTTGCACGTCATAAGAGCGGATATCCCTTCCGTCAGCCAAAATCTTTCCTTCATCCACGTCATAGAGCCTCATAAGCAGCTTGACAAGCGTCGTTTTCCCGGCGCCGTTGTAGCCTACAAGCGCAATCTTCTCACCGGGCGCAATGTGGAGCGACAGGTCTTTCAGCAACCCTCCACTCTCCTTGTCATAGGCAAAAGAAACTCCGTCCAGCTCCATCTCCTTAGCGCCTTTTGCCGGTTCAAGGCCTTCCTCGCTCTGTATCTTAGGCTCATACGCCAAAAAATCACGAATTTTCTGCACATACAGGCTGCTCTCGCAGGCAAACGGATATACATCGGTAAAAATGCTCATTCCCCTTTTCAGTCTTCCGAAAGAGTTGTACAAAATGGCGACCCCGCTGAAGGACAACGTTCCCCTCACTGCTGCCTGAAAAACCAGATAGGAAATATACAACACATCACTGAAAAAGGCATTGCTTACATATCTGCGCATAACACCCAGAAAATGCCGCCTTCCGGCATACCGTTTCTCCACATTGTAAACTTCATTATTCGCCTGTTCAAAAGTCCGGGACAAAATACCGGGAATCTCAGGGTTTAGGCGGATTTCCTTGGCATAGTCATTCAGATAAAACACCCTTTTTACATACTCCCGCTTTCTCTCATGCGGATTGCGCTCCATTCGAATCTGAAACGAGCTTTTATTATACAACTGGTTAAACGCAAACGCCATGATAAAGGAAACCGCCGCAAACACAATGGAAAAGGAGTCCCTGATCAGGAAGTAAATTCCCGTGGATATAAAGACCGTAATACCCGACGCCGTATTGCGCAAAAAGAGCTCGCACCTGTCGATCTGCTTGTCTACCTCGGAGATGGCAAGTACCATCTCGTTATAATATTCCGGGTTATCATAACACGCCAGATCCAGCTCTTTCGTTTTTTCATATAACAGCATTTTAATCTTTTCGCGGACTTTTGGGCGTTCCTTTTCCTGGATATAATCGCCCGCCACCACCGTAAATACCATGCCCAGCGTGATACAAGCAGCAAGGATCAGTATAAACTGCGCCACCTGTCGGAATGGATAATGAAATTCAGCGGCCTCCAGCACGTAGCCGATTCCGTAGGTGTGTTCAAAAAAGATGGATACCTGATTCCGTATGGCATCCATCACCATAAAGATAATAAACGCAGGCGAAGCGCTAAACATCAGTTTTAGCAAAAACCAGTTGTTTCGCCATACCATCGCGGCGGACTGCTTTGTGCCATTCTTATCCTTTTTCAACCCGCCACCTCCTCTTCCGTGTCCAAGGCCAGATAGTTCATGGCCTGCCTACGGTACATTCGCGCATAACTGCCGTTTTTCGCCATCAGTTCCGTGTGAGTACCCTCCTCGATCAGCCGTCCGCCTTCCAGCATAAAGACCTTATCGCATTTTTTGACCGAAGACAGTCTGTGCGAGATAAAAAACATGGTGTGATCGCTGCCTTCTTTCATAATATTCTGAAAAAGCTCATACTCCGCTATTGGGTCAAGCGCGCTTGACGGCTCATCAAAAATCTTGATGTAGGAATCTTTTGCAAATGTTCTTGCCACGGCAAGCTTCTGGCTCTCCCCGCCCGAAAAAACTGCGCCATTTTCATCAAATTCCTTGGTCATCACCGTGTGCATGCCTTCCGGCAGGGACATGACTTTCTCATAAATACCCGCCTTTTTCAGCGCATCCGCGGCCGTCTGTTCATCATTTTCATAGTGTCTTCCCATCAGTACATTCTCCATGACACTTATGCCGAATATGCAAAAATCCTGAAACGTGACGGCGAACAGCTCCCTGTACGCATGAAGATTGTATTCCCTGATATCTCTTCCGTTTAGCCGGATCACACCCGAAACAGGGTCGTACAGACGCAAAAGCAGCTTAATGATCGTGGTTTTCCCGGCTCCGTTATGTCCGACTAAGGCCGCGATCTCACCCTCTCTGATCGTAAAAGATAAGTCTTTGATCGTCTCTTCGTCTTTATAGGAAAAGCTTACATGATCAAATTCCAATGTCTGAAATTTTTCCTCCGGCATCACGCCATCCTGATCCTCGGGAATTTTTTCCTCATAATCCATAAATCCTTTCAGATTATTGATGAACATGCCGTTTTTCATGATATTCATAATATTTTCAAACAAACCGATCAGAATCCATGTCATGGCTACCATCAGGCTGGACATGACCGTAAGCTGCGCCAAAGAGATGGAACCCGTGACGCGATTGCGGTATACCGCGTACAGCAGCACGCCCTCAAAAATCACGGTAAAGGTAAAGGTGATTTTCAAAAAACTCAGGCTTGCGTTACTGAAAGCATACTTCACAGCCGTGCGGACTTTGTGCTGTGTCGCATTGCGATACTGCTGCTTTAAAAGCGAGAACACATTGGAAAGCCTGATTTCTTTTGCATAGTCGGGAAGATACATCACACGGTTCACATAGTTGAGCACTTTATCATCCGGAGCCTGTTCCCGATAGCGCTTAAACTCATATTTGTTTTTATAATGACCAAATACAAAATTGCCGATCAGTGGGGACAGAATAAACAGTACGGCGTAATGGTCAATGTCGTACATAAACCAAAACACCGCGATTGTCGCCGCGGTTCCACCAAGCACGCCCCACACATTCTGGACAATTTCCAAGATTTTGGTGTCCGCACCATCCATTGACATCGTATACCGGTTATAAAAATCCGGATCCTCATAGCATCGAAGCTCCACATTTTTTGCCTTCTCATACAGTCTGGAATAAACGCCGTAATACAGCTTCGTCGCTGTCAGGGGATATACGACGTTCTCCACATAATTCCTGTACACGCTCAGCAAAAAAAACAGCACCCCACACATCAGAATAAACTGAAAGACCAGCCGGAAATCCTGATTCTGATCCAGCGCGCCGACAATATATCGTATGAAAATCGCATCGAAAAAAACCCATTCAAAATATCCTGCCGCCTGTATAAAAAAGGAATGTATCACCATGCTCTTCTCGATAGAAAATCCGAGCCTCAACGCATAACAGTCATTTTTTATGGTCTCCCAAAATGTCAGCTTTTGTTCCTTTTTATTTTGTTCTTTTCCCTTCTTCATCTCTCTATCCCCTATCCCGGATTAACCCACAGAGTCTCCTTCCATGTCGGTCCAAACTTCGGAATCTCCCGGCTTCTATTTATTTGCAGCCAAATCTTTGAATTGCACTGCCCAGAATGTCAAATCGCAGTCCAATCCATACGCATTCCTGTAATCTTCTTCCAATCTCACATCCACATACGGCGTAGGATATTTGATATTCTTTGGCGAATAGTGCTTATTGTGCGGCTTTGCAAGGTTCATTTTCAGTATTCCTTCGTCATTCGTCGCTGCGGCTATCGCCTCCAAGGACTCTTTGATAACGCTTACCCGCTCCCCCACGCCAAGCATTGCTATTTCCGTCAAAACCCTTCTGTAATTGATCGTATCAATGCATTCCGGATCAAATGCCCTGATCGGCGTCACAAGCGCATAGCAGGGCGCATAATATCTGCTCTTAACTTTCACATGCATCAGCGTGTCCGGTTTCATGATCCTGTTGATATGGTTCAGCGCATCCGCCATCAGACGGATATTTTTCTCTGTTCTCCAGGTTTTGGTATATGCCAGGGTCTCCAATGTATAACCGTTCGGCAAATACTCGTCCGCTTCGATATAAGGATATTTATATTTCCTTTCCGCTCCCTTTCTCTGCTTCAAAATTTCCTCTAAAGAAGACAGTTGTAAGATTCTCTCAAATCCTTTCAGCGAGGTCTGCTGAAACTCGATCAAATCATCATAATCATCCCCATATCCAAGCAGAGCCTGCATGGTGTACAGCAGTGCGCCGAGACAATTGCCGTTATGTATGCCGATAAATCGATTCTGATATCGTTCCACTTCCGGCGAAATATAGGAAAACTGCTGTTTTAAAATATTCTCATCGCGCATCGCTTTCACAAAATTTGCCACAAGGGGATGTTCTTTCGGGATTGCGTAATAAGAGAGCAGTCTTGCTGCCGTCTCACCGTCCTGTAAAGGCGTTTCGTGAAGAACCGTTCCCTGCCAGTTATCCCAGCTGTGCATACCACTGCCGATATAACCGTTCGGTTTTGCATATGCCTGCACAAGTTTAAAATATGGCAGCTCGTATATTTCTCCTAATAAGCGCCTCTCCTCTTCCTCTGAAATCTGCCCCAGGATCTCTTTTCGCAGGCGATATTGGATCACCGCTCCCGCATGGTTTAACAAAAATCTGATTGACTTATCTTTCATGTCTTTTCTCCGAAACGAAATTCAATTTGACAACCTTATTGCCCATTGCAAACCATTTGGCTTTCTGAACGTTCAACCATCAAGAACCATTTAAATCCAAATTTGTCTTTTACTGCACTCATGCAAGCTGCAAAATCTGTTTTATGAGGTTCTTCCAACACGCATCCTCCCTCTTTCAAGATGTCGAAAGCTCTCTCCACCTCGGCAGCCGTATCAAAATCTACCGCAAAAAATAACGAATCCGCCTGAATTTCCTTTCCGACGCCGCCATCAGACAACCTGATTCTTTGGTTCCCGATTCTTGCCTCTGTATGATAGATCAAGTTTGTTTTCTCGTCTTTTCCCTGCCAGTCAACTTCTAACTGAAATGCCTCTTTATATAAGGCAATCACCTCTGCACAGCGGCCGCCACAATGTAAAGTTGGTATAAAAAGCATGTCCATCCCCTCCACTGATTCATTAAGTTCGTGTGTGAAATCTATTTTACGATTTCCCCTTTCAGCGATTCCCAGTCTATAAACAGGCTGTAGCGCTTAGTCGTAAAGCGAATCACGCAGAAATTGGGATCGTCAGGACCGGTAAAATGATTCGCCAGACCCTCGTACCACATCTCCCGACGGGTTTCCGGATCGGTGCAGACCTCGGCCGTACCGGTAAGAGAAATGTGATAGGTCGGAGAATTCAGGCACACGGCAGCTTTGTTATTCTGCCCAAGGCGCACAGTGCTTGGCGCGCCCAGACCGGTACAGAAAGTGATCCAGCGTATTCCCTCACTGCGGGATGGGCTGATCGTCGTAGGCACGGGAGAACCGTCCGGGTCGATGGTGATCAGTGTGCCGTAGCTGTCCTTGTCCTGACGTACGGTACGCTGCGCAATCATCTCAGCAGCGCGGGCTAAAATAGTTTCTTTTGTGTTCATGTAAATGCCTCCTTTGCATGATGAAAGTTTAAAATACAGTTGTCGTTTTCATTTGATCCGTGAAAACGCGCCCTCAATTTTAAATTATATAACATGCAGAAAAGGCTGTATTGTATATTTCCGACATCTGCATATTCTCAACAGCCATTCCCTTCTTTGGGATAGTACCGTAAAGCCATTTCTCTTGCCTCCCGAATATTCATGGAATGATAGCGTTTGAACTCCCGCATCAGGTGCGACACGTCCGTATACCCGTATTTACAAACCGCATCCGCGATATCAAAATCACTGTGGCATACAATATCTCTCCACAGAGATTGATACCGTATCAGATTACTCAGCTTTTTGGGAGTAATCCCGATATAGTCCTGAAACAACCGTTCCATCTGTCTGTCGCTGATGAAATGCTCCCGCGATAATTGATTGATTCCCATCGCTCCCTGATATCGGAGGATATCACTCATAATCCTGTCTACATGTTTATTGTATCTTGCATGTTCCAATCTTTTCAAAAGAATCGATTCTGTCAATTGGATCAATTCCGTCAGATTCCAAAGTTCTGACAGATGACCGCGCAGTTCCCGATCCAGCCAGCCAAATCTCTCCCTGACATCACACCGTTCATTTATCGTCCCCGCCAAAGAATCCTCTGAAAAAAGATAAGCACTCCACGCATAGAAGCGAATCGCAAACGTAAATATCCTATGATCCGGGCTTTCGCAATTTTGCAGCCAAAAAGTTCTGTCGTTGACTCCATTGTAGTCGGAAGACATCATATTACCCGCATCATCAATACAATATATGATATCTACGCAGGTATCAGGGATAATGATATCAAAGGATGCATCCACTTTCGTATCCGAACAGTCTTTTTCCCCGCCCCAAAAGCATCTGACATAAGGCTGCAACATCCGACACGGCTCTACTTCCCGATAACTCGAATCATGCTTAAAAGGAGCTGCTGTTAATGGTCGAAATATCATCTTGCCCGTCCCCTTCTGTATTTGCTTCCGTCACCCCCATCAAATCATCCCCATCCCCCACTACAAATACTTTGGTTTCTACATCAGTAAAAAACCTTTTTATCATCTAATCTTTCAGGAAACCAATCCCTCGGTACAGGTTTTACAGGCGTCAAGACAATACTCCACACCCCGTTTCCGACTTGTTCGTGCGCCTCCTGATTGCTATCGTCTTTATCATATAGTCTGCGTCGCTCGCAATATGTTAGTAAAATGACAACAACTTTTCCGATTATTTGTAAAACTCAGATATCACAGTAACATCTTTCGTCATCCGGATTGGTATAGATCCGATACTGAGAGACATCCTCATACTCCGGCAGAGTACCGATCGCATTTCTTATGATATATTTTCCCATCAAATTATAAGTGTCTCCCTGTGATATTTTTCCATTTGACAATTTTCCCGTGATCCAGCCTCTCCTCAGCAAATCCAAAAGCCACGCTTTCTTTTGACAAATAAAGTCCCTGGTTTTTTGATTATGGATGTCCGTAAAGGCCATCAGTAAGTACGACAGGGGAATTCCCTCCTGTACAGCCGCCTGTCCGCCACCAAAGCTAAGAAACGCCTCACCCAAAGGATCTAATAATCGATCGATCCAATCCAAATCACCAGGACGCGCTGCAGTGAGAAATCGCAACACACAGATTCCTGTTGCAAAACATTCACCCTGCGTACATGAATTTCCGAAACAGGTATTCCGAAGTCTCTGTAATGAAGTGTCCACCATTTCCTGAACTGCTTGATTCTCCGGTGCAAACAGGACCAGCAGTCTGAGAATCTCCAGTTCATAATGATTGGCGTAGAGAATATTAGTTTTCGGCAAATACCCCTGCACAAGCCGCAGTTTCCTGCCTCCGTTATATGGCGGGATAAAATAACCGGGATAGATGCAATCTGTTTCGGCATTGACCCGCATGCGTCTTTTATATTTCAGGATATCCTCTTGCGGACAGATGCCGTTTAACAAAGTTGTCACGATATCCGCCCTTTCTGTGGCGGATATCTCCTCTGAAAATACCATTTTTCTGTTTGTTTCCATCACAATCTGATAATGATACATAACACTTCGCCAGTTTATCCTTTTTCCGCTTTCTTCCCATAATAGAGGCAATACTGAAAATGCATGCCTATGTATCTGCTTTCCCAATCCGTATAGATGCAGGCATATCACTTCATTTTATCAAATCCATTAAAAACAGGTTTGATATTTTGAGTAAAAGATACGCTCCTGCTCTTTCTTTGTCATAAACAACAGTATCACCTCATCCGTTCAAAGACAAACAATGATACATATAGCGGTACACAACAGAGCATTGTATAAATATAGCGCATGGAACAAGCTCCTTTTTCGGACATTTGTTCTATGCGCCATTATATCGAACATACTTTCGGATGTCAACAAAAACCAGACAAAAATTCCTATTTTAGACAAACTCTGCTCTTAACTTCGCAATCTCATTTTTTGCCCACTCCACCGTATCACTGTCCGCATCATTATAATCTGACGCCAGCACATGGATGATCCGTTCCCATGCTTCCACTGCCTCAGTCTTTCGTCCAAGCTTCGCGTATAAAAAGGCGAGCGAAAAGATTGGATCCAGATAGCGGGGAACAGACGCTGCCTGAAAGGAGTTTTGAAAGCATACAATCGCGCGTTCATATTCGTTCATTCTGTTGAATCGTTCCCCCACTTCATACTGGCCCATATTGCTATCCTTCGGTACGGCATTCCATAACTCCACCGCCTGGTCCACATTACCTTTGGCCGCTTCGATATCACCGAAAAACATTGCTTTTCGATATTCTAATCCTGCCGCAAACGGTGCTGCACCGATCAACTCCTTTGCCCTTTCAAAGTATCTCATGTCGATCATTGCTTCGATCAGCAATTTACGGAGAACCTCGTTTTCCGGATGTTCTTTTGCATAAGGCTCGCATACCCTGATAAACCAATCGTTTCCACTGCGCACGACGTCATCCTGTCCACCCCGCACCATCCTGTACAGCGAAAAGATTTCCGCATCGAGCGGCGCCAGTTTCATAGCTTTTTCCAACGTTCTGACCGCTTCCAGAAGATCGTCATTTGCCTTTTTGTAATGCAGTTTTGCATACAGTTTCAGAGCGGCAGCATCCTCCGGATCATCCTTCAGGCAGACATCCAACGTATGTTTTGCATACTGATAACTCTGCTCACTCAGCCTGTCATGCTGCAGCACATAATCGATACGTTTTCGTTCATCCTCATGGTCTACGGAAAACAGATCGTCGATCCTGACGCCAAAACTGGCTGCGATTGCAGGCAAAAGTGTAATTAGCTCCTGTCTCCCATTTGCTGACTGCCTGAAAAGATATCCCCAGATATTCCGCGACAGCCTCTTGCGTTAAGCCGTTTTCCGCCCGCAGTCTTTTGACCGCACTTCCGAGATTTAAATTCATTCTCCCTATCTCCCTTCTTAGAGCCTCCCGTGTGAAAAACGCCTGCATGAACGTTTCCCTGCCTCTAAGTCAGATCATACCTGTACGGTCTGACAAACGCAATAGCTGCGTATTTTAGCTGACTCAACTGACAAGTGAGTACCGTATTAGGACAAAATAGAGTCTGAAACCTTCTTGCACATAAAATGGATTATAAAACCCTTTTATCATTCTAACGCATCATCGTTTTTATCAGCGATATCATATCATCAGCAAATTCTTGACCTTCTCTATTGTCTATCTCCATATCCTTTCCGTCTATATAACTTTGCAATGCATTCGAAATCAGAACATGATATTTGGAAGAAAGATGATTGACTCCCCATTCCCCACCCTGCTTTTTTGAAAGAACCAAATCATGTTTGAGAAAAGCTGCCACTCTGCATAAATTTAAAATGATGTATACCGGATTTTCTATTATTTCTTCTTCTGCTTCGCTAATATCATTCCAAATGCTGTCGATATAATCATTTCTTGGTACATCTGCAAATATATCATTTATTTCTGCCCCATACAGGACAATGCCATAGCTTTTTATCACTTTAAAATGCGCTGCCAGATCCTTATCTGTCCCATTCATTCTTTGAATATAGTCTGTCGGATTGTCTGCAAACCAATGTTTATGCGCATTTGAAAAATGTAATTCAAACGGGGTCGGGTATACAAAAGGCTTACAATACTTCTGTTTTACAATACTCAGTTCAATTCCTTTGCTTGGCGCTAATTGATTAACATCTACGATATAGTTCATAAACTGTAATTTCTGTGTGTCCGTGATACCATCTGTGATCACAAAAATCAGATCAATATCACTTATGTTCGCATGAAAACATCCCATAGCCATAGAACCGTGCAGATAAATTCCTATTAACTCCTCACCGAATATTTGCTTGCTCTGCTCTACAATTTCATCTAATATACTTTGGTATAACATGACTCTCTCCCTTCAATTTGTCCTCAATATATATTCAACTAGCATTTCCCAAAAGCTTACTCTTAATATAGCACAAAAACAAATCATTTTATCTGCTGAAAACGCTATATCATATTTTCAGTAAAAGGGAGCTGTTGTTCCGGTAGATTCATCTACTTTTGCAACAGCTCCAACAATTACATAGATTCAACTTGTTTCAATATTCTGTAAATAGAACTTTTCGATAAATAATTTTCCCTTGAAATCACATCAATACTTTTGCCGGAATGATACTCCTCATATATTTTCTGATTTCTTTTTCTCAATTCCTCTTGTTGTCCCGAAACACTTCCCCATTTTTTACGACTGCTTCGAGATGAAATATATACATATCCTTCTGGCATAAATTTTCTAATTTCATGCAGCAATTCTTCCGGGAAAATATGATCTGCATTTTCATATTTCATTCTGAACCGCTCCTTAATCCTAATTTTGATTAGAATGCGGATTCTGTATCATTCAGTAATGAAATGCGGCGATATTTTTTACGCTCCACACGCATCGCCAATACAAAAACCGCATGGAGCTAGAGCAAACGTCTTAATTTCATAATACGAACCTCCCTATGATTTTGATATGCCACCTCATAATTTCTTTGAAAAATATAACACCAGATCATCATCATTTTGGCACGCTTCATACGGTTCGCATACTTTGTCCTGATACCAGACACCGGAACCGTCCGGTAGGTAGCCGCGCTTCACATACATTCTCTGCGCACTTCCATAACCGCTATGGAGTCCGACGCCAAGATATACAATATCTGCATATTTAGCGGCGATTTTTTCCGCGACATCCATTAAACTAGAACCGATTCCTCTCTTTCGGTATTTCTCTAAAACGCCAAAATCAACAATCTCCGGCCAGCCTTTCCCGCCAAATGCACCCCAGACACTGTCGGGATATATGTTGATATAGCCCACGGGACTGCCTGCGCATTCCGCAACCAGAGAAATCGCTTTCCCCGCTCTTTGGTCTTCTAATCTTTTATGATATTTGGTAACGGATGCATCCCACCCCTGTTCGATTTCCGCATCCGTAATAGCCTGTGCGTCCGCCTGCTCCATGTCGCGGATAATGATCTGTTCGTTAGAAAAGTAAACCAAAGACAACACCTCCTAAATTTTAATCTGCATTTCTTTTAATAATAAGGCAAGATTATAATGAAATCCAATACCTCTTCATAGTACAGCCATCGACATCTATTGCCTTTTCAAAAACTCCACCATTAGCAAGTATCACTTTTTCACTGGCTGTATTCTTGACATCACAGGTAATAAGCAGTTTTGGTATTCCTAGTTTTCGTGTATTTTGTATATTTAAACGAAGCATCTCTTTTGCGTATCCTTTGCCTCGTTCCGAAGGGCGTACAGAATATCCGCAATGACCTCCCCACGTCCCAAGAATAGGATGATTTATATGATGACGCAAATCTATTATACCTATTATCTTGTTATCATCTATGCGAACAGCCAAATACATATGTGAAGGAACTGTTGATCCTACCGTTTCACAAGTTTCTTCACTTTTCCTAAGGATGCAGATTTTTATCCATTCTTCAGCCGACTTACATACATCAAGAGACATACAGCCCGCAAATCGATCCTCCGTACCTGCATCGCATTCTAAAATTTCACGTCGAAATTCCCATATGTCATCAGCATATTCTATTTGGGGTTCCACCAATACAAGTTGTTCCATTTTTCCCTCGTGTTAATTGATTTTTTAGTAGTTTATTTCCGCAAGTCGCTTCTTTAATAAATACAAAGCCCTGTCCACATCATCCTCCTGCGGATTTACGATCTCCGCCCGATTGGACAGACCGCAGATCCGCCGCGGCTCGCTCCCGAAATAGACCCTGCGGTTATTGGGACATTTGCACAGTCTTTCGGGAAACTGCTCCCTGAACCACGCAAATAATGCACGGTCCTCCTCATAGAAAGCCTCCGCTGCTGCCGTGATATTCTGAAAATGGTTATAATAGATACACAGCATAAAGGATTCCCGATCCGCGTAAAAGCCGCAGATGTTTTTCCCCTTGCAGGCATATTCGACCTTCCACCTAAAATCCGAGACGATCCCCCTGAGCGGTTTTATCTTTGTTTTACACTTGATACCGCTCAAACTGTCTTCCAGCCTTTTTACAATCGCAGCGTTTTCTACAGACAGCGTTTTGCAGATATCGTCTACAGTCGGAATCGGCGCATAGGCATTCTTAAAATCAAGGCGCAGAAAATTCATCCACTTATACTTGCTGTCAGGCGCTTTGCAAAGATATTCGATGCCTCCCATCATTTGCGGGTATTCGCGATGCGTGATAAAAACGGTATCACCGTCTTTCTCGACATCAATACCGCATTTTGCCAGCACTTCATAGCGGGCGTCATTATACTGTGATTCATGAATACGCTTCATCTGCCTTTTCACGTCGGTATACTCTTCTTTGCATATCATTAACGCGCCCGTTTGCGCGTCAATACCTTCACTCACTAAACCAGTGCGATAAAGGTAAAGCGCATAAAATTGTATCGCCTGCTGAAATGCATTTCTCAGCGTGCTTTCTCTGGCATTTGTTACATGTTCTTTCTCCTTCTTTACCGGTGTCTTCTGCTCTTTTAACTTTTCCATATACTCTTCATAAGGCTTGGAAAACACCAGATATTCCTCGGGATTTCGATACATTTCCCGATAAAGGGATAGCATAAATTCATAAAACCGGAATTGCCCGCCTTCTTCCTGCTGTTCCGGCATTTCAAAGGGGGCAATCATTTCTATGCAATGTCTGATCGAACGCTGTGCATAAGTTTCCATGTTCTGTTTCACCTTATTTCAATACTTTATTTTGCATCTTTCTTCTTGATGGGAATCCACATCTCCGCATAATAATTCTCATCAGCCGTCCCATTTTGATAGTTCCTTGGATCGTCATACATCTCCACACAGTATCCCGCCGCAAACTCATAGTCTGCCTGCGCCGGCAGCCATTCCGAAAACACTTTTACATTCAATGCCTGAAATGTCTGTACCAACGGTCCTTTACAGGGGAACACCGCCCATGTAAAGGCAGGAATTTGGGTTACTTCCAGTCCCTCCACGAGATCGACCGCCGGATCATAAACATCCGCGATCAGATACGTAAACCGATCGTTCCCCATCTGCGGATCGATATTGATGCCGTACATGCCGCAAACGTGCTTCCCGTTCTCCGACGCGCAATGCTCCTGCCAGAACAGAGGAATATCCTCTTTTGCATTCTGATAACTAAACTCCTTTGATACAGCCAAAACCGAAAAAGCCTCTTTCTTCACAATTCTGTAGTCCATAGTATACCCGCCTTTCAATGAGATTGTCAATTTCAGCGGTGCGAAATCCTTGATCATTACTTTGTCTTTCCGCACATTGGAGGGAGAATGCCCATGGAAACGGGTGAACGCTTTCGTAAAGCTGTCAGGTGATTCATAGCCGTATTTCATGGCAAGTTCCATCACGGTATGATTGCTCATCAATAGTTCCTGCCCGGCAAGCGCCAGTCTGCGGTTCCTGATGTACTCCGTCACGGTGTAGCCGCATAAAATACCGAAGCCCTTGTGAAAATAAAACGGTGAAACATGCACATGCTCCGCCACATCATACATGGTAATATCCTCCGTGATGTGCTCCTCGATATAGTTGATTGCTTCACTGATCGCTTCCGTCCATTCCATGATTACTTCAATCTCTCCTTTCCGAGATTCGCAACGCGAAGCTCGTCGAGATAATCGCAACGCGATTTTCTCTTTCGCTGTGAACCCAGTATACTATGCAATCATTTCTGCGTCCCGACATTATTTGCCTGATTTTTTCCGAAAGTGCTTTCCCGATCCGTAAACAGACAGCGAATTGCATTTAATACCGCCAGCACCATCACGCCCACATCCGCAAAGATTGCCAGATACATATTAGCGATTCCTACGGCTCCCAGCGCCAGGCAGGCAAACTTGACCGCCAGCGCAAACACGATATTCTGATAAACGATACGCAGGCATTTCCTTGAAATTCTGATGGCCTG
The DNA here is from genome assembly GCA_910576815.1 of uncultured Lachnospiraceae bacterium. Classification (GTDB taxonomy): domain Bacteria; phylum Bacillota; class Clostridia; order Lachnospirales; family Lachnospiraceae; genus UBA3282. The sequence goes on from CAJTKA010000012.1 coordinate 56,729, forward strand.
CGCAATCTTTAACGGGTCGTCGTCCATCAGTACGATATCTGCCGCCTCAATCGCCGCATCAGACCCCATGGCACCCATAGCGATGCCGATATCCGCTCGCGAAAGCACGGGAGCATCATTGATGCCATCGCCCACAAAGGCCAGTTTCGCCTTGGGGGGCTTTGTCTGCAAAAGCGCTTCCACCTTTTCCACCTTATCGGCAGGTAACAGTTCACTGTAGACTTCATCGATGGCAAGATCAGCCGCCACCTGATCGGCTACTTTCTTTGCATCGCCGGTCAACATGATGGTTTTCCCTACGCCTGCCCTCTTTAACGCTGCAATCGCTTCTTTTGCATGGGGCTTAATGATATCGGAAATCACGATATGCCCCGCGTATTCACCATTGATTCCCATATGAATAATGGTTCCGACATGATGGCAGTCATGATAGGGAATGTTTAAATGTTTCATCAGCTTGTCATTGCCAGCAGCGATCTCCATACCGTCCACGGTCGCCGTCACACCGTTTCCGCTGATTTCCTGAATATTGGATACGCGGCTCCTGTCAATTTCCTTTCCGTACGCCCGCTGCAAACTCTTGCTGATGGGATGGGAAGAAGCGCTTTCCGCCAGCGCCGCATACTCGATCAGTTTTTCATCATCTATGCTGGAATGATGAATTGCATTGACCTCGAAAACGCCCTTGGTCATGGTTCCTGTTTTATCAAAAACAACACACTTCGTCTTAGAGAGTATCTCCAGATAATTGGAGCCCTTGACCAGCACGCCCTCTCTGCTCGCGCCGCCGATCCCCGCAAAGAAACTTAAGGGAATACTGATCACCAGCGCGCAGGGGCAGCTGATTACCAAAAAGGTCAATGCCCGATAGATCCAGACACCCCAATCCGCAGCCATTCCCAGGAAAAACATTCTCACAAGCGGAGGCAGAAATGCCAGCGCCAATGCCGCATAGCAGACTGCCGGGGTATAGACTTTGGCAAACTTGGAGATAAAGTCTTCGGATTTCGATTTGCGGGAACTTGCATTTTCCACCAGATCCAGAATCTTGGAAACCGTAGACTCTCCAAACTCCTTCGTTGTCTGTATCTTTAGTACGCTCGTCATACTGATGCAACCGCTGATCACCTCATCGCCGACGCCAACCTCCCGCGGCAGGCTCTCTCCCGTCAGCGCGCTGGTATTTAAGCTGGACACACCCTCGACGACAATTCCGTCGATTGGCACTTTCTCGCCCGGCTGCACAACGATCACACTGCCAATCTCCACCTCGTCAGGATCAACCTGTTCCAGTTTCCCGTCTGACTCCACATTTGCGTAATCGGGGCGGATGTCCATCAGTTCGCTGATATTGCGGCGGCTCTTGCCTACGGCATAGCTCTGGAACCACTCCCCGATTTGGTAAAACAACATCACGGCGATGGCTTCCAGATACTCCCCGTTCTCATAGATGGCCAGCGCCATAGCGCCGACGGTAGCAACCGTCATCAGGAAACTTTCATCAAAGACGCGGCGGTTTTGGATGCCCTTTGCCGCCTTTTTCAAAATATCATAGCCGATGATCAGGTAATCTGCCAAGTAACAGGCCAAACGCAGCCACCTTCCCGCAGACGGAAATAAATAGTTGTCAAGCACCGTAAACCGCTCGGCTGAGATAAATTGCAGGACAAACAAAATCACGGCAGTAAGCAGAATACGACGCATCATGACACTCTGTTTTTTTGTCAGGCCTTTCTTTCTCCTGCCAATGATATCTAAAACCATGGCGGCCATAATAATCACAGCCGCCAACAGTACGCTCACTACTATTTCCTGCATGGTGAATCTCCTTTTCAATTCTTCTTATCGTTGATCATTGCGGAACCCATCACAAATTCAATAACTTTTGAGAGTTTCGCAATTAACTGTCTTATTACAGGAAAATCTCGCAGTCCGACTCCACCTTCTTACATGCCTTCAAAACCTCCTGCATCACCGTTCCCGGCTCCTGCCCCTCGGCAAACTCCACAATCATCTTCTGTGTCATAAAATTGACTGTCGCACTCTCCACTCCCGCAGTCTTACGGGCCGCTTCCTCCATCAAATTCGCACAGTTAGCGCAGTCTACCTCGATCTTATAAGTCTTTTTCATTTTCATATCCTCCTATTTATTTTGATTCAACGATTAAGTAGTTGTTTAATTGTTATGACTGTAGTATAATACAGAAAAAGAAGAAGGTCAATACCTCTTTTTCAAAATATGGCAGATAATCGCAAAACGCTGCCACGGCTATTAACATGGTACAAATATGCCAAGCTGTGTTTCGCAATCATCAATCATTGAAAAATCAGGAAAGGAACCACACAATGGAAGAAATGAAATTACCGCACCACCACGGAGAAGGCCCTAAGACCGCTCTGATCCGGGAGCAGCTCGATCAGATCGACTACTTTCAGGCAGTGGCGGAAGTGTTCAAGCAGCTCGGTGACACCACCAGGATCCGCATCTTCTGGCTTTTGTGCCACTGCGAGGAATGTGTCCTCAATATCTCCGCCCTGATGAAAATGTCGAGTCCTGCCGTCTCCCACCATCTGCGGCCCTTAAAAAACAGCGGCCTGATCGTCAGCCGCCGTGAGGGAAAGGAAGTCTATTACCGCGCCGCAGACACGCAGGAGAGCCGCCTGCTGCACGAAATGATCGAGCAGGTGATGGAGATCACCTGTCCGCAGCACTGTCAAACAGAAACAAAATAAATTACCCTTCCCGATGTTGTCGGATCACCCGCCACGCTTCCACCAGCCGTTCCAACGAATAGCCCGCATTGGCGGGACTGGTGGACGGTAAGAGATATGCCTCTCTCCCGGTTGTCTGAAAGAGGTATTTTTGATAAAGCTGATAAGCCTTGCCGCCATTGGTATAAATAGCGCGGATATCCGCAGCGTTCAAAATCCGTGACAAATCGTTCGGCGTCACGTCGCGGATGCTGGCATCCGAGGACCCCGTTATCTCACAGCTTGCGATCACATCCCACACCGCTATGTGATGGGAAAGCAGCATTTCTCTTTTCTGCGCGATGCTTTCAGGCGTTTCACAGTCAAGCACCTGCGCCATTACCTTCCAAAAGCGGTTTTGCTTATGTCCGTAGAAAAATTGCTGTTCCCGCGACTTCACCGAAGGAAAGCTCCCCAAGATCAGAATTTCCGAGTCCTTATCATATACCGGATCGATCGTATGCACTAGCATGGCGTATTCCCTTTTTCAATCACAAACAGTCTCGCCATCACAGGCTTCTCAAACGTGACTGTCAACGCATCCCCTTCCATTCGAAAAGCCGTCTCCTCCTTTTGCGGATAGAGGCAGGAAACCTTGATTCCTTCCTTCGCAAAAGGAAGACTTCCCAGCGGGATCGTCAGCTCGGTTTCTGTGCAGACCGTCCCCTGCCTGATACGTCTGTCATTATTCTTTCCTTCCATCTGCCGCTTCCACACCGCCAGATAAGCCTTATCCGGAAGCTGCAAGCCGCCGCAGGCCCAGAGATCTTCGTTATCCGTCAAATCGAGCGGCCAGAACGGAAGCGCCTGTTTGATATCGCCGCGTATCTGTTTATAACAGGCAATGCCCTCTTTCACCAAAGCCACGCGCTCTGCGGGAAGTTCCGCCAGATGGCCCGACTGATGAATACGTGCCAGCATAGCATTTATCATATTGTAGATGACTTCCTCCTTATCCCCCGCCCGCTGCGGATAAGACCAAATCGCGCCCTGCTCCGGGGTGACGCCTGTGGGCGCATTCGCCGCAATGGTCGCATAGTTGCGGTAATCTTCCTGATCGGAAGTAGACTGAATGCTGTAGCGTGAAAGCAGTGCATAGTCAATCCGTAAGCCGCCGCTGGAGCAGTTTTCGATCACCAAGTCAGGGTATTTGGCAAATACGCTGTCCAGCCAGGCAAGATACGCCTTTTCATGTTCGAGCATCCCCTGTCCCACGCTTTCGGCGCCAAGTTCCGTGCCGATGCCCGGCTCAATATTATAATCCATCTTGATATAACCCACGCCGTACTCATTCACCACGCGGTCGATCACCTCATTGACATGGTCGATGACCGCCGGGTTGCGGAAATCAAGCTGATATCTGCTCCTGTCAAACACCCTCTTCCTATGACGCACAAAAAACCAGTCGTCGGGCGCTTTCTTCGCTTTCTCACAGTTGATGCCCATGACCTCAAGCTCCAGCCAGACGCCGGGGATCATGCCCCTTTCCCTGATACAGTCCGTCACTTCCTTAATGCCGTTCGGGAAGCGCTCCCTACTCTCCTGCCACTCGCCCACGCTGTCCCACCAGCTTCCGGGCGCGTACCAGCCCGCGTCAATGACAAAGTATTCGCAGCCGCTTTCCGCTGCCGCCTCGATCAACGGCATTTCCTTCTCGGTAGTGGGGTCGCCGAAGAGACAGTTCATGTAATCGTTAAAAATCACGGGCAGATTTTCATTATCTTTATTTTTCCTGCGGATCAGACGGCGGTATTTGGTCAGTTCTCCCATCGCCATCTCAAAACTGTCCTCGCTGACGCCCACCGCCACGGGCACGGAAGTAAAGCTCTCTCCCGGCGTAAGGTTCTTGAACCAATGGGACTGCACTTCTGTCGGACCGCTGACACAGACATAAAAATTCGAGTTTTGATCCCCGATCTCGTAATGCCAGGAGCCGTTGTGCTCAATCTGCCAGAACAGGGCTGTGTGCGCCTGTGTATTCTCCACATAGCCGAGGGGCAGATACTTCTTCGTCGACCAATTTCCCGTATTGGTGATCTCCATGACCTGAGAAGTCCGCTGATAGACGACAGGCTGTGTCTGGGCAAAGCCCAGATCCCCGAAACGGTACTCCTTTACGCTCATCTCCTTCTGCCAGCCGTTGTAAGGAATCCGCATCCGCATTTTTTCATCAGAAGACAATTCTCCTTCCTTTTCAATTCCCGTATAACAAAAGGACGAAAGATATTCCAGACACTGTACATCGCTTCCCTCATTCGTGACCGTACTCCACATGCGAACGACGGATGTACCCCGATAAAACTGCATCACCGTCTCCACGCGGGCGTGTGTGATTTGCGCATCCCTCTGGATAATAGTAAGCCTGCGGCCCGTCTCGTTCTCCTCATCCCGCATCCCCTCATAGGTGAGCAGATAACCGGGTGCCGTTACGATATGCTTATTACCGTGTTTCTCATAAGGGCGGTCATACCCCGAAAAGCTGACCTGTACAAACTGAAAGGCTTCCTCCATAAGCTGCCTTCTCCGCTCCTGATCCTCCTTGCATTCCTTCCCGAGTTTGCAAATATCGTCCTCACAAAAAGGCACTGCCGAAAAGTGCAGCAGCTTTAGCTGTTTTTTTTCGGTGATCCCGAACACAAGATAAATGCCGTTTTCATGAATGTTTATGTATTCCATGTCTGTCGTCCTTTCCCGTTTCACCCTGATATATGGCCATCCTATTTCATTTATTTCTTTCCTGTCTTTTTCTTTACCATAACAATATATAAAATAATTACCACCAAAGCAATGACAATACATATCACGATGATCCACTGATAGGTACTGCCATTCGTTTCAGAAGAAGGTTTCGACTGCTGCACGGCGTCATCCGCCTCATCCTGACCGTTATTGGAAGCTATATCGGATTCTGTATCGGAATCTTCTTCCACGGATTCATTGGCAGCAGACTCCTCGGTTGTCCCATCTGCCTCACCTTCTTTTAGGACCTGTGCTTCGTATCGGTCCTTTTCTTCTACCATGGTTATGGAGATATCATCTACATAAAAAACATCTACACCGTCTCCCTGGAAAAACAAAGCTCTTTCACAGGGGTCTTCCCAAAACTGATAGGAAAAGGTCACTTCAGTCCACGCCGTGTCCAGTTGTGCCGTGACCAGATCCTGACTTTCGTTCTCCAAAATACCCAAAGTCACGGTTCCCTGACTTTCCGATTTTAAATACAGTTTTACGTTAATGGTTTTTCCCGCAAACTTGGAAAGGTCCATGGTAACATAGGAGCTCTTATCCGAATTGGGAATCACAGCGCTGAAACCGACATTGGCATCCTTGGTATGATTTACTTTTGCCTTTTTAGTCAACGTCTTAGGCGTAAAGCCATACTGTTCGGGGGTGGCAAGGACTGTTGCACCCGCTTCATCATAAGGTTCAAAATCAATGAAGATATCCTTGGGCTTATTTGCCTCCGGATCACCATAAATAAAGGCGCTCAACAGTTCCGGATACGCCTGCTCCCCTGTCTCTCTCTCAAAATAGTTGTGGCATTCTCCGCCGCTGTTTCCCTTGGCACCATTGTCCCATACCACTGCCGGTATCCCGTTTTCTCTGGTAATGTCGCCAATGAAAGTGAACCATAACTTCCTTGCGTCTTCATTGTCTCTGGTATTGGTAGCGCCGCACTCTCCCATAACGACCGGGATCCCCTTGTCCAAAAAAAGATACTTAAGGTTGCCGATCAAAGATGTAATATCCGCCGTGTCCTGTGAATTGTTGGGGTTAAAACTTTCCTGATCATCCGTCAGGCAGAAACTGTACGGTGAATAACAGTGAACGGAAATGATCACATTCTCCGCATCCTTCCCGTTGTACTGAGGGATCTGAATGGAATTTAGCACCGCAGCACTGCTTGAGGCAGCATACCCCGGAATCATCAGCGCTCTCTCTGCATTGTATCCTTTTCCATTGTTCCTGATGCAATCCACGAAAACCTGATCCAGGTAATTCACAGCCTCGTAACAGGCCTGATTTCCGGTCCACTCATACCCCATACCGGTGGCACGGGGTTCGTTCATCCCTTCAAAGAGCAAGTGCTGGTCATACTCCGCGAAACGATCCGCAAGCTGCGACCAGACGGCATGTAACTCTTTGCCGATCTCCTCATAATTTTCATGAATATTTTTATCATTGACCCATTCTTCATGATGTACATTCAAAATCACAAACAAGTCGTTTTCAAACGCATAGTCTACGATTTCATTGACCCGGTTTAAAAACGCTTCATCGATTTGATATCCATTAGACTTGTCAATAAAATTGTTCCATGTGACAGGAATCCGAATGGTGGTAAAGCCCGCGGCCTTTACGCCGTCGATCAGCTCCTTGGTAACTTTCGGATTTCCCCAGGATGTCTCCTGGCTGTAAATATTATTCGGACTTCCGCCGGTGGCATCGAAGGTATTTCCCAGATTCCACCCCTTTCCCATCATCTGGGTAATTTCCATGGCTGTTTTTCCCGTTAATTTTTCTCCCTCCGCCTTGGAAGCGACTGGAAAAAGACCTGCCAGCAAGACTGATGCTAACAGAAAGGCTGTTATTTTCAATGATTTTTTCATATTGACATCCTCCTTTGCATGGATACCTTTCGAGTGCCATCTGTAAATTATTATTACAAATATTGTTCATTTTGTCTACCTATTGAGAATAATACTTGTCAGTTCATCCTGCGCCAAAACATACTATCTTTCTAAAGCACTTGTAATCAGCCTCCATCCTTGAAATATTTGTGTCGTTAACATATAATATAGGTATCAGTCGAATGGAAATGACACCATTTGAATATTGGAAAACATTGACTGCGAAACAGAGTCGTTAATGTCTGTTATAGAAACGATTCGTTCGCCGTGACGGGAAAGGAGACACTTATGATACTTTGCATTGCATCTGCTCCATGCAGAGTCTGAGGAGACTGCATGGAGGAACAGCCAGGCGCTGATATCCTCAGACTTTGCTTCTGTTTTTAGAAATCATAAAATGAAAAGGAGCAAAGTAAAATGGAAAAATTAAAAAAACATGATATTGTGGAACTTAGGGACTTTTTTCTGCTCTGGAGCACGCAAAGCCTCTCGCAGCTTGGCAGCAGCATCACCGGCTTTGCATTAACTTTGTGGCTGTACGAAAAGACAGGGTCATCTCTTGGCACGGCGGCGCTCACGATCTGTACCTACGCGCCCTATGTGATTATGAGCATTTTTGCGGGTGCCCTGACGGATCGGTTTGATAAGAAAAAGACGATGCTCGTCTGCGATCTGTTTGCGGCAGTATGCACGGTTCTCGTTTTCGTACTCTTTCGAACAAACCAACTGGCTGTGTGGCATCTCTATGCCCTGAATGTACTGTCCGGGCTAATGAACACCGTGCAGCAGCCCGCCTCCGAGGTGGCGATGACGTTAATCGTCCCCGAAAAACATTACCAGAAAACAAGCGGACTGCGCTCCCTGTCAAGATCGCTGATCTCCATCCTCAATCCCTTACTTGCCGCCGCCCTGTATTCCTTTGCAGGTCTCACGCTGGTGATCGCGGTCGATCTTACCAGCTTTGCCATCGCTTTTACCACGCTTTTATTCTGCATTCGTATTCCGAAACGCGAAGGCAAAAAAGAGGAAGGCCTGTTAAAACTTGCCGGGGAAGGGCTTTCGTTCTTAAAGGCAAATCCGCTGATCCTGACCCTGATCCTGTTTATGGCAGGCGTCAACCTGACGGCGTCCGCTTTTGACGCCACCCTGCCGGGCTATGTAATTCCCAATCCACGAGGCGGCACATCCATGCTTGGTATCGTCACTTCCTGCGCGGGGATCGCCATGATCGTGGGAAGCCTTCTGGTTCCGCTTTTGCCGACACCAAAAAACCGTGTGCGGGTGATTTACCTGACGATGCTGTTCTCGCTGGGCAGTGAAAATTTCATTCTGGCATTTTCCAGAAGTCCTCTGCTATGGTGTATCGGACAGCTCATCGGCTGGAGCGTCGTGCCCATTATGGACGCCAATCTGGATGTGATCCTACGGACCACCATTCCCGTGGAACTACAGGGCCGCGTCTATGCCTGCCGCAATACCTTTCAATTTTTCACCATACCGATCGGTTTGTTTCTGGGCGGTTTCATGGTGGATCAGGTATGCGAACCCTTTATGGCAGCGCACGGCTCTTGGCCAATTTTGCAAACACTTTTCGGCACGGGAAAAGGCTCCGGCGCTGCGCTGATGATGCTGATTCTGGGCGTGTTCGGGACCCTCATGTGCCTTGTCACAGGCAGGAAACTCAATCACTACAAGCCATAAGCAATGAAACAAAAAAGAAGCAGCGGATGATTCCCACTGCTTCTTTTTTATTTGCCAAGCCCTATGCTTATCTTTCTTTCTCTTTCCCGCAATTGCCGTGGCACATACCCGAGGCGGGGCAGCCGATACAACCCGCGCCCCGCTTTTTTGCCTTAACAAGGAAACGAATAGCCGCCCCTGCCAAAACTGCCACAATCCCTATGATAATCAAATTTCCCATATCATGATTCCTTTCATATTCTGTCCTGCACCGATTTTATATCTCATAATTATTCTTCTCTTATAATGCAGTCTCTATTGATACCGCCTAATTTATGTCGCTTTTTCAATGATGCAGTCCCTTTTGATTCTCTTTTTCGAAATTCATGCCGCCTTACGCAGCGCATACTCAGCCATGAATTGTCTGTTCGTCCTGCGGATCAAAATCGTCACCGCCACAGCCATCGCCGCCACCACGGTCAGTCCCGGCACAAAGCCCGCGCCTACGCTGCCCGTCGTAACAAGCGTGCCGATCTGATAGACCAGAAAGGCCACCGTAAACCCGGTTCCCATCTGTAAACCAATGCCTGCCCAGAGCCACTTTTTGCTCTGCATCTCCGCATTCATCGCGCCAAGCGCCGCAAAACAGGGAGGCGTAAACAGATTAAACATCAGGTAAGCGAGGGCCGCCACTCTGGTCAGCGCCATAGCCTGCGCCACCACGTTGCCGTCACCGACAAGTGCCAATTCCTCCGTGTCGATAAACGCGCTCAAACCATAGCAGACCGCCAGCGTACCGACCACATTTTCCTTGGCAATAAAGCCGGTGATGGCTGCTGCCGCCAGCTGCCACGCCATAATTCCGACGATGGGCAAAAGAAGCACCGCCACGGGAGAAGCAATCGTTGCCAGAATGGAAGTGCTCTCCATCCCCTCCTCCACTACCTGCAGCTGCCAGTTGAAAGACTGCATGATCTGCACGACCGTATTGCATACCAATATGATGGTGCCCGCCTTAACGATATAGGCCTTTCCGCGCCCCATCATAGAAATGGCAGCCCGTTTCATGCTCGGCAGCTTATACTCCGGCAGTTCGATGAGAAAGAAGGATTTTCTGTATTTATGTCCCGTCACCGCACCCACTAACAACGCGCCAAACAGGATCAAAACAATCCCCGCAAAATACATGACCACACCGACCCAAGGCGTTTCCGGAAAGAATGCGCCCACGAAAAGCGCAATCACGGGCAGCTTTGCGCCGCAGGGCATGAAAGGCGTGAGCATGGCAGTCGCCCGCCTCTCCCTCTCGTTTCTGATGGTGCGGCAGGCCATAATGCCGGGAATCGCGCAGCCCGTACCGATCACCATGGGAATCACGGATTTCCCCGAAAGCCCCACCCTCTTAAAGATCGGATCGAGCACCACTGTAGCGCGCGCCATATACCCGCAGTCCTCCAAAAGCGCAATCAGGAAGTACATCACCATTACAAGTGGCAGGAACCCGACCACCGCGCCTACGCCGCCAATGATGCCGTCCACTAACAGGGACTGCAAAAAAGGATCAGCATCCTCTGTAAGCCCCGCCACAAATCCCTGGAAGGTTTCGATCCAACCGACCAGCCAGTCGGCGATCCATGTGCCGAGCGTTGATTGGGATATATAGAACACCAGAAACATGATTCCTGCAAAAATTGGGATACCAAGCCAGGGACTGGTGAGCACCGCATCCAGTTTATCCTGGCCGTTCTTTTCTTTCGTCAGCACCCTGCGCTTTTCTACACTATACACAATTTCATTAACGAATGCAAAGCGTTTCCTGTCCGCCGCCTCTACCGCCTCTCTGCTTCGCAGATCGATCTCTTCCTGCGCATAGGGTGCTTTCTGTTCGCCGCCCGCCGCCAAGACTGCCTGTTCCACCACTGCCTTTAAGCCATTATGCCCAGAAGCGGTGGATACCGTCTGCAATACGGGACAGCCCAGCTTCTCAGACAAAAGCTGCACATTGATTTCCGTTTCTTTCTTCTCATTGATATCACTTTTATTCAAAGCGACCACCATTGGAATACCCAGCTCCAAAAGCTGCGTCGTAAAAAACAGGCTACGGCTTAAGTTGGTGGCGTCCACGATATTGATGATGGCATCGGGGTTCTCGTTCTTCACATACGCGCTGGTAATACTCTCCTCCGATGTAAAAGGCGACATCGAATAAGCTCCCGGCAGATCCACCATGATCAGTTCCTGCGGCCCGTCATAGTAAGCTCTTTTGATCGGACTCTCCTTCTTTTCCACGGTGACGCCCGCCCAGTTGCCGACCTTTTCATTCCTGCCGGTGAGGGCGTTGTACATCGTGGTTTTTCCGCTGTTGGGGTTTCCCGTCAGTGCAATTCTCATTTCATTCATCCTCCTCATTCTCATTTCTTTTCCACGATTTGTCTTCTTCTTTAACCGATTTTTTGAGTTAGTTTTTACTAACCTCTGGCAGTAAAAAATGTCGCTCCCTATCGCGAACGACCTCTGTCAACTCCGCGGATCATATTGAAATAGCTTCCGCTAAATCAGTATCCATATTGTATCTGGCATCCTTGATCGAGACCACGCAGCCGCCCTTCCTATGGGAAATCACCGTGATCGGCTCCCCGCTGTAACAGCCCAGCGAAAAGAGGAATGACTTCAATTCTTCATCCTGTGCCTCGATTTCTTTGACTATGTATTCTTCTCCGACTCTTGCTTCGATCAGATTCATAACTGCCTCCTTCCCAGCTTAACATGCTTTATTGGCATCATCGCATCCCCATTTTTCCATATTCATTCGCTTTCAATCATTGTGTTAGTCTTCGCCAACTACAGTTAGTATATGCTAACTCATTCATATTGTCAATACCACTTTACATTTTTTTCCGTTCCCATTCATTTCAACACGCGGCTGCCTATCACAAAAGCAAGCAAAATCGCCTCTGTTTTTGTTGTCTTTGCCCGCATAAAATGGTATCATATACGCAATAGCAATAAGCTGTGCTAAACAAAAACGGGGGAACCACATGAGTTATATCAAGCACCGCGCGGACGAATCGCAGGAAGATTATCTGGAAACCATTCTCTTATTACAGAAAAGATTAGGACAGGTCCGCTCCATCGACATTGCAAATGAAATGAACTTCACCAAGCCCAGCGTCAGCATTGCCATGAAAAATCTGCGTGAAAAGGCTTATATTACTATGTCCGACAACGGCTATATCACGCTTACCGAAAGCGGGCGGAAACGTGCCGAAAGCGTACTGGAACGCCACACTATCCTCTCCGACTGGCTCATCAGCCTTGGCGTGAGCCGCGAGACCGCGATGGATGATGCCTGTCGGATAGAACATGATCTGAGTGAAGAAAGCTTTGAAGCCATCAAAAAGGCTGTGCGCTCCTCCTCTGATTAAATCTGATTAAAATAGAAATGAATGTATAAACTATCCATAATCTATAGAAATAAACGGGGTATGCAAAGATTATGGATATTCTTGACGTTTTGACACTGGCAGGAGGCTTAAGCCTGTTTCTGTTCGGCATGAGCATTATGAGTGAGTCGCTGGAGAGACGTGCGGAAGGGAGCTTAAAACTACTCCTTGCCAAGCTGACCCAGAGCAAGACCGCAGGCTTTCTGACGGGACTGATTGTCACTGCCGTGATCCAGAGTTCTTCCGCCGCCACGGTCATGGTGGTAGGTTTTGTCAATTCCGGTGTCATGACGTTAAAACAGGCCATCAACGTGATCATGGGTGCAAACGTGGGCACCACCGTCACCGCATGGCTGCTTAGCTTAAGCGGCATCCCCGGTGACAACCTCTTTATAAAAATGCTCAAGCCCACTTCCTTCACGCCCATTCTGGCAACAGCCGGCATTTTTCTATTCATGTTTGGAAAAACCAGCAAGAAAAAAGATTCCGGAACCATCCTTTTGGGCTTTGCCACCCTGATGTTCGGCATGGACACCATGTCCTCGTCCGTCTCGGGACTCGCCGACGTACCCGCTTTTCAGCAGATGTTTCTTCTCTTCAAAAATCCTGTATTTGGCATTATCGTAGGAGCCGTGCTTACGGCTTTGATCCAGTCAAGTTCCGCCTCCGTCGGCATCCTGCAGGCCCTTGCCTCCACGGGACAGGTCTCTTACGGCGCTGCCATGCCCATCATCATGGGGCAGAATATCGGCACCTGCGCGACGGCGATGCTTTCTTCCTTTGGCACGACCAAAAATGCCAGACGGGCGGCCATCGTCCATCTGTCTTTTAATATACTTGGGACCCTGATCTTGCTCCTTGTCTTTCTCCCCGTATCTCTATTGGTAAAACCCGCGTTTTTGAATGAGTCCGCATCCCTGTTTGGTATCGCTCTCACCCATTCCGCTTTTAATATTTTTTGCACTATCCTGCTTCTCCCCACCTCCGCCCTGTTGGAAAAGCTGGCAGTGAAACTCGTTCCCGACACCGAAACAGAAGAAACTGCCTCCCTGTTGGACGAAAGACTTCTTGCCGCACCCCATATCGCACTGGACAGATGCGATACGCTGGTAAGAGAAATGGCGGAAATTTCCACTTCTTCTTTGAAAAAAAGCATGAGATTATTAAACAAATACAATAAGCAGTCCGCGCAGGAAGTCCTGGATGCGGAAGCAAAATGCGATCACTATGAAGATATTCTGGGTACTTATCTGGTGAAATTGAGCAATTACCAAATGAGTGACGCTGACAGCGGAAGCGTCTCCATGATGCTAAAAGTGATCGGAGACCTGGAGCGAATCTCTGACCACAGTGTAAATGTGTTAAAATCCGCGGAAGAATTAAAAGACAAAAAACTGCAATTCACCCCTGAAGCCATCAAAGAATTGGAAGTACTCTGCAATGCCGTATCCGAAATCATGACTCTCTCCTGCACTGCCTTTGTGCAAAACGACTTGGAATTGTCCCGAAACATAGAACCGCTGGAACAGGTGATCGACGATCTGAAAGAGCATATGAGAAACGCCCATGTGAGCCGTCTGAAAAAGGGCGTCTGCTCCATAGAGACAGGCTTTATCTGGCTGGATCTGCTCACGAACCTGGAAAGGGCGGCAGACCACTGCTCCAACATTGCCATCTGTATCATGGATGTTGCCACTAACAGCATGAATCTGCATCATTCCCTTTCCGTCATGAAGGAGGAAAGCATCTATTACAAGAATCAATATGCCTTCTACTCTCAAAAATATGTACTGCCAAAGGTTACCTGACGAAGTTCGTCCTCTGCGCGGGTTCCTTTTCCGGCAGACCGTATGTTTCCTTGCCAAGAGCAATGCTTTTCATCAAAAATGTCATATTTGCGGCAAGCGTGCGCATGGTCTGCAGCCCTTCCCCATCCTGCGCCGCCTCGCCCTGCACTCTCCCGTGTACACTGTTCCAATACTGGCTGGACGCCACGGGCATACCGCAGATGGTAAAATATTTGTTTAACTCGTCAAAGGTCGCCGACAGACCGCCGCGCCGCGCCACCACTACGCTTGCGCCTACTTTCATCGCCTTATCAAAGGACGTGCTGTAAAACAGTCTGTCCAGGAAAGAGATCAGCGTTCCGTTTGCGGACGCATAGTAAACCGGAGACGCGATCACCAGCCCGTCGCAGGCCTCAAACTTCGGTGCCGTCTCGTTCACCATATCGTCAAACACACACTTCCCTTTCTCCGCACAGGTGCCGCAGGCGATACAGCCGCGGATGTCCTGATTACCGATCTGAATGGTTTCCGTCTCTACGCCCTGCGCCGCAAAAACCTGCTCCATCTCTTTTAAAGCAATGGATGTATTGCCGCCTATGCGGGGACTTCCGTTGATCATCAGTACTTTCATTGAAATACCCTCTCTATCTTTTTTGCTTCATTATAGCCCTGTCTTTTTCCTTTGTAAAGTTTTAGCTGATACAAATGAGTTTATCATTTCTCATTCATAACAGGCAGTTTCCTCCGTCCAGACTTCCTTTGCCATTTTGAACGCCGCCCATGCCTTGGGCCATCCTACGACCAGTGCTTTTGTCTCTGCCCCGTCCGGTTCTTCCGCTGATGGTTCGCCCGGATGTTTCATTTCGTCACCCGGATAAATTTTTGTCGTAACAAGAACATCTTCGCGCCTTATGATTCCTTCGTCAATTGCTTCCCTGACCGCCTGCCCGACTTCCTCCTCATTGAAGCATTGTCAAGTGTGTTTGTAAATTTTTTGTAGAAAACTCAAAATAAATCATGCTAACTAAGTCAAAAAATGCTGGCTGGTTCGGCTGGTTTTAATAGTTTACTTTTTGGGTGACTACTTTTGTGATTCTTGGTTTCGTATTTTGAAGTACCACAGTATAAAGCCAACAACCACTAATAGCAACGATAATATCTGTGATACCCTAAGTCCCGGAAGTATATATAGGCTGTCTGTCCGTAAGCCTTCAATCAAAAAGCGTCCTGCTCCATAGCCTGCAAAATACAGGCATAATAGCACCCCTCTTTTGTGCGGACTTCTGCTTACAATTAGCATGATTATCAGCAGACACAAGTTCCACATACTTTCATAAAAAAATGTAGCTTGGTGCCATTCCCCTAATTCTTCAACAAATACAGCATAGGGGAAAAACTGCTTGGCAGAATCTATAACAATATTTCCAAATGCTTCTTGATTGGTAAAATTGCCCCACCGCCCAATCACTTGACCGAGTACCAAACTTGGAATTACCAAGTCCAAAAAATAAAGCAGGGGGAAGTTTTTGCATTTGCAAAATATAGTTGCAGTCAAAAGCCCACCCAAAACACCGCCATAAATTGCCAGTCCACCCTCCCAAATCGCAAAAATCTTAATTGGATTATTTGCGTATTTTTCCCATTCAAAAATCACATAATATGCACGGGCACAGATAATTGCAACTGGCAGGGCAATCAATATAAAATCATCAATCAGTTCCGGATTTACATTACATTTTTTTGCCCTGTATAATGCCAATGCAAGACCAAGGAATATGCCTATACTGATAATCACACCATACCATGCAATATTCCAGCCCTCTATTCCAAATAGATTTTTTATCATGTATGGTTGCAATTATATCACCTCTTTCAAACTACTAAAAATTCAAACAAGATATATTGACGGTAACGTACATTCCCCGCTTCATTGGGTGGAACCTCTAAGTTTGCTATATCCGTGTGCATAAGTATTGAATCGTTTGCAGAATATATCTTTTTTCCCGAACCTATAAAAACGCCTTTTATTCGGGCTGATACTATATCATTGAAGTATAAAGTTCCTGCTTTCATTATGTACTTCATGTTATACCTCCCTGTATCAAACATTGGAATACAACAATACTCCGGCTACACCTGCCCCCAACATCACATAAATGGGATTTACTTTCCATTTCCTCAAAACTAAAAAGCCAACGGCAAAAATCATTACGGAAATTATGTTGATTCCACTCAAATCAACCGGCAGGGTTCTTTCC
Organism: uncultured Lachnospiraceae bacterium; assembly: GCA_910576815.1. Lineage (GTDB taxonomy): Bacteria > Bacillota > Clostridia > Lachnospirales > Lachnospiraceae > UBA3282. Next base: position 73,279 of record CAJTKA010000012.1, read on the forward strand.
CCGTAGAAAGACATGATGACTAAGGTAATACCGGCAGACGCAATCATGGCTACAACAGCAGGGCGAAGACCTGCAAGCACCCCCTGTACCACTTTTAGTCCACGAAAGCGATAATAAATATAGGCAAGTGTCATTACAATTACGCAAGATGGGAGAATGCAACCTACGGTGGCTATAACTGCTCCCGAAATTCCTGCAACCTGAATTCCTACAAAGGTTGCTGAATTGATGGTAATCGGACCCGGTGTCATTTCCGCAATCGTCATAATATCTGCAAATTGAGTCATAGTCAACCACGGGTGAACATCAACAACTTGATTTTGAATCAGTGGCACGGCAGCATAACCACCGCCTATACTAAACAACCCAATTTGAAAAAAACTCCACAGCAGTTCCAAATAAATCATGCCCGCCTCCCTTTCCTGCCAAGATACAAAGTATCAACTGAACCGATTATGGCACAGATTAGAATAATCAGTATAATGTTGATTTTCATGAAACGGACAGCAACAAAAGACGCAAACAAAACAACAATCGGCAGAACCCGTTTTGGGGGGAAAATGTTTTTACCCATTGTAATTACTACATCACAAATTACGGCAGCTACTCCTGCAAGCATGCCTGTCATTGCCATGTTGACAATCGTATTATCGCGAAATGCAGTATAGAAAAAGGAAATGCCAGAGATAATGATGAGTGGTGGCAGTAAGGTTCCCAATACCGTTATCAAAGCCCCAATCACCCCTGCCACATGATATCCTAGAAGAATAGACGCATTGACAGCGATTGCACCGGGTGAGGATTGTGCGATTGCTGTCAAGTCCATCATTTCCTGTTCTTCTATCCAGTGCAGCTCATTAACAAATCTTTTCTGCATTAAAGGTATCATTACAAATCCACCACCAAATGTACAGGCACTTAACTGAAAAGTAGATAAAAACAGCTTTATAAATGTTTTTTGTTTCAATGTGCTTCCCTCCTTATGCACATAATCATATTACTTGCTTTTTAATAAAGGAAATAATATAATTTTATATATATAATAAGTAAATCTATATAAGGTAGGGATAAAATATGACAATACGGCACTTGAAAATATTTTTATCGGTCTGCAAAAATGATTTCAATACAACAAAAGCTGCCGAAGAACTCCACATGTCACAGCCCGCAGTAAGCCTTGCTATCAAGGAATTAGAGCAGTATTATGGCGTAGCTCTATTTGACAGAATCGGAAAAAGGCTTAAAATCACAGAAGCAGGGCAACGTTTTTGTGAGTATTCTGTCCATATCGCCTCCATGTTTGACGATATGGAAAAAGGAATGAAAGACTGGGATACTTTTGGAATTATAAGAATCGGGGCAAGCATAACGATTGGTTCGCAGTTTCTTCCTTACTATGTAAAAGCATTTTATAATCGTTATCCCGGTACAGAGGTAAAAGTAACCATCAGTCCATCAGAACAGTTGGAACAGAAAATATTGAACAATGAGCTGGATTTTATACTGATTGAGGGTATTTCCCATACACCAACTTTTGTTTCAGAGGAATATATGGAAGACAATCTGACTGTTATCTGCCCTGCAAACAGTGGTTTTTATCCGGGACAGTTGCTTACTGTTGAAGAATTTCGCCAACAGAATTTTCTTCTTCGTGAGCATGGAAGCGGCACACGTGAAACCTTTGAACAGGTAATTGAAACTGCAGGGTTTTCTGTTTCCCCTGTCTGGGAAGCCACGAGTACCACGGCTTTAGTTAATGCTGTTATTAACGGGCTTGGGATTGCCGTATTGCCACATCGAATGGTGATCGGGCCGATAGAACGTGGGCTTGTTGTTGCTGTCCGTGTAAACGGACTTAGTTTCAAGCGAAAGTTCCATATCGTTTATCATAAAGAAAAATTTCTTACTTCATCAGCGAAAGCCTTTATTGATTTGTGCCGAAACTATGAAATGGATTATCCACCACCCAAATATAATGGATTGTATTAAAATCTATTACTGCTGTTGTGCCGGCTGTTATTGTTCGATGATGAAGAATGTTCTCCAGCACTGACTTTCATAATATCATTATAGTTCTCGCTTGGATAAACATAATCATCCGGCTTCATTGTTGTTTCATAAGTATCTCGAACAAGGTCATCCGCAAGTTCATCCATCTGCTGTTCCGCCAACTCCACTGCTTCTTTATAAGGATTAAACGCTGTAGCCAAAGCCTCTATGTTGCCTGAAACTCTGCCAATTACCATTTTGCACACCTCCCTCCATCATACATTGTCTTCCAAAATATCCAGCACATCTTTCATGGAAGCCTCTAGTTCATGCTGATTATCATTCTTTATGATTAGAAGATCGTCCTTGATCTTCGGATCATCCAAATTAGACGGAATATTAAAATTACATTCCGCAAGGTACTCGTCCCAGTGCGCCAGCTTCCATGTATCGCGTTCCGAATTTCTGAGGATCATGCGCTCATGTACAACCTCCGGGGATGTCTCCACCCAGACAACTACAAGATTGGCATTTTTTTCACTCAGTTTATCTTTCAAATTCAAGATATACTCCATATCCCTGATTTCTCTGGTAAAAGGAGCATTTATGAGTACAATATCTTCATAATCCAAAGCTTCCAGTGCCAACGCCACAATACAGTCATATTCCGGATTCCTGATGTGTTGTTCAAAGAAATCACTGCTGCGGTCAAACGGCTGCCCGGCCACTGCAAATATATGTTTTGACAGCGTAATAAGGGTATCCTTGTCCAAATACACTACATGTTTCAACCGCTTTGCCAGCAGTTTTGAAATATATGTTTTGCCGCTTGCCGGCGGCGAAGTAACCAAAATTAGTTTCTTTTGCATATGTTTCCATCACTTTCTTTTTTTACAATGCACTATGCATCATTTCCTGCCATTACCTGGCACGTTTCACACACTCCCCAAAGATTATGATTCACAGTAAATAAATGAAATATCCCAAATATCCAAGCAGCAACAGGCCGCCCCTTGATAAGCATCGTAAACCCTACGGTCATCACCTTTTTCTCCTTATCAATCTCCAGACGTGCTTCCGTAACAGCGTAGTTAACCCTGTCGTGAATATATCTCCCATTTTCAAATACTGCCCCTGCCCCAGACAATAACTATCTTCGTCCCGACTCCCGGCTTACTCATCAGGTTCACATCCGCGTCTGTCAAGTTACAGATATGCTTTACAATCGCAAGCCCAAGGCCCGTACCTCCAAGTTCCTTCGACCTGCTCTTATCCACCCGGTAAAAGCGCTCAAAAATTCTCTCCTGATGCTCCAGTGGAATGCCAATACCGGTATCCTCTACCGAAAAGATAATCTGCGTTCCCTCTTTTTGCACTTTTGCAATCACTTTGCCGCCCGGTTTGTTATATCGGATGGCATTTTCAATCAAATTGTAGGCAAGTTCCTGTGCAAGTTCCTTTCCGATATGGACATCCGCCCTGTCATCTCCTTCATACACTACATCAATGCTATTTTTCGTCGCTCCAAAAGAGAGCATCTCCACACTTTCTTTTATAATTTCCGCCAAATTTACCACATCAAGGATATCTTCTGCATTTCCTGCATCCAATTGTGAAAGCTTAATAATGTCATTGATCAGAGTAAGCAATCTTGCCGCGCTTTTTCGGATTTCTCCCGAAAAGCGCTTCATCTCTTTATCATCTACAAGTCCTGCCTCCATAAGTTCTGCGTACCCTGATATTGCCGCAAGGGGGGTTTTTAGTTCATGGCTTACATTGGCGGTAAATTCCTGCCTTATATTTGCGGCAGACAGGATTTCCTCATGCTGTACGCGGATTTTTCTTGTAAACGGAATCAACTCCGGATAGCTTTTCCCCTCATCAATATGTTCCATATCCCCCGCCATTTCATCTATCGGTTTCACAATGGCAGAAGTAAGGTAGTGCGACACCATCAGACAGATGGCTGCAAGAACCAGAGCAGTTGTCAGCACCATTGGAAGGGCGGACAAAAGAACGGCCACGACGCTGTGCGTCTCCCTGCCTACTCTGAGTACCTGCCCGTTATCCAGTTTTTGGGCATAATAAAATACACTCTCCGACAGGGTATCCGACTTCCTTATCCCCATACCGATTCCGGAAGAAAGCGCCTCTGCAATTTCCGGCCTGTCCAGATGGTTGGCAAGCGACTGCCCGTCTACCGTGGAGTCGAACAAAACCTTACCGTCTGTATCTATCAAAGTAATTCTTAAATTGTCCGTTTTCCTGTCATAGGAGCCTTCGTCAATCAGTAAATCTGCCACAACCGCCAGATCAGAAAAAACCTGTTTTTTTAGCTGTGAATAGAACACCGCAGTCATGACAACCGTGGTGATCACAACGGAAAAAAGCGCAATGACGGTAAACCGTCTGTTTATTTTCTGCCTCATTCCAGCTTATACCCCACATTCCTCACAGTAATAATCAGGCTGCCCGCTTCTTTCAGCTTTCTGCGGAGTGTTTTGATATGCATGTCGATGGTTCTGCTCTCCCCCGCAAAATCCGTCCCCCAAACCGTATCCATAATCACTTCCCTTGTCAGTACAATACCCAGATTGCAAAGAAACAGCCGGAGCAGCTCATATTCCTTGAACGTCAGTTCCACGTTTTCCTCATCCACAAGGCAGATCCGCCTGTCCTGATCCAGATATATATTTTTGTATTTTAAGACCACGTCATCGCCCGTTGGTTTGACACGCCGCATAATCGCCTTAATGCGTGACATAAGTTCCATCACGCCAAATGGTTTTGTGATGTAGTCATCCGCCCCCAGGTCAAGTCCCCTGACGGTATCTATTTCTGAATCTTTCGCTGTCACAAGTATGACGGGCAATTCTTTCGTATCATTATCTGAACGGAGTCTTTTCAGCACAGACAGTCCGTCCTCCCCCGGCAGCATGACATCAAGAAGCAGTAAATCCGGCTTCCTTTCCTGCATTCCCCTGTCAAAAGCCCCTGCGTCATCAAACGCACACACATCATATCCGTTTCCCTTTATGGCATAACGTTCTATCTCCTGAATATTTTTATCATCTTCTAAAATATAAATCAATGACATAAGCGCTGACTCCCATTTCCGATATTTCTTAAACCATGCTTTTTACAAAATTGTGCCTGAACATAATTATTTTTCAACATTACCTCTACATAGTTACATTATACGGATAATCTATATTTCCTCAAGTTTTTTCCAACGAATACTTTTCTGTATATCCTTCAAACAGTTCCTTATACAACTCGTCCCTGTCTTTGACACTCCGTGCATACTGATGTAATGCGTGCTGGTCTGTTTCGGATGCCATCTGTTCTTCTGCTATGTTGGAACAATGCTTCGCAATACGCTCCAGGGAAGTAACCATATCTGTAAGCGCCATACCAAGCTCCACGGAGCACTTCCCCTTTTCCAGCCTCTTGTTATGGTTCTTTCGGATCTCTTTTTTTATCCGGCTGATCACATCGGCAAGCGGATCAACACGAAACGCTATCTCTTTGTCCCCGTGTATAAAACCTGAAACCATACATTCCACAGTTTCGAGAGTTGCCTCATAAATCAACCTTGCTTCGGCAGCCGCATTTTTTGAAAATTTTTCTTTTCCTTTATACAGCTTCTTTTGTGCGAATGCGATGCCCTTTGTATAATCGGATATCCTTTCAAAATCCGTAATGCATCTGCTGAATTGATTGATGGTTTTACTGTCCCGTTCAGAGAGCGGCTTTGTGGAAAGTTCTGTCAAGTAGGATGATAACTCATCCTCTCTGACATCTACCTCCTGCTCAATTTTCATAACTGTCTGCACCGCATTTTCATCATATTTTTCCTGTATAAATACACATAAACTCATTGCCTTTAAGACAAGCTGTGCCATATCACACACCGCATTTTTACATTGTGCGACTGCAAACGCAGGTCTTTCCAAAAATCTTTCGTCCAGCACTCTTCCTGACGTTTCCTGTGTTTCGCCCTCTGACTGTGAAATAGTAACATATGCAAGTTTTACCAACAGTCCGGAAGCAGGAAGCAGTACGATTGTCGCGGCAATGTTAAACACGCTATGTATCACAGCAATGACTGCACCGTTTGCCGTACCTGACATAAAATCAAACTGAACAAAATGATTCACGGTATAAAATACTGCCATAAACACAAATGTTCCTATCAGGTTAAAATAAAGATGTACCAAAGATGCCCGTCTTGCATTCCTGTTTGCCCCGACGCCAGAAAGTAAAGCTGTGACACAGGTTCCGATATTCTGCCCCATGATCACCGGAAGCGCTGCCCCCACCGTTACGCTTCCGGTAGCGCACATCGCCTGCAAAATACCGACAGAAGCAGAAGAACTCTGAATCACTGCCGTTAAAACCGCTCCGACTATCAAACCTAAAAGAGGGTTTTCAAAGGCTGTAAACAGTGAGGTAAATTCCGGTACATCTGCAAGCGGCTTTACAGCGCCGCTCATGGTATCCATTCCAAACATAAGCACCGCAAACCCAATTAGAATCGTTCCCACATCATTCTTTTTCGTATTTTTAATAAACATTACCAGTACCACACCGATCAGTGCCAATACCGGGGAAAAAGACGAGGGCTTCAGCAGTTTTACAAAGAAATTCCCGCTTTCGATACCGGAAAGGCTTAGAATCCACGAGGTAACTGTGGTGCCGATGTTTGCACCCATAATCACACCCACCGCCTGTGACAGTTTCATAATACCAGAATTAACAAACCCCACTACCATAACCGTCGTAGCAGAAGAAGACTGAATCACCGCTGTCACGCCTGCCCCAAGCAGGACAGCCTTTACGGAATTATTCGTCATACGCTCCAGTACCTGCTCCAACCTGCCGCCTGCCATCCTGGACAGGGCATCTCCCATCGTTTTCATTCCATATAGAAATAATGCCAGTCCGCCAACCATTGTCAGCAATCCGAAGAAATCCATTTGACTATAACCCTCCCCAAAGAATTTTCTTATAGCCAAATGATATCCAGTCTATGTAAAATCTAAAAGATGATTTATGTAAAATCTGTGTAAATTTTTACAGGTTTCTAACCGTCCATAATACTGTCACAACGTAGGATGCTATCCTGCTAATCCCTACTCGAACCAAACCGGATCGCCACTAAAAATTCTTGCGTCACTTTGGAGATTGCAGTATATTGAACATAAAAAAGGACATCTGCGCTAACAGATGCCCAATAGGAGTTACTGATGGCGTATCCGAGACCGAAACAGATCAGTCATAAGCCAAGCACTGAAATCAATCCCTCCAGAGAGGGTTAACCGCCTACCATCTTGGTATTCCCAGATGAATACTAATCACCAACCCCCACTTCAAGTGGGGGTTTGAAAAACGCCCCCAAGGGCTCT
>CAJTKA010000013.1 GCA_910576815.1 uncultured Lachnospiraceae bacterium
CACTATGACTGCCCTTCCTTCTGCGGTGGCAATTATCTCGCAGATCCCCTTCCGGCACGCCGGACACCTTACTTTGCACATTTCCTATATCCTCCCACAGCCACTTCTGGATTTCTAACCGTGATCAGCGGAACGGCCTTGTGCAGGCATCCTTACAGTGATAATTTCCATAAATTACCATGTATACTGCAAGTATGCCCACGGATCGCATTGCTAATCACGGTATCTACAAAAAAATGGCAGGGCTACCCCTGCCGCCTGTTCTTCTTATGTACCATCTTTGGACTAAAGCCCACCCGTATGATCTCCCCGCAGTGCCGGCATTTCATTTCAAGCACCACTTTCCCCGGCGGCCTCTCCTCAATGTCAAAGATGCGCCGCCCACATTTCGGGTTCGGGCATTTCACCTTTTCCATTAACCACCGCCTCCCCGCACTGATATGTAATAAGGGAACCAGCCTGTCCCTGCCGGTTCCCCTTATCGTCTGTGCTTTATTGATTTTCTCCCTGTTTCCTGATTCCTCAATCCGCCAAAATTCCGATGTTTCCTATCATTATATCTAAACCAGAAATCCCCTTGCGTCTAACTTTTGTTTGACACGCTATACCAACTTGAACCAATCTTATTTTTGATCCATGCACTATCTTTTGCAAAAATAATATCCTGCTTTGTATCGACTAGCCTGCCGGATTGAAACAGGATGCTGAGTTTCATATCCGCAACATTGTTCCAGCCTTTCCCGGAAATATCTGAAATCATGTCACATATCCACTGTTTCACCTGAGCCTTATAATCACCCGGAACTTGATCCGACTGACTAACTGCTGCTTGGATCAGTTCCTTAATGTCCTTGCCTTCCTTGGTATAATAGGTACTGTTTCTTTCATCCAATTCCCGCAAATCCAAAGACGTATATCTATATACCTCTTGGAATGCCTGAAATTTCAGCTTGGAATCCGTTGAAATCTGCGTACTGTTACACCCATCCTGTGTGGAACATGTGAGAATATGTTTATACAGGTTTTTTCCATTATCCCCCTGATTAAGCGCCTGTTCTATAGGTAACTTCAACGATTCATCCACACCATCTACGGAAATCTGGTAGCTGTACGGGTCAATCGTGTAAGCACATGTGTCCGGCAACCGGGCGGGGTCAATCCCTGCATCTGAGAGGATGTTGGAAATCTGCCTGCTAACAATCTGCCGCTGAAACAATATCCTGTCATTGTCTACCACATCCCCATAGATCGGTTTCCCACGGAAAAGGGAATCCTGATAGCTTACCCCGCATATCTTACCTTCCTTATACATCCGCATCTCATTGTTGTAACCTATGCTGCGCTCCACATCTGTAAGGTCTGTCTCATAATACTGCGAGCCTTTCCCAAAATATTTTTCATAGATATACCCCTCCGGGTCAGCATGTGTCTCTGCCTCTGCCGCCAATCTGACATACTTGTCTGTCAACGCCCTCCGAAATGCCGCAGATGCACTGGTATAGGTAACCGCATTGACATCAATCTTACTTCCTGCGTTTTCCAATGCCTCCTGATTGCTCTTTGCCGCTGCATCCACATACTCCTGTAGATTGATCACACTGTCTATATCTGTATTCCGGGTTCTGCCTGACATGGCTTTCTGGGCAGTAAGCTCCTGCGCTTCACGGCTTACAGTAAACGTATCCCGGCGGTGTGTCTGCACAGTCTTATTCTGATTTACATTCTGCGGCTTTATCCCAAACATGATATCAAGCAATGTCTGATGCCGCCGAATATGGCTTTCAAGAAAAATATTCATAAATTTTCCTACTTTCCTTACCCCTTTTCTTTTAGAAAATGTTTACGTCATAGAGCATTTCATATCTGTATGTTCAGTGATGCCCGTGCAAGAGAACTGTCCGTTTTTTTCAGATTATCTTCCACAAGCTCCCTTGTGATATCCTCCAAGACACCCGAAGGTATGGCTTTACCATATGTCCATGCCGGATCAACTTCCTTAATCGCAGATACAAACGCTTGCGAATACGCCTTACGGTACTCTCCCAATGTCCAGCCTGCCGCCAACCGATCATCCTTGTCCATTTGTTTATACATATCCATATAAATTTCCGTTTTTCCTGCTCCGTCCGCCATTCCATTTTTTTCAATATAGTTATTTTTTACATATTCAAACATTTTCTCTTTACTGTTTTCAGGAATATCAATCATCCTTTTATAACTATCTCCCGTTTCATCTGTTACAAGCAGGCCTGTCAATCCTGTAGTCGGTTCAACCCACTCTCCTCTTGCATTATAGTTTTTCATCAGATTCTTAATTGCCTGAACACAGGTAAACATACTGCCGGTACAGCCGTCCTTTGCCATTTGCCGGATAACGGCTTTATACTGCCTGCTGCCTGTGTCAATACCCGCAGCTTTTAATCGTGCCTGTATGCTGCTGCTGTTTAATTGCGAAAATTGAAACATACCCGGTAATGCCGAGCCTGTTCCTCCACCCATCTTTTGAACATGATAGCCAAAATTTGTTATATTTGTCATAACGCAGCCTCCGTTTTATCCACCACATTCTCTGTCAGACTTCCTTTGCTATTACATCAGCAGTTTTGTCCCGTAATCAGCCATATGATCGACACTGCCTTTGTTTTATTTATAAAACTTTTCTGAACTGATACTTATACATATCGGAATACATATTGCCGGTGTAGTGTGGTGTCAGCCGCCCCTCCAGCGCACCCATATTTACCGCAAAACCGCTGTCCAAAACAGAAAACGCCCCATTCTGAAACTGGAACTGTGACGTGAAATCGGGAATCCCCACATCGCCGCTCACCCCGATATTTCCTATGATATTTCTGAGGGCATCCCGCATCTGATCGACCTTAACATTATCCTTTGTATGGTTGATCAGGTGATCCGCCTTCTTCGGCAGCCCGCCGATCTTTCCGTCAGGCAGCATATAAAGATTCTTCAAGGAGACATCCTGTCCGGTAACGCCTTTCAGGTAACGCTTCACCTCCTGCACGTCCGTGGCATACCGGTATGCGTTGTAGGGCAGATTCCCCACGCTGTCCGCAATCCCTATGTAATACTGGTACATCTTGTCGCTATACTTTTTTCCCACCAGTTTCTGTATCTGTTCCCGGACAGTTTCCTCCTCTATCCCGTCCACGGTCACCGTTCCATCGCTTCCGATCCGTATCTGCATCCCCTCTATGTCCTCACGGGAAATGCCCATGCCTTCCAATTCTTTTACGAAATCTTCCGCAAAACCGTTTTTCAGTTCCGCTTTCTGCTGTGCCTTTTCCGTGTCTTTCAGATTGGCAAAGATCTTCACATACTCCCGCTCCGCCTCGCTTAAATCCTTACCCTCCGCCAGATCCTGCAGCAGTTCATCCACGGTGCGCCCGCCTTTGTACTTCTTTTCTTCCGGCAGGCTGTCAAACTGCTTCTGGTGAAGCTGTTCCAGTTCTTTTCTATAATTCTGCTCTGTCTCCTTTAAGACGGCATTATACTTGTCAAGATAGTCCCGCCAGTTTTCGTCTTTCCGGCTATAGGCGCTGTAAAGATTTCCATACGCTTCCCTGACGGCATCCGTCTTTTCATGCTCCTTATTTTCGCAGACATGGAAACTGATCCTATAAAAATCATTCGGGGATACTTCTTCCCCGTTTCCGTTTTCCACCTTGAGGCAATATTTGTTGGTATCCATATCCCAATTCGGAACGGACAACTTTTTCCGCCCTTCGCCGTCCCACTCCGCCTTCCCTACCTGATTGCCGTACTCGTCATACAGAGTCAGGTCGTAATCACAACCCTCCGGCATATCTATGTAGGCTTCGACGCCAAAGTAATTGCGCTGGAAATTCGGAAATGGGATGGTGAAGTTATAGAAATCCACATCCTTTTTATCGCTGAGGCTTCCTTTCAGGTTGCTGGTCTCGTCCTTGATCAGAAAATTCAGGTCAAGAAACGCGCTGCCCTTATCCTTGTCACAGACCTCATAGGTGGTGTTCGGTCTGCGGAACGTATTGTTGCTGCTGAGCGTACAGGTATCTTCCCGCAGTTCCACGTTCTTAATCCTGTTCTTACGAAATATCCCGTTCTCGTCGAAACAAGCGTCCATTTCTTTTCTTGACATAAAGAATATCGGTCTTTTACTGAAAGCCGCTCCCCATGTGGAACCTTGTTCCTTTACGTTACTGATCTCCATTGCTGATATTCCTCCATTGTTTTCAATTATTTATCACACAGCCGCCAAACACCCTATAACCTTTTCAATTTCTCCAAAAATACTGTATAAAACTCTCTTTCTTTCAAGCGCGCCTGCTGCTCCTCCATACTTATGACTTTGCTGGGTTCTAAGGGATGGTCAAAATCATATAACGCCTTCTGGGTTGCCCGTATTGCTGACTCTACGGAATTACCCAAAATATCATTACTATGCAGCAAGCCATAATAATTGGCTATAGCCTGCTGTATATACATTTGTGTTATATGTGTCCTTCCATTCTTGGTTTCACCCAGTCCGTTTACTCCGACTTCTTTTACCGTCTCCATCCAAGCATCTTTTACAGATTGTGGCGCATTCGGCCCGGCACTTTGCAACACTCGTTCCTCAAAATCTGTCTCTGACACTCCCCGGATCTGTTCCTCGTCTTTTTTCCCGCACCCGGTCACTTTATCCTGTGCTGATTTCTCCGCCACAGTTTCTATGCTGTTTTTCTCATAAACGGCCGAAACCTTTTCCTTTGTTATACTGGCCTTATAATATTGTTCGTTCGCTTCCTGCCCCATCAGCTTACGTTTCAGGGCACTTTCCTCAACAATCCCCATATATTCAGCTCTCCGCTTTCTCTTTGCCTCCTGCTCTGCTTCAAACTGCCGCTGTGCTGCTTCCGTCGGGCCGGATACTCCACCACCACTTGTTATACAGGTATGAGCGATCTCCCCTTCTTCATCCAGAACAAGTATGTAAGAACGTATTCTATTGGGTCTCTTTGTCGCCTCTTTCTCTGCAATAAATGTCTCGACTCTTTCCATTACCTGTTTTGCAAGAGTCGGATCATCCTTCATTTTTTCTTCCAGTGCAGGCGGTACAACGATTGATTTTTTCCCAAGAGTGGATACTGCCCTTGACTGTACGGATGAGTCTGTCATTTTAGGTTCCGGCCCGGTTGGCTTCCAGTCTAAAATAGATTCATCAACTTTATTACGGAAAAAATCATCATGCGGAAAATCCAGCCTTTCCCATGTACCCTGTGATATCTTATATCCATCCATTACATGATAATAGGCTCCGGGAAATCTCGTCTGCCACATATCCTTAAAACTTATTCCCGATACATCCGGCCGACCTGCAGCCTTTGCCGCCGCAAGTTCCGCAAAACCCACGCCTCCGTTTGTGCCTGCCGCCGCGTTCTTCCGGTACTGCCCTGAAAGATAATTCTCTCCCCATTTACCTGTTACGCCTAAATCCATCTTCACTTCTCCTCCCATGTGATAAATGTTCTTACCTTCTTTATCGCCGGTCTGCAAAATATTTTTCATAGATCTGGCGCGAACTGCTCCATTTTGGGCGCGAAACTTCTAACTATATCGTTAAACGGCCTACGCGGTTTTTCCATTCATCATGACGGTAAGGCTGAATTTCTTCCTGCCGCCTGTCTCGGAGATTGCGATATCAATATCACCCATATACTTCCTCGCACATCTTTGCATGTTGGATATGCCGATCCCATGCAGCCTCCTGTTTCCCTTGCTGCTGACCGGCAGCCCGCTTTCTTTTTCCATGACAATGTTCCCTGCAAAATCATTCTCAACCTCTATAAAGAACAGACAGCCTCTTACAAAGGAACGTAAGCTGATCTGTTTTTCGCCCTCTGCCCTGCCGCACGCTTCTATGGCATTTTCCAGCGCATTATTCAGGATCACAGCAATGTCATAAACATCTATCGGCAGTTTGCATGGATAAGCGAAATCAGCCTCAAACGGTATCTGTTTCTTCTCCGCTTCCTGCCCTTTCTGGTGGATGATAATGTCTGTGATCGGATTGCCTGTCTGATAGGTAAAGTCTAACCTGCTGACCGTTTCCTCCATTTTCCCGATATAGCTTTCCAGTTCTTCCTCCACGGAATCTGCCGCGCCTTTGACAAGCAGGGAGATATTGGCTAAATGGCTTCTCATATCATGCCGGAGCCCTCTCATGTCACTATAGATATCCTGTATCTCTGCAATCTCTTTCTGCATCTGCCGGACTTGGTTTTCCAGCAGGGCACGTTTCCCTGTCTCCTCATGGTACTGTATCTGTTTCTGAAACAATACGACACTGGCGATGATGTCAGAAAACATCAAGGCACCGATAACCAGCAACCAAAATCGGGTCGGCGGAACTGCCTCATAGATAACAACCCCCATCCCATTGCTTAGCGTGCTGATGATCAGTCTTATGATAACTGAGATACACAGCGCAGCAATACATGGTAAGAGTAGAAAAACGTTCTCATGTGTCTGTAACGGATACTCCTTTTTTACATATTTCCTGCTTATAAAAAACAGATATCCAGTTAATAGCAGGGCATGGAATAATACACATAAGGCTATCATCACAGCATTGCAAATTGTGATCACGGCCACAGCTTTTTCTCCCGTATATAAGATCCCCTCTGCAAGCAGATGACCTAAGATCTTATTACCCCATCCGTTTACCACAATGTCAAACGTAATGAACATATATTTCGCCGTCTCTGTTCCTGCCATGAAACTAAAGGTAATAAATAGTTGTTTTTGCATCTCTTTTTGGAAGAAAAACGACTGCATGAACAGCAGGATACAGATATTTAAGATGATCCCGGCAGCTTTACCCACCGGAAATCTGTCGGCTCCTATGATAAATACCAGAATCTGGATCAGGAAATAAACGGCAGACCAGATCACCGGCATTCCCCTTTTTTCATACTTTTCTTTCAGAAACCCCTGTGTATAGACAACGCTCAATATACTGTCGATCAGGTACATGAAAATCGGAAGCAACAGATTAAACATTGACAATCCCTCCATTTTTGATATACCGCATATAGTTTTTAATGAAATCAGAATATTTCGTTCTTGCAAGGAGCAGGTTATCCCCATTTATGACCTGTATGTTATCCGCACTGTAAGCAGATATCTTCTCCATGTTTACAAGATAGCATCTGTGGCAGCGGTAAAAGGTACTGCCCAGCCTGTTTTCCAACTCTTCCATTTTCCCGTAGACTTCCAGCGTTTTGTCCGTTGTATGGATAATGACTTTTTTGTTGCGGCTCTCGATATAGTAAATATTCTTTAGCAGTAATCGCTGCTGCGCGCCAAGGCTTTTCACCATGATGTACTTCTTTTCCTGTTCGCAAAAAACAGATGCCTCTTTCCATGCACGGCTAAAAACCTCTGCAAATTTATCCTTATCCAAAGGCTTTAGCAGATAGTGGAAAGCATTGACGTCAAACGCCTCTCCCATGTATTCCCGATACCCTGTCACAAAGATAATAATGCTCCTTCTCCTGCCAGTTTCTTCCCGTTCCCGGATATGCCTTGCCAGCTCCATGCCGGACACGGAATCCATTTCAATATCAAGAAAATAAATGTCGAAGTCAACTCCGGCACAGAGCAATTCTTCCCCTGACTGAAACTCTGTGATATCCGCATCAGATACCTGCCTTTGTATCAGACGGATCAGTTCTTCCCTAATCGGCCGGTCATCATCACAAACCGCTATCTTCATCAATCTTTTCTTCCTTTCAAAAACTGAGGCATGAAAAATTTATACCCATAATCATTTATTATATCGGCATTGACGTATTACAAACTAGCGACAGGGTGCCAGTTGCTTCATTTTGGGTGTGAAATCTGCTCCCTATATACAGGTTATCTTTCTTTTTTCAGCTTGCCTTTCCACCTAAAATATGTAAGCTGTGTCACACAGAATTAAAAGATAATTTTAAGGAGGACACAGCTATGTTACAGATATCCGAAATCGTAAAGAAAACCGAGGAAATGTTTGACCTGTTCAACGAGCATTTTTATAATATGGAACTTACCCGCCCGGCCATCACCGTATCCCCGGACGGCGGGCGCGGCGCATACGGCTGGTGCAGTATCCATGAAATCTGGAACGCCAACGAAGAAAAATACCGGGAGATCAACCTCTGCGCCGAGTACCTCGACCGCTCCATGACGGAGCTGGCCGCCACCCTCTTACACGAAATGGCCCACCTCTATGATCTGGAACATGACATTCAGGACGTGAGCAACAACGGCTATTACCACAACATGAAATTCAAGGCCACCGCCGAGGCCCACGGCCTGCACATTGAAAAGCACCAGAAATACGGCTGGACGGTGACAACGCTGGCTCCGGAGGCCGAGGCATGGATCAGGGAGACCTTGGGCGAGGCCGGTATACAGGCCAGCCGCCTGCAGATAGAGGGTGGCTCCAAGGGTGGGAGCCAGAAATCCTTCAACCGCAGTATCAAATATGTCTGCCCCTGCTGCGGCACCATCATCCGGGCGACCCGCGAGGTAAATGTGATCTGCGGGGACTGCGGAGAGCCTTTCGAGCGAGCATGATCCATACATATCAGCGGCCAGCCACATTCCACGGCTGGCCTTTTTCGTTGCACTCATGCGGATAAAAAAAATTTCTTTGAAATAAGGCTTGCTTTCACGACTAAAATGCGTAAGCTGTCACTCACAAGGCAAGCAGCCAGTACAAAAACACAAAGCCAAAAGGAGGAAAAATCTATGAAGACAGGAAAAATCACAGCAAAACTGAGGGACGCGGTTCCGGTATGCCTTATGGTAGAAGGTAAAGAGGTAATCCGGTACAAGAACATTGACCTGCCGGATATGCTCAAAGAGGCGGAAATGCTGGACTTCCATTTCAACGTACCCGCAGACGGCAAGATAACTTTTGAAATCAACTATGCACCGGGCGTACTGCCGGACGTATTCCCGGCGGCAAGGGCGAAAATGACAAGGGCCGAAAAGGCAGCGGCCAAGGAAGCAGCAAAAACCGCTGCAGAGCAGGAACCCACACCGGAGGAAAATGCACCGGCGGCTATGCCGGAAACCCCGCAGGAACTAACGGCACCTGTAGAAGAAAAGGGTTCTGATATAAAGACCCTGACCGCACCGCCCGCCACCGCGGAAACGGCACCGGAAGCAGAGCCGGAGGCAGAAGAACCCACCAAGCAGACGGCAGAGGAATCCAAGACCAGTGAACCCGGCACCATGGAAATCCTCTACAACGTGACCGGCCCGCGCAGGAAGGAGCTGGCGGCGGCAGTAGGCAGCTTCCTCGGTGCAAAGCCGCAATACATGAAAGCCCCGACCTATGCCTTTGTAGTAGAGGAATACACAATCGGCAGGGACGGAACCCTTACCGGGAAAGAGAACAAGGCATTGGTAGAAGCGCTCGCGGCACAGGGCTTCACCGCCGCATAAGAAAGCAGTACCGGCCCCGCTCCGGCGGGGCTTTTTCCTGCCCTGATATCCAGAAAATAAAGATATCTTTTAAGCATTTTCAGCTTGCTTTTTGACCGGTGGTGCGTAAGCTGTCACTCACAGCAGACAAAATATATCTTTAAGGAGGCACACACCATGGCAGACTATTCTATCGAAATACAGCGTAACAATGTTACCCTTGCACAGTTTCTCCGGTATGCCCGGAAGCAATGCGAAAAGAAGGGCTTCTCTATGGATATCGACCGTGAGGAATTTGAAAATCCGTACCGCCCCGAAAGCTACAGCTACACCGTAGTGAACGGAGAAAAGAAATGCCATTCCGCCGAGTACATCACCAGCAAGCACCTGCGCCGGAAACTGGCAGAATACCATACCCCGGACGGCTTCACCAGATATTACTACTCCGACGAACTCGAAGAATACGAGGAGACCGAGCTGCACCGCTATGACTGGACTATGGACGGAACCGATACCCCCTGTGAAGCGGAGACGATCCGGAGCTTTGCATACGACTATCAGATATACATCCTTAATTGGGACGGCTCCATGTATAACGAGATATGCGAATTTATCTTTGACAACGAGAAAACCGGCCACGGCTATTACTTTCAAGCCAACCGCGACGCAAAAGATAACGGATAGGAAAAAGTGCCAGCCCTTGCAATATCCTACGGCTGACGCTTTTCCTATCTAAACAATTAACATTTCCCCCTTGCCACCGCTACAATACAGGTATAACATCCAATGCCACAAGGAGGGATATGCCATGAAAAATACGCTATTAGATCAGTTAATGGGACTAAGAATGAACAGCATTATGAACGAGGTTGCCAAGAATGATACAGAGTATCAGGATATACGCCATAAATCTGATGTATACTCTGACCAACTGGAAGCCCTGCAACTGCCGAAAGAAACCCGGCTTCTTATCGACCGCTACATCTGCGAACAGAACGCCCTCGGCTCACGCTATGGAATGCTCGCCTACCAGCTCGGTTTCTCCGACTGCCGAGAACTATTTATCGAGAAACCTCCCTTTTCCAATATGCAGCTAACAAAGCAGATGTACGAAGCATGATCCCATAGGCACAGAAGGGGAATATTATCCGCTAAAAAGTATCACTTGACGTATTTCATGGAAAAGATACTTTTTAGCGGATATTTTCTTATTCACCAATCTTTCAAAGGGTGTGCATTTTCCCGTGCAAGGCAGCCGCATTACCCGGTGCCTCTAAAAATCTGTGTGAATCTATTCTTGGAAACGTAGTGGAAGAAATGACGAGCAATGCTGGAAAGCCCGCAAAATGAGCCTTTTTCAAGCATTACAGAAAAACAGCCCTCCGGAACCGGAAGGCTTATGTTGTATGAAAGTTTGATACATTAGACATAATACAGGCACTAACTAATACCTTCATATTTATCACCCCAAATCAAATTTATTTACATAATCATTCTACCACACCGTTATGAATAAATCATCTCATGCAAAACAATTTCTTCTGCCTGGTTATGGATGTTATTACATCGTTGTACCCATTCCATTTGACAGGTACGCTTTAATTCCTCTGTCACGCCCTCGGTAGCTTTCAGCTGTTCCATGATAGTGTCTAACCGTTCCTGTGCCTGTTCGTTCAGGTCTGCAAGATATGTCCACAATTCTCCGGTCAGTATCAATGTATTCAATCTGGCTGGGTGGACTTCCCTTAAATATTCCCGGTGCATCCGTCCGTACTTTCCGATAGGGCGGTGTTCCTCCGGCAGTTTCAAGTCCGGGATGTAGTAATCTCCGACAAGGATATAATCAATTCCGTTTTCCGTTATTCTTGGTTTCAATTCTCTCATGTTCCTTACCTCCTGTGGAAGCAGGCTCGTCTGGTACTAACTCAATCACATCGGTAATCTCACAATTCAGCGTTTCGCAGATACGGGCTAATGTATCCATGCTGATGTGCTTTCCCTCTTTGCTCATGTTGGCAATCATATTTGTTGTCATACCAGCAGCAAGCCTTAAATCCTCTTTCCTCATATCACGCTCTAACAGTGTGTGCCAGAGTGGTTTATAGCTGATGTGCATATTGTTTTCCTGCCTTTCTATCCATACCACCGGGGCGGCTGCCCCGGCAGGAACTTTTCTCTTATTATAACACCAATCTTGTGTAATCACAATTTATTCTTGTATCTTGCCGCTGATACCGTCTGGATTGTGCTTTTCCTTTCTTTTTGTTCCCTTTAATTAGCCATGAACTGCTTCATGCCCTGACTTTTTGCTCATGTGAGATAAAGAAGTAAAAGAAGTGTAAAAAATTTTGCCGTTCCCTGTCCGGCTGACTGCCGGACGGGTCGGGCTTTAGTCGGGCAATTCTACCATATCGTGAGCGACAAGGGCGGTATAGTAGCTGTCAATGGTGTTTGGTGCGTTGAAAAGAACCGCAAGCAGATACTTTTTGATGTTGCGTATCTTGGTGGTGTTCTGGTGCATACAGTCAATCACAAACTGGATATGGCTGCTGCTTAATTTCATAAACTTAGACTTCACAAGCTCGGCGGGGTAGTCGTCCCCGGCAATGCGTACCACTTTGCGGCGGGTGCAGACGGTTTCAAGCATGAGGGAAACAATCTCGTCAAGCATACCTTTGTCAATGCGGCTGTCCTGTATCAGATAGCGGTATTCGATATTGTCCTTTATGACTTCCTCATAAGCCCGTACTGCGTCCATGTTGGTGTGTCCGTTTCCTTTCCGTTCCTGCGGCTGTGCCGCTTCCCCTTTGGAAAGGGTGGAAAGGATAGGAATGGAATGGTTATTTAATAAATCCGTATTTGATAATTCTTTACTTGATAGTTCTTTATTTAATTGCGTTGGATTTTCCGATACCGGGTTTTCCGTTGTCGGGTTATCCGACATTGGATTTTCCAACACCGGGTTATCCGTGGTTGGATTTTCCAACTGCGGCGGCTGTGGCTGCTCGTAAATGGTGTATTCAATGGCTGTCATTTTGCCTTTTCCGTCCCGTCCCTGCCTGCGTGTGATGTACCCGGCTTTTTCCAGTTCCCATACGGCGGTACGGATTGCGTCAATGCTTTCTTTGTTGATACTGGATAAGCCCTTTAGGGTGTAGTCCCAATTTTCCGGCAGGGACAACATTTGAGAAAGCAGCCCTTTAGCCTTTAGGGTCAAGTCGGGGTTGCGTAGGTGGTGGTTTGACATAACCGTGTAGCCCCTGTTTTTCTCCACCCGGAATACTGCCACGTTATCAGCTCCTTTCATCAGCCCGGACAATGAAAAACGCCCGTTCCGTGTGGAAAAGGCGTTTACCATGTGATTATAGGGCTTCGTGTTTAGTTTTCGTGTTTCTTAAAAGCCTTGATTTATGCGGTGTTGCGGTGGTTGTCTATAAATACTTGCCCCGAATGGTGCGGGAAAAACGACGCTTCTTCATCTGATACTCGGTCTGTACCATGCGGACGGAGGAAGTCTTCTGATAGACGGCATGGATTATGCGGACAAAGAAAAACAGATTCATGATCTGATCGGAACGGTGCTTGTGGAAGATTTAATGAATCCCTCTATGACGCTTATGGAAAATGCCGACTTATACGGGAAATATTATTCCGGCTACCGTCGTGAATGTATGGAAAAATATCTGTCCCTGTTTCATCTCGAAAAAGAAAGAAAATTCGGGCGTCTGTCAAAAGGAGAAAAACTAAAATGCCAGTTTGCCTTTGCCCTGTCGCACGACGCAAGATTATTGATACTCGATGAGCCGACCGGGAATTTTGATCCCGGTTTCCGAAAGCAGTTTTTTCAGATCATCAAAGAGTTTATTGCGGATGGGACAAGGAGTGTGATTTTGGCAACACATATCACGGAGGATCTTGATCACATGGCGGATTACATTATTTATTTAGAGGAGGGAAATCTGATTTTTACGGGAGATATTGAACAGTTGCATCAGTGTTACCGCATGGTATCCGGAGAAAGATATAAGATTGATCTGCTTCCCCCCGAGAGAATCATTCATCTGGAAGATGGAGCATACGGAACAAGGGCGCTCATTGCGCACAGCAGGCTGAACCGTTATGATAAAAGCCTTACCGTCTGGAATCCGACCATTGAGGAATTGATGTACTTTTATACCAAGAGGAGGGAGAAGTCATGATAAACGATATCATTTGGGATTATTTTGCAATGTTTCGGATAGGAAATTTAAAGAAAAATAATCTGGCAAACAAGCTTTCTTTTTTCCCTTTCTATTTTATTGGTATGACGCTTTGCGGACCTTTTCTGTCACATACCAAAATTTTGGGGCGTATTGCAGCAGTACAGTTTGCCGTGTTTGCGCCGATCGTTCTCTCCTATTTTTCCGTACTGGCGCATCCGGTGCATCTACCTAAAATGATGTATCTGTGTCCGATGCAGCCTGATGAACGCAGAAAATATATTTACGGCTCGTATTATTTCCGTATCGGCGTGCATATGCTGCCGGGTGTTTTGGGCGTCTGCATAGCGGTTGTTTATTCCTACTGTGATATTTTTTCCGTGATAGAGATGCTGCTCAACGATTTAACGATTGCGCTTCTAATCAGCCGGGAACAAGAGGCAGGCGGCATAGTCACCGGTGATATGATCTTTGTCATTGCCACATTGTCCAGCGTGATACAGACTGGCATCATAGCGGATGCCGAACCGGACATGGGAATGAAGGCCGTTTTGTTTGCCGTCTTCTGTTTGATTCAGCTGCCGCTCGAAATCCGTCATCTAAAATCCGCGGGAAAACAATTGCAGGCGGCGATTTCTTTTGAAAATACCATCCATTAGAAAGGACGTGGGATGAGAATGAAGATAACGATACTTCCACAGGGAACGCTGGCAATTTATGAACAAATTGTCAATCAGTTAAAAAGCGCAATTGTAACAGAGGAACTAAAGGCGGGGGAAGCGCTGCCATCCATCCGCTCGCTGGCAGCGGATCTTGGCGTCAGCGTGATCACAACGAAACGGGCGTATGAAGAACTGGAAAAAGAAGGATTGATCCGCTCCGTTGCCGGAAAAGGCTTTTATGTCTGCGAATATAACACGGATTATCTGAAAGAGAAACAGTTAATGATGCTGGAAAAGCGCCTTGGTGAAATCATCTGCGAAGCGAAGCAGGCAGGGCTTGGCTGCGACGAGTTTATCGAAATGGCGGAAACTTTGTACCAAGCAGACTGAGATGCCAGGGAGGGAGAAAATTATGACGAAAAAGACCATTTTATCGTTTGAACATGTTACCGGAATCAGCCGAAAATTTCCCTTGAAAAAATTTACTTTAAAAAATATCAGTTTCACAATGGAAGCCGGATATTTATACGGGCTTGTAGGAGAAAACGGCGCGGGTAAGACAACGCTTATGAATTATATCCTGCGGGATCATATCAAGTATGAAGGACAGATTTGCATCGAGGGCACGGATATCCGCAAAGAACACACCAAGATATTAAATAAAATAGGATTTGTGTCTGAGGACAACCATTTCTTTGAGGAATGTACCTGCAGGCAAAATGCGGATTTCCTCGGTATGTTCTATGACGCATTTGACCGGGAGAAATTCTTAGAAACGATGGAGACCATGAAACTGTCCACTGGAAAAATTTATAAAAACATGTCGAGAGGGGAACGGTTAAAATTCCAGCTTGCATTTGCCATCGCGCACAATCCGAGTCTGTATCTGCTGGATGAGGTCACGGCGGGAATGGATCCGGTATTCCGGGTTGATTTTTTCCATCTGTTACAGCAGCTTATTTTGGATGAGCGCGCTACCGTGCTCATGACAAGCCATATCCCTTCAGAGATAGAGAGAAAGACAGATTTTGTGGGTGTAATAAAGAACGGTTCCCTCGTTGCATTTGGGGAAAGCCTTGACATCATTCCACAGCTTAGAAAGGAGCAGGATGGTTACGATGAATAAAAAAGCACAGATCCTATTAGAAAAATTTTATGAAGAAGAAAAAACATGGTGGCGGGACTGCTACGGATTGCACATTGCGGCGATCATCATCCTGTCAATCGCCATGTTTCTGTTGATTCTGCCCTGCCAGCTTTGGGAAGGAGATTACATAATAGTACCCATATTCATTATGTTGGAGCTGATGGGACTAGAATTAGACATGCGACGGTACTTTCAGTTTCGGGAAGAAGGGAAAATAAAAAGCGTCTATCTAATTACGCGATATCTGCCGATTGCACGCAGGGAAATAATCATCTATGCGCTGGGTAAATTGTTAAAACGCTGCCTGCAGCTTACAGGAATTTCCCTCGGATGCCAGATCGTGTTTTCGCTTTTGTTTCTGCATACGGTTGCGCCCGGTAATCTGTTGATGCCGCTTCTTTTCTGCTTTCTTTTCCCGATGGTTATTTTGGGGAGTACTTTTTTATGGCGGCAGAATTGATATACTGCCGCCCTTACTGATAAAAGAAAACGACATGATTCCAAGTCATTCCTACCTCGACGGCATCAACCCAATGATCCGCCCCGCAAACTCATTAAAGTTCTGCGTCTGCAAGATCACCTTTCCCGGCCCGGTCAGCTTTGTTAAAAACAGCCCCTCGCCGCCCAGAAAGATATTTTTCAGTCCCTTCACGGTCTCGATCTCATAATTAACGGTCCGTTCGAACGCCACCACGTTGCCGGTATCGACTTTGATCACCTCACCGGGCGCCAGATCTTTCTCCACCTTATTGCCGTCGATTTCCAGAAATACCATGCCGCTTCCGCTGATATCCTGCAGGATAAATCCTTCTCCGCCAAACAGCCCGGCGGAAAGCTTCTTGGTAAAAGTAATGTTCAGGTTTACCGTCTCCTGCGCGCAGAGAAATGCGCCTTTCTGACAAATCAGGCCGCCATTTGCACCAACGTCAACAGGTAGTACTTCTCCTGCCACGGTAGAGGCAAAAGCCACCATACTGCCGGGCCGCTCTGCCCTGTAAGTCGCCATAAAAAGCGATTCTCCCGAAAACATACGGCCGATGCTCTTTCCCAGACCGCCCTTCATGTTGGAATCCATCGTGATTCCGTCTGACATCCACGCCATACTGCCCGACTGGGTATACATGCTCTCTCCCGACACGTCGAATAAAACCTCCACCGCCGGCATGGTGTCTCCAATGATTCTGTACTGCATTTTCATCTCCTCCTTCTAGTTCTTATGTTTCTTTCCTACCAATCAAGCGCTCTCTCTTTGCCGCAATGATCCTCATCCACTCTGTACAACATCAAAAAGCAATCCGCTCCGGCTCATGGGTAAACGCACTGATCACAGCCTCCGCATTCTGAAAATAAAACACCTGTGTATTCCCATCGTCAGCCGCATACATATTTTGCAAGGACGGGTATGCATCCAGTAGGGACTGTCTGGCTTCCCTGCGGTCATCCTCGATCAACTCTCCCGTAATGCGAATCCACTCCCCGCCTTTGAAAGCGCAGATTTCCGCCTTGGGATTCGCCAAAAGCTGCTTGGAAACATTCTTTACCTTTCCCGTCTGAATATATAATTTTTCCTCAAAAATATGGGCTGTGCCAAAAGGTCGGACTCGCGGCTGATTGCCCTCCACCGTCGCCAGATAATACGTCTGCGCTTCCTTTAAAAACTGCATTACTCTTTCGATTCCATCCATATCCTTTCCTCCTTTTAGCCTCCTGCAAAGCAATACAATATATTCTTATCACATAACTCACAATATTAAAATCATCACTATTTCATTATAAATCAACAATGAAAATATCGCAACAATCCCGAATTATCAAATCAATGTACAAGCCGCACAATACCACACCTTGTATGTTTCGCCAAAATCAGACGCTTCTCCTTCAAGATATGGATTTCAAAAGGTCATGTTCGATATTCCGTATATTATTTTTCTACAACCGTTCTCTTTGAAATCCTTTGCAAATTTCTGATTCCTGTGCTATATCTGTTTTAAGAAATCTATCACTCCATTTTGAATCATTATACTCATTTGAATTCTGCAATTCTTCGGAGATACGCTCCGTCATAATTATCTGAGAAAGGAAACATATCTATGAAGCAGCCTCTTAAATGTTCCAAGCTCCACGATGCCTATGGCAAGATTCCTTACAGTATGACAAACGACTATATGTTCCGGGCTGTCTTACAGTCAAGCAACAAAGTCCTGCGCGGGCTGATTTGCTCCCTCCTGCATCTCTCTGAACAAAAGGTAATCTCTGTTGAAATCACGAATCCTGTGATACTGGGAGAATCAGTAACAGAGAAAGAATTTCGTCTGGACATCAATGTGATCCTGAACAACCATACACTGATCAATCTGGAGATGCAGATTGCCAATAAGCTCAACTGGCGGGAGCGGTCAATCATGTATCTGTGCCGCCCTTTTGACAAACTGAACCGTGGGCAGGACTATTTGGATGCAAAACCTGCCATACATATTGGTTTTTTGGACTATACCCTGTTTCAGGAACGGCCCGAATTTTACGTTTCCTATAAACTGATAAACGTTAAAAATCATCAAAAATATAGTGACAGTCTCACCTTAAATGTGGTAGACTTATCTCAGATACACCTGGCGACCGATGAAGATAAAAAATATCATATTCACGAGTGGGCAATGCTCTTTAAGGCCACTACCTGGGAGGAAATCAAGATGCTGGCATCCAAGGATGAATATTTACAGGAAGCTTCTGAAACCATTTTCCGCATGAATGCAGACGAATTAGTGCGCAAGCGCTGCCTTGATCGCGAGGAATATTATCAGGATCTGCGCAGCTATGAACGAAAAATTGAACAGGATCGAATCGAGCATGAACAGGACCTGCGCAACTATGAACGAAAGATTGAGCAGGATCGGATCGAACATGAACAGGACCTGCGTAATTATGAGCAAAAGATTACGCACGAGCGCATGGAACACGCGCAGGATCTTGCCGAAAAGGATGCCCTGATCAGACAGTTGCTTGCGGAGAACGAAGCACTGAGAAAACAAGCAGCAAAATCCCCCTAAAAAAGCTGCCGTTTCCTCTCGATCATCTCGTCGATCCTTTCGATATACTGTGCCACATCCTTTACATTTTCACAGCGCTCGATCCTGTCGTCTGAGAAAACACCTTTGGTGATAGAGCCTGCGCCGAGGGCAGCAATGGTCTGTTTCTCCTCGTTGATCAAAATGTTGTAGATGCCGTACTTGCCCTGTCTGGAATAGCCCACATTCTCAAAATTACCGGACATATTTTTCTGGCGGTAAAGATAGTAGGGCACCATCTCCATATCCGCCGCGCCGCGCGCCGCGATCTCCATGATCTCCTCCGTGTTATTGTAGGCGGTGGCGCCGTTCTCCTCGATCCATTTTCCCAGCTTGGATGCCCGCTTTACTGCCAGGGAATGCACCGTCAAAGCATCCGGCGAAAGCGCCTTGATCGCCTCGATGGTATGCGCCACATCCGCCGCCGTCTCCCCCGGCAGCCCCAGAATAATGTCCATATTGATATTGGTAAAACCGACTTTTCTTGCCAGCTGAAAGGCCTCCTCCACCTGCTCCACAGTATGCCGCCTGCCGATCATGTCAAGGGTCTCCTGCTTCATGGTTTGGGGATTGACGGAAATCCTTGTCACACCGTTTTCCAGAAGCACCCGCAGTTTCTCCTCCGTGATGCTGTCAGCCCTTCCCGCTTCCACCGTAAATTCCTGCACATGGCTAAAATCAAACGTGCTTTTCAGCTTTGTTAACAACCGCGCCAGTTCCTCTGCTGACAAAGAAGTCGGTGTACCACCGCCAATATAGACTGTGTCCAGTATCTTATCCTGAAACAGCTTTGCCGTCGCATCGATTTCTTTCTCCAGCGCTGCCAGATACTCTCCTACCCGCTTTTTCCATGCGCCGATTGGATAAGACGTAAAAGAGCAATACAAACAGGTCGTCGGACAAAAAGGGATTCCCAGATAAAGGCTGTAGCCGTCCTCATAATGCAGGGTACTTAAAATCTCCTGCTCTCTTTTGGCAATGTCCAGCGCCAGCGCGGTCTTTTCCGCACTCACCAAATGCGTTGTTCTCAGATAATCGGCGGTCTCCGCCTCACTCTTTCCCTGTTCCATCATGGTCATGGCGATTTTTGTCGGCCTGATACCCGTCAGATTTCCCCAGGGCAGGGTCGTACCCGTCTCTTCGCAGAGAGACTGATAGAAAAAGCGCTTGAACGCATTTTTATATTCCGGGGTGCCTGCCGGCTCCTGCGGATGCCAAGTGTAAATATGTAAAACGGGAAGCATTTTCAGCGTCACTTCCTCCTCGCCGAAAAACAGCTCCATAACCTGCTCGCCTTCCAGAATCCTTCTGTCCCTCACTTCCGAGTCCGGCGCCAGCATCCGCGGCTCCCACTCCGGGTAAAAAGATTTCAATATCGCCTGGATATCATATTCAAACTGCGTCCTATTGCTCTTTATCACCTGCATGATTCATTCCTCTGAAAAATTCTGACTCAAAACGCACTACCACTTCTCCCAGCGGCACCTCTTTCACTCTTACAGCTTATCATTTTTACCTCGAAAAGTACAGCCTGCCGCCTTACCTGTCCCGCGGCATCCCCATCTTTTCCCGCACTCCCGCCGCGTCAATGCCAGGATGAGTCAAATAGAGACGGCAGATCTGCTCCGTCATTTCCTTAGATATTTTATATTTTTCGGCAATATCAGAGACACCTTTCCCTTTATCAATATCCCACAGGATCAGGCGCAATTTGTCCTCGGAAAATACCGTTTCCGCCGGTTCCTTTACGTCGACTCCCTCTCCTTTTTCAAACGCCGCCTGCCCGCCTTTCTGATCCGCGGACAGCTTCGTATCCTGCACGATATCTTTTCTAATGACCCGAACTTCTCCCGTCTCCTCTTCCACTTCCAGCACCGCCATGGTCACCGGCTGAGAGAACCGCCTCGGTCCGCAGCTTCCGGGATTTAAGAAAAGACAATTTCCCTCCCTGCGCTCCTCGTACTTATGCGAATGCCCATACACCGCCAGGTCATACTGCCCCATCTCTTTCGGCATCTGCTTCTTATTATGTACCATGAAAACCCGCAGGCCGCAGATTTCCTCCGACAGCGTTTCGGGGAGGCTCTGCGCCCACTCCTTATCCGCATTCCCGCGGACGATGTGAAGCGGCGCGATCTCCTTAAGACTCTCCATCACCTTCAGGGTATTGATATCCCCCGCATGTAAGATCACATCGCACCCCCGCAGGATTTCTATAACCTCATCTCTCAACTTTCCATGCGTATCCGACAGCACGCCGATTCGCTTCATACTCTGCTCCTCTCTCAAAATAACAGGCGCCTCCGCCTCTAAGAAGCGCCTGTTTTTATACTCTTTATATTTTATTAAACGGCTCCTTATAACACGCCACACTCCCAAGTTCTTCCTCAATCCTAAGGAGCTGGTTGTACTTCGCCACCCTGTCGCTCCTGCACGGTGCGCCCGTCTTGATCTGCCCGGCGTTCACCGCCACCGCCAAATCTGCGATAAAGGTATCTTCCGTCTCACCGGAACGGTGGGAAATCACCGCCTTATAACCGTTTTTCTGCGCCATCTCGATGGCGTCCATCGCCTCGCTGACCGTACCGATCTGATTGACTTTCACCAAGATTGCATTTGCCACCTGCAGCTTGATGCCCGCGTCCAGACGCTTGGTATTGGTGACAAACAGATCGTCGCCCACAAGCTGGATTTTCTGACCCAGTTTTTTTGTCATCATCTGCCAGCCGTCCCAATCGTCCTCCGCCAGCCCGTCCTCAATCGAGATAATAGGATAACGCTGCACCAGTTCCTCATAATAAGCTACCATCTCCTCGGTGCTCCTCGTAATCTCGGGAATCTCCCCGCAGTCCGGCGTCTGGCAGCCTGCCTCATAGCACGACGACACAAAAGAACCTTCCGTCTCCGACCTGTGCTGCTTTAACTCCGTCTCACCCGGGAAATGGTAGACCCCGTCTGCCTCATTATAAAGCTCGGAAGCCGCCACGTCCAGCGCAATCTTGATATCCTGCCCTGGTGTGTAGCCCGCTGCCTTGATGGACTCCACGATCAGGTCAAGCACCGCAAACGCGTCGGGAAGTGACGGTGCAAAACCGCCCTCGTCACCGACACCCGTGGAAAGCCCTCTGTCATTGCAGATTTTCTTTAAGTTGTGGTAGATTTCCGCACAGATGCGCAGCCCGTCCGCAAAGCTTTCCGCCTGCACGGGCATAATCATAAACTCCTGAAAATCCACGGTATTGTCGGCGTGTTTGCCGCCGTTTAAAATGTTCATCATCGGCACCGGCAAAAGTCTGGTATACGCACCGCCCAGATAACGATACAGGGGAATGCCCAACGCCGCCGCTCCCGCCCTGGCACAGGCCATGGAGACGCCAAGCGTGGCATTGGCTCCCAGATTGCTCTTGTTGTCCGTTCCATCCTGTTCGATCAATACCCTGTCAACCAGTCCCTGATCAAAAGCGTCCATACCAAGAAGCGCCTCCCTGATCTTCGTATTCACATTATTGACCGCCTTGGTCGTTCCCAGACCAAAGTACACTGTCTCCCCGTCGCGAAGCTCCACCGCCTCAAACCGTCCGGTGCTGGCACCGCTGGGCACAGCCGCCCTGCCTTTGTACTGACAGCCGCCCACTTCCTTCTCCACAGTCACCTCCGCCTCCACGGTGGGATTACCGCGGGAATCCAATATTTGCCTTGCATGTACATCCACGATCCGTAATTTATTTGCCATAAAAAACCTCCTCTGCGCACTTTTTGAATATAGTATGCGCAAAGGAGGCTTTATTCATGTATTTCATTTATTTACTTTATCGCCGTAATCGTGAGAGCGTGCATATACGCGTCGTCCCCTCTGGAACAGGTCACGGAAATCTTTTTCCCTTTCACTAAAACCTTACAGCCGACGGGCGCGGAAACCTTGTCCATCTTTAACTCCATCTCGCCCGCGGAAGTATCCAAAACCAGCACATTTTCCGTAGATTTTCCATTGACTGTACCGGTTACTGTTGCCTGTGAGGAAGTGTCCACCGTCGCCGATGAACTGTCCTTCACGCCTGTGATCACACTGGCATGGAGATTGTTGTCAGAACCCCTGAAATAGGTAACCATCAGCTTATTTTCCGCTGTCAGCACCATGCCGTTGGAAGTATCCGTACTGTCATCGATCTTAAAGGTAAAGTCTCCCTCTGAGGTAGCCAGATTCAAAATCGTTTCATTCGTACTCTCCCTGACCGTTCCCGATACGGTCCTGGTCTCTCCCGTCACATTGACCACCGGTGCCTGCTCGTAGGTCTGAGCGGCCGCATCTGTCAGCGGTGCCGTTGCAGCAGGAGCAGTCCCCACATCCGCGATGCTGAGGGCGTGCATATAGGCATCTTCCCCTCTCGCACATCTGACCACATATTTTCCGGACACCACCAAAACAGAGCAGCTGCTAAAGTCCGTATCCCGATCCAGCTTGATTTCCATCTCACCCTGTGCCGTATCCAAATAGAGGACATTTTCCGTTGTCTTTTTATTAACGGTCCCAATTACGTTAGAAACCTTTGTGGTATCCAATGCAACGCTGGGATTTTCCCCGCTCTCCGAAATGGTGACTGCGTGGAGATAACCGTCGTTTCCATTCGCCACCGACACGCTGATCTTCTTGTCCGGCAAGAGCATTTTACAGCTGCCGGTATTGGTATCCCCGTCAATTTTTATTTCCATTTTTCCGCTTTCCGTATTCAAATATAAGAGCTTAGCGGTGGTTCCCTCCATCACCTTGCCCTGCACCGTGGCAATGACCTCCGCTGCCTGCACATCCATCTTCGGCGCCGACATCGGTAAAAGCAGAAGACCGCAGGCCGCCAAAACTGTTAAACCTACCCTTATCAATCTTTTGTATTTTTTCATATGCACTCCTCCATCCTATGTAGCAATAGATTACCATAATAAGTACTTATGTAAATCTATTATATCATTTGACTGCAAAAAAGCAAGCGCTTTTTCAGCGCCTGCCCCTATTCTAAGTACTTGCGAAACTCAACTCTGCGTTATATTAATTGTCCAAATAGTATAATCATAAGCAGACCCTTGAAGGACGTTGGTACTTGGCAAGGTTCTTTCGCGCCTATTTGCTTGTATTGTTATTCGTTTCGTATCGCTGCCAGCGGACTCAGGCGCATCGCCCTCCTTGCCGGGAAAAATCCCGCCACCATACCGACCAAAATTGCAAACACCAGCGACAAAAACACCAGCCAGATCGGAATATAGGAAATGCCGCCCGAAGTACCCATATATTCATTAGCGCTCGACGCCACCTTATTGATGACCACGGAGAGGATAAAGCTTAATATCAAACCGATCACACCACCGATAAAGCCGATGAAGCCTGCCTCCATCAAAAAGAGACTGCGCACATTCCTAAGATCGCATCCCAGCACCTTCATCACTCCAATCTCCCTGGTGCGCTCATAAATGGACATCATCATGGTATTGGTGATGCCGATGGCCGCCACAAAGAGGGACACCGCACCGATACCTCCAAGCACTGCCTGAATGTAGCCCATGGTCTTCTGCTCGGACTCCACCCATTCCGCCTGACTGTAGGCATCATATCCCATATCCGTCAGCGATTTCTGCAGGGCAACCACATTATCCATGCTGTCCACATTCACCAAAAGACGGCTGTAATAAATCTCCTTATAAGGCTTTCCCGTCTTGGTCTGCGGCTGCCCGGGAATGACCTTATTCTTAAAGATCTTTTTCAGTTCCGCCATCAGCTGCTCAATATCGCAGAGCGTATACCAGCCGTACTGCGACCACTGGTTTTCGGCAGGTTCCGCCTCCACGCCGCAGGTCTCGATCAAATATTTCTTGGGTGGTTTTATGGTCTGCCCGTTCTCGTCCACGGACCCCGACCCATAATAAGCATCCATATCAAAAATGACAAAGATTGGATCTTTCATCAAATCGATATCCGGCAGGACGCCTGTTTCCCAATAACTGTCTCCACTGCCCTTGGCGTTATAGAAATTCTGCAATACTTCATTGCCATAGAAAAAGGTAAGCTTTTGATCATTGCCGGGAAGCTGCCCCTGTCCCACTTCGATATTCAGATTCTCGAGCGCTTCCTTAGTCATCCCCTGTATCTGCAGATATCCCTGATAACTGCCGTACTTGGCAAGCGCCTGGGTCTCCAGCACCGGGTATACCGACTCCACATGCTCCATCAGCAGGATCTCGTCGATCAGCTTCTGATCCAGCCGTTTGACTTCCTCCGTGGAAGAATCGTTCCACGGCGCATTTACCGTGACCTGCGTCAGGCTCCCGTAAGACTCATACTGCGCCATCAGGGATTTACTAAGGCCCAGACCCAGAGACACCATGACTACGATGGAAGCCACACCGATCACCACGCCCAGCACCGTCAGGATCGTTCTCACTTTTCTTTTCCAAAGATTACTGCTGCTCATCCGCAGCAAATCAAGAAACTTCATGTCTGCTCCGTTCCTTTAACCTATTTGAAGATATCATTCTCCAGGTCTGCCAGATCTGCCGCTTCTTCCAGCGCCACCTTCTTCTTTTTGCGAAGTTTCAGGAATACGACAAAGCCTGCCACCGCTGCCGCGACTACCACCGCCGCGATCCCTACGATCAATCCGGTCTTGGGCTTTTTCCCTTCCCCGTCTTCCGGCATCATGCCATCCCCCATCATGAAATCATCACCCATCATCATATCGTCCATCATCATTTCATTGACAAAAAGGGTGATGGTCTTTTCCTCTGTCGTCACATTGCCCGCATCATCCTCGTAGGAAATCTCCAGCTTCACGGTGCCGTCATCCATGGTCGCCGCAGCGCCCGTCAGCATCACATCCACGTTGCCCGTATTGCCGGACTGCAGATTGCCCACAAAAGCCGATGCTTCCGCGATGGAATCCGCGATGAATTTCACCTGTACATTGTAAAGCGTCGTCTTTCCCGTATTGTAAATGCTGAACATCACGTTGGACTGGGACCCCACTTCGATATTGTCGGGCACCACTTCGGGAATGCTGGTGTCAAAACGGCTCTCCTGCGAAATCGGGATGGAGACACTCGCCTTATCGGTCAGGTCAAAGACCGTGGCTGCATCGTACTTCATATTGACGTCAAGCACATAAGGTTTCTGCGCCAGATCCGCCTTGGCCGTCATCTCGATCTGAATGTCCGCCGAAGTGTCCGGCTCAATCTTCTCCATATAAACAGAACTGGATCCTGACGTCGGCAAAAAGGCTGAGTAGGTGTTGGTCTTATCGTCTCCTTCCTGCGCCGCCTGCATATCGAACAGCACATTGGTCACAGCCGTATCCTTGGAAGTATTCTTCACATGAATCGTCAGCGTGAAAGTCTCTCCCGCAAAAACTTTCGCAGGATTGGTCTCAAAGCCCGTCACCACGATACGCGGCTTAGAACCGACAGTCTCCGAACCGTTACCGCCGATGATACCGCTGCCGGGCTTGCCGATGGTCTTGACATACACCGTAAGCTCCGCCGGTTCCTCGCTGCGGATGCCTGCCTTGGTGTAGGAAATCTTAAATTTCAGGGGATAATACCCGCTCATGACGTCGCTTCTGGTCTTAAAATGAAAGGTAAATTCCCTGCGGTTTTCCATGGCCGCTTCCTTGGTGGCGCAGCCCGGAATATAAGGCTCTGTCTGCAAATAGTTCGTTGCATCCGGCTCAAAGGGCCACTCCGTGACCGCATTGGAGATCACAGGCTCCACGATCAGATCGTTTAATTCCTCCGTACCGAAATTCATGATCGGCAGCACAATCGCTACGCCCTGACCGTAGCTTACGATCGGTGTCTCCCAGTTGTCCGCCACCTGCAAAAATTCGCTGGTCGTCTGGGACACCTTCGCCACCGCCGTTGATTCCATATTGCCCTTGACAGAAGATACATAGGACCACAATTCCGTCAGGGACATTTCCGTATTGGCAATGTAATAAACTGCGCTGTCAAAGAGTTTGTGCAGGCTTTCCATCACCTTTTCATCCAAATGATAACGCACTTCAAGGCTCTGCATATAGAACAGCAGATCCTTGTCGGCATCGCCGCGGTCATCATCCGTGATCACCCGATCGGAGGTTCTTTGTACATATTGGGTATTGTCCGTGCTATTGCCGCTGACGCTCTCCCCCGTTGCCTCCACATAAGGCATCCCGCCGGGAATGGGAAGAACCGATGGCGCCGCCAGAAATAACGCAGCGCAAAGCAGTATGCCCACTCCCATTCTGCACACTGTTCCTCTCCTTACCATTGTTCTTCTCCTGATTCGCTCGTTCTTTTTCATTTTCCCATCCGTCCCTCTTTCTTCCCTAATTACGATCTTACCATCTTATTACAGTCCGACAGATCACTCCTGCACTGCGATCTCCTCCGGCACATCTTCTTCGTCCCGCTCATTGATTTCCAGAATCTTTCCGTCGCGGATCCTGATCACGATATCCGCAAAACTTGCCAGATAATTGTCATGCGTAACCATCACTAACGTCTGGTTCTTCTCCCGCACCACCTTTTTCATCAGGTTCATGACCTCTACGGAAGTGTTTGAGTCCAGATTTCCCGTAGGCTCATCCGCGAAAATGATCTCCGGCTCCACCACCAGCGCCCTCGCCACACCCACACGCTGCTGCTGACCGCCTGACATCTGGTTCGGCCTGTGCTTCTTATGCTTAGTCAGACCTACCAGATCGAGCATCTCCTCTGCTTTTTTATTGCGGGTCTTCTTATCCATGCCCTGAAAGGTCAGGGGCAGCGCCACATTCTCGATGGCGTTCATCGTCCCCATCAGATTGAAGGACTGAAAGATAAAACCGATATGTTCCCTGCGGAAGGCCACAAGCTGATTCTCCGTCTTTTTTTCCATGTGCTCGCCGGCGATCACGATCTCTCCCTTAGTCGGCTTTTCCAGTCCCGCCAGCATGTTTAGCAGCGTGGACTTTCCGGAACCGGAGGCACCCACAATGGAACAGAAACACCCCCGCCTGATGGAGAAGCTGACCCCGTTTAAGGCCCGCACACGCTCCTCTCCGACCCGGTATATCTTATAGAGATCCTTCACCTCAATGACCGGTTCACCCCATTTTTTAACATCCACGGCTGTTTCCTTTCATTCTATATCTATATATTCCGTCGCCTCTGCCACAAAGTCCGGCACCTGGCCTTTGATAAACTCATAATTGAAGTAATACGCGTTTCTGTCGTAAGGATAAGCGCTGTCTTTCTTAAATACCACTTCCACGGAATAATTATTTTCCGTTCCTTCGTAATTGCCCCACGGAGAGACAAGATACGTACTGTGGCTTGCCGACAGGATCTGTTCGATCTGCGCCTGATCGGAAAAAGTTTCCTTTACGGTGTAATCCACATCATATGCCTGCGCCGCCTCACGCGCTTCGATCCCTATTTCCATATCTTCCTGCATCAACTCATTGTGATAATTTGTCACAGTGATATAGTCAATATCTTTCGCATTCAGCTTGGCCGGATAGAAAGCTTCATTCTTTTCAAGACAGGCGATCGTCTCTGCAAACGTATCGTACACATACCACTGTCTATACGAATAATCAGCATAATCCATCGTGATCTGTCCACAGGGCATAACGTCCTTCGCCATCGTAAAATCAAACTGCTCCATATCCCTGATCCAGGCAGTTCGCAGTGCCTCGGCCTCCTTCGCAGGAATCGTGGCTCTGACAGGCCCGTTTGAGTAGCGGATCTTCGTCAGCCCATCACAGTAATTTTCATCCGTCATCATCTGAAAAATGCCGTGCTGAAACTCGTCGCTTTGAAAAATCCGGTTCAAATATGCTTCCGTCTGCGGATCATTATAATCTACCGCGACCCTTCTTACTTTCTCTCTGCCAGACTTTAGACGATAGAGAACATGCAGAGTACGTCCCTGTCCCATGTCCCCGATATCCGTTTGCTGTGCCATCTGTGCCAAAGCAAGAACTGGTTCCGCATCCGTAAGAAACATATTTTCTTTGATATATTCATCGGCAGGAATATACTGCCTGTTTTCGTCCCAATACTCATCATAGTAGCAGTCTAACAAAATTGCAATACTTTCCACCTTATTTTGTTTTGGTATATAACTATCATACCCTGTAAGATCCCACTTAAAAGTACAAAATATTGCCAAAGCGCCCACAACCACGATACCCGTAGACGGCAAATTTTTTATGATACATCGGATGTCAAAGGCGTAAAGCACCTCCAGTGCCGCGCAAAGCAAAATCGCACTCACAATGATCCCCATTGCCATCAATGTCTCACTGTTATGAGAAGCGTCATACACCAGAGCACCGATCAACAGCGCTCCCGGAATCCCCACTGCCACCTTAAGAACGGGTTTCAGCCAGGAGAAAGCAATCGATTTCCCCGCCGCCTCGGACGCCCTCCTGCGGTAGGCGATCCAGGTAAATGCAAGAAACACCGCCGCAAGGAGCAACCATCTTCCCATAATGGGAAATGCCACCTTTGCCTTTTCTCCCACCTCCGTCATATCTTTCAGTCTCCCAGCATAAGTGATGCAGTCATAGTAAGCGGAAAACTTCGGTGCAGAATCCGTAAAACTCTTAGCATAGGTATCATAAAAGTCAAGGCTAAAAGCCTCGCAAATTTCGTAGACACATGGCTCAAACAGACTGAAAGCCAGGAACACACAGACCGTCACAAAACGGCTGCCCGTAACCATCACCGCAAGGATCATCATGTGATAGCAGACCAGGAACAAAAGCAGATTCCATAAAAATGCCATTCCCGCATCTGCAAGCACCAAGGCATTCACCGCACCCTGTGCCCCCGCAAGGATCATGCCACAAAGCAATCCCACCATACCGGAAACAAAATAGATCGTCAGACCGTTCACATAAACAGCCGCAAATCTTCTGCTCTTGGCTACCGGAACGCTGTGATACAGATCCACCTTTCTTCTGTCATAGAGATAAGAAAATCCCTGCATCCCGATGATTGCTCCCAGAAAAATAACGAAAGGAAAAACATTGTCCGAGAATCCAAGGGCATCCCTCGCCGCCTGATACATTGCCTCCCGAAACGCCTGTACCGTCCGATAGGTACCTTCCTCATAATAACCTCTAATACGGCTTAAATAGACTATTGTCATACCGCCATAAACAAGAAGCTGCAAAATCAGCGCTACGATCCACACCCAGATCCGCCGCTTATGATTTTCCCTGCAACTAGCCCAGAATGAGTTTCTTGATGTCATAGCCTGCCACCTCCGTTTCGCTGATAAAGATCTCCTCCAGGGAAAGCGGCAGCACCTCATAAAAGACGGTGTCCACCGTGGCAAGCCTTGCCTCCACTTCCTCCCTGCCACTGCGCACGGTGATCGTACTCAAAGATCCTCTCTGCTCCTTCTTTAGTATCTCCAAGCCGTTCAATGCCTTGATCTCGTCGTCCACCGAGGCAAACACACACTGCACCTTCTGGATATTGCACTTCATATCTTCCAGATCCTTAGAAAGCAGCACGCCGCCCCTATGTAATAAGCCCACATGATCGCAGATATCTTCAAGCTCCCGCAGATTGTGGGAGGCGATCACGGGCGTCAATCCCCGCTCCTCCATCTCTTTGGCAAAGATAGACTTGATGCCCTGCCGCATCACGGGATCGAGCCCGTCAAAGGTCTCGTCACAGAGAATATATTTCGTGTGAGCGCAAATCCCAAAAAGCAGAGCCAGCTGCTTTTTCATGCCCTTGGAAAAGGTGCTGATTTTTCTATTCTTATCTAAATTGAACTTTTCCAGATATCGATAAAACTCCTCCCTGTCAAATGCCTCGTAAACGCCGCTGTAATAGCGTTCCATGGTCCCCGCGTTGGCATTGGCAAAAAAGTAGGGCTCATCGGCAATAAAAAACAACCGTTTCTTCGCCTCAACGTTATCAAACACAGGCATATTATCGACCGCCACCGTACCTTCGTCGGGTCTGATCACACCTGCGATCATGCGCAGCATCGTACTCTTGCCTGCGCCGTTTGTACCGATCAGGCCAAATACCGTCTTTTCCCGGATGGCAACGCTGACCTCATCGACGGCTTTGATCTGATCAAAGCATTTCGTCAGGTTATGTATCTCAATCATAACTTCCTCCCTATCCGAAGCGTTTTTGCGCTTCTTTTTCTAAACCTGTAACTTCTCGATTTCAAACATGACCTCCATCTTAGTCATGCCAAGCTCGATCACTTCTTTCACAAGCTCCAGGATCTGGTCGATATATTCCGTCTTTCGCTTCTCCACCAGGCTTCCGTCTCCGGTGACAAAGTTGCCCCTGCCTTTGACCGTGTAGAGAAAGCCCTGCCGCTCCAGCTCCGCATAGGCCTTTTGAATCGTATTCGGATTGATCGAAAGCTCCATCGCCAGATTGCGCACCGAGGGCATCTGTTCGTCGGGCTGCATGACGCCCTTTAAGATCAGGGTCTTATAGCGCTCTACGATCTGCTCGTAAATGGGGCGGATGTCTTTGTAATCTATCAGTATCATAGCGGCTCCTTTCTCAGGTTTTTACCCCCCCCCCTATATAGTACCAACTGTACTATTGGTGGTGGTACAGTTAGTATACCCTTAGAAAAACACCTTGTCAAGCACACAAAAAAGAAAGCATACACGGCTCCCCGCATATGCTCTCTCCCTATTTCATTTATATTCTGCCATTACTTCACCAGCAAAGATTTTCCTGTCATTTCCGCAGGCTGCTCCATGCCCATCAATTCGATGATCGTAGGTACGATATCCGCGAGACACCCGCCCTCGCGCAGCTTGTACGCGGGATCCGCATTGACCAGGATAAAGGGCACCGGATTGGTGGTGTGCGCCGTAAAGGGCGCGCCCGTCTCCTCGTCGATGAGCTGCTCCGCATTGCCGTGGTCCGCGCAGATGAACATCACGCCGTCCACCTCTTTGAGCGCGGCAACCGCTCTGCCCACGCACTCATCCACAGCCTCCACAGCTTTGATCGCCGCCTCCTGCACACCGGTGTGTCCCACCATATCGGGGTTGGCAAAATTGATAATGATCACATCGTAGTCACCTGACTTAATCGACTCCACCAGCTTATCGCAGACCTCGTAAGCGCTCATCTGCGGCTTTAAGTCGTAGGTCGCCACATCCTTAGGAGAATTGACCAAAATACGGGTCTCGCCCTCGTTGGGCTCCTCCACGCCGCCGTTGAAGAAGAAGGTCACATGCGCGTACTTCTCCGTCTCCGCGATCCTTGCCTGCTTCATGCCCTTTGCCGCCAGCCATTCGCCGAAGGTATTGGTAACGGAAATCTTATGGAATGCCACTTCCTTATTGGGAATGGTGGGATCATAATCCGAGAAGCACACATAGGTCAGATCCAGGCGTTTATCCCTTGCAAAGCCCTTGAAATCATCGTCGCAGAAGCTTCTGGTGATCTCTCTGGCTCTGTCAGGGCGGAAGTTAAAGAAGATCACGGAATCCCCGTCCTTGATGGTAGCCACGGGCACGCCATCCTTCATAACCACCGTAGGTTTCACGAACTCATCCGTCTCGTCCCTGTCATAGGAAGCCTGAATCCCCGCAGGACCGCTCTGGGCGGTAAGACCCTCGCCTTTGGTGAGCGCGATATAAGCCTTTTCCACTCTGTCGTAGTTATTGTCACGGTCCATCGCATAGTAGCGGCCCGTCACGGAAGCCACCTCGCCGACGCCGATCTTTTTCATCTCCGCTTCCAGATCTTCCACATAGCCCTTGCCGCTGGCAGGAGGGGTGTCGCGACCATCCAGGAATGCGTGAACATATACCTTGGAAAGGCCGTTTCTCTTGGCAAGCTCCAACAGACCGTATAAATGGGTATTATGGCTGTGCACGCCGCCATCGGACAACAGGCCGAACATATGCAGGGAGGAATCGTTCTTCTTGCAATTGTTCACCGCATCCATCAGCGCGGGATTTTCAAAAAAAGTGCCGTCCGCAATCTCTTTGGTGATTCTGGTCAATTCCTGATACACGATGCGCCCCGCGCCCATGTTAAGATGTCCCACCTCAGAGTTGCCCATCTGACCGTCGGGCAGGCCCACTGCCATGCCGCTGGCATTTCCCTTCACAAAGGGGCACTCCGCCATCAGTTTATCCATCACAGGCGTTTTCGCCAGTGCAACCGCGTTGCCCTCCGTCTTCTCATTGAGGCCGTAGCCGTCCAAGATCATCAATACTGCCGGTTTCTTTGTTCCCATGACTTACTTCTCCTTTTCCGTCTTCTATTACTCCTTTATTTTATCAATATCTGTCAAATTTACACCAAGACTTGTGAGCAGCGCTTTCAACGAATCATAATCGTCCTTCAGATCGGCATATGTTTTTACCGCGCCTTCCTCTTTTGCCAACAGCATACGCTTTTGAATCTTTTGGAAATCATTTAACGCATCTCTCATAATCTCTGCACCGTTTGGCATCCAACCACCTACTTTCTTTCCATTTTCATCCTGCTTGCTACAGACATATTATATCCGTTTTCCGCAAACGTGTAAAGCTGTGTCGCTTGTTTTTCTTTACTTTCTGCGCTATCATAAATCTTATGGAACGCATACACCGCATCAAATACCAGAGCAAACTTTATGAACTACCCTACGAGGTAGTCTACAGCCGCCGTAAAACCTGCGCCGTCAGCATCTCCGCAGAAGGAAAGATCACCCTGCGGCTGCCGCTTCGTACGTCCGAAGCGCAGATTAACCGTCTCCTGCTTGATAAGCAGTCCTGGATCATCCGGCACTATCTGGAGGCCGTAAAACGCCGTGAAAGCCGCCCCGTGTCAGACCTTACGGACACACAGCGCGAAGCCCTCGAAAAACGTTATCTTGCGGCGGCAAAGGAATACTTTCCGAAACGCGCCGCCTATTTTGCGCCGCTCACAGGCGGAACCTACAGGCACATCACCATCCGCGACCAGAAGACTCGCTGGGGGAGCTGCAGCGCCAAGGGCACACTCTCCTTTAACTGGCGGCTGATGCTGGCGCCGCCTGCGGTCCTCGACTATGTGGTCGTTCACGAGCTCTGCCATCTGACCCACATGGACCACTCAAAGGCTTTCTGGGCGCTCGTGGAGAGCGTCTGCCCCGACTACCGCACCCACCGCAAGTGGCTGAAAGAGCATGGGCAGAGCCTCATCTTATAGACTATCGGCGGAGAATGCCTGCTTTTGGCATTCTCCTGTGTGAGACATAGTACTTCTTGGCATCCCGTCCAATGGCGGGATGTCTTTAGAAGTACTTCTCACACTTCGTATTTTGTTTTGATCCGCAGACCGCCGTAGCGCGGCTCGTAATCAGATTCCCGCTTTGCTCTATACGCGCTGCCGTCTCGTCTGACATCCTTGGGCTTGCCGTTTTCGTAACGGAATTTATCCTTTGCCTTCTCTTTCTCCCCCTTGGTCAGGTAGCTGTCCCAGTCTCTCTTATTTTTGCCGCCTGAGCCTTTCTTATCATTGCTTCGGTCATTCATCCCGCCAAAACCGCTCTTGCCGCCGTTTCGATTCTCTTTTCCGCCGGACTTGCCGCTTCTGCTGCCGTTCTTATTGTCCTTTCCGTCAGGCCTGCCGTTTCTGCCATCCTTCCCGCCGGAACCGCCTTTGCCTTGGCTCTTACCGCCCTTTCCGCCGCGTCCGGACTGAAAAGGTTTCTTCTCAAAGAAAAACTTCTCCGCGCGGATATCCTTGGGCTCGTCGCCCAGCTTCATCTTCATAAAGGCCGCCGCAATCTGGGTGGCGCTGTACTGCCCAAGAGCCACGGCATCCAGAATGCTCTCCATCGCTCTGCTGATATCCTCGCTCTCGATCACCTCGTAGGCTTCCTTTAAGATCTTTTCCGACTTTCTGGCAGTGATATCCGCAGCGTTTGGTATCTTGCGCTCCTTGATCTTCGTATGGCAGATCCGTTCGATATCCCGGATCTTATAGGCTTCCCTGCCCACGACCAGCGTAAAGGAACGCCCCGTTTTTCCGGCGCGGCCCGTTCTTCCGATGCGGTGCACGTAGTATTCGATATCCTCAGGTACGTCAAAATTGAAGACGGCTTCTACGTCACTCACGTCGATGCCTCTGGCAGCTACATCGGTAGCGATCAGGATATTCGTTTTCCCGCCGCGAAACAAATTCATCACGGTGTCGCGCTGCCCCTGCGTCAAATCGCCGTGCAGTCCCTCCACCTCGTAGCCTCTGCCCTTTAAGTGTTCCGTCAGCTCATCCACCATCCGCTTGGTGTTGCAGAAGATCAGAGCCCGCTTGGGATCGTAATAATCGATCAGGCGGCAGAGCACCTCCTCCTTATCCTGCTTACGCACCTGATAATACGCCTGCTTAATGAGAGGAATGGTGACCTCCTTTGGCGTCATCTTGATATAGGCCGCATCCTTCTGATACGTCTTGGTGATATCGAGGATCGGTTTTGGCATGGTAGCAGAGAAAAGACCCGTCTGCCGCTCTCCCGGCATCTCCTTTAAGATCGTTTCGATGTCTTCCCGAAAACCCATATTCAGCATCTCATCCGCCTCATCCAGAACGACGGTGTGTACCTGATCGAATTTCAGGGTGTGCCTGCGCATATGATCCATCACACGTCCCGGCGTCCCCACCACGATCTGCACGCCTGTTTTCAGATTCTTGATCTGCTTGTAGATCTCCTGTCCGCCGTAAACGGGCAGCACCTTGATGCTGTCCATGTATCTGGCAAACTTGCGCAGCTCATCCGCCGCCTGCATGGCAAGTTCTCTGGTGGGGCATAAGATCAGTGCCTGGAGCGAGCGGACTGTGGGATCGATCTTTTGCAGGATCGGGATGCCGAAAGCCGCCGTCTTTCCCGTGCCTGTCTGTGCCTGCCCGATAATATCGCGACCTGTCATAAAGAGCGGGATCGCCTGCTCCTGAATGGGCGTCATATGCTCAAAGCCAAGCTCCTTCACCGCACGCAGGATCCTTTGATCGATCCCCGCATCCTCATAACGGAGTCCCTCTCCCTTTTCTTCCTGTTCCTTGCCTTCCGTTTCATCGGCGCCGTCATAACGGTTCGCCGTCAGAATTTCCCTTTCTAAAAAAGCATCAAATTCTTCCTGGTTATTTTTCCTGTTCTTATTCATATTATCCTTTCCTGATTCCTGTGCGCCGCTTTTCTCCGACTCCCGGCACGTTCATTGCCCTTGATCGTCCACTTTTGGTTTACAT
The DNA here is from genome assembly GCA_910576815.1 of uncultured Lachnospiraceae bacterium. Taxonomy (GTDB): domain Bacteria; phylum Bacillota; class Clostridia; order Lachnospirales; family Lachnospiraceae; genus UBA3282. The sequence continues at coordinate 35,762 of CAJTKA010000013.1, forward strand.
AACAATTGCTGCCATCCTGTTCGGTATGGCAGCATACGTCTCTTTCTCTATGCAGCTTTGCGGCCTATGCCTGATAGATTCTGCGCAGCCTGCTCACCGCGCGATTCCTGATCAGACACTCACCGTGCTCCTCCAAATACTGCAGTCTCTCCTCGGATACCGCAATCAGATTGCCAAACTCCACGGCCTGCGCGCTGATCTTATTAAAGGACTTGTAGGAGAGCCTGTTCTTCTCAAGCACCAGATAATAGTCCTCTCCCTCCTTAAAGAGATGGCTCTTAACGGAGTATGTATTGGGAATCGTTGCCGCATACCGCATGGTTTGATGCAAAGATGCAAAGACAAACATACGGCGGTCTTCATCAAACTCCCGCAATGCCGCTTCCTGATCTGTCAACTCCTCACTCAGACTTTGCAGCGCCTCCTTGATGTGCTGGAGCATCCCTCTGAAATCAGCAGGCCGTTCATCGGTAAAGGTGACCACTAAGCCATCATTTTTAAGAGGAGTGATCTGCATGGCAATGTTGCCGCCGCTGATCTGATAACCCACCTCGTCGTGCGCCCGCTCGATGATGATCCGCAGAAAATCCTCGCCTCTCTCGCTGCGCTCAAAGATATCCGACAAAGCCAATCCGTATTCCGCCATGTCATCCGCCGACACGATACACTGTACCGTTGCTTCATTGATTTTCTTATATTTCATATGCTTTCGCACTCCCTGTCTGCTGCTCCGCTTCGCCCTATGCATCCATTCGGATAACCGTTTCGGTGAGCAAGCTCCCCGCTCCGCTTATCCTCTGTCTGCGCACTGCTCATTGCTTTCGCGGATATTATACCACAAAAAAACGCGATAAGGAAGAATCTTATCGCGTTTCGTGAAATTTTTTTAGTCCAATTCTAAAAAATGAGGTTCCTCCCAGTTATTTCCGCTGCTGATGGCAAAGTGCAGGAAGGGTCCTGTGGCCTGCCCCGTCTGCCCTACCGTAGCGATTTTTTCTCCCTGCGCCACCTGCTGCCCCTGCGTCACCTCCACCGTCTTACAGTGCGCATAGTAGCTCATCTGTCCGCTCTGCTCATGCCAGAGTATCACAAAATTTCCCATTTCTGCTTGAAATCCCGTCGCAGCAACTGTGCCATCCGCCGCAGCCAGGACATCCGCTCCCTCAGGCGCCGCAAGATCCACCCCGGTGTGTGTCCTGACCTTTTGCGTAACAGGGTGGATTCGCTCACCATACACATCTGAGATCCTGTCAAAATCCGGGCAGGGATTGATGAAAGTAATCTCCAAATCATGATGCGCTTCTGATTCCCCATTGATAAACGGTCTCTCCGGATCCTCCCATCCGCCCTGCGCAGAATCTTCTGTCTGTAAGGACGCATTTCCATTCTGTAATTCGGATAACTTTTTCTCCTGCCAAGGCATATTCGCCACATAAGTCTCGTCAATTCTCGGATGACCCAAGCGGAAACCGGACGCGCTCTTTTCATCTTCCGCAACCTGTACCGTTAAAAGAGACAGACCGTCAAACCACAGTCCCTCTATCCCCTCAAACTTAAGCCCGGCCGTCAAATACACCGCCGTTTTCTCCCAAACCGCATCTGAATATGCCTGATAACTATCCGCGCCCGAATCGTCCAGCGTAAAGCCAACCGCATCCGTCACGATCTGCACATCCTCTACTTTCCAGTCCTGATAGGCAGATATATCGATGGCGCCCAGATACATATCCCCGTCATAAGTCACAAGTACTTCCTTCGCCTCTTTATTAACGTCAAAGGTCAGATACTTCTTCGCCCAGGCAAGACAATCCTCCTCCGTAAGCGTCTTTACCTCCACCGTACCGGTATCATAGCGCTTTGCGCAGTAAAAATGCCAGATTTCCGTAGTGCCGCTCTCCTCCGCCAGCAGTTTCCACACAAACCTTCCGGGCCGCCCATCCTCAGCCTGTTCCAGCACGCGAATATTGTCGTCCAGGGAATTAAGCAGGGAAACGCACCACCTCCCGTCAAAGGTATTCACATCCTCTCCGATCAGCGTCTTTAAGCCGCGGAAACCAAATTCCTCTGTATATAAGCCGTAGAGCGCTATCCCCGCATCTTTATTTTCGCAGAGCAGATACCAGCCGTTCTCCATGGGATTTTCTGCCTCTCCCATGATATATTGATTGTATGCCTGATAATCCACCTGCCGTTTCAAAGAAAGCTCGCTGTCATCCTTCCCCTCCATGACACCGTGATAATTGAGAGTCTCCTCAAAGGCTGCCTCATCCGCCTCCTCTTTGGAGGCGGTTTTTGTCTCTACCGGAACTGTCGTGAATTTCTCCGCATTCTCCAAAATCTTGTCAAGATCCTCCGTATCCTTTGCGTCGCCGACAGCTGTCGTCTCTTTATCCTCACCTGATGCCATCTGTTCCTCCGGCTTTTCCGCACCATCTACAGCGTCCCGCGCCGCTCCCGTAAAGGCACAGCCGCAAAGCACTAGCGCCGCCAGAAGCACCATGACAGCCGCCGCACGCTTCTTCCTCCCGCCGGCAGTCAACGCGCCGATGCGCTCCCTGACGCCTTTTTCTCCCCGATTCAACATAAAAGCCATACCCAGGCACTCCTCCTTGCAATCACCGTTTTCCATAAGATTTAGAAGCGTTCTGCCGTATGCAAACCGTTCTCCTTCTCCAATCAATATGACCGCCGCCTCGTCACAGGCAAGCTCGCTATCCTGTCTGGCCGCGTAAGCCGCCGCCCACACAAGCGGATCAAACCAGTAGACCGCCACAAGAAAGCTCCTTAAAAACGCCCACAGACCGTCCCTATGCAGTGCATGACTGTACTCGTGAGCCAGGATGTGCAGCAGGCTCTTTCGATCATCCGCGACCCGGCTTCCAAGATAAATATCTCTCCCCACCAAACAGGGGCTGGGAAGACTCTGCACCTGATACACTTTCATGCCGCGCGCAGACAAGCGTCCCACAAAATCCTCAGGAAGCACTTCCTCCGAAAGCAGGCTCCTTTTCTGCTTCAAATACCGCATAAAGCGCTGTCTGGAAAGCAGCATATAAACGCCTGCCGCAGCAAAACCAAAAAGCCACACGCCGCAGGCTAACATACGCAGGAGAGCAGAATGCTCCGTCCAAAAATCCGCCCGCAGTTTTGCTGCACGCTCTCCCGTTCCCACACGCTGTCCCCAACCGGAATCTTCTGTTCCCGCAACTTGTCCGGGAACGATCGCAACAGCCGCCGTTTGGGGCACAGTATCTGCCTCCCCAAAAACAATGCTATTTTGCTTATCAAAATCCACGGCTCCTTCGCTGCCGTCCAAATAGCCATCCGCCTGATTCGTATCTTGCCCGATCGATCCCGTCTGTACCTGCCGCATCTCAGGCAGGATTCCGTAAAAAACATTCATGAAACTGACCGGACTCTCCCCCACCGAAAAAGGAAAGAGCAGTCTGAGCGCTACCGGAATCCACAGCGCATAGCGCATCATCATGGAGATCCTTCCCAAAGACAGCTTTCTCACACAAAATGTCCCCAGAATCAACACCGTTGAAGTCAGTAACAACATGGGTATCACAGCGCGCCACCATCCTTTCCGTCTTCTGCATCCACAGTCTTCGCGGACCCCTTCTGTGCATCAAGCCTTTTCTCCTCGGCATGACGCAGGATCTCATAGAGTTCCGAAATTTCCTCCCCTGACAGCGCTTTACGCTCCACCATGGTATTTAACATCAGTCCCATCCGCCCGCCGAAGACCTTTTCCAAAAATTCTTCCGTTTCCTGGAGGGCAGCGTCCTGCCTGTCGATTTTCGGATAATACTGTTTTGCACGCTCCCCCGCTACATAATAAACAGCGCCCTTCTCCTCCATCCGTTTTAAAAAAGTCATTACCGTATGCTTTGTCCATCCCGTTGTCCCCTGAAAACAGCGAGTCAACTGCATGATCGTCTGTGGAGAATCCTCCCAAAGCACATCCATGACTTTCCACTCCGCCTCTGATAGTCTGACTACCGATTTCTCCATTTTGTACCCTTTCTGTGCCCGTTTATGCCATTTCCATACCAAACTCATCGCCGCATCCCTGCCACGAGATCCCTCAGATGACAAACCTCCTATTGGTTGACGTTTGCTTACCTGTCCATTTTAGGATAACGCATTGGTAGGCGGATGTCAACCAGTTGTTCAAATCCTTTTCACCCCCTCCTAATATATTTATCTGTTTTTATCATGATAACGTTTCATTTTTCAGACATTTTGTATTTTTATTGTATTTTTTTGGAATTTTTCTTTTCATATTTGAAAAAAACTGCTAAGATAGGGTTAAGGAAACGTGATTCCTGCCGATATCTTTAGCAGAACAAGGAGTTCGCTGTGCAGTTAAAGATATGGCCATATCGTAAGCACAAATATGAATCCAAGGAGGGATCACCGCAGTTTATGCAAATGAATGGTATTATAAAGTGGAAGCGGTTATGGCGGTCAACCCGTTAAAGAAGGCAGCTTCAGAAGACAAAAACCGTCAGTCCAAGCAGAACTCATCCAAAACCCTTGCTAAGAAGTTCTTTTCCGAGGTATTGGACGAGGCTTTTGAAAAAGAAAGGAGTCGAAATATCGAAATCCGTACCAATGGATATACGAAAAACGCCCTTCCTTTTCAGAATTTTGTCAATATGCGAGAATATTCTTAACATTGCGAAAAATACAAGCGAAGTCAGAAAGCTCAGTGCGTCCGTGCTGAGCTTTTTGATTTTTCAGGCTTTCAAATGATATAGTCTGTCCCCTTCTGCTCATGCCATTCCACCAGATCTGCCAGCGTTATGTGATCCACCACATCGCTGACCGCCCGGTCCAGCATCTTCCACAGACGCAGGGTGACGCAGCTCTCCTGCCGTTCACAGTAATTGACTTCGCCTTCCAGACAGGCCACCGGTGCAAGCGACCCTTCCGTCAGGCGCAGGATCATCCCCACAGTGTACTCTTTCGGTGCCCTCATAAGATAATAGCCGCCCTGAGGACCTCGGATGCTCCTCACAAACCCGGCCTTATTCAGAATGGCAATGATCTGCTCCAGATATTTTTCCGATATCTCCTGTCTCGCCGCGATATCCCGGATCCTCACCGGCTCTCCCTTATCATAGATTGCCAGATCCAACATCAATCTGAGTGCATATCTGCCTTTTGTGGATATTTTCATTGTTACCTCCATGCCGCAGCTTACTTGCGCAGCTAAATCTACTATTTTCCCATCATGTTACTATGCTTTATAAAATTTATACACTATAGCGCACTCACTGTCAAGATGCGCCGTTAGTCGTTCCTGTCATGCGGCAGCTTATGTTCCTGATGCGGCAACTTGCGCCCGCATCATTGCTTAAAAGACTTTCTTCCTGTATCATACTGTTTGCAAGGTCGGGAAAGCTAATAAAATCACACGGCTGTGCTGATGCTGTCCGACAAAAAAGGCAGCAGAGGGAGGCAATCTTGAAAATAGAAATCAATATCGACGAAGCGATCACAGACATGGAAGTTGTCGTCACCTGCAGCAAACTGACGCCAAAAGTGGAAAAGCTACTGGCTGCGCTGCGGATGATGGACTGTCAGCTGACCGGAAAGAAAGGCGATGAAATTCATTTGCTTGATATCTCGCAGATCATTTATATCGAAAGCATGGAGCGAAAGTGTTTTGTCTATACCACGGACGACGTTTACGAATCCGACTTCCCTCTTTATGAACTGGAGCGGCAGCTCACGGAGTACGGGTTTTTCCGCGTCAGCAAATCCTTTCTCATTCATCTGCCGAGCATTCAATCATTGAAAGCGGATATCAACAGACGCATCCGCATCACCATGGTAAACGGCGAGCAAATCATCGCCTCGAGGCAATACGCCGACGGCTTAAAAAAGAGATTGGGGGTGAAATAAATGGAGCAGAATAAAACCATCTTTGACTATCTGGCACAGGTATTGACCATCTTCGGCTTTTCCATGCTGATTCTGAATCTTTTCTGCATTATTTTCGGAGATTCCGCACAAGGTCTCTCCTCCATGTTTGCTCTGGGCAGCCGAGGCGTTCCTGCGGAAATTGCTTTTCAATACCTTGTCATCTCTGCGCTGATCGTAGGGATTCGTTTTCTGTTCTTTTCGGACCGCCTGATCAAAAACATGACCATTCCTCTGCGGACCGTCTGTATGCTGGGATGCGTGCTGCTGATCACGGCTGTGTTTATCATCCATTTTCAGTGGTTTCCGGCTGATTTGTGGATCGCCTGGGCTATGTTTTTTGTCTGCTTTCTGCTCTCCTTTGTCTGCAGTTATCCGGTGATGCTGTTAAAAGAAAAGGCAGAGAACCGAAAGCTCAACGAAGCGCTGGACAGATTAAAGGAAAAGGAGGCATCAACTGATGAATGATACCATTGTAACAGAAGAAATATCACACCGTTTCGCAACGCACACGGTCCTTGACCATCTCTCCCTCAAGGTGCGGGAAGGGGAAGTTTTCGGCCTGTTGGGCCCCTCGGGCGCAGGAAAGACAACGCTCATCAAGATCCTGACCGGACAGCTTACGCAGACTGACGGTCAGGCAACGCTATTCGGGACCGACACCCGAAAACTGAGGCAGGAGGAGCACGCCAAAATTGGTGCCATGATGGACAATTTCGGTCTCTATGAGCGGCTGTCCGCCCATGATAATCTGACTTTTTACGCCCAGATCTATCAGATGCCCCGTCACACGATCCCCGATACAACAGCGGATATCTTAAAGCGCATGGGTTTGTATGAAGCCAGAAAGACCGCAGTCTCAGGGCTTTCCAAAGGCATGAAAAACCGCCTGTCTCTGGCGAGGGCCCTGATGAACCATCCTCGGCTGCTTTTTCTGGATGAACCGACCTCCGGGCTGGACCCTGTCACGACGAGGGAAATCCATGCCATCCTGCGGGAGCAGAAGAAAAAAGGGACTACCATCTTTCTTACCACGCACAATATGTTTGAAGCCGAAAGCCTCTGCGACCATGTGGGGCTGCTCAGTAACGGCCACCTTATTGAATACGGAGAACCAGCCGAAATTTGTCGCAAATACAATCATTTGAACAGATTGCAAATCACATTAAAAAATAACGATACCGTGTCATTGCCAAATGACAGCACTGCTGCCGCACCGCTTGCAGGATACCTGGAAAAGGAAGCTATCTCTGCCATCCATTCGACGGAGCCAACGCTGGAAAGCGTATTTATCGAATTAACAGGAAAGGGGCTGGACTAAAATGAAACATGCGATTGCTATCTTTCAAAAACAATTGAAAGACACTGTAAAAAACAAAGCCGTTCTCATTCAATTTATCATGTTTCCAATCATGACACTCATTATGAACAATGCCATTCAAATCAATGAGCTGCCTGAGAATTTCTTTGTCCTGCTCTTTGCTTCCATGTACATAGGGATGGCGCCCCTGACCGCCATCTCCGCCATCATTGCGGAGGAAAAAGAGCAGAATACACTGCGGGTACTGCTAATGTCAAATGTAAAACCGGCCGCCTATCTGATTGGAGTCGGCAGTTATGTATGGCTTTCCTGCCTGCTCGGTTCGACGGTCATCTGTTTTGCGGGAAGCTACACGGCAAAGGAACGCTTCTTCTTTCTGCTCATTATGTCCGTCGGTATCCTTGCGTCGCTGCTGCTCGGCGCTGCGATCGGTACTTTTAGCAAAACGCAGATGATGGCCACCTCGCTGATGGTCCCAACTATGATATTTTTTTCATTCCTGCCCATGCTGTCCCTGTTTAATGATACGATAGCCAAAGTTGCAAAGTATACCTATTCCGAACAGATCCGCCTGGCGCTTTCTGGTATCAGCGATCCGCAGTCGTCCGGGGAAAAGACTCTCATCCTCATGGCAAATATGCTGCTTTTCGCCGGGCTGTTTCTTGCCGCCTATAAAAAGACATTATCTGCCGATGCCTGAACCCTTCAGCCAATCGGCGCAGGTTCTTTCCTGCGCCGATTCGTGTCCTCTCTACTCCTCCCCTATGATTCGATTCATCTGCTCGATGATTTCGCCTATCTTCCCCAAATCGATCTGCAGGCGTCCCTCATAAAGCTGAATACCAACCGTTCCCTGCAACGGGTAGATTCTGGGCATACCTCTCTCCTCAGCAAGATAGACGACCAAAACCTTCCTTTCGGGATCGATCACCCAATACTCCTTTACCCCCGCTTCCATATACTTCGCAAGCTTTGTCAGCATATCTTTCTCTTTCGAGGAAGGAGAAATGACCTCCAGCACAAAATCCGGGGCGCCCAAAATACCGAAGTGTCTCACCTTTTTCGGATCGCACACAATAAGGACGTCCGGCTGTATCATCGTTTTATTGTCACAGTCAAGCTGCACATCGACCGGCGAGACAGATGGAATGCAGTCCCCGCCGTTTTTCTCGATAAAATCACGAATCTGTGCATAAACCAAACCAATGATCTGCTGATGTACGAACGACGGCGCCGCCATATCATAGAAATGACCGTCGATCAATTCCACCCGCCTGTCATCCGGCAGAGCATAGTAATCCTGCAGCGTATATTCTCCCAATCCGCGCAAGCTGACCCCATATTGAAGGGCGGGTTCTCTCAGCATATCAGGTCGTCTGCCTTCCACCTCGTACTCGTAGGCCTTGCCCGGATAGCGCTTCTCATCCCCGCGCAGAACTTTCTCAATGGCATCCAGCGTAGCCTTTCTGGGGTTTTTGCTCTCTCCCCGCAGTAGCTTTTGTAATGTTCCGACGGGCACGCCGCTGTATTCAGAGAGTTTCGCCACACTGTATCCCCGTTCTTCTTTGATTTTTAAAATATCCGCCAGCGTCATGCTCATATTACGCCCCTCCCTTTTATCCTTTTTAATTATTATATATCCCTATTTATTACTTTTCAACCTTTTTGTTTTGATTGACACAATCATTTGTAAAAAATGCTACTTTTTTCCTATTCTTCCTCTTAAGAAAAATTTACCCTTTGGCGATATATAGGATAAGAGGAGATTCCGTGTGATCTTCGGACAGGTAAACGGACTTACAATATCATGAAACAAAGCTAAGGAGGGCAAGCACATGAACAATATGAACGGCATCGGCAGCTACAATGCGATGCAGAAAAACATCTACAATTCCACCACGCAGAGCAGAAAGACAGAAAAGGCTGACGACAAGAAGACAAACGACACCAAAAAGACAACCAACAATTCCATACAGTTAAGCGATAAAGCAAAGGCTCTGCTGCAGGAATTGAAGAAGACCTACAACAATGCAGACATTTATGTGGCTGAGTACGAGACCGAGGAGGAGGCTGCAGAGTATCTCTCCCGCGGTTCTAAGGATTTCAGCGTTCTGATCGATCCTGAGGAACTGGAGCGCATGGCCAATGACGAGGATGTAAAGAAGCAGAACCTCTCCCTTTTGGATGAATCTCTGGGCAAACTCACCGAGATGAAGGAAGAATTAAAGGAAACCGGTCGCGAGGACGAAGTGGTGACCCTCGGCGTGAACATCGGCAAGGACGGAAAGGTATCCTACTTCGCTGAATTGGAAAAAGCCGGCGAGCGTCAGAAAGAATTCGTGGATAAAATCCGCGAAGATAAGAAAGAAGCAGCGAAAGAGGCTGAGGCTGAAAAGGCAGGAAAGGCGCAGGATAAATATAACTTCGAGCACAGCAAACGTGCTACTGTCACCGCAGACAGTGTGGAAGACCTCCTTGAGCAGATCAAGAACTTTAACTGGGACAATGTAAAGGAAGAAACCTCGATTCCCATGCCCGGTAAGAATTTCGATTTCACAGTCTAACCGATCGACAGATCGAACAAGTTCGATCGCGAGATCCGCTTCGCGGACTCGGAATATAGAAATATTGTTACATCCCATAAAAGGACCGCTCTCCTGCGGCATCGCGGAGGGCGGTCTTTTTGCGCGTATCAAACAGCATCTCGAGTCTGCTTATACGCTATCATTAAAATCTCTTGATCTTCTTGGTCGTATTCTTCTCAAACTCCGTATCGCGAAGCTTCACGCTTGTGATGCGCTTGTAAAGCGGAGCCGTTTCATTATAATCATCCACGATCTTTCGGATCTCAGCTTCCACATCCTTGATTTTCTTTTTGGAAGCATAGTCCATATCCGGGAAAACTTCCGCCTCGATCACGCCGTCCGCTTCCCGCACCAGCACTTCCTGCACAAGACGCGCGTTGCCGATCTTATTTTCCAGTTCCTCCGGCGATACGTTCTCACCGTTTGGCGTGATGATCAGATTCTTCTTCCTGCCTGTAAGGAACAGGAAGCCGTCCTCATCCACATAGCCCAGATCGCCTGTCCGCAGCCAGCCGTCCACTAAGGTCTCCGCCGTCTCCTCCGGCATCTTGTAGTAGCCCTGCATGACGCTTGTGCCCTTCACCCACAGCTCCTCATCCACCACCTTCACTTCACAGTTTGGCATACACTTGCCGATGGAACCGTCCTTTTTCTCCTTCGGAGAATTGGTGCTGATCACGGGCGCACATTCCGTCATCCCGTACCCCTGATAGATGGTGATGCCGTACTTGGCAAACCGCTTTATGTAATCAGGGTTCAAGTACGCGCCGCCACTGCAAATGGTTTGAAACTGCTTGCCGAACACCTTGGCCTTTACAAGGGGTGCGGGAATCCAATCCGTTTCCTCCAGCTTCTTGGCAAAGGTCTCGATCATCAAAGGCACCATAAGGATGATATTGGGCTCAAATAACTTGATGTTTTTCAACACACGCAGCAGGGAATCGTTGATGCAAAGTACCGACCCCAAAGATGCCCCCTTAAGAACATCCATACTCAGGCAATAAGCGTGATGGATCGGCAGCACCGAGAGCAGTACCATGCCCGACTCGAAGCCCATATCCTGCGCCGTGGCATTCTCCGCCTGATTCCTGTGCGTGAGCATCACGCCCTTGCTCTTACCCGTGGTTCCCGAAGTGTACATGATGGTAGAAAGATCCTCGGGCTTTGGCTCAAAGGGAAAGCCCGGTTCCTGCCCTGCGATCACTTCCTCAAAAAACAGCGTTCCCGCAGGAAGCTCTCCCGCCGTCTGCACAGACTCCGTTGTGATCCGATACTTTAGTTTAGGACATTTTTCAACAGACATCTGTGCCATGGCCGTCCGCGCCTTATCAAACACGAGCACCGTCGCATCCGCCCTGTCAATGAGCTCGCACAGATCCTCCGCAGGGAGGTTTGCGTCCAGAGGAACCGCTACATTGCCGCCGTTTACCGTGCCGTAAAAAGTCACGATCCAGCCATAGGAGGTGTCTCCCACAATGGCCACATGAGCACCCTGCTCTCCCAGCTTCTCGATCGCTGCAGAAAACCGCTCGCTGTCATCCTTTAACTGACTGTAAGTCTTTGCTTTCACAACGGTCTCTCGCTTGCCGTTTTTGCCTTCTTGCTTTACCTTGTAGCGGATCGCATCCTGCGGCCCGTACTTTTCGGCTGCCTTGACCAAAAGTTCTCTGATGGTGCTGCTCATTTCAGCCATAATTTACCTCCCTGTCTGAGCTGTTGCTACGAAATCTTTTCCAGATACTCCACCGCTTCCTGCACCGTGCGGATGCCTGCGGCTTCCTCCTGCTCGATCTCCACGTCGAAGGTATCCTCCACCTCACCAAGCATGCTCATAAAGTCAAAGGAAGAAAACCCGAGGTCTTCCATAAAACGGGACTCCGGCTTGATGTCCTCCTTCTTCACTTCCACATAGTTCGTAATGATTTCCGATAATTGATCAAACATGTTTTTCCTCCTTACGGAGCATTTATGCGACGTAGCGACGTAAATATCAAATTTACGTCTGCTATCTCCGACTTTGTGATGCTCCTCCACAAAGTCGCGTGTGAAAAATCAGCATATCAATGTGATTTTTCACACAGTCTCCTTTTTTCTATATCAGCTTTATGATATCACCAATTTTCAGATTTGGGTTCTCCGTTCCCTTAAACATGATCTTACACAGATAATAATAAAACTGTTCCAGCGTCTCACGGCTGACGGCCGCCACCTGATGCTCAAAATTGAAATCCAGCCCGTTGTCGTCGGAACGGTGCATCACCGTCAGATACATGGCCTGAGTGGTCGCGCCGTTGGGATACCACCTGGTCTTGTAGCGGATATCGCCGAGCTGATCTAAACCTTTCTCCTTCAAGGTCATCGGCTGATAGGTCAGAGACATCGGCTCATAGGTCGCGCCCTGCGGCGTGTTGTAGAGTTTGCTCCTGTAAGCGAAGTATTCCACCGGATTGTAATTGGTATGACGGAAGACTTCATTCTGTCCGTTACGGATCGCCAGGATCCCTTCCATAAAAGTCTGGTCTTTCGACAGGATCGTGCGGAAGGGGAAAGAATGGATCCTCGTACCGCCCGACTTTTTCTCCATCAGAGTCGCCCGCCTCGCATAAGCCACATTGATGGACACATCGTCGTTGTCATTCATCTTTTGCAGATAAGTGCGGATGCCCATGATCAGCAGACACTGCAGGGAAACGTGCTGCTCTTCGCAGAAACGCATCAGCCGCTGCGTCGGCTCCTCCTCGAGATGGAAAATGTCGAGGGCGGAATCCACCTCGCGGGTCGCGGAAAAAGCCGCCCGCGTTCCGGGAAATTTCTTTCTTGCTTCCTCCAGCTGTGCCGGTCCCTTGATGCCGTTAAAGATCGGCTCTGACTCCGCGATCAGGTTTTGGAAATACTCTCTGTCTCTTGCCTGCGCCTTGCTCCCCGCCTCATAAGCCAGATCCTTTTCCAGCTGTTCGGTAAAGGAACGCATATCGAGCGGATAGTGGTACTCAAATTTAACATTACAGTAAAGCTCGATCACGTCCCGCAGGAAACAGATCAGCGACTGCGCGTCCATCAGCATATGATCGCCCAGCACATAAAGGCCCTGACAGCCGTCGGGCGTCTTGATCATCACGACGCGGTTCATGGGGCCATCCTCTCTCTGAAAGGGCACCCGCGTCCACTGCGTCATGATCTCGGCAGCCTCCTCCATGGTTTTCCCCGTAAAGTCGACATACTCGATGTCACGTTCTTCCTTGTCCACCAGATACTGATACCACTGCTCTTCCTCTTTATCATAAGCAAAGCGCACCCGCATAGACTCGCAGCGCTCGTATGCCTTATAAACCGCCCGCTTGAGCTCCTCGATGTCCAGCTCATACTCGATGGTCAGGCTGGTGCCGATGTTTACGACCTCCTTCTTAGGACAGAAATCCATATAGTAAATGTGGAATTTCTGCGCTACCGTCAGTGGATATGTCTTGTGCCCATTTCTTGTTTTCATCTATTTTTTCCTTTCATCAACTCATCAACTGAATCAACCCATCGTTTCCGCAATAAATTCCGTCAGTTCCTTCTCATAACTTTCCATATCCTTATAGTAGCTCTCCGCGTGGGCTGCCCCTTCCACGATCAGCTTGCGCTTCGGCGAAGCGCAGTGCTCATAGATCTCATCGCACATACTGCAGGGTACAAAGGTGTCCGCGCTGCCGTGGATGAACAGAATCGACACCGTGGCCTTCTCCACTTCTCTTTTGGCATTGCACTCGTCCATCCCGTAGCCTGCCAGTCGGCGGTTCACCACATCCGCCCCGGGAATCACTGGGAAAGACGGCAAATGATACATACTATGCAGCACATGCGTGAATACTTCCTTCGGGGAGGTGAATCCGCAGTCGGAAACGATGCCCTTCACCTGCTCTGGAAGCGCCAGACCACTCAACATTAAAAGCGTCGCTGCTCCCATGGACGTCCCGTGGAGCAGTATTTCAACATCCTCTCCCAGTTCCTTGATCACCCAGTCGATCCACACTAAGGCATCCTTTCTGTCAAGACAGCCAAAGCCTATATACTCGCCCTCGCTTAGTCCGTGCGCCCTGGCATCCGGCAGCAGCATCGCAAAGCCACGCTTCTGATAGTAGTCCGAAAGGCCGATGTAATCCGCCAATCCCTGGCTGGTATAGCCGTGGAAGCAGATGACGATCTTTTTCTTTTCTGCTGCCTCCGTTGGGAAGTATGTTGCATGAAGCTTTAAGCCGTCATAGCTTTCCTGCCACAGATCGCTGTGGGGCCTTGCCAGCATAGCGGTCTTGCGCTCCTGGATCAAATCCATATACTGATTCCAGTCCGTGCCCGCCATCTTGATCGTACGCTCGGTCTTCGCCTTGCCACGCTTCATGGTGCGCCTGTAAAAATAGGCGATCTCCCCGCCTGTTGCCGCCGCCGCGATTCCGATTCCCGCTGCCGCCGCTTTCAGAAGCCCGTGACGTTTCTTTCCTGATTTTTTACCCATTACTACCTCCCTGTCAGAGCAGTTTACTGCGATGACACGCGTCGAGAATCTCAAATTCTCGACTGCGATCAAGGCATATTTGAGGCTCTGACTCAAATTGCCGATTGAAAAATAAGGTCATCAGACTTATTTTTCAATCTTCAGCTTTCCCTCTTTTCGTTGCCTTTTTTATTTCTTTGGCTTCCTTTTTCACCTGCTTCTGTTTTGCCTCAATGATCTCTTTTAAGCGCAGTGCTTTCTCGATACTGCCCTCCACTTTAAGCTTCTGTGTGGTAAAGGCCCACACGGGATCCATCTCTCCCTCCGCGATTTTTACAAGTACTTCCGGCGCGCAGATGAATCTCGCATCCCTGTCATAATACTCATAGGGCTCCACAAAAAGCTCACCATCCTTTACTTCCACGTAGAAAGAACCGCCCGCCTCCTCGTCCTCGATATCAAACTCAAAAGCCAGATGCTCATGAATGTCGCTCACATCCGCTCCCATAAATCTTCCCTTAATGTCATAAAAAAAGTCTGCGTAAGTCATGATTTTCCTTCTCCTCCTCCCGGAAACCGCCGCTCCCGTCTTCTTTCATTATTTTCTTCATTTCTGCGCATGACCGAGTATATGGCAAGCAACGCGCAGACATAAATCTTGCGATTGAAAATTTAATTTTCAATCTGTCGACCACCAGTCGATTTTGTTTCACTAACAATACCACATCTTTCGACCGTCGGTCAATATTTTTCATAAAGGTTTCTAAAAAAATACATTTAACGATTGTCCGCAGCGATATTCTGTGTTAAACTCATCGCGAAGGCAATGCGCAGTGCTGAAGGTTTTCCGAATGCGCGCTGCGAATAACCCCCACCGGAAAGGCGCACATCATGGCAGACACACAAAAATATGACAGAATCTTAAACGCGCTCCAGCAGCTTATGGTAGACAAAAGCATATCGAACATCTCCGTGAGCGACATTGCCGCCAAAGCCGGCATCGGCAAGGGCAGCATCTATTACTATTTTCCCTCAAAGGAGGCTATTCTAGACGCGCTGATCAGACGAAATTATGAAGCGCCCTTACAGACTGCAAAGAATCTGGCGGATCAGACGGACATCCCGCCTTTTACGCGGATGGCCATGCTGTTTCAGGCATGCCGCAGTTCCGCAGCCGCATTCCTAAATCAGGGCAGCGAAAAGAGCCGGACCATCACCATTCAGGAGTCCGCCTATCTGCACCAAAAATATTTGAATTATTTAATTTCTGAATTAAAGCCGAACCTGGCCAAGATCATCAGACAGGGCATTGCCGCCGGAGAGATCCACTTCGACTATCCGGAAGCGCTGGCGGAGATCGTGCTGATCGTCCTTGGCGTCAAGCTGAACAACACCTTTCTCTCCACCACACCGGAAGACTGTGAATATACGATACGGGGGCTGATTTCCCTGCTCGAACAGGGGACGGGAGTCGCGGAGGGCACCCTGAACTATTTAAGTGCGATCGAACCGTAGACAACCGGCCCGCTATCGGGCGCAAAGCGCCTCGCAAAACGTATCAGGAAGGCTGCCCCGCAGGCCCACTTATCTCCATCGGATAATCCCCGTCAAAGCAGGCCTTGCATAGAGGCAAACCTCCCGCCATCTCCGACAGATCTTCCTTTCGCAAATACCCCAGAGAGTCCGCGCCAATCATCTCACAAATTGCCTCCTCGCTGTGGTTCGCTGCAATGAGCTGGGAATTGGAGGGCACGTCGGTGCCGAAATAACAGGGATGTAAGAAAGGAGGCGAACTGATTCTCACATGCACCGCCTTCGCTCCCGCTTCCTTCAACATACGGATGAGGTTAGCCATGGTGGTTCCGCGCACAATGGAGTCATCCACCAACACGATCCTCTTATCTTTAACCGCCGATTCCAGCACGCTCAGTTTCATGCGGACGGCGGATTCCCGCTCTTTCTGAGTCGGTTTGATAAAGGTCCTGCCAATGTAACCGTTCTTATAGAAAGCCGGTCCAAACGGCACCCCGCTCTCCTGCGCATAGCCCTGCGCCGCGGGAAGCCCCGATTCCGGCACGCCTGTCACCAGATCTGCCTCCACAGGATAGGTCTTTGCCAGCATTTTCCCAGCCTTTATTCTGGCGTCATACACCCGCACCCCGTCCATCGTGCTGTCCAGTCTGGCAAAGTAGATATATTCAAAAATGCAGTGCGCGCAGCGGTCCGCCTTCGGCAGCATCTGCGAGCTGATCGTTTCCCCTGAGATCGTGACCACTTCTCCCGGCAGGATATCCCGCACAAACGCCGCACCAATGGCGGTGAGCGCACAGGACTCCGAGGCCAGCACATAAGTCTGCTCCCGTTTCCCCAGGCACAGAGGCTTTAAGCCGTAAGGGTCTCTTACGCCGATCAGCTTCCGCGGGCTCATAATGACCAGCGCGTAGCCTCCCTTGATCTTTAGCGCCGTCTTATAGACCGCCTCCTCCACCGTCGCCGAATGCACCCGCTCCCTCGCGATGTGAAAGGCGATCACCTCCGAGTCCGTTGTCGTGTGAAAGATTGCTCCGCTCTGGATCAGTTCCCACTTGAGTTCCGGGGTGTTGATCAGATTGCCGTTGTGCGCCAGAGCCAGCGTCCCTTTGATATAGGAAAGCACCAAAGGCTGGGCATTCTCCGCCACGGACGCCCCGGTCGTCGAATAACGCACGTGTCCCAGACCGATATTCCCGTCCATCTTCTCTAACACTTCTTTCGTGAGTACCTCGCTCACCAGTCCCAAATCTTTCTGAAAACAAACATTGCCCCGCTCCCTGTCAGTCCGTGAGACAGCCATCCCGCAGGCCTCCTGCCCTCTGTGCTGCAAGGCCGTGAGGCCATAGTAGAGAGAGGGCGCTACATTCTCCCCCTCCGGGCCATACATACCGACAACGCCGCAGGCTTCCTTGATCTTAGCCATGTCATATCCTCCAAAAAAAGAATAAGACAAAGAAATCCTTTCAGACTTCTTTGTCCCAACGTCATTATTCTACCACAGGTCATTTCATTTTTCTACTATTTCTTTTTTTAATGATTGCGCTTCCGATATTCCTTCGGGGAGCAGCCCACCTTTTTCAAAAACTGCCTGTTGAAATTAGAAAGGTTACTGTAGCCACAGGCAAAGGCGATATCCGCGATCTGTTCGGAACCGTCACAGAGCGCTTCGCAGGCCGCCCGAATGCGGAGCTGAGAGAGATGCTCGATAGCACCGATCCCCACAGCCTTCCGAAAACATCTCATAAAATGACTGCGGCTCAAATGCGAAAGAGCCGCCAGACGCTCGACCGTGATCTCCTCCCGAAAATGCGCCGCCATATATTCTAAGGCCGGACGGACCGCCTCGCTCTCCTCCGCCTCCTCCTGTAAGAGAAGACCGCCCTTTTCCTCCAAGAGCCAAAAGAAGCGCAGCAGTTCACTCTTTAAGAGCAGATCCATTCTGGCGCTGTTTTTCTGCACACAGACAAAAATCTGCTCCGCCGCCGCCTTCAGCTCCCCGTAGGCTTCATCTTCCTCACGGATACAGACATTGAGCTGCGCATGTCCTTTGATGATGGGACGAATACACTCATTGGTACAGCGGTCGCCGCTGCCCGCTCCCAAAAAGACGGGACTGAACACCAGCGCGTCGTAAAGGAGTTCCTCCCCTTCTCCGGGGTAGGTTGCATGAAGCATATTCGGGGGCACCAGCAAAAGCTCGCCTGCCTTCGCCTCCCATTTGCGGCCGCCGCACCAAAATTCTCCCCGTCCCTGTCTCACATAGATCAGTTCAAATTCCCCGTGCCAGTGCATGGGAACATTCATGTACGCCTCCGGCATATGACATTCGTAATGGCTGTAAGGGATCCAGGTGGTGCTGTGCTGTCGTTTTTCCCTCGTTTCCTTATTTGGCATCCCGCTTCCTCCCCTCTCTTTCTTATCCGCACGGATGCAACTGCTTCCAATGATCCACAGATCTCCATATGTGATACAATAGTATTATTATAGAGTAGGATTCACATAGAAATATTGGTTCTGTAATAGTATTATACTATTATACTCTTTCCATTTCAATGGAACAGGGGGAAACAAAATTAAAGACAGAAGCATAACGCTTCGGAACGGGGGTATCTATGCAGTTTGTAAAAGACGGCGGCGCACTGGTATGCCGCCACGCGGGGGAAACCTTACGCATTGAGGCTTGGGGACAGGACGCCTTTCGGGTACGTGCTTCCATGGCCGCCCGGTTTACGGGAAACGACTGGGCATTGACTGAAAAGGTTGATTCTTCAAATGCACAAATCACCATTGCCGAGGAAGATCACTGGGTAGGCGACGGCACCATCGACAAACGACCTATCGCCACCATCGTAAACGGCAGACTGAAAGCAGTGGTCAATTTCGCAGGCGTTCTCTCCTTCTATCGGGACGACGCCCTGATCTTACGGGAGTATTTCAGAGCCTACGACGGCACCCTCTCAAAAGAGAGCCGCTGTCTGAAACTTGTGAACCGGGAATGGAAGGGCGTAATCGGCGGCAGCGAATACTCCTTAAATATGAAATTCGAGAGCAATAAGGGCGAAAAAATCTTCGGTATGGGACAGTACCAGCAGGATCTGATGGACTTAAAGGGCTGCGTTTTAGAGCTGGCACAGCGCAACTCCCAAATCTCCGTGCCCTTCGCCGTCTCCTCTCTGGGCTACGGTTTCCTCTGGAATAACCCGGCTGTGGGCCGCGTAACCTTCGGCACGAACTACACCGAATGGATCGCAAGAGCAACAAAGGAAATGGACTACTGGATCACGGCAGCGGACACTCCGAAGCAGATCCTGACAAACTACACAGCTGTAACGGGACGCGCGGAAATGTTCCCCGAAAACCTGATGGGCTTATGGCAGTGTAAGCTGCGCTATCGCACGCAGGACGAGGTTCTGAGCGTAGCCCGCCAGTATCAGAAGGAAGGCATCAAGATCGACCAGATCGTCATCGACTTCTTCCACTGGACTGTACAGGGCGACTGGAAATTCGACAAGACCTATTGGCCCGATCCCAAGGCGATGGTGGACGAGCTTCACTCCATGGGCATCAAGGTCATCGTCTCCGTTTGGCCCTCCGTTGACCGCAAGAGCGAGAACTTCGGCCCCATGATGGAGCGCGGCCTCCTCATCCGCACCGAGCGCGGCGCGGCGCAGACCTACGACTACCAGGGCGACTGTGTGGAGATCGATCCCTTCAATCCCGAAACCAGAGAATATGTCTGGGATATCTGCAAGAAGAACTACTTCGACTATGGCATCGACGCCTTCTGGCTGGACAACTCCGAGCCCGACTACGGCGTATATGATTTTGAAAACTATCGCTACTGTGAAGGCCCCGCACTTGCCGTGAGCAACCTTTACCCGCAGCTTTACAGCCGCGCCTTTTACGACGGCATGAAAAAGGAGAACAAAGGCGACGTGGTCAACCTTCTGCGCTGCGCGTGGGCGGGTTCCCAGAAGTACGGCAATGTGGTATGGTCAGGCGACGTGCCCAGCACCTTCGAGGCCTTTGCCGACCAGATCCAGTGCGGCATAAACATGGGACTTGCAGGCATTCCCTGGTGGACCACGGACATCGGCGGTTTCATGACGGACGATGTGAACGACGAGGATTTCAGACAGCTTTTGATCCGCTGGTATCAGTTTGCGGTCTACTCTCCCGTTCTGCGTATGCACGGAGACAGAGGCCCATACAACATCCCGCCGCTTGATACACGCGACTGGGGCGGCGGTTATCTGCACACCGGCCAGCCGAATGAGCTTTGGAGCTATGGTGAGGACAACTACGCTATCATGAAGGACTACTACAACGTCCGTATCGCCATGCACGACTATATCAAGGGACTGTATCAGGAAGCCCATGAAAACGGCTCTCCTCTGCTGCGGGCCATGTTCTACGAGTTCCCGGAGGACGAGACCTGCTGGACGCTGCAAGATCAGTATATGTTCGGTGACAAGTATCTGGTGGCTCCCATCCTGCACTTGAACGAGTGGAAGCGCGATGTCTATCTTCCCGCGGGAAGCTGGAAACTGACCTCCACAGGTGAAATTTTTGAGGGCGGATGTACCGTAAACGTAGACTGCCCGATCACCTATATGCCGGTATTTGAAAAGCAGTAAATAAATGAGGGCGGCACCTGCCGCCCTCCCTCAATATTCTTTCGTGATTTCCTCCTCGATCCCGTACTGTTTTCTGAAAGCAAAGAGATCCTCCGCACCCCGGATCAGCATGACCTCCTCAAACTTCCCCGTCTGCAGATTCTTAAATCCCGCCACCTGCTCGCCGTTGCAGATACTGCATTTTATGATCGGTTTACAGGACTCTTTGTCATAGGCGGCCGTCGGCGCTGCCGCTTTCTTTTTGAACATCCAAACACTCCTGCCTTTCTCACTGCTTATTGGAAATGATGCGAATCTCATTCCTGCCCTTCGTATAGGACACGTCACGATACTCCGAATGCAGCATCTCACGCACGCCGTTTATCACGATCACGCATCCCACGTTGGAAAGCCCGCTTACCACGATTTTTCCGTCAGCGGAACGCCGATTGATGTCTATCAGTTCCTCCCGCCTTTTGGTGATTTCCTGCAGCTTCAGCTGAAAATTGATCTTCCTGCGCATCTGCTCCGCCTTCTGCTCATTCAATCCGGGCGTGCCAGGCTGATTTTTCATCTGATAGTCGATTCGGTCCAGATTGCGAATGGCATCTGTCATATTTTCTTCATACTCTTCCGTCAGGCGGTCGATCTCACTCATCTTGGTCTTAAATTCACAGTCCAGACCAATGACTAACAAGGTCTCGACCCCCGCACGGTTTCCAATCGAAGCGGCTGAGATTTCCTCCACCGCCGTAGTCCTGCCGCCGATAATACTTCCCCGATTGCCAATGACCTTCACCGTGTGACCTGACTCCACCTCACAGTTTAAGAGCGCTCCCGTATTGACTTCCATCCCCGCATACACCTGTGTCTGCTCAATAAAGCGAGCCATAACACTCCCTCCGGCACGAATCGTGCCGTTTCCCGAGCCCTGCATCCCGTTCTTTAAGATAACATCCTTTCCGGCAATGATATTGGCAGTCTCCACATGCCCGTTGATCGTAATATTCCCCGTCGTCTTCACCGTTACTCCCGCAAAGACATTTCCCTGAATCAGCACATCTCCATGAAAATCCAAACTGCCGGTGGCAGCGTCCAGATTGCCCTCCAGCACGTAGATCGGCGTCACGGTAAGCAACTTTCCATTCAACGTGACATTCCCCTCCACGTCCGCATAATATTTACAGCCTTCCTCATCCATGCTGCAGCGTTTACACTGCAAGGGCTGCAGCCCCTTGCCCTCGTATGCGCCAATGTCATTCCCTCTGATATCCTTACCGTACACCGCCGGGATCGGCGGATGATAGGTGACAAGAGTCTCCCCCGCCCTCACAAGTTCTATCTTTCCCAGCACATTATAGTCAACGGAACCATCCGGCAGTATAATGGGCTCCGTCTCGGGTTGGGTATTAAAATGATATTCAAAATAGCCGTCACGCCCATCCTTTGCGGCAATCCCCGTCGCAATCAGCGTCTCCTCATAATTCTGCTTCCCCTCCGCGATCTCAGAAAGCGCCTTCTCGCGGATACCGGAAACAATGCCGTTTTCCTTCAATACTTCCTGAAGCTCCTCCAACGAAAAACGCCGATAAACAGTGATCAGCGCCTCCATGTAGGTCTGCCCGATCCGCAAAAGATAATCCGCCCCATTTATGATGATCGGATTTCCCAAAAACACCCTCTCCGGAGCATCGTCGGATGTTTCCTTCTCCTCCTTTTGAGACAGGCGGCTGCCTTTCGCTTTGGAAGGATATCGTTCCTCCGGTGAGAGGAACATGGTTTTCTTCTGTTCACTCCCGATTTCTTTCTGCAGCTCTTTCTTCATTTCCCTTTTATTTTCTTTTCCTGCCTGTCTGAACAATCCCATAGCCGGTCTCCTGATGGCGTTACTTCCCGTAACATTTCCTTTCTTTCACTATACCTGAATCACGGTCTGCTTACAAGTCCCTTGTCCGATGAAAGCAGACAAATCAGATGAGATTTTTTTCAAAAGGAAACTGATTGAGAATCGCTTTCAGATATCTTTCCCCGTGGCTTGCCGCCACAAGTATCGGCGCATAGGCATCCCTGCCGCTCACACGAAACATACAGGGAAACTCCTTGAACCGACGACGATAGTCATCTGCAAAGTCCATGATTCCCCGCTGTATCTCTCTGATACCGTCTAAATTACGTTCCTGCCTTCCAAAAACAAGTGTAATACCAAGCTCCTCTAAATAATCGGCCCTCTCCTCAACCGCCTCTATCCTGCCCTCATAAAAGCCTGTAAACTGCGGCGTCGTTGAAGACAACAGCAGCTCCCAGAAAACATTATACTCTTTATTAGGATCATGTTTTTTCAATAGATCCCGATTGTGATTTTGCGAGTACAGGTAAGCGCAGAGTTTCCCATTCTGCAAAAAAGGTTCCGAAGCATCCGGTTCTGCGCTGTGAATCGTATTTGTCCCGGCGATGAGTCCCGTGATCTGACAGGGCAGCTTCCAGACTTTTTCGGTCAAATAAGACAAGGCAAGTGCGCCGCTCCCTGCCCAGCCGATGTCCACCGCCGCAGCCCTGACGCAACCCGCCAATACGTTCGCATAATATTTCTCAGCCGCAGACATCTGTGATCCATACCCGGCAATCACCTGCTCCCACTTTTCCTCAATCCACTCCCGCAAAATCTCCACATTTTTATCCGTCAGCTCGTCCTCCGGCTTTAACACTCCCGGGCTCGCCGTACTCATGAGCAGATTGTCCAGCTCCATCGTATGTAAGATCTGTGCGACCGTGTATCCCTGATTTACCTTATGATAGAGAAACCGCCTGAAATAATCGTGTTTATCCACGCTCGCCATCAGTTTCACGGCCGCCTTTCTCGACCAGTAAACATACTCCGCGTCATCCTCCGGATACAGCCGCCTGTATACCTGTAAAAGAATGTCTCCGTCCCTCGATAGAAACAACAGCTTGTCCAGCTGATGCCTCTCATAGTATTCGTGAATAAAAGTACAGTAGCCTAATACAAACAATCCGCCATAGAGATAACCATATTCATACGCTATACCATAGGAACACAGACCGTTATAAAGGCGGCTGCTCACGACTGCCCGATAAGCGCTCCCAATCATAGCTGACATATCCGTGGGACGGTACAACATCACATTCTGATAAATACTTGGATAAGGCAGAACAGCCAGCCCGTGCCTTTTTGCCATATCCCTGTCGCTGTGGAGATTGTCGCCCACATGGATCAAAGATGCCTGCCGCCAATCTTTCAATACTTCTTCATATAAACCGCCATCCGCCTTACTTTTCCCGTAGACGTTGGAAAGATATACCTTCTCTGCGCCTTCATATCCTGCGTTTTCTAAAATAGCTTCGATACAGTCGAGTGGCAGATACATATCGGACACGATCAAAAGTTTCTTTCCCATCTGCCGAAGCTTCTTCCAAACTTCCAGCATAAACGGATTGGCATAGCAGAGCTTTTTCTCGATGCGTTCCTCCTCCTGCACCCCGTCGCGCGCCGAGATACCTGTCTTCCTTTCCAACGTACGCCAGATATCCGCAAGCGCCACTTCATAGTGTCCGTATTTTTTCTTCTGCTCCACCCTCGCCTTTTCTTCCGCCTGCATCCGAAGATTTTTAAAATCGAGACAGCCTATCGCTCCGCCGATCAGAAAAAATACGTCCGTCGGCAATGCAAACGGACGAAAAATCAGCGTATCAAACAAATCAAACGATATGACGTCGTACTTCATCAATCCGTCCACATAAGATTCTGCCGAGAGCTGTGGATTTTTCGCCAGATATTCCTCCGACTCGCTCCTTTTACAATTCAATCGTCTGCTCTCGTAGACTTCCATTTCCGGCTTGCGCCCCAAAAAGCGGCACAAGAGAATATAGTAGGCGAAATTCAGGCATAATAAATAGATCCACGAGATGACCTTCTGCACGCCAGTCGTCCCGTCATGGTATTTGTGATATCTGTATGAAATTCCCGCGTGGCGGTTTACCAGTAGGTGGTAGAGGGTTAGTCGCATGTGATTTTCACTTTCTATACGGGTTTTGTTATTTTCTGAATCACTCTCTCATTGCCCTATTCTCTTAATTCTTAACTTAGCAAGTAACACATCTACAACTCCGACTTTAGTCGGAAATTTTCTTTTAATCACATCTTTTAATTCCCTTACAATATACGATGAAAGGACTAACTGATATTCTTTGAATATGTGCTCCATCATTTGATTCATTTTGCTACTGGAAAATACCAGCAATGAAATCAGTACATTTGTATCAACCATTACCCGCAATTACTTCACCATTCGTTCTTTCCGTATCTCCTTAACCATCGCCACAAGATCTTCTTCATTTTTAAGACCGAGCCGTTCTGCCTCTCCAGCGAATGCAATCTGTGCCTCCCTCAATGCTTCCATAGAAGAATCCGCCAGATAAATGCGCCCCGCTTCCTCCAAAAAAAGGACCTTACTCCCTTCTTTAAGACCTAATTTTTTTCTTATTTCTATCGGTATTGTAATCTGTCCTTTGGACGTAACTTTTGCTAGTTCCATATTCCAACCTCCCTTTTTGCATTCCTTACTTTCCTTACTTTATTGTATCTATTTTTACTTAAAATATCAACCTATTTGCTCCAAAATCTTATTGAATTTGTTCGGCGAAAAGCCCGAAACGCGCACCTGAATGTTCTGAATGGACCGTGCGCGAAAACACCCGATTACAACGGTTTTCCAAAATATAGCATATCATTTCTGCCTGTGCAAGCCTTTTTCTTAATTAAAACAGAAAAACGCCATCTTACGGTACAACCTCTACCTCAACAGTTCCCTTTACAATACTTCCATCGGAAGCTGTTGCCGTTGCTACGATCTCATAAGTACCGGTTTCTTCGAAATAGACCTTTGCCTGCCATTCTGATGAGTTTTTCTGCTTCATGGCCACCGTATCCCCATTATGGACGGAATCAAGATACGCATCGATGCTAACAGAATCTGTGTCAAAATTTAAGGTTGCGGTAATATCGGTCTGAAATCCGACTTCGACCCTGCTGTAATCGGGATATAAATATATTTCGTAAACAGGCTTTTCTGTATCCATATCTGCTACGTCTGATGAAGATGCTTCCGTTGATTTACCGTCTGAAAATTTAATACCAACAATCGTTACAATAACTGCGAGTACTGCAACTAGAAAGCCTGCAATTTCTAATGGTTTGGTTCTATTGCCCTTGACCACTTCAACTGCAATATCATCCATTTTTTCGTTAATTTGTCCAGAATTTTCGACCAGTTTTTGTACTCCTCTATTGAGGTCATTCAAACTGCCCTCAGAATATTTCATTTTACGATTTCTTTTTCCCATCATGATTCATCCTTCTCAACTAAGCAAATTGATGCAATAATTTCCAACAAAAACTCCTCGCCTCTTCTGCCTCTCTATCCATTTCTTTTACCCTTGTATGAAGTTGTATAATCAAAACACTTATAACGTAAAAATGTACTTAAGCTATTATTTAAAATCAAGCATATATTCGCCTGATGCATTTATGTCTACATTTACAATTTTGGAATAATCGCCGAAATCAGCGCTAATACTATACTTCCCTTTATTAATAAAAATCTCTGATTTTCCTAAATTATTATCAAAACAAATACCTATACTTTTTCCTTCCATAGAAATAGACAGTATAGCATCATCAGCACCTGTTATATTAAAATTGACCTGACATAGCTTTTCTGCTAAATAATCAGGAGAACTAACCTGGTTTGTCGCTGCATCATAAAAGCTTGCATTTGTTACAGAACGTGAATATATGTAAAATCCATTCAATTCATCTGTATTCTTTACTAATGAATCATCCGGTTCATATTCAAAACTTTGACGTTTCACCGTATCTGGCAGATCGGCAGTTAATTCCAGTTTGACTATCGTACCTATATCAACATTTTCTCCATATTCACGACTTTGAGATATGACATAATACATATCACTGTTAATATCATCACTACTACTCAAAAACACTTGAAACCGCAGACCCGCCATGTATAAAGTCCTTATAGCTTCTTTCTGTTCCATCCCAAGAACATTAGGAACACTTGCTTTTCCTTCATTCCCGTGACTTACATCCAAACCATTGTCCGGATTTGCCTTGTTTTTATCTGCATTACTTTTACTACTGTCAGCAGAACGATCCACTATCATTGAATCAGGGTTATCCTCTTGAGCAAAACCCAAAAAAACTGTTGTATTTTTGAAAGCAATACTATTTCCACTTATAGATTGAAAGTTTACTTCAGCATTTACAGATACGCTGTCAATCTTTATATTAGGCAGGAATTCATCTTCCAAATCTTCACCACGCAGAAGGCTTCTTGCTTCTGATAGGTCCATTCCTACAACATCCGGCACTTTTGTACATACTATATGTATAAATGCAGAAATACCTATCCCCAATATAGCTATGAAAGAGCAAATTCGTTCTATTTTTTTCAAATTATGATCACTATTTTCTTTTCTACGCGGCAGCTGTGGCAGAAACCTTGCAATAAATCCAATCGCAACACTTACTATGCTAATTATCTCCCAAAAATCATAAATGAATATTATGATTTCCATATTTTCCCCTTCTCTCATTTAACGTTTTTTGTATTGCTTACATGCAAATACCTTATCATTCAAATGCACAACAGCCTTATTATTTTTCGCAAATTCTTATGTAATCTATTGCAATCCACCTATTCTCACCTGTAAGCAGCGCTGCACCAATCATAAATTCATCATAAATATCTGAATCAGGTACAAATTCATGAGTTATCTCTACCCAGTTTGTACTATCCTCAGCATTAACTTGATGACTATATATCACCTGAGACAAAGTTTCACCTGCAGATTTCAAATGAAAATTATAAATCTGCGCATCGGTACTGATCTTAAAACGAAGTTTGAGTATATATGCTTTATCTTTTTCAATTGAATTGAAAATAGGCATGGTTGCATAATTCCCCGTTTTAGGATACTTTTCACTTGTGGTCAATATTGTGATGCCATTTATATAGTCTTCATTCCATATAGATGGATTAAATTTGAAATGTGTGTCTTTCGCTTTAAAATCAAACACTCCTCGCTCAGAGTGGATTCCATGATTAGGTTTTAACGCATATGATATCGCATCTTTGAAAGGTTTATATCGTATTGCTTCATAAAAATCATTTCGCCTCGGAGAAGAAAAATTATGACTTCCTCTTATTACAAAACCGTTTCCACCTAACCACTCTAATGGCACTTGCTTTTTGACCGAATACATTTCCTGCGGAATATTTTCAAAAAACACCTGTCCCTTTTCATTATTGCAAAGAACTGCTGACACCCCTTTACTTGTATCAATCTCCTTATCGTACTTACTGACTCCCCAAAAATCGCCAATTGTCAAGTCGCCAAAGCGAGGTGCATTTTGGTATTTACAATTTTCACAATGTAGCGGACACATTACATGATTGTGATATATTCTTTGATAACTATCTTGTTTTCCACCTCGCCTTACTTCTGTATATCCGCTAATTGTAGTTGTATTAGCACAGTCTGCATTCCATCCTTGTGCTTTATGGCGAAATTCATATTTTTTCAGTGGTTCACTAAAATCATCCTCTATGTATTTTTTAAAAAACATTGTGGATGGCGCATTTCCACATAATAAATCAATAATAATTAAATTATCATATTCCTTTTGCAAATACGCCTTCAATCCTGCTGCCTGACACGGGCATCCGGAAAACAATACAAATACACCACTATCTAGTTTCTCTTTTACTTTTTCAAATGTATTTCCTAAATCACTTTGTAAATATTTAGATTTTTGCAGCTTATATAATTCTGCTTCATTCTCAATAATAATATGTTCAACCGAAAAATCATCTCTCCATGCCGCGCCAACTACAACGCCGTCCCTTTTGAAAGTTTCACTTGCCAAAACAGGAAATGCCCCACCGCTGGAACTATGGAATAAAATCTTTTCATCTGCTGCAATAAATTCAAATAAATTTGGTTGAATCCTATTTCCATTCTCAGGTAACTTTATTGCCGGGCATATTTCTATACACTTACCACAACCAATGCATTTATCATAATCAACATCCGCACGATAATAACCCAAGTCATCTGGTTTTAATGAAATCGCATTAGCAGGGCATATATTTACACACGCGCTGCATCCTGTGCAATCTGTTTTTTTCAACACATTACTTACTGTATCCGGTAAAATGATGCTCGGCATCTGGGCTTTTGGAGTTTCTATTGCTCTTTTTAACCATTCTATCGTTTTTTCTCTAGCATCCTCAATTTTTCTATTTATATCTCCATAATCTATTTCTACGGTATAATCCAGACTGACAGGTATTTCAGTAGGATTTTGTACCAAATGACTCATTAAGCCATACTCACTTAGCATTTCTAAAAATCGTATAGAACCACGTTTCATATTTATAATAGACAAAAATGGTTTGTTAAAAATAATGGAGAAAGCTGTGCCATGAAATGAATCTGTTAATATAAATGAACATCTTGAAAATAGAAACATTAAATCCTCTGGAGATATCTGCGGCATTATATTTTCCAGATTGAGTTTCTTATGATTTTCTTCATATACCATATAATCCAAATCCAACACATTAACAGATTTCATTCCCAGTAAATCGCTATATGCAATAATAGCATTCCTAATTTCTTCTGTGGGATCCAAAATATAGGACAATATAAATGGTTCATCTTCTCTAAGTGTGGAGTATGAAGCAATTACATTATATTCATGTTTAGGTAAACAAAATACTGGTTCCAAAACTTTTACAGCATTTATCCTATATATGTCTCTACATATTTCAACGCCGCTTTTTTCACGAACTGAAATCGCATCAAACCTGCGTAAAAGCTTATAAGTTTCCGGGAAGACATTTTGGGGCGTAGAGTCCCATGCATGTCCAAATGAAGAACTAAAACTAATTTTCTTTTTTGAATCATTTGCAAATTTTAACATAAATTCCAAATCATATAAACTATTCAACCAGTATTTCCATATCTGATCTGAACCAGCCAAAAAAATATCACATTTTTCGTTTATCGTTTGCAATTTCTCCATAGAGATAATAGGACTTATTTCATCATCTGCATACATCTTTCGTACAAATTTTATATTTGGTGTATCTCTTCTTGCCTCAAAGTCATGACGATTAATCATCCAAATCTTTAATCCGAATGATTTCAAAACTTTGTAAACTGCATAACCATTTAGACAAGAGCCATAATTTGTTCCCCACCAACATCCAACTACACCAATATCATAATGCTCTTTAATTCTTGTGCAATATATTTCTTTTACATGAGTATCAAAAGCGACAGAGTCTAAAATTTTATTTGTGTTCTTATCAAAGACAACAATATTAATTCCCCTATCATTCACAGCACATTCCACGCCATCAATACATATAGATGCGCAATTACCACCTTGAAAAGTCGCACTTATAATTTGTAATAAATGAGTGCCAATATGATGCTCGCACGTAATTTTTTCATCTTCTAGTCCTAATTTTTCATAAACGACATCTTTATTATCTATGATTGCCACATACCCAGACAATAATTTTTGTGTTAATATCTCCTTCAAACCTAAACACCAAAATTTCTTTTGAATATTATTGTCGAACCAATATCCTACTGTATCCTTCACACATACAATAATTATTTTACTAGATTCTGCCAAAAAGTCCAAATATGCAGACAAATCTTTTATTTCTCTGTATTTAACATCCATATTATCTATCACTATTTTTTCCTCTTATTTTTCTGGGTAAATACGTCATAATCCTGCCTAACTTATACGTCTTTGATTTCCTTGTTTCATCCAGACAATACTGTAGATAGTTCCTTTGTTCCTCTGTGGCCCGTAGTCTATTCTCCAACTGAGCTACTTTATTATCAACATCAATATGTCCATTTCCCAAATTTCTATATAAAAAATCATTTTCATCTAAAAGTCTTGCATATTCCTCAATAGAAATTGTCCCTGTCACTGCTGGCGGCAATTCATAAATTTTTGACATTTCATCAAAATGTTGTTTCATTGTTGTAAGTCCATAATGATATTTCCAATATTGACATAGCTCTTTTTTATTCTCTTTCAAATACATCAATTTTTCCAGAAAATCTTTTTGATTTCCATGTTTAAATCG
Source organism: uncultured Lachnospiraceae bacterium (assembly GCA_910576815.1). Taxonomy (GTDB): domain Bacteria; phylum Bacillota; class Clostridia; order Lachnospirales; family Lachnospiraceae; genus UBA3282. Next base: position 66,442 of record CAJTKA010000013.1, read on the forward strand.
AAATATTTCAGAATCACACAACTCTGATGCGCCCCCTGCATCGCTACAAAGAATTGGCACCCCCATGGCCACCATTTCTATTGCTATCTGTGGCAGATTATCTTCCCAAAGCACTGGAATTATTCCTAAATGCACTTCTTTGAGAATACTGTTGAGTTCATGATGTGTATACCCCTGTATAATTTTCAAAGAGTGAAAATGCGAAAGTTCTCTGTTTAGTTCTTCATTCATTCCTTTCGTTGTTGTTGTCAATATCAAATCAATACATGAAGCGTCACTTTTATCAATTACACTTAATGCCTCAATTAAGAAAGGATATCCTTTTTCAACTGAATTAAGATCGCTCCCTAAATAAGCAATCTTAAAATATCCACTTTCTTTTGCAATTGATTTCTTAATCTGTATATCTGCAACTTTTGTTCCAATATAACTTGTAATAAGCTTTTCTTCTTTTATTCCATTCTCAACTGCAATTTCTTTCACTCGTTTAGAAACAGCACAGATAACATCAATATACTGATTTAAAGCTTTTTTTGCTCGCTGAGAAAACTCTATAAAGTACTTTCCCTCCTGTGTCATATCTAACCGATCAAAGGAAAATCGATGACACCATGACAATATGTCTATATGCCTCATATCAACCGGGTTAAAGGTTGCTCTTCCTATCATTTCAGTACCTAATTTTCTATAGTTATTACGATTTATACACTTCTCACAATCTTGTACATCATGATCAGCACCACAAACTTCCTGCTTATGTCTTTGATAATAAAATCCAGTCATACATATGGGTACATAATTGTGCAATGAATAAACAAATTTGCAATCTGAATAGTTCTCTTTTAAAGAAAATACATCTAACGATAATCCTTCCATATTATTAAAATGAATTACACTAAATGAACCATAGTCATCTAAAAATTTTTTAATTACGGTCCTTAATTCAGAGTTCTCAAATGCTATTTTAGGATTTTGAAACAACATATCCTGAGGCGCAGGAATAGGTGAATTTACAACTTCAAAACTTCTACATCTTTCGCCAAATATATTATCTACTTTTCTAATATAGCATTCCTCTTTACTAATATCATATGCCCATCCACTACTCAGAAAATAGACACAGACATCCGGCCTTTCATGTAATATAATTTCTATTAAATTTTTACAATACACTGTCACCCCGCCACCAACATTATTAGGATTATCAAATGGCACCCAGTTATAAATTAGTATTTTTGTTGAGAATGGAATTAATGTTTTTAATGGAGATAAAAACCGAAAATAATTATACTGATCATGTAAATGAAAATTATTTACTATAATATCCTTATTTATCTTTTGCAACATCTTCTGTATATAAGGACGAACATAATCCTCATCTTTAGAATAATTGCTTTCCTGTGTCGCCCCCACTAAATACATAAGCGCTCTTGCATAAGTAAACTTTAAAGTTGCTACATCTATGCAGTTATTCTTCTCTAAAACCTCAATATTATCAATCATCCGCTCAAATGGTATTTTCAAATCATATCCGTTTGATGATGAATCCAGACTAAATTTTCTATAATTATAATAAGGTTTACTTGTCCATATAATTGTCTCAGCGCTTGTAATTACATCAAAGAAAAATGGATTATCTACCCATCCTGCGCCTTTCACTTCTTTAAATTGGATATGATTTTTTTCGATAAACTCCCTTCTGTATATACCACTCCAAATGGAAGGATGCCCCCATAATATATCCGGTAAATCATGCACTGTTCCGGCATTTGTCAAATCTGGCAACGCCTGTCTTTCTTGATTAATAACTTTTTTGATAGTTCCATCCACTTCTTCATAACAGTCCCAAAAATTACCTTTAACAACATCTACCCTTCCATTTTGACATAATGAATACAATTCTTCATACATATTACTTTCAATAAAATCATCGCTTTCTACAATACCTATATATTCTCCTGTAGCAATTGCAAGTCCACAGTTCATGGTGTTCCCGTTACCTGTATTTTTTTTATGTATTGCTTTAATCCTTCCATCTTTTTGAGCATATTCACCAATAATATCCTTTGATGAATCTGTTGAGCCATCATTTACACATATAATTTCTATATCTTTTAGTGATTGATTTAAAACACTTGACAAACATTCTTTTAAGTATTTTTCTTCGTTATATATGGGTATGATAATTGAAACCTTAACCATCTGCTTTTTCCTCATTTCACCTTTATAAAATATTTTGAGAACATTATCCCGTGGAACAAAAATCCCGGCATAAGACAATCACATATCTTACACCGGGAACAATTCTTTCATCTATTTTCCTGTTATTCCATATTTATTTTTCCCAAAACTTTTCTAACAGTTGATCAATTTCACTTTCCTTTAAGCTTGCTTCATTGATAAGCTGTTTCCGCGCATCTTCTCTCTCCATTCCCTGCATTTTATAGGACGAGATCAGCAGATAACAGACCTTGTCTGCATATTGTCTCTGTTCCTCCGTCCTGCGGCGTTCCAACTGAATATCCATTTTTTCTATATTTTCAAATAAATTTCCCATATTGCCATCCTCCACGCTCTTTTTGATCTCATCAGCTTCGTCCTGTGGCAAATTTGTCCTTGTACAGAGGCTCTGTATTTCCGATAGTATTATCATCTCAACATCTACAGGCGCCCTCTGGAAAATCTCTACCATCTGCCTGCCAAAGGCATTTGAGAGTTCCCGAAAATCTTCCGCCTTCTGCACTTTGTTAATCATCATTATTAGTGAGATTTCATCGCCCTTGGATAATAATTCCTCATTGGAATACTCTCTGGTCCTTACGAGTTTATAGGTAAAGTCCGGTATGTATGCCCGGAACAACTCTCCAAGTAATATTCTGTCTCTCAGATTCCATGCGGCTGTCCATGCACCGGCGCCTTCGTAATACACGATTGGATAAATCGGTGGGTACCTGAAATCTTTGCGCTTATTCAGTCCCTTCCGCCTCTTAGTTTTCTCGACTTCCGTAAAGACTCTCGCAACATCCGCGTCTTCGATTTCTCTTATATAATTCTCCCAGATGCAGACCATATACCTTAGTATCTGCATGGTCACATCATAATCGACTGCGCTCTTATGCTCAATCAGGGAAATCACATAAATGTCTTGCGCCTCCCCTTCCTCACAGTTTCTGATACATACCTTCTTTACGGTATCCGAATTAAATTCCACCTCTCGGAATAGGTGATACCTCTCCGATACATCTTCGATATCCTCCGGCTGCACATCAGCAAATAGCTCCAGTCCCGAATAATCCCTCAGAAACTGTGCACACAGCGTATGATTCCCAAATATCTGCTTGCTGCTTACATCTGCCGACTGATCTGTGCGCGCAGACGCATACTCCTCACACTTCTTTTTGTACTTCATGTTCTCCTCCTGTCTGTACAGGAGAAACCTTACCACCGCTTTCCGCCTGTACGTAAAATAATTGTGTTGAAATCATCCGGCGAAAAGCCCGAAGCACGCACATGAATGTCCTGAATGGAACGTGCGCGAAGAAAGCACTATATATAGTAACCGCTTTCTTATGAATACATTCTATATAAACTGTAGAATGTATTATTGTGAAATAAAATATAACACATTATTTCTATTTGCGCAAGTGGTTTTATTGTTTTTGGCAATCATTTCTGCGATATTACGCTTTTTTATTCTTGATGTAAGATATGTAATTGTCAAGGTGCCTTTATCCTATTGATTTATGAAAACTGCATTTCTCCTTTTTCTTTTAAAAATGCAAGTTTCATCCTGATTACATTAGTCCATCGATACGCTCTTTTCTTTTTCGTCAGGCTCCCATGTATCACCGCATTATTCTTTTTCATAAACCATCTCATGCCTTTTCGATAATCACAAAAGGCACGGATAATGCAGTATTCTAAAAGATACTCGCCTTTATCATGTATATCGTTTATCCGTTGTAAAAAATCCTGCCACTGCTTTTCCTTATCCGTTTCTCCAAATCCATACAGAGCATTAACAATCAGGCTGTTTCGATAATCATAATACGCCATAACCGCGCTCTGCCGATACTCATATGTCTCATGCCAGACCTGGATGCCATTGAGAATAATCGGCGTCCCTCCATGCCGCAGTCCATACTCCACATCATCACAATGCAGAAAGAACGGAAGCGGATCGTTATCCTTTACAAATGCCATCGGAAAACAACACAGCCACCAGCCACCATATTCTGCACCGATATTGTTGTTGACGTTTCCCAGCGCAGTGCGCATTGTCATATCGACATTGAATCCAATGTGCCTGATATCGCCTTTATTCCAAATTTCAGCCGCGGTATATTGAACCTTTCTGTCATCCGCCCGAAACATACGCCCTGCAATCACTTCATTTTGATAACTTTCTTTCATCAAAGATAACAGTGCATATATTCGATAGAGTGTTTCCGAAATCAACTCCACATCATCATCCATAAATATGACATGGGTTACGCCTGTCTTGGACAATGTTTTTCTAATTTCTACCAATCCTCTCGTAAATCCTCCTGAGCCGCCGGTATTGGGATTATGAAAAACAGATACAAACTCCTGTGGTCTTCTTTCTATTTCTGACGCGTTATCTACAACATAAATCAGAAGTTTCCCATATAAGGCATGATTTTTTTGAAAAAAAGCACTATTACCTATCACATCCAAAATTCTTTGCAAAGACTTTTGACGATGATAGGTGCAAATATTCATTGCCATACGCACCGGCATTGCTTCTCTATTACCAACCGCTAAAATATGTATCGCCGACAAATCCACTCCATTCTCAGACTCCACTTCCAAAAAAAACTGTCCAGCATCTTTCCTATAGGTAAACGGTATTTGTTTTTCAATCATTTGTGAAGATTGTATATCTAATGCTGCAATGGTATGCTCTCCCTCTTTGAGAGAAACCTTTCCAACTCCTTTAATTTGAAAGCAAATCTTCCATGATTTTACTCCTGTGTATTTTTCCCAAGCACCCGCATCAAACAAATTCATATAAGTATTGGTATTGATTTTTGCATGAGGGAGCAGATAGATGCGTTCCTTTTCAAAATACACTTCTCCTTCCGCCCGAAAGTACAGCCCCACCTCCGCACACACCTGATTCGGAAATACCATCGACTGCACCACCATTTCCCCTCTACCCATTCATCCTCCGATAAGCCTCACAAACCACCTTCGGCTCCCCCTTCATCTTAAGCTCCCCTTTCTCGATCCAGATACAGCGTGAGCAATTCTCCAGAATGGTCTGCATACTGTGACTCACCAGCAGCACCGTACTTCCGCCGTGTATCATCTGTTTGATCCTTTCCAGGCTCTTTTTGCGGAAAAACTCATCTCCGACGCTCAAAACCTCGTCCAGGATCAAAATATCCGCCGCATCCTGCGCCGTCGCGATAGCAAACGCCAGTCGGCTCACCATACCGCTTGAAAAAGTTTTTACTTTTTCATCCATAAACTCCTGCAGCTCAGCAAATTCGACGATTTCGTCATAATGAGCTTCCAGGAACTGTCTGCTGCATCCGATGATGGAGCCATTTAAAAACACGTTCTCCCTTGCCGTCAGTTCCATGTCAAACCCGGTACCGAGCGTCAAAAGCTGTACGCGTTTGCCGTCCGCGATCTCCACACGCCCTTCCGTGGGCGCAAGCGCTCCGGATACGATCTTTAGCAGGGTGGACTTTCCGGAACCGTTCGTGCCAATGATGCCAATCACCTCGCCCTTATAGACATTGAAGGAGACATGATACAGCGCATAGAGTCGGCGGTACTGCACCTCTCTTTTGATCCACTGTATGATGTATTCTTTCAGGCCCGACGGATTGACCGAAGCCAACAGAAATTCCATCGTCACATCACAGACGCGGATCACAGGCCGCCCCAGATTCCACTCCAGATCCCATTCCGGGTCCCATTCTGTCTTCCGCCTGCGTTTCATGATCGTCGCCCTGACCCGTGCCGCTTCCTCCGGGTCATCCGGATAAATAAACTTATACTCCGGTTCAAAATCATCCGGTTCCAGATAGCGATAACGCTTCCACTCTCTGCGCTTCTTGATCGCGCGGATCAGTTTGAGCACATTCCACGCCGCCACGTCCAGAATCAGAATCAGCAGGACTACCGCCAGAAAAAAGACAAAATATACATTAAAAAAAAGATTCGTCATCTCATTCTGATTTTCCTTTTTGTATCATCTTATATTTTCTGCATTACTTGATTTCCCTTGGAACGGAAAAAATAATATCCTACAGCAAGGCTTCCAACGCTCCATCCGATCAGCCTGATCCACATCATCATATCCGGGACCCGGCCCTCCATCACGCACTCCCTCGCAAAGGCGATCACAATGTAAATGGGGTTGTATCCGATAAAGTTCTGCATCGCCTCCGGCAGTTTTGAGACCGGGTAAAACAGGGCTGACAAATACATCCACAGCGTCAAAAACACAGAATACAGCCATTTCACATCTGCGAAAAAGATATAAGCCACGGACAGGATATATCCCACCCCTGTGGAAATTGCCAGCATAAAGAGAACCGCCAACGGAAACAACAGCATGGCAGCGCTAAGCTTGACGCGAAACACTACCAGCATCACAACATACGCAATGCAGGTATAACCAAAGTTTGCAAGCGCCGTATAAATTCTGGACAACACAAAAGTCTGTTTGGGAAGTTTGGTTCTGACCAGCAGGCTCCTGTTATCTGAAAGCGCGGTCATTGCGTCCTGTGTCGCCGTGCTGAACAATGTCCAAAAAATCTGCCCTGTCAGATAATAAATCGGGAAATTCTCTATGGAACGTCTGAACATTGTGGAAAAAACCAGAGAGATGACCACCATGTGCAAAAGCGGATTTAGGACACTCCATATGATACCTAACGAACTTCCTGCATATCTGCGTTTGATTTCCCGCGCAGTCAATTCGTTGATCACAAAGAGGTACTGTTTGAAATTTGCCTTCATCTGCAGACTGCCTTTCTCAAATACATCAACCTCTTATACCATCTCTCCTGCCAAAGATACTTTTGTACCTCGATTCCCAGTCTCACAATGCTTCCTTCCATCCATGCGCTTTCCGGCAAAACGTCTTTCCTGATTCCCAGCTTGACCAACAGTCTGTTACAGATGTCCTGACTGTCAAGCACGTCTTCCTTCCACACGGCCGCCACCGGCTGTAAACACTCCTCCGATACACGATCACTAAACAACAGGCTGCCGAACGCTTCCGCCTCCGCTCTTGTCGGATTGCCCATCATAGGCTGTAACAATCTCTCTACCATGCAAAAAGACGCCTTGTGCGCCCGCATCCTGCCATATTCTGCTTTATGCTCCTCGACCAGATAAGCTTCCACATACAGCGACAGCAATTTCGCAAACCGCTCCATAACAGCTGCATTGGGATTTCCCCCATCGCTCTCCACCGCTTCTAAGCAAACTTCGTTCACTCCTGCAACGGGCCGATAGCCGCGCGTCATCCCCGTACCGGCAGAACACACCGTCTCCAACAGACAGTTGGAAAAGCGGATCTTGCGTCTGATATTCCTTTCCCCAAAATAGAAATGCCGATACTGCTTCGGCGTCGTACCTTTCGGTCTCTCATAAAGTCCAAAATAATATCCCTGTAACCGAATCGGCTTCTTCCCTGCATACGACAACAACTGCTGCAGTCCATACTGCATACTTCCCACCCATCCGCTGTCTGCCAGCGCAAAGGGAACGTCATCGAGCAGTCCTTCCTGTCTGAAATAGGCGATTGCCTGATCTCGGCAGTTTTTCGCAGCGGTATCCTTCTTTTCCGCGCCAATTCCTGAGAGTGCGCTGCGAACTGCCAGTCTGGATATCTTAAGATATCTGACGGCAATATCCAGATTTCTGTCTTCTGCCAGCCTACAAGCCGCCAGATACATCATATATCCGTCCCGCGCAAGAAAATACAGTCTCTGTTTCCCTTCCCTGCGTGCTTCCCTCAGTACCCATTCCACATATTCCATCATGATCGGTGCATACACATGCAGAAATACTTCATCCTGTATCTCTTGCATCGTCTTTGCACGACCACTGTCATTTTCATTTTTATTTTCACAAAGCTGTCTCATGCATTTGGCTGCCGCCCGCATATGCAAGGGATTTTTCTGCAAAACAGCCCTGTAATACGCGAGCCTTGTCCGGTATTCCTCCTGCTCTCTCAAATGCTTTTTCCTCCGCCCTATCGCACCGTCTGTTTTCCTCTGCCTGCTTTGCGAAACTGCCTTCCATGCGCTTGATACTTTCCAGAACACTTGCCGGAAGCAGGCACGCTGCGAGCGGACGCAGCACATACAGCCATCCGACAGGAAACAAAACTCCCATCTTCTTAAAATTCCGATATCTGATCTTGGCCTCATTAATACGAAATCGCGTCTTCCGTTTTCGGTAGGATGCCTTGGTCTCACGGTAACAAAACAGTTTTTCCTGAAGGTTATAGCCCTGCTGCCCCTGCCTTGCCAAATGCAGAAAAATCTCATAATCCTCGCAGTGAAGGGTCTCCTCCGACGCCAGATATCCCATATCCTTGTCAAAAAGCGAAGCGCGGAACACGACAGACGGATGGATGTACGGTGAATAGCGAAAATAGTCCTTTATGTTTGGAATCTCCGGCATCAGCCTGCTGCCCCACACACCCTGTTCATCAAACAGCTCCGCATCGGTGCCACACCATCCGTAATTCGGGTGTGTCTCCAAAAATGCCACCTGCTTTTCCAAACGCTGCGGTTTGGAAACATCATCCGCATCCATGCGCGCAATATATTTTCCTTTTGCCAGACGGATACAGGCATTCAGAGAGTAGGCAAGCCCTCTGTTTTCTCCTTTTCCCGCCAGAACGATCCTCTCATCCAATCCCGCCAGCTTCTGAATCAATCTTGCCGCGTCCGGATGGGAACCGTCGTCCCAGATAATAAACTCAAGATCCGTGCAAGTCTGACAGAGGATGGAATCCACCGCCTCCTGCAAGATTTTTTCATCCCACTGATTAAATACGCCCATAATGACCGAAACAAGAGGCTGTCCCATGTTGTTCTCCATTCTCTCCCGTACCTTTATGCTCCGCCTTTTTCCTAACTGCAGCCTGCTCCTGCTTCTACTGCCGCAAGCGCTTTACGATACACATCCCGCATCGTTTTTTCCACTTCTTCCACGGTAAATTTCATGGCTGAATCTCTACAGTCACGCGCCATCGTTTCCCGCAGCTCCCGATCTTGATACAACCGCTCGATCGCCTTCGCAAACGCCGACACGCTGTCCGCCCGGCAGACGATCGCATTTTTCCCCGGCAGCGCATATTCTCTGGTACCCCGATTATCCGCCGCCACAAGCGGAACGCCGCAAAGCAGCGCCTCTACCGCCGCTACACCGAATCCTTCCCGATAAGAGGGAAAGGCAAAACAATCTGCCGTTTGCAGAATTTCTTCCATATCGGTACGAAATCCCAACAGACGGACTCTTTTTTCCAGCCCTTTTGCGCGGATCAGCTCCCGCAGGTAAGCCTCGCGGACACCCTTTCCACAGATGCTGTAATAGGTATCCTGCTGTGGCAGTCTGCTGACTGCTTCTATAATCGTTTTCTGATTCTTATTATCATTCAGCTCCGCCGCCGTCACGATATGAAACGCATTCTGCGGAATCTGTAATTCCTTTCTCTTTTGCTCTCCGCTGCCGCTCGGCGCAAAACGTTCTTTGTCAACGCCTACGCTGTGAATCTGATAAACGCTTCCCTTCCGACGAATCGGAAGTTTTTGTGCCCTTCTGTCATCTTCCCTGTTGATCGTTACAATGATGTCGGTCATGCGGGCCAGCACCCACTCCGCAGGATAAAACAGCAGCCAATTTATGATCGGCGCACCCTGATAAAAATGAAACCCGTGCGCTGTATAAATCACATAAGGCTTCTTTTTGCTCAGATACGCCGCGATGCGTCCAACCGCTCCGCCCATCGGATTATGGCAGTGAATGATATCAATGTCATTTACCCGAATAATGCGGAGCAGTTGTCTGACTGCGTGAAGGTTTTTTCTGATTTTCAGCAAACTTTTCTCAACATCGATCTGATGCAGGCAGATACCCCTCTGCTCCAATTCTTCTTTGTCAAACACATAGACCGGATTTTCAAAATTAGACGCATAATGCACTTCACATCCGGCATTCTGCAGCAGTTTGACATGATTGCTCTCAAACTGCGGTAAAAACCCGCTGACAGTCGTTACAATCAATACTTTTTTCATAAAGGGGCACTTTTCAGAAACTATGTGCCAAGTATTTTTTCCCGCACACTGTCATACCAACCACACTGATAACAAGGGCCACGCCTGCCATCGGTATTGAGGATCCCGTCTTGGGAGACTGGGAAACGCCTACCACATTCAGTTTCACGACCGCGAACGGAGAAAGACTCGCGCTGGCAAATGTCACGGAACCGTTTGCTACGCCTCTGGGTGCGATGGTTTCCCAACTGTTGCCCGTATAGTGCAGGATGACCACGTTATCTCCCTGTACCACATTTGCCACATTAAGGGTCACCACATAATTTCCGGTGGCATCCTTGGTCGCGCCGGAAGTTTTTACTTCTACCAGCGTAAGGATCGACGCCCTTACCTGCTTACCGGAATCACCTGCCGCCTGTAAGAGAGTGCTGTTGCCAAGCTTTTGCGCGATTGCCGCCACGTTATTCAAAATAGCGTTCTGAACCGCGACTGCCGCCGCCTTTACCGTCGTGGCAGACACTTCGGACAAGCTGAATCCGTAAGACGCCGACGTATTGTTCAAATATGCCTTCGGCGTCATGGTTGCCTCCACGACTGTCGATGCCTTCTGCGTACTAACAGGTGCCTCCGTTGTGGCTACCGTCGGGCTTGCCGCCAATGCGGTCATGGAACCCATCGTAAAAACCGCTGCTGCCATCAATACTGCTAATAACTTTTTCTTCATTTCTACTCCTCCTTGTTTTATCATGCTTTTTCTGCTATACCAAAAGAGCGGAATTACGTTCCGTTCCAAGATATCAAACCGACTGTGCTTTATTCCGCAGGCTCATAAAACACTTTCATGATCAGCTCCTGTAACGCGTCCTCATCCACATAAAATTCCTCGAACTGATTCCCCTGTATGACTTCCCCCTGTAAAGAATACAGGTCTTTTACATCAAAATCATAATTTAAGTACTCCGTAGCCATATAAGTAAACCTGTTCAGATCGACATTGGTAACGGTATACTTGCTTGCCGCCTGATACAGTTTGACCGCCACGCGTACGTCCTTTACCGACAGATTCTTAGCCTGCGCCGCAAACGTCGTCAGGTACTGTTTCTGCCTCTGCAAACGCAGTTCGTTAGAATTAAAAACATTTTCATTTCTCAGACGCACATACCAGTAAGCTTTCTCTCCGTTCAGCGTTACCGTATCGCCCTGATGCAGATCCATGTCGTACTCGGGATAGATGATGTCATCAAGCACTTCTACCGTAATCCCGCCCAGCACATCGTTTAATTCCGGGATTGCATCCATACTAATCGCTGCATATACATGAATCGGAATATCATGAAACATACGGGATACCGCCTTTACCTGCCGCAGGCAGCTTTCTTCCCCGCCATCTCCATAACCGTGCTGCAGGGCGATCTGCTTGGTATAAACGCCCTGATAATTCCCATCTTCGTCAAAGACATCCACGTCCGCCATCGCGTTTCTGTTGATCGCTATGACGGAAATATTCTTTTTATGTGGGTTGATAACTGCCAAAAACAGCGCATCCGCCTGGCCGCCCGCATAGCCGCCCGCTTCTTCTGCGCTCCAACTCTGACCGCCCACCCGGGTCACGGTCTCCTTATCGATCCCCATGACAAGCGCGGTGACCAGATCCTCATTCAGGACATAACTGTTTCCCCGATACAACGTCTCGGTTTCCTTCGCCTCATCCACCGTTGTGCTCTGCGGGGCTGCGTCCGTCTCTGAAACCGTAACGGACAAGGCTGCTTTGCCCACCATACGCATCCCTTCCATACTGCCTATGATCATCAGAAAGACCGCAAAGACCGTGATCAGGGTCAATGTCCCAAATCCCATTTTCTTTTTTTTGACCACTGTATTCCTATCAATCATAGTCCTATCTGCCCTTTTCGCTCACCAATACCCCTGTCACAAGATAGCGTCTGGCAGCATCATGATCCGCTGTGCAAGTGGACAGCGTGATGATCCGATCCTTTGCCGTCACCTCCACATCCTGCCGTATATTGCCTGCCGCCTGCCTGATCTGCCTAAGAAAATCTTCATAGACATACGCATTGGTATAGTCATAATTATCCAAAAGGTGGATCGAACTAAACTCATAGGCTGCAAAGATTCGGTACGCGAACTCAGCTTCTTCGGTATAGAGATATATGTAATGCTCTTTTTGAAGCAGCTGCGGATCCTCAAAATTATGGAGTGTGGAAAACATGGTCTTGTCCTTGAGATTATGACCATAGAGTACCGTGTGGGTATCTGAAAAATCCCTGCGATTGAAATTTTCCGTATAAATACAACCGGGATATCCTTTGGAGCCGTTCAAATTATGATTTAAGTAATAGCTGTTGTCGGTCGGATGCTGTACGACCGGATAATCAACGCCTGTATCCGGCACATAGATCCACGCATAGATATCCGGATTTTGGCTGTGCAGCGCCGCCCAGTCCAACATTTTTTCCGGTGTCTGCACTGGCGGCTCTGTTTCTGCAGTTTCCTCTATGTTCTGTTGATCCGCGCTCACATCGGTCTTCTCCGACGATCTGTGCTCCTCTGTCTGTTCTGCGCGCTCACTGCGCTCTGCCTGCGCTGCGTTTCCCGTTTGCTTCGGCTGCTCTGCTTCCACTGTCTGCTCTGTTTCCGTCATCTCTCTATCATAAACGACTTCCTCAGCGTCATCTTCCATGCGTGCATTTGCCTCGCTTTGCATTTCCTCAAACTGTATGTTCGCCGTCTCTGTCCCTATATGCTGCCAGAGCAATATCGCCACAGATATGACCATGATCACAAAAGACACCCAAAATAAAACAAACCATATCCCGGATGTTTTCCTCCCCTGATTCATGCTGCCTTTCCTCCACTCGATATCGTTCCCGTTTGCATATCTGTCTCTATGTATGAGCTTCATCGTTTTTCGAAGATTTTCATAATCTGCGAAATATTGGCC
>CAJTKA010000014.1 GCA_910576815.1 uncultured Lachnospiraceae bacterium
CAAAGCCCCCAGTCATTCAGCCTGTTCAGATAATAGGTAATCAACGGGTAGAGGGACGCATAGGCAGACACACATTCTTCTGTGCGCCGGTTGTCCGGGAACCAGAGGTCAAGCCGGGTATCTTCTGACGGTGCGCCTTTGAAATAAAGGCTGCCGGCTTGAAAATGTTTCGGTTTTCCTGTCTCCCTGTCAAAGCTCATGGCTTCGTTATGGAATACCCCGGTCAGGCTGCTCATTTTATCCATGAAGCGGTCACAGGCAGCGTTACGGTCACGGGGTTCTCTGGAAAGCAGATAGCTGTTCCAGATACGGAACGCCACATACATTTTCAGAGGGTCATTGCTAAGATATTTTCCCCAGAGAAATTCGCTTGCCGCCTGCTCCAGCTCCGGCTGTTTCCATCGGTTGGAGTGGAGGGCTTGCCGCAGTGGAGAAAGCCCGTATAAGTTCCAATCTCTGTCCGTGTCACGCTCAATGTTTATCAAAAAAGTTCCCAGCGGGCGTGTCATATCACAAAGCACCTCTGTGTTTTGGCTCCCGTTCAGCCGGAAGCGGATCTGCTGTTCTTCCCCAATCAAAATCCGCTCTTTCATTTTCTTCCTGTCCAGCGTCAGGACAAACAAAATCCTCTCAAAACATGGCTCATGTCGTATAAACTGATTCTCCATCCCTATCCCCTGCCTTTGTTTATGGTAATTATATAATTCAGTTATATCCGTTACACTCATGGTATCGCAGAATCGTTGTTTTGTCAAGGATAGTACGCTATGATGATTGCAGTTGGTAATTTCGTACCGCACAGTACCTTGACAAGTGAATGACCGTCCAAAAGGGATATGACTGGCAGGAGAAGTGACGCATCCGGCGCACCAATGCAGGGAAACACCGCAGGAATGGGGCAGGAAAACGGCTTTTGGGGAAAACGGCAACAGGAAGCATTTTAACCTATTTGATTTATGGGAGGAACAGAATGAACGATAAAAAGAGATTGAACAGCTACGAGGATTTACCGCTGGTTCTGGATGTGGCGGACATTCAGCAGATTATGGGAATTTCAAGAGCGAGCGCCTATGAGCTGGTACACACACCCGGCTTTCCAGCGTTCCGCAGGGGCAGACTTATCAAGGTCAGCAAAATTGCTTTCTTTGAATGGATGGCAAAAGGCTCCGAAACCGTACCGAGAAGCGACAAATAAGCGTGAGTTATCATTCCCTGACTGCAATACTGCCGCACTTTACAAAGGGGTATACAGAGGGAAAAAACCTTAAAAATGATACCGAAACGCTACACCAAAACAGCCTATCTGCGTACATCAGATAGAAACGGAGAAAGGAGCCGGTTATGGCAAGAATGAGCAACAAGCGGCGGCTGGAATGGTCGTTCTTCTTAAATGACCGCAGCCGTATCACTTACAACGAACTGTGCCGGAAATGCCAGCACGAATGTAAACAGAGCTTCCGGGCGGTTGTGGTTGACTGCCCGAAGTACCTTTCTAAGCGTTCCAAGAAAAAGGACAAAACTGCCGGAAACGGCAAAATCCCTTAGGAACTAAGAGCGCACTTCTATACATAGTCTAAAGACCATGTATCGTGCGTCCTGCGGAGCTTACCTCTGCCGCTGATAAAATCAGCAATCCGAGGTCTGCGTTCGCTTCGCTCCGACAAGGTGGCTACACCCCCTTGCGCCGCTAAAGCGGCTATCCCCTGTGTACCCGCCGCAAAGAGAAATCCGCTCTGCGGTTTTCCCTTTTCATCGGGTTTTATAGAAGCACTGACACACGGACTGTCTGCGGATGGTCTTTCTTTATCTTATAAGCAAAGGATGTGAGAACATGGAAAAATCTTTGGAACAGTTGAAGCAGGAATATGAAAAAACCACTGTCCTGCTGGAACGGGAAAAACGGAAAATGCAGCGTTTGAAAAACCGGCAGGCGTATCTGGAAAGCGGTTCCCGGAAACAGAGGACGCACCGGCTGATTACCCGTGGGGCAGCTATTGAGAGCATTGCACCACAGACAAAGGAGCTATCCGAAGCAGAATTTTATTCCCTCATGGAAAGCATTTTGAATCTGCCGCAGGCGGAGCATTTCATCCGGTCTGCCGTAGAAAACCACGCCCGTATTTCCGGGCAGGAGAAAGGCGGTGACTAAGGATAGCACTTTATCATTTTTCAATCGCACAGATAAAGCGTAGCGCCGGTCAGAGCGCCATTGCCAGCGCAGCCTACCGAGCCGGGGAGCATCTTTACAGCAGCTACTATGGAGAAGTCAGCGATTACACCAAAAAGGGCGGCGTGATCGCTTCGGAAATCATGCTGCCGCCCCATGCGCCGGAAATATATCTTGACCGGGCGACCCTCTGGAATGCTGTGGAGAGCTGCGAGAAACATCCAAAAGCACAGCTTGCCTATTCCTTTGATATTGCCATGCAGAATGAATTGACGCTGGAAGAAAACATGGAACTGGCGAGGAAGTTCGTGCAGGAGCAGTTTGTGGCAAAAGGCATGATTGCCGATCTTGCTTTTCACAGCCCGGAGAAAGAGGACGGCGGTATCCCTAACCCGCATTTCCATGTGATGACAACCATGCGCCCTTTGAACCCGGATGGCACATGGGGACAAAAACAGCGGCGGGAATATCTTCTTGATGAAGATGGAAACCGAATCCGGGATAAAAACGGCGATTATATGTTTAACGCTGTCCATACAACAGACTGGCATGAGCCGGAAACGCTGGAACACTGGCGGGAGCAGTGGGCGGCTGCCGTTAATACAAAATTTGAGGAAAAAGGGCTGGATGTGCGTATCGACCACCGTTCCTATGTGCGGCAGGGGCTTGACCTGATACCTACTGTCCACGAGGGAGCTAATGTCCGGCAGATGGAAGCAAAGGGCATCCGCACCGAGAAAGGGGAACTGAACCGCTGGATTAAAGCCACCAACCGGCTCATGCAGGATGTGAGGAAGAAGATCAAAGCCCTGTTTGTCTGGATGGCAGAGGTAAAAGAAGAACTTTCCAAACCGCAGACACCGAGCCTTGCCGACCTGCTGATCGCTTATTACAACCAGCGCAACGCAGGGGCATGGAGCAATAAAGCCAGAACCGGAAACTTAAAGCAGTTTGTCGAAACCGTCAATTATCTGACGGAAAACAAGCTGCTCACATTAGAGGATTTGCAGGAGCGTCTTTCCTCTGTCAGTGAAGAATTTGAAGCATTAAGCGGCTCCATGAAAAAGAAATCTGCCAGGATAAAGGAATTGCAGGAATTGATACGGGAGGGCGAGAATTACCAGCGGCTAAAACCTGTTCATACGGAATTGAACAATATCAAGTTTAAGAAACAGAGGGAGAAATTTGAAACATCCCACGATGCGGAGTTACGGCTGTTTTATGCCGCCCGCCGTATTCTGAAAGAAAAACTGGACGGAAAACCCATTGCCCTGAAAGCATGGAAACAGGAATATGCACAGTTAAAAACAGAGTATGCCGAACTGTCTCCGCAGCACAAGCCACTCCGGGAGGAAGTCATACGGCTGCGGCAGGTGCAGAACGCCGTAGATACCGCACTGCGCCGGAGGGAGCAGCCACAGGAAGTACAGAGAAAGAAACATGAGATGGAGCTATGATATAACCGGCAGCTTTACCGCTGCCGGTATTTTTATGGAGGGAGCATTTGAATGTATTTGAAGCGGTGAAACAGTCTGTTACCACCCGGCAGGCTGCTTCATTCTATGGAATCCGGGTGGGGAGAAACGGCATGGTCTGCTGTCCATTCCACAATGACCGCACGCCCAGCATGAAAGTGGACAGCCGCTTTTACTGCTTCGGCTGCGGGGATTCCGGGGATGTGATCGACTTTGCCGCTTTGCTGCATGGATTGGGGAAACGGGAAGCTGCGGTCAGGCTTGCGAAGGACTTCGGCGTTTCCTATGAGAAACCTGGCAATGCACCGCCAGATAGGAAGCGTCACAACAGGTCACAGCCCCGACAAAAATCAGCGGAGCAGAGATTTCAGGAAACGGAACAGTATTGTTTCCGGGTGCTATGCGATTATCTGCGCCTGCTGGAGCATTGGAAAACAGCATACGCCCCACAGCCGCAGGATGCCATCTGGCATCCTCTTTTTGTGGAAGCGTTGCAGAGGATAAGCTACACAGAATACCTTTTGGATATTTTGTTATACGGAGAAATAGAAGAAAAAGCGGCATTGATCGCCGCACAGGGAAAGGAGGTGCTGCGGCTTGAACAGCGAATTTCAGAGCTTGCCGCCGGAAACGCAGGAAGTGGTCAAAAGGACGATGGACACAATGGAACCGGCGCAAACACCGGCAGAAATCCGGGAAACATTAGAGGGGACGCAGAAAGGCGGCGTGAAGAACAGCATCCGAAACTGCCTGACGGTGTTCCAGCGTGACCCTCTGTTTCGCGGGGCGCTGCGCCTGAACCTTTTGACGGAGCAGATTGACATTGTGAAGCCGCTGGGCTGGGAGCGCACCAGTACCACGCTGACCGACATGGACATAAACTACCTGCTTTTGTATCTGGAAGAAAACTACGGGCTTACCAGCGAGAAAAAGGTGCAGAGCGCCATCAAGATTGTTGCCAATGAAAACCGCTACCATCCAGTCAGGGATTACCTGAACAGCCTGCAATGGGACGGCACAGAGCGCATCCGTTACGCCCTGCATCACTTTCTGGGAGCCGATACGGACGAATACACCTATGAAGCCTTGAAACTGTTCCTGATGGGAGCCATCCGGCGGGTATTCAGACCGGGGAGCAAGTTTGAGGTCATGCTCTGTCTGGTTGGTGGTCAGGGAGCCGGGAAATCTACCTTTTTCCGGCTGCTGGCAGGCAGGGACGAATGGTTTTCAGACGATTTGAAGAAGCTGGACGATGAAAATGTGTACCGCAAGCTGCAAGGGCATTGGATTATCGAGATGTCGGAGATGATCGCCACAGCCAACGCCAGGAGTATTGAGGAAATCAAGTCATTCTTAAGCCGCCAGAAAGAAACCTACAAAGTGCCGTATGAGACACACCCGGCAGACCGGCTGCGGCAATGTGTATTCGGAGGGACGACCAACCGGCAGGACTTTTTACCCCGTGACCGCACCGGCAACCGGCGCTTTCTCCCCGTGACGGTGTACCTGGAACGGGCGGAGGTTCACATACTGGATGATGAAGCGGCGGCGAGGGCGTATATCGAACAGATGTGGGCGGAAGCCATGACGGTTTACCGCAGTGGGAAGTATAAGCTGTCATTCAGCATAGAAATGAACCGATACCTGAACGCCCACCAGCAGGACTTCATGCAGGAGGACACACAAGCTGGCATGATCTACGCCTATTTGGAGGACTACACCGGTGACAGGGTATGCTCCAAACAGCTTTATGAGGAAGCGCTGGGGAACTTAAATTCCCCGGCAGACTGGGAGACACGGGCAATCTGCGAGATTATGAATACTGGCATTGCGGGCGGCATCATACAGGGCTGGGCAGCCTACAAAAGCCCGAAGCGGTATAAGAAATACGGTTCTCAAAAAGGCTGGGAGCGTGTCAACCAAGCCCCGCCGGAGGGGGACGGTTTTAAGGAAATCACGGAAGAAGAAGCCCGGCAAATGGAACTGCCATTCTGAAAAGCCGCCGGTTAACAGTTTGGTTGACGCTTCGGTTGACAGCCGGTTGACGGGGAAAAGCCTGATATTTGGGGCATTTCTCTCCTTTGTCAACCATGTCAACCAAGAAATCAAAGAAAAAGTAAAAAGTAATCATAGAGCGCCTATGGATTGTTTTCAAAGTCTTTTCTGCCGGTTGACACGGTTCGGTTGACATGGAGACAGTCTGCGGCTGTACACCTGCCTGACATTCCCTTGTCGGGCATATTTCATTTATGGAGGTAACTGCCTATGGCAAAAAGCAAAAACGAGAGCAATAACAAAAACAGCGGCACCCTGCTTACCGAAAAAGACGGCACCCAGTATTTTGTCATGGGGAAAGTCCGTATCAAGGTATCGGAGCATTTCGCACAGGATGGGAAGCCGCTTGACAGCCTGCTGGAAGATGTGATCCAGCACGCTGCCGCCGCTTCCTGAAAAAATACGGAATAACGACTGTCAATCAGCCCACGCTTATGATATACTTGTACCAGCGAGTATTGTATAAGCGTGGGTTGTTTCTTTTAGAAGGAGGATTTTTAACCGTGAAACAACCATACAATACAACGATTTATAACACCGCACTTTATTTGAGATTGAGCCGTGACGATGAATTGCAGGGAGAAAGCGGCAGCATCCAGACCCAGCGCATGATGCTTAGGCAGTATGCCGCAGAGCATGGGCTGACCGTTGTAGACGAGTACATTGACGACGGATGGAGTGGGACAAATTTCGAGCGTCCAAGTTTCCAAAACTGTATTTGTGGCAATCGTGGATGGTCAAATTGTTGGGATGACTACGATCATGAAAACAGACTATTATCCATTACCTGAATTGTATCCATGGATTTCAAGCGTGTTTGTGGCAGAGGAATATCGTGGGCTTAGGATTAGTGAAATGCTAATTGATTTTGCGAATGTATATGCAAAGGAAGTCGGTTTTGTCAAAACCTATATTCCGTCTGAACATTCTGGCCTGTACGAAAAATATGGATATCATTATCTGAAAGATATTGTTAATTATGGGAATGGAACAGATCGGTTGTATGTGAAAGAGTTATGACTACTAAAGGGAAACAGTTACTTTTCAGTTAGCAAACCACTGCAAGCGGAAGCGGTCAGAAGGGATGGGAAATTTGAAAAAACAAATTGGGAGGCTGGAAAGACGGAAAATGAATAGTAAGGAACTGTTTGATGAAAGCTTTCGGGGCAACATCTATCTGGTGCAAAACAGCAAAGTCTTATATGATAGAGCAACAGGCTTTGCGGATCTGGCAAATGAAATCTCCAATACGATAGAAACGAAATTTGCGAGCGCATCTGCGGGGAAAGTATTTGTCGCGGTAGGAATCCTGCAGTTGATAGAGCAGGAGAAAATCAAATTCGAGGATACCTTGGGCAACCTTCTGGATATGCCGTTAAACGCTATTGATCCGAATGTTACGGTCAGACAGCTTTTAAACCATACGTCGGGCGTCCCTGATTATTTTGATGAGAGCGTTATGGAAGAATACGAAGAATTATGGGTAGATTATCCGAATTATAAGATCCGCCATAACAGTGACCTGCTTCCGCTGTTTATGGATAAGCCAATGATGTATCCCAAAGGGGAAAAATTCCAGTATAATAATTCAGGGTACGTATTGCTTGCTATGATCATAGAAAAAGTGACGGGGATGGAGTTTGACGCATATCTGAAAGAACAGATTTTTGATGTATGCGGGATGGGATCAACGGGCTATTATGAGCTGGACAGGCTGCCGGCGAAGTGTGCTAACAACTACATTTATTGTCTGGATAGCAATGATTATCGCACCAATATCTTTTCGGTCGATGCCAAAGGCACCGGGGCGGGCGGCGCATTTATTACAGTCAGGGATATTGTTCGCTTTTGGACGGGGCTTCTGGAAGGGAAATTGATTTCAAAGGAACTTGTTTCGGAAATGCTTAAGAAGCAGAGCGGAGACGGGATTGACGCAGAAGAAGGGTGTTATGGCTATGGCGTATGGATCATTGATTATGCTGACGGGAAAGATTTTGCCTATTTTCAAGGCTGCGATCCAGGAGTCAGTTTCCTTTCCGAATACAATCCCAATAACGGGATGATTTCCGTTTTGGTGAGCAATTACGGGGATAATGTCTGGAAAGAAATGAGGAAGATCAGAGAAAACTTTTACTAAATTTAGAAAGCAATGGATTTTGGCAGACGGTATATTAAAAAGGCAGATAAAGGAGTGAACGGCGTATGAACAGCAAATGGACGAAAACACCACAGGACGGCTATGTCCTGATCAAAAACGAAAACGGCCCGACGTTGGGAATCGCAGCAGACAGCAAAGTTGCCATCCTGAGCGTGGACGGCCTTGCCTTCAAGGACTTTCTGGGGACAGGAGAACTTGTGCCCTATGAGGACTGGCGGCTATCTTACGAGGAACGGGCGAAGGACCTGGCGCAGAGACTATCCATAGAGGATATCGCAGGTCTGATGCTGTACAGTTCGCATCAAAATATCCCGGCGGTTCCGTTTGGCGGGACTTATGGCGGCAAAAAATACGAAGAAAGTGACGCTGAGCCGTGGGATTTGACGGATCAGCAGAAAGAATTTATTACAAAGGATAAAGTGCGCCATGTGCTGATCATGGGCTTGGGGAGCACGGAGGCGGCGGTTCGCTGGAACAATAAGCTGCAGGCGCTGGCAGAGAACTGCGGTTTTGGCATTCCGGCAAACAACAGCTCGGACCCGCGGCATGGTGCGGGCTCCACGGCGGAATACATGGGCGTGACGGGAGAGCCGATCTCCAAGTGGGCGAACGGCATCGGACTGTCGGCGGCTTTTGATCCTGAGCAGGTCTGCGAATTTGGAGAGATTGCGTCCGCAGAGTACCGTGCGCTGGGCATTACCACGGCGCTTTCGCCGCAGATCGATCTGGCGACAGAGCCGAGGTGGATGCGGTTTGCGGATACGTTTGGGGAGCATACGCAGATGACGATCGATATGACGAAAGCCTACTGCGATGGCTTCCAGACGACGAAAGACAGTGAAGACGGCTGGGGAAAAGAAAGTGTTGTCACGATGGTAAAGCATTTTCCGGGCGGCGGTCCTTGTGAGGGCGGCAGGGATGCCCACTATGCTTACGGAAAGTACGCGGTCTATCCGGGCGGCAATGACAGGGAGCACTTGCGGCCGTTTACGGAAGGCGCTTTCTCCTTAAATGGAAAGACGGGCAAGGCAGGCGCGGTCATGCCCTATTATACGATCTCGTATGGTCTGGATCAAAAATACGGGGAAAACGTGGGCAATTCTTTCAACAAATATCTGATCCAGGATCTGCTGCGGGAGGAACTTGGTTACGAGGGTGTGGTCTGCACGGATTGGGGCATCACCCATGAGATGGGAGAGGCAGAAGAAACATTCGCAGGGAAGTGCTGGGGCGTGGAGAAGCTGACGGAGGCGCAGCGGCATTTTAAGGCATTGGAAGCGGGCGTGGATCAGTTCGGCGGGAATAATGACGCCGCGCCCGTGTTGGAAGCTTATCGAATGCTCTGTGAAAAATATGGTGAGGAGGCGGCGGATGCCAGATTCAGACGGTCTGCTTATCGGCTCCTTCTGAATATCTTTCGCGCGGGACTGTTTGAGAATCCTTATTTGAATCTGGAGGAATCTCTGCACACTGTAGGTTGTGAGGATTTTTTGAAAAAAGGCTATCAGTCTCAGTTGAAATCGGTGACGCTTTTAAAAAATAGGGAAAAAACTCTGCCATTACAAGAGGGAATCAAGGTTTACATCCCGGACAGGTTCATAAAGTCCCATATGAGCTTTATGAGCACACTAACGGGTGACCGCACGGTGGTTCCTGCCGGGAAGAAGGCGGCTTCGGCATATTTTCAGATCGTGGATACGCCAGAGGAGGCGGATGCGGCGCTGTGCTTTATCGAGTCGCCGATTTCCTGCGGTTATGATCCGGAAGACCGGAAAGCAGGCGGAAACGGTTATAAGCCTGTCACTCTGCAGTATAGGCCTTATCAGGCGGTGAGCGCGAGACAGCCCAGTCTGGCAGGCGGGGATCCGCTGGAAGGATTTACGGATCGCAGCTATCGGGATAAATGGAACCATGCCGCCAATGAAGCAGATCTGGATCTGGTACTGGAAATGAGAAAGCGGATGGGAGACAAACCTGTGGTCACGATCATTGCCCTGAAAAACCCTACTGTAATGGCAGAGTTGGAACCATATACGGATGCACTTCTTCTGGAATATGGCGTCAGCCCGCAGGCGGTACTGGATGTCATTTGCGGCAGATTCACACCGCAGGGGCTGCTTCCGATCCAGATGCCCGCGAATATGGAGACGGTGGAACGGCAGCAGGAAGACGTGGCGTTTGATATGGACTGCTATCAGGACGAAGAAGGGCATATTTATGATTTTGGCTTTGGGATGAATTTTGACGGCGAGATTGCGGATGAAAGGGTCGGCAGGTACCGTAAAAATTAGGCATATATAGCATCTGCGCAGGGAGCGCCCGACAGTTTTGCAAAGAAATCAACGGGAAGGCGAGGATAATGATTATGAAAACTTTGATCTTCAACGGTTCTCCGCGACCAAACGGCGATACAAGCAGCTTGATTAAAATACTCACCGAAAAAATCACGGGAGAATATAAAATAGTAAACGCCTATCGATGTGATATTTCGCCCTGTCTTGACTGCAGATATTGTTGGGAACACAGGGGATGCCAAATAGATGATGAAATGCAGGAGGTTTATCAATACATAGAGGAATGCGATAACATTGTGATTGCTTCACCGATTTATTTTTCAGAGTTGACCGGGAAAATACTGGATGTTGCAAGCAGGCTTCAAACTTATTTTTGTGCCGGTTATTTCAGGAAAGAGGAACCTGTGGGGAAGGTCAAGAAGGGTGCGGTCATCTTAGTCGGGGGCGGTGATGGGCATATGGACAGGGCTTTCAGTACTGCACGCATACTGCTGCATCATATGAACTGTCCGGAAATACATGAATTGGTATATAGCCATAACACCAATGAAAGACCGGCGATTACAGATGAAGAGGCGGTGGCGGGAGTCAACAGTATCCTGACATTTTTTGTAAAAGAATAATTTAGGGCTAATATAATTTCTTTATTTTAGTAGAAATGCAACCATTAGATCCTTTGCATATTTCCATTGCGCCTTGCACATAATTATGCTATTATTATGTCAAAAAAGGAGGGGTA
This sequence comes from uncultured Lachnospiraceae bacterium, assembly GCA_910576815.1. Lineage (GTDB taxonomy): Bacteria > Bacillota > Clostridia > Lachnospirales > Lachnospiraceae > UBA3282. The sequence continues at coordinate 10,889 of CAJTKA010000014.1, forward strand.
GTATGCCGCTTATTATGCCAATTAAGGATTTACGCAATACAACGGAGATTTCCAATATCGCGCACAAGGAACAGGAGCCCATTTTTATTACGAAGAACGGGTACAGTGACTTGGTGGTAATGAGCAGCGAATTATATGATAAATTTGCGAGAATGAATCGTATTGACCAAGCCATTTACGAGTCTGAACAGGAAATGGCAAACGGAGCAGAAGCGATTGACGCAGAAGCAGTTTTTATAGAACTGGAGAAAAAACATTTTGGATAAGTACAAGGTGAAAATAAGTCCCAGAGCGATACGTGAAATAGAAAGCATTTACGAATATATTGCAAAGGATAAATTGTCGCCTGAAAATGCAAAAGGTCAGGGTGAACGGATCAAAAGAGCAATCTTACATTTAGATACACTGCCGCAATCCCATCAGGAACGTAATGAGGGACGATATGCAGGAAAGGGTTACAGGCAGTTGCTGATTGATAACTATCTTGCTATTTTTCGTATTGATGAAGCTGCTAAAACAGTCTATGTTGTAACAATACAATATCAGGGAAGAAATTTATAAGATAAATACCAGCGAAAATGCTGTGATGGAATTGAATATAGAAGGGAGGGAAGTCTATGTGGCGAAAACAGCGAGCCCGATACAAAAACGGAGTTCAGGGCATCTTTGCCCATGCAGAGTAGCAGGCATATAGCACTTTGTATGGGCGGACCACACTATATGTTCTGCTGTTTCTGCACTTATTTATCAAATATAAATAAGGAGTGGCAGAGGTGAAATATCAAAATGCAGCAGAAATCCTGCCGGAACGATTATTAAAAGAGCTTCAGATCTATCTTGATGGAGGACTGCTTTATGTTCCGAGAGCGTCATCGAAAAAGGACTGGGGAGCCGACAGCGGCTCGCGCGCCTTTTATCGGGAGCGGAATCAGGAAATAAAGGTTCTTTATCAGGGAGGCGCTTCCATAGAAACGTTGGCGAAGCGGTATCGTCTGGCGGATAGTACGATAAAAAAAATCATATATGGGTAATAGAAGGACGTCTGCCATGGAAATGGCGGGCGTTCTTTTGTGGTGACTTTGGTTATAAGGATTCTTGCTACTTTCGCAATCGGTTTGTCATTGTTACAATAGAGATATACACGCAGCAGGAGACTGAAAAGTCTGAATTGCGTATTGACTTTTAGTAAGCATAAGATGCTTTGAAATGGAGGAACGTATGAAACAGATCACAACAAGGCAGTTTCAAGTATTATCGGATAACGATATCGTTTGGAATTTGCTGACAGAGAATTACTCGGAAAAAGGATTTGAGGCAAATGAAGTGGAAGCCCCCTTTTTTGAGTATGCGATCACAGCGTCATGGTTTGATAATCGTTATCTTTATCTGAACAGACTTTGGTTCGACGGGGACAGGGCAGTTGGCTTTGCGTTCTATGAAAATCCCTGTTCGGATATCTACTTTTGTCTGCGAGACGGTTATGAGGAGCTGGCGGATGAAATGATTGCCTATGCCGAGGAGCATATGCGGGGAAATGATGCGGAAAGGACATTGATTTTCAATCCGCAGCAGAAAGCGTTGATGGAAGCAGCCGCAAAGAGAGGGTATCAGCAATGCTTTGTCAATGAAAACTGGGTGATCGACTTTGGGAAAGCCAAGTTAGATTACCCGCTTCCGGAAGGGTTTCATTTGGTAGCACCTGATCAGGCGGACCCTGTGAAACTGGCAATCTGCATGTGGAAAGGGTTTGATCATGAGGACAAGGGCCCTTTTGAGAATTGGGAAGCGGAGGACCCCGGAACAGACTGGAATCCGCAAAGAGCATGGCAGGGTGTGATCAGCGACATCATGGCACCGCCGCCGCATGCTACCTATGAGCATAATGTCATTATTGCAAACGAAAAGGACGAGTATGTCTGCTTTTCGGGGATGTGGTGGGTGAAAGAAAACAAACTCGCCTATATGGAACCGCTTTGTACCGTTCCAGCATATCGGAACAGAGGACTGGCAGCCGCGGCGCTTTCCGTGCATTACCGCAGGATGAAAGAGTTGGGCGCAGAGTGTATGAGCGGAGGCGGCAATGATTTTTACCGCAAGATCGGATATAACCGCAAAACACAGTCGTTCGGCTGGAAAAAGTAGAAGACAAAACACAGCGGGGATGATAAACTATGTGTGAGGGCACTGCAAAGATAAGGAGAACACAACTATGAATATCATTCCCGCAAAAACCACAGACGAAAGCGTCCTGCATCTTTTTTCTGAGCACGATGACTATATGATAGCCTTCTTAGGCGATGATAAAAAGTATTACACACGCTATTCTGAGAATGAGCACATCGAAAATGTATGGGTGGTAATCGAGGCTGACATTCCCGCAGGTTGCATCGCCTATCGAAAAAAGGAGGAAGGCGTAGGCGAGGTCAAGCGGATGTTTCTTAAAGAGGAATATCGGGGCAGGGGCATTGCCAAGGAACTGCTGAAGACGGTAGAAAACTACGCCAAAGAGCAGGGATGTCACAAGTTATTTTTGGATACGAGGATAACGTTAGAACCTGCCGTTTCCCTGTACCGAGCATTCGGGTTTGACATCGTATTTCAGCAGGGGCTGTATATTCAGATGGAAAAGAGCATTGTTTAACAGGACGGTTATTTTTGCGCATAGACCTGTAATCTGCGGAACGTCTCAAAACAAGTACCGTCAGGCTGCTGTGCTTTTTTGAGCATTTCTGCAATGAATTCTTGGCGGAATGTGCTTTTGAGGGCAGCAGGAATACATTCTATAAAAGGAACGATGCATGGTTGGTCGATCCACTTGATCATCTCGTCAGAAGTGGGGAAAAACCGGTCCCGGTTTACTTCTGTAATCGTAACATGAGAAAAGCCGATATTGGCGATCAGTTCTTCATAATGACTCTTTGTGGGCATAAACCACGGCATTTCAAACCCCTTGAAAAATTCCATATAGTGATCGTCTGCGATTAGTTTCTGCATCACTTCCAGAAAATGGGAGCAGTTGCCATGGCATCCAAAGTCCCATACCAGGATGCCGCCTGTTTTTAATGCCTCGTAGGAATTTTGCAGCAGCCGATGATGATCTTTTACCCAATGTAATGCGGCATTAGAAAAAATAACATCAAATTCATTGAAAAAGTGCAGGTCGTTCATATCCATAGGAAGGAAGTTCGGATTATCTCTATTGATTTGCTGCGCCGTTTTTATCATTCCGACAGATGCGTCTATCCCTATGACTTTTCCGCTTGGCACCAGCAGCGATAACTGTTCCGTTAAGCGTCCGTCGCCACATCCTAAATCTAAGATGATTTCATTACCCTGTAATTTGATTGTTGAAATAAGGCTTTTTCCCCACTCCTTTTGAGGGCAAGAAGCGGCTTTGTATTTTTCGCCGTCAAATTCATATGTTTTCATACGCGTTCTCCTTTTTCGTTTTCTTGCATGATACTTTATATAGTGATATAATACAAATATATATAATTTATTAAAGATATAAAATGAACTTATGGGTTGGGGCTAAAACATGGAAACACTTGACAATCTTTCAAAATATAAAATTTTCCTTGCGGTTGCGGAATGCAGCAGCATTTCTAAGGCGGCTGCACAATTGTACATCTCTCAACCGGCAGTCAGTATCTCGGTCAGAAAACTGGAAGACAATCTGAATACAACGCTCTTTATTAGAAAGTCAAAAGGCGTGGAACTGACAGAAAACGGAAGAAAACTCTACGAGAATGTTAAACGGGCATTTCAGATTCTTTTCGAGACAGAAGATAGCCTTAGATTCCGCCAAAATACAGGATATTTGCGAATTGCCGCCAGTAATGTATTGTGTAAACATTTCCTCATGCCTTATCTTAAAGAATTTACAACCAGGTATCCGAATACGGAAGTATCGGTTACCTGCACATCATCGGCAGCAGCCTGTTCCATGGTTGAACAATGTAAGATCGACCTGGCGCTCGTTTCCAAACCGGAACAGTTGGGAACGGCAGTCTATCATTTTCTGGGTGTCATTGAATACATATTCGTTTGCACACCGGCATATCGGGAGAAACTGGATTGCAGTGATGAAAAGATATTGGAACATGGCAATATTATATTGCTTGATAAGGATAATGTTTCCCGCAGGCATTTGAACAGGTATTATGCACAAAACAATATGAACCCCTTGCATATTCTTGAAGTAAATGAAATGGATCTGCTGATTGAATTTGCGAAAATGGGAATCGGGGTATCCTGTGTGGTAAAGCAGTTTGTGGAAGAAGAATTAAAAGCAGGTTCCCTTGTGGAAATAGAATTATCCAAGCCCATATCTCCACGGGAAATTGGATTTCTATATCAGCAGCTTCGACCCATGAATGAAAATATACGAAAGTTTATTGAAGTACAATCGGCGGCGGAGTGATGGGAAAGCGGTTGTGTAAAAAAGTTAGCATGGAGGTAATTATGAATCAGGAATCCTGCATGGTCTGTGAGAGGATCGAACAGACCAAAAACGGTAAAAATCCCTATTTTGTCAAAGAGCTGAATACAGGCTATGTGGTGATCGGCGACCATCAGCGCATCAAGGGCTATACCCTGTTCCTGTGCAAGGAACATGCGACGGAACTGCATTTTCTGGAACCGCATTTCAGGGATGAGTTTTTGCACGAGATGGCGGTCGTGGCGGAAGCTGTCTACAATGCCTTTCATCCGGACAAGCTCAATTACGAGCTTCTGGGTGCGGGCAACGGGCGTCATATGCACTGGCACCTTTTCCCCAGAAGGAAAGGGGATACCGATACGGGCGGCCCGGTCTGGAAATTGGGCGCGGAATTGGTGGCGGATGAATTTTTGCCGACGCCTGAGGAGCTGGAAGATTTAAAAACGCGATTGCGCGTGGAATTGGAGAAACTGCTTGAGTCCACTTTGGCAGACGGATGATAAAAAGAAAGATGAAAGAGAGAAACTGGGATTGTTATTGTAGGACAGGCATATTATAATGATAAAGATAGTTTTGATGAAGGATATATAGGTATTGATGAAGGCAGGAGGTAAATGTATGTATAAGGATATTTATACACCGTTGCAGATACAGACGCTTTTACAGCCTGTGTTTTCCGAGCATAAGGTGAAGAAGGCAACGTTGTTTGGTTCGTATGCGAAAGGGCTTGCAGAAAAACAGAGTGATATCGATATTCTTGTGGACAGTGGCCTCAAAGGACTGGCCTTTTTTGGATTATTAGAAGATGTAGTTACCGCGCTTGGAAAAGAAGTCGATTTACTGGATACATCTCAACTAACATCGGATTCACAGGTTGGAGAAGAAATTGCGAAAAGTGGAGTAGTAATTTATGAACAATAAAGACAGACAGGTATTAGAGAAAATTTATAATCATGTTCTTTCGGCTCTCAAATATTGTGAAAATTGTAATAGTCTTAACGATTTTCAAGCAGATTCTATGCGGGTTGATGCCTGCGTATTTAATTTGATGCAGATTGGCGAATTGGCGAAGATATCTTTGACGGATGAATATAAGGAGACAGTCACTTCTATTCCTTGGAAACAGCTTTATGGTATGCGTAACAGGATCGTTCATGGCTATTCCGGTGTGGATATGCGCATTGTATGGGATACCATTCATGACGATTTGCCGCTATTAAAGAAGGAGATTGAAAAATATTTAAAGTAGAATAGTATATTTAAGAATTGTATTTGCTAAAAATAAGACTGGAAATCACGGAGAAACTGCTTATGAATGACCAACTGGAATTAGTAGCAAAATCATACGATAAAGGCATCGATTTAGGGAAACAAGGTATGGATTCCTATGATAATTTTCCGCCATATATTACGAATCATCCTTATTATCCTTTGTTTCAGCAAATGCGGGCGAGTGAAACCCTTTCCGACAGTGCCGGAAAAGAAATCGTCGAGTACCTGGCCCCAAAGGCAGGCATGAAATTTATTGATCTGGGATGCTGCCTGAATTTTATGTTCAGCGGTTATAAAGACTGGCCGTCTGTCTATTACGGTGTCGATATCAGCAGTAAAACGATTGATTTGCTGAAAGGATATGCGGAGAAAAATCACTTGACGGTTGGTGATCTTTGCTGCTGCAGTATGCACGAAACGCCTTATGCGGACCATTTCTTTGACATGGGCGAATGCGTAGGGTCTCTGGAATATTTTGAAAAGGAGTTCGTGCAGCAGGCGATCGCGGAGTTTTCCCGTATCCTAAAACCAGGCGGACGGTTTGTTCTGGATATTCCGAATTTGGGCAGCCCGGAATTTGAAATTTCAAAATTGATCGAAGAATATCTGGGAAGGCAGGATCGCTTTAACATATCGGTGGAAGAATTTGAAGCCATCCTTACCCCGTACTTTGCAATCGACAAGAAGGAAATAGTGGGACCGGTGATCCAATACCGTCTGCGCAAAGAGATTCTGGGACAGATTTCCGAGGAAGAAGAAAAGCGGCTCTTGGGCGAGATATACGAGCTGCCGCATTTTAAGCTGGTGCAGACCTACGCCAAGCCGAACGGGTACATCGGCAGCGGTATGCACAGCTGGGATCACTGGAAGGGAACGGTGCTTCACGAAACGCCTTTACAGGATGGCGAGGCGGCAGCCAGACTGCTTTCTTATTATGCGATTCCGAAGGAGCATCCACTTGTGGTAAATTTTGTGAAGGCCCTGCGTGATGAGGAAACACTGGAACAGGAGTTTTCCTATATTCCGCCGGAGGTCGAGCGGTATCAAAACAGGTTTGTTGCAATCCATAACGGGAACAGCATTGGTGCACTATTTTACACGATGCAGGCGATGCTCGGTTACACACAGCGAAAGAATGCGGAGAAGAACCATAAGCTGCCTTATCTGGAATCCGACGAGTATTTTCCGAATCTGTATACTTTGGAAATGCTTACTTATACAAAGGCGTGGAGAGCCAAAGACACGGTGCAGATGATGGCAGATGCACTCAATCATATCAATCAGATCATGAAACCAGACAATCAGATGTCGGTGAAGATCAAGAGCAAATATTACGGCCCGTTCTTTGCGCTTGGAACACCGATCAGGGCGTTTGACCCCAACTATATCAGCACGGTTGCCTACAGAAGGGTTTTGACGGAGATCGCTATGCTGGGCGTTGGAGAGCGGGCGGATGTGGTCAGGGATTCGCTGGCGGCTGTCAGCGCCGCCACAGACGGGGAGGGCATTCTGCGGATGAATTTTGAGCAGGCGCATACGAAGCGTTCTTCGTTCAAGATAGGATATCCGGCCCCGTATGTGGACGTGCAGTTGGAAGAAACCTACAAAAAAGGTCCCGGTCTGGACTGCGACCTGACGTTCTGGGCAGTCCAGCTTCGGAGGTTAGCAAAAGATGCTGTTCAATAAATAGCGTCAATAGTCGTTTATCAGAAGAAAGTCTGCCAGATAAACTTATAAAAACTTTCATAATCCGGGACTTTTTTGGTTGCTATAGGAAATCTGATTTAAAACACGAGCGGAAGATGTAATCAGGTAAAATCGATATCAAATCTGGTCCCGTGGGAAAAGAGGATACCGTCGGTCAGCTGAATGCGCAAAAGACAGGTGTTTTCGTCTTCCAGGTTGGTATGCTCATTGATCCAGGATGAAAATGCTTCTTTCAGTTTTGCCATGATATCCTGATTTTCGGCTTTGCCGACAAAGCCGAGATCAATTCCTGTTCCGTGGGCGGTGAACCAGTCGCCTGCGATTGCCACGGTAGGATTTTTGGCAATATGATTCATCTTATTGGAGAGCGCATAGGTGACTACGTAAAATGCGCCGTCCTCATAGTAAGCGTCTACATTGCGGACATGCGGCAGGCCCTCATTCGTGGTTGCCAAGGCAATGATGCAGTCATGCCCAAATCGTTCGTCCATCAGTTTCTTTGTTTCCGGGGTTAATTTTTCCATCTTTTTTCTCCTTTTTCTCTTTAAGTGATTAGGCACAATTGTCTGTTAGGTGATGCGACTATCGTCGATCAACAGTTTGAAAATGGCAAGATACCTTTCTTCTTCCGTTGTGTATTTATGTCTTAAGGGCGGATACGCGTTCATCATTTCCTCCCTGACGGAAATAGAAGTTTCTGCGATTGCCCGGCCGCTTAACCGCAGGCATTTTTTGGTATGCGGATCATAAGCCCCGATTGCGATCCGTGCATTTTGCATTAGTTCTGAATACACATTTTTTCGCTTGTCGGTGGCCATGAATAAGGCGCGGTCGTTGGCGTAGATCATGCCCAAGGGTCTTAATCCGGGTTGACCGTCAACGGATGTTGCCAGAAAGAAATAGCCGCATTCACGAATGAATTGATAGGAATCAGAAACAGAAGGGCAGGGCGCTATCTCCTTTTTATAAGGATCGTTGCTCAGCAAAAAGTCAATGCTGCAGGCAAATAATCTGCTCAACTGAATCAGTTTATCCGTTTCCGGAAAAGCGGCGTCTTTTTCCCAGCGGGAGACGGATTGACGGGAAACGTCCAGTAGTTCCGCAAGCTGTTCCTGAGTGATATTCTTTTCTTTTCGCAGTAGGGTTATTTTTTCTCCGGTCGTCATACGTTTTTCCTGCTGATCTGTGATTGCAATCGTTTTCTTAGACGATTTTATTGTAATGCCCTGAATAACAGATGTAAAGCAATTTGAAAGTGCCGCATGTAAACTTTGGAGTGCGAAAGCTAAGCGGTGCGGATGGCGGAGAGAATAGAAGGAGAAAATGGAAATAAAAGGCAAAAGGAAAAATGCAAAAGCAAAAGGACGGATTGTTATGGCAAAGAAGAATTTGAAGTGCTATAATCAGATATACTTATGGCAGAGTCAAATTTGCGATCGTTCTCGCGGCTCTCACATAAAACGTTCAGGCAGAAGGTAAGGGTGTTACAATGTTAGTCCGACTGGCAATCGTAGAAGATGATGCACAACTGCATAATTATTATGGTAAAATGATAGAAACTTGGGCGAAAGCGCGGAAGGTCCGGTTAAACATCACCTTCGTTGAGAGCGCGGAGGAGTATCTTTTCAAGTATGACAGACCGAATGAATTTGACATCCTGTTTCTGGATGTCTGCATGAAGGATATGAATGGCATGGAGCTGGCGCACGCGGTCAGAAAATTTGACCGCAATGTGCAGATCGTGTTTCTGACCGGGAAGACGGAGTATGTGTTTGAGGGCTATGAGATCGGCGCGGTCAGGTATCTGGTCAAGCCCGTGGAGGAAAACGAGCTGGCAAAAGCGCTGGAAGCCTGCATGGAAAAACTGGAAGGCAGCAGGGATGATTATCTCACGATCAAGTATCATGGGGAAAACCTGAGACTTTCCAGAAGCGACATTGTTTCTGTCAAGGTGGAAGGGCATTATCTGCAGATGCAGACAACGGATGAAGTGTACGAGTGGAAGGCAAGCTTGAGAGAGATGATGGATAAACTTGACTCCGAAAAGTTTGTAATGGCGAACCGCTCGATTGTTGTAAATCTTGAATTTGTTGATAAGATCACGCGCGAAGAATGTATTCTGGAAAACGGAGAGAAGATACCGGTCAGCCGCGGTGCATACGGGCCGCTCAATGATGCGTTCATGAAATACTTTTTTAAGTAAGATACAGGTGGCAAACGAGATCTGCTGATTTGGTTATGAATCGCATAAATGCTTCTCTGGCATAGGAGGCGAGGAATGTTTCGGTTTAGAGACAGAAAATACCTGGATTATCAGGTTACGGTGATGGCCAGACAGGTCGAGGAAGTGAATGAGATCTACATGAAAATGCGCGGCTGGCGGCATGATTATCACAATCATCTGCAGAAGCTGAAAGCGCACCTTGCCATGGGGCAGATCGGGGAGGCAGAGCAGTATCTCAACGAGCTGGAGGGAGATCTGGATGGAATCAAGGTGAAATACGCCACGGGCAATGTCAGTCTGGACGCGATACTAAACAGTAAATTGAGTATTGCGGAAAAGGAGAACATCCGTATTAACTGCAAAGCGGAAATCGGAGAAAATCTGGCAACTGAAGATATTGACCTCTGTGTGATCATTGGCAATCTGATCGATAACGCGGTCGAGTCGTGCAGGAAGATACCAAAGGAGGAGGAGCGGTTTTTGCGTATCTACTTATGTATCAGAAAACAGCAGCTCTACATTGCCGTCACCAATTCTACCGCCGAAGTGATCAGGAAGCTTGATGCGGAGTATATCTCCAACAAACGCGGCGATCACGGGCACGGGCTGAAACGGATCGACCTTGTGGTAGAAAAATATAACGGCTATATCAGGCGGGCAAATGAACCAGGGGTATTTTCCACCGAGATTATGCTGCCACTGTGACGACAAAACACACTCGTGTACGAAATCAAACAATTCGTGCACGTTTTTTTTACGCCTTTTGGAAACATGATAAGATAACGTTGCGCAGAAAGGGAGTAAAAAGTAAAAGTGGTCAATAATAGAATTATCAGTCGTCTGATAGTTTGACAGGGAGGATGAGATGAAAGAAAAGAAGTATACATTATTCAGTAATATACGGTATATGTATCAGATGCTGTATCAAGTAAAGCCGACAATGCGGCTGGGCGTGTACGGCACGATATTTTTTTATCTTGCGGGGCGTGTGGCGGCTACAGTCACGATGGCCGCAGCCGTTGCCAGTATTACCGAAAAAGGCAGGGTTAGCCACTATCTGCTGGTCATGGCCGTCATGTTGGCGGTGTATCTGTTCTGTCATATTGGAACCCGATATGTGGATGCATGGAGCAATTATTATTATGAAACGGCGCAAAACAGAGAGTTTCTGATGCAGCTGGTGCAGAAAAGTCTGCATGCGGACTATGACAACGTGGAGTCCCCGGAACAGCAGCGGCTTTTGACTCGGGCAACGCATGCAGTCAATATGTATTGGGAGGGTGTCAACCGGATGTACATCAATTGTCCGCTGATCGTGGCGGCGGTCATGGGCATCATTTTGTATTCCTTGACGATCTCGTTTTTCGACTGGCGGATCATGGCGGTTATTGTGGTCATGTCCATTGTCGGCTCGCTGTTAGAGGCGCGCTACCGCAAATACAGAGCCACAACCATGGATGAGCAGTACAGGATCTGGGGCAGGTTTTTTTATTTGAAGCAGCAGATGACGACCGTGGAAAACGGTAAGGATATCCGCATTTACAATATGGCGGATTGGCTCCTCTCAGGATTTGACAAACTGGAACGCCGAAACATGGCATTGTCTGCAGGGTATGGCAGACGCAGATATACAGCGGATGTATCCGATGCACTCTTTGTGGCGGCGAGGGATCTTCTGGCATACGGCATTTTGACGGCGGGCGTATTGAACGGATCATTCAGTATCGCGGAGTTTACGCTGGGACTCGGCGTAGTCACAGGGCTTGCCGAATGGTTTGGCAATATACGGTTTCACATTGGTTTTTTGCTGGAGGGGAATCTGATGATCTGCGAGTATCGGAAGATGATGGATTATCCGAACCGCTTCCTGCGGGAAGAAGGAATGCCCATTCCAGCTGCCTGGTACAGGCAGATTCCGGAGATCACGTTTGAAAACGTATCTTTTCGCTATGAGGAGGACGGAGAGGAAATTTTGAAAGATATTTCCTTTTCTATAAGGCCGGGTGAGAGGATCGCGTTGGTGGGAAGCAACGGCGCCGGGAAGACCACGTTAGTTAAACTGCTATGCGGATTTTATCATCCCACGGGTGGCAGGATCCTCATCGGCGGGCATTCCATTGAGGAGTTGAATCTAAACGAGTATCATGTGCTTTTGGCAGTTATCTTTCAGGATATCAACAGCGTACCGATTTCCATAGCCAGCAACGTGTCGGGGTGTGTGGAGGAGGATACGGATATGGAGAAAGTACGCTTCTGTCTGCGCCGCGCAGGGTTGTGGAAGGATGTAGAGGCGCTGGAAAAGAAAGAGTTAACAAATTTGACACAGAGCTTTGACCCGGACGGAATTCAGTTATCGGGCGGTATGATGCAGAAACTCATGCTTGCCAGATGTTTATATAAAGACGCGCCTATGCTGGTGTTGGATGAGCCCACGGCGGCGCTTGACCCGATCGCGGAAAGCAACATGTATGAGGAATATAAGGCGGCAACACAGGGAAAATCGGCGTTGTTTATCTCCCACAGACTGGCGAGCACAAAGTTCTGCGACAGGATCCTTTTTCTTGAGGGCGGCAGGATCGCGGAGACGGGCACGCATGACGAGCTGCTGCAAAAGAATGGAAAGTATGCGGAGGTTTTTACCGTGCAAAGTCAGTACTATAAGGAAGGAGAATCGGAAAATCATGAAGAAGGATGATGAAATAAAAAAACTTCCCTTTTTTGCCTGTTTCAAAAGGAATATGACAAACATACACAGCCTTTGCCCCTCATACATTCCCATTGCCGTTTTGTACACGCTGATGGAGCGGTCCATGCCGTTTCTGTATATGATTCTGGGCGCACGGATTGTGGATATGCTGGTTAACAGGGCAGATCAAACAGAGATTCTGGCGGTTGCGGCAGTGATGGTGGGGAGTCGCCTGCTGATGGAATTGATCCGCAGTGCTACGATGCGGATTCTCAGTATGCGCTGGCAGCTGGTGGCCCATCGAAAGAACAGGCAGATCGAAGCCAAAGCCATGCAAATGGATTATGATATTCTGGAAAGAAACAGTACTTTGGAACTGATCGCGCAGGCGGATGGCAATACGGACAAAATGGGAGGAATGGGTAAATATTTACTGAGAACGCTCAATCTGTTCGGTGTCGGGGGCTCCTGCATCGGAGCGGTGGTTACGATGGCAGGACTGTTTCTTGTTACGCCGGCGCAGGGGGAAGGCGCGGTTTACGCCTTCTTTGCGTCGCCTGTCAGCTATCTTTTGCTGTTGGGGCTGCTGTTGTCCAGCATTTACATTGGCAGTAAATGTGAGGCAAAGCAGGGACGGATCCGCTACAGCTGTGACCAGATCGAGGTGCGCAGCGGCAGGATCTACTGGTTTTTTTTAGACCTTATCAGAAATTACCCCATGGGGAAGGATATCCGCATTTTTAAGCTGTACGATGTGATTCGGAAAAAGGGCATGGAAGCCCGCGGCGATATTGAAAATGCGCAGAAACAGGCAATCAGGGACACGCAAAGAATCGGGGCATTGGCGCAGTTGGCACAGAACCTCTTTATCGTGGCGGTCTATGCGTATGTAGGGATCAAGGCGATCTATGGCATGATCACCATCGGTGAAGTGACCAAATACATCAGTGCGATCACGTTGTTACAAGCCCAGATCGGTACCCTGTTTGCATTACTCATCAGTATCAATACCCAAAACAGCTATCTGGACAGCTACAATGAGTTGATGGATGTCAAAAATCAAAAGTATGAGGGTACGCTTCCCGTGGAAAAGCGTTTTGACAATGAGTACGAACTGGAGTTTAGAAACGTCAGCTTCCATTATCCCAATAGCGACAGGTTGGTCTTAAAAAACGTTTCGTTTCGGTTGAAGCAGGGGCAGAAATTAGCGATCGTAGGTGCCAATGGGGCAGGTAAGACCACCTTTATCAAGCTTTTGTGCAGGCTTTACGATCCGACGGAAGGGGAGATCCTGTTAAATGGCATTGACATTCGCAAATATGATTATGACGAATATATCCGCCTCTTTTCCATCGTCTTTCAGGATTACAAGATATTTTCCTTTTCGGTGGCGGAAAACGTGGCGGCAGGTCCCACGTTTGACAAAGACAGGGTGATCAAGAGCCTGCAGGAGGCAGGTATCTACGAGAGAGTATTAAATATGAAGAACGGCATCGATTCGCGCCTCTTAAAGGACCAGCAGGATGGCGATGAGGAAGGGATCGAAATATCAGGCGGTGAGAAGCAGAAAATCGCGCTTGCCAGAGCATTATACCGCGACGCCCCGCTGGTGATACTTGACGAGCCGACAAGCGCGCTCGACCCGATCGCCGAGCAGGATATTTATATGCGTTTCAACGAAATGGTGGCGGATAAGACGGCAGTCTTTATCTCTCATCGGATGAGCAGCTGTCGTTTCTGTGATGAGATCGTGGTCTTTGATGCGGGGCAGATCGTGCAAAACGGGACGCATGATTCGCTCGTGGCAGACGTTGGAGGCATATACCACAGAATGTGGGAGGCGCAGGCACAGTATTATGTTTGAGTGTAAGGGGAGTAGTAGAAGATAGTAGGAGGGGTGTCGAATGGCATTGGAATGGAAACTCAGAGAAATCATGGCAGAGCGGCATATCAAATCAGGCGCTGAGCTTGGCAGGCGTCTTCAGGATACGGCAGGGTATCGTTTGTCTGCGCCGTCGATCTGCGCATTGATGAAAGAGCAGCCGAGGCTGGTGAAAGCTGATACGATGGAGGCACTCTGTATGACATTGTCTTGTACGCCGAGTGATTTGTGGATCTTTTCGCCTACACCGCGAGAGGAGAAAAACTAAGGAGGCATTAAGGAAGCAGTAGACTTTTCCTTTTGATTTTGATAAGATAGATGAGAGAATTGTATGATAGAGGGAGAGACTGATAACTGCTATGAGCGATTTGGATGTCGGAAGACAGCAGGAACTGCGCTTTGTGATGATGGAAAACGAGGAATATCTCAAGGCGCAGTGCCGGGAGATCATACTCGGAAAAGAGGAGGGATTGGATGTATCCCTCTATTCCAATCCGGAATTTAACTGGCTGCAGATGGAGCAGATCCGCATGGGCCTTAAGGACAATCTGGATGCTTCCGTGTATGCGGATCCCGCTTATAATTATGAGACCATGCGTCAGATCAGGCTTTCTCTGTATTCCGGTATCGATCTCATGCCCTATCTGAACAGAGGGTTTGCAGACGATGATTTGCTGGAGATTCGTTTTGCCCTGATGAGCAGACTGCCGATCGATCAGTGGCTGCAGGACACGATGTGCGCACCGCAGATCCACGAGATAAGGATCGGACTGAGTGAGAACATCGATATTGCTGCCTACGCGGACATTCGTTATAATTGGATGCAGATGCAGGAGATCCGTCTGGGAGTGGAAAAAAAGCTGGATATAGAGCTTTATGCCAATCCGCTGTTCAGCCATGCGCAGATGCGGGAGATCCGTCTGGGACTGGAAGCGGATATCGACGTATCCAACTATTGCAGTCTGGTTTATTCTGCCACGGATATGAAGGAAAAGCGTCTGGCGCTGCTTGCTCCAAATACTGTGAGCATTACGGCAGGAAGCGGGGAAGGCAAAAGCGAAGTGGGTGACGGGACAGCGCCGCAGAAAAACGCAGACGCCGGAGAGGACGCAAACGGAAAAGAAAAGCGAGCGGCCGTTTCTTCTGCCGCATATTCGCGTGATAAAGATTTTTCGATTTCCATAGAAGAAAACGGAAATAAGGCCTATGCTTATATTCCATGGGTTCCCGGCAATAAGGTGACGAAGGAAGATATCTACCAGGATCTGGAACGAAGAGATATCGTTTTTGGCATCAAAAGGGATGCAATCGACGATATGATCGATCAGAAGCGGATGAATAAAAAAGTCCTGATCGCTGAGGGAATCCCGGCCAAGAGAGGGAAGGACGGCTGGTTTGAGTGGTTTGTCAGGCTGGATCTGCCGCGCATTCCTGCACCGCTTCCGGACGGCGGCGTAGACTATGTCAATATCGAGGCCTTTGAGATGGTCGATGAGGGAGAAAAGATTGCCCTCTACCATCGTGCGCAGCCCGGTCAGAAAGGAAAGAACATCTACGGGGAGACGATACACGGCGAACACGGGATGGAAAAACCACCTCTGCGGGGCGTGGGCTTTCGGATCGCGCCGGACGGCGTGACCTATCTCTCCAAGATGAACGGGAAATTTGAGTATACGGCAGGCCGTATCATGATCACTAATATGCTGATTGTTCGTGAGGACGTGACGGCCGTGACAGGCAAGCTTGAGGTGGACGGCTCCGTCTACGTGATCGGCAGCATTTACTCGGGCGGTTATATCAAGGCGACCGGGGATATCATTATCGAACAAAATGTGGAAACGTGCAGATTGATTGCCGGCGGGAATATCATGATCAAGCAGGGAAGCTGTTCGAAAAACGACTGCTTTATTGAGGCGGATGGTGAGGTTTCCGGTAGCTTTTTTGAGGCGGCCAATATTATTGCCAGAGGGAATGTCAAAGCCAACTATATTATGAACAGTACCATTGATACGATGGGAAAAGTGATCGTATCAGGAAGCAAAGGCGTACTTTTGGGCGGCAGGATCCGTGCGGTGCGAGGCGTAGATGCCTATAATCTGGGCAACAGGCTGCATTTGAAAACAGTACTGGATATCGGCCGCAATGAGCTGTATGACAAAGAGATGGAGGAAGTTGCCAAACAGAGGAAAAAGCTTCTGGCTGATTTGGGAGAACTGGAGCAGGTATGGGATAAAATCGAACAGATCGAGGCGTCAGGAAAGCAGGTGGAGGAAGAAGTCCGCCGCAAGGTTTATGCGGGAATCGAAGTGCAGGGCAGAAGGCTTGCGGAACTTGACGGGGAAGAAGCAAAGCTTGTCAACTTTACGGAGCAGATGAAAGAGCCGGTATGCGTCAAAGGAACGGCGTATGAGAACAGCATCATTATATTGAATGGCATTAAGTTCTTACTGACGACAAAGGTGCGCAGAGTGCATTTCAAGCTGCAGAATAAGCGTGTCCTTATGGTATCTGTTTAAGAAGTTACAATATATTTTATTAAGAAAGTCAGGGAAAACATGAAACGTGACTCAATATTGATTTTTGAAGACAATGATATCGACCGTGCGATTTTGACGGAATTATTTCAGGATGATTACAAGATTCTGGAAGCCGTCAACGGCAAGGAAGGTCTGGAGATTTTGCATCAGAATTTCGCGTCCATTGCCGTTGTGCTGCTCGATAACATGATGCCGGTGATGGACGGTTTTAGCGTCCTTGAACATCTCAAAGCCAAAAAGGTTCTTGCCAAGATTCCCTTCGTGATGGTCACGGCGGAATGTTCGTCGGAGATTGAAAAGAAGGGCTATGAGTACGGGATCGTGAGTTATATCACGAAACCCTTTCAGGGTGACGTCGTAAGACAGGTGGTGCATAATGCGGTCGCTTGGTTCCAGTACAAGATGCAGCTGGAAGTGATGGTCAAAAAGCAGAACCGCGATATTCAAAAGCAGAATACGATCCTGCAGGAGCAGACGAAGCAACTCAACCAGGTGAATGAGCTCCTGATCGATTCTTTGAGCAACATTGTGGAGTTCCGAAATCTGGAATCAAAGCAGCATATCAAACGTGTCAGGGAGTATTCCATATGCCTGGGCAACAGTGTGATGAAGCTTTTTCCGGAGTACGGGCTGACGCCTGAGAAACTGACGCAGATCGGCTGGGCGTCCTGCCTTCATGATATCGGTAAGATCGTTATTCCCGATTCCATCATCTTAAAGCCTGCAAAGCTGACGGATGATGAGTTTGAGCTGATCAAATCACATACGACGAAGGGTGCGGAGATCATACAGCAGAGGGTACGGCTGAGCGATCAGGAGATGTATGACTATGCGTACGACATCGCCAGACATCACCATGAAAAATATGACGGTAAGGGATATCCGGACGGATTAAAGGGTGATGAGATCAGCATTGCGGCGCAGATCGTTTCGCTGGTGGATGTGTACGATGCGCTCACCTCGAAACGCGTATACAAAATGGCCTACGAGTCAGATAAGGCATATCAGATGATCTTAAACGGACACAGCGGCACCTTTTCACCGAAACTTCTCAAGGCGTTTGCGGAGGTGAAACCGAATTTTGAGCAGCTGCTGTCCAGATATCGGGACGAGGATTGATGACGGGGAAAGCAGATCATTTGGTGTAAATTGATTAGAGACAGGAGAGTCCTCTTGGATGAAACGAAGGTTTTATGCAAGGGGATTTTTGTTTTTAGAGATTCTTTAGAGATTAGCCTGCTATGATAATAAGCGGAGACATATGCGTTCTCCGGTCATCATAGAGGCGCAGCCAAAGTCAGATGCGCCGGAACGGGGGTTATTATGAAAGGGAAAAAAGCAGGAAGGCGAATTGCGGCCTGGCTGACGGCAATTGTGCTGATGTCTGGGATGCTTGTCGGATGCGGCAAAAGCGGTTTGGGAGCAGATGCTGACGGCAATGCAGCAGATGGCAGCGGCGCAGCGCAGGGGGAGGCCATGGGCCGCTATGTGGAGAAGGACGTGGACTTAGGCGGCAATGCCCTTACCGACTGGAACAGCCGCCTGTTTAAGCAGGCTGACGGCAGTTTTCGTTTGGTTGACAACAGCGGTTTTGTACTGCGTTCGACGGACGGCGGCGCAAGCTGGACCAGGGAGGATCTGCCCTGGCTTGCCAAAATGAAGGAAGAAGATAAGTATATTAGGACCATGGCATTTGGCCTTGACGGGACGGCTGCCGTGGTGTGGACGGAACCGGAGGAAGGCAGCGGGGAAGACGGCAACGGCGTTCAGCTTAAGATGGATATGCAGCTTACGCTCGTGAAGCCGGACGGTACGCTGATTCCCGTAACGATCAATCTCGAGCCGGAAGATATGTAGCTCAATGCCGTCTATATTGCGGATAACGGCAGGATCTTTGCCACTGCATCCGGGACGAATCTGTATGAGGTGAAGGAGGATGGAAGTGCGGAAAGATACCTGACGGTGGACGGATACAGTCTGGAACTGGTGCAGTTTCATGGTAATCTCATGCTCCTCGACGGATTGGGTATCGATGTGCCGCTCATTTATGATATGGAGGAGCGGGAATACATAGAGGACCAAGTGCTGGCGGAATTTGTGAAAGCAAATTTTGCGGACAGACAGGGATATGCGGGCAAGAGTCATGATCTGTTTTTGTTTTCAGGCGGTGCGGATGCCCTTTATCTGGCGGGGCAGGCAGGCGTATACCGGCATGTACTGGGCGGCAGCACCATGGAGCAGGTGATTGACGGAGAACTGAACATTCTGGGAAATCCGGCCTGCCAAATCATGGATATGATCGCTACATCGGATGACGAATTTCTGGTAGTGCTCACGGGAGAAAAGATGACGCGCTTTGTCTATGATCCCAATGTGCCCGCCAGACCTAATGAGAAACTGGCGGTGTGGAGTCTGGAGGAGGATGAGGTGATCCGACAGACGCTCAGTAAGTATCAGAAGGACAATCCGGAGATTTTTGTGGAGTATGAGATCGGCTTGGAAGGGAATACCATGACCAGGGAGGACGCGATCAAGAACCTGAATACACGCATTATGGCAGGAAAGGGGCCGGATGTGCTGGTTTTGGATAATCTGCCGTTGGCATCTTACATTGAGAAAGGCACGCTTCTTGATATGGCGCCGCTTTTGGACGGGATGAGCGGAGAGGAGGCGGTCACGGAATTTTTGGTGCAGACCAAACGGATGTATGAAGCGCAGACAGACGGCCTTCCGGAGGAAGCGGTGCAGACCTGGGAGGGAGATCGGGCCTATTATCAGGAATACGAGAGTCCAAACGGGGAAGTGCTGGAAGAATCAGACGCAATACGGACCAGACATCAGGCGGTGCATCTGCTGGGCGGAAGACGGCAGTTTGTTGCGGGCGTCATAGAGGATGTATGGGAATACAACAGCCAGTTATCCGTTTCCAAAGTAGAGGGGTTTGCGGATTGCGCGGGCATTCCCATGGAAGGGCAGTGCAGCAACGTAATCCGGGCAAGGACGCTTTTGGGGATCAACGCCGCCTCAACGTATCAAAAGCAGGCACAGGACTTTATCAAAATGGCACTTGGCCTGGAGATACAGACCGATATCCTGGACGGTATTTCGGTACTGCCCAAAGCGATTCGCAACAATTATGAGAATCAATGGAGGATCTATAAAGATAACGATTATGTTTCCGGCATGAGTGGAACCTATGACCTGAACGAGGAGGAGATCATAATGCCGATCCGCGTGCCTGATGAAAAGGCAGTGGATGCCCTGCTGCAATGGATCAGTGCCATGGATACCGCGTATGTGGAGGATAAGACGTTTGAGAATGTGATCTACGAGGAGGGCGAGCGGTATATTCTGGAAGATAAAAGCTTGGAGGAGGCGATAGATTCGATTGATGCGAGACTGGGTATTTATCTGGCGGAGTAACGCTGGTGAGGATGCGGAAAGAAAGACTTTTCACTTTTCCCTGAATTTGGTATAATGTAGTTATCGAATAAAAACTCTGTTTTAATACAAACAGTATATGGGGAAAGTATGGAGATAAATCTGAGTTTTGACATAGCAGCTACCATAATGATCACGATCCTCCTGATATCCTGGGTGATGAGGAAGATGACCGGCGGAACGACGAATCGGATGTTCCTGCGCTTTGTTTTCATTAATCTGATCGCAGTACTGTTTGATATCTGGGCGGCAACGCTCGACAATGTGGGCAGTCAGAGCATCACGGCTCTGTATTTTGCGCATTCGGGTTTTCTTATTGTGTACAATTTTGTGACGCTGATGTATGTTTTGTTTGTGGTCAGCCTTACGGATACCTGGCATAAGATCAAAAAGAATTTCTTCATTCTTTTTGTGTTGGGAGCTCCTTTTTTGACTGTACTGGCGGCGCTTGTGACCAATCCTTTGACAAAGAAAATGTTTTTGGTATCGGGCGGGTATCGGCATGGGGAATGGTTCCCTTTGATTTATGCACAGATAGCCGTCTATATTGTTTTTGTGATCGCATATATGATCTACTATCGGGAATTGATGGAGCTAGCCAGATTCTGTGCAGCCGTGGCCTATATACCCATAGGGGTGATAGCGTGGCTGATACAAATGGCGGCGCCGGAAAATCATGTACAGATGTTTGGTTCAGCGGTCAGTATGGTTCTTGTGAGTATTGCTGCTCAGAAACCGGAGGAGATCGTAGACTCGGATACGCAGTTTATGAAATACAGGGCCTATGCGGCGGACATGAAAAGAAACTATTACAATAAAAAGAATGTGGATGTAGTCATGCTCAATCTCGGTAATTTCTCTGTGATCAATGCCCTGATGGGGTATGATTTTGCCATGCAGATTCTGGGGGATACGGTAAAACGGATCCGTCAGGTCAATATGATTTCGGGAGGCAGGGCGGATCTTTACTATCTGGACAGAGGACGCTTCCGTATGGTATTTCATGAAAAAGACAGGGCACTGGCGGAGGAAGCGGCGGAATCGCTGGTAGCGAGTCTTATGGAGAAGCGGGATTTCAACGATCTGGATATCACACTGCAGCCCTTTGTGGTGCTGGCGCGCTGCCCTGAGGAAATCAAGGATTTTAAGATGCTGATGACTTTCGGTATGGATTTTCACGAAAAGGTGAAATTTGAAGCACGGGTCATGCACGTAAATGAGGTCTTTCACAAAGGCCTTTTTGAGATTCAGGGAAACATCGACGAGATCATCGAGGAAGCTTTGGAATTTAAGCGGTTTCAGGTTTATTATCAACCAATCTATTCCATTGAAAAGAAGAAATTTATTTCTGCGGAAGCGCTACTGCGACTCTTTGATCCAACCTACGGATTTATTTCGCCGGAAATTTTGGTTACGGCGGCGGAGAGAAGCGGTGCGATCCACAGGATCGGAGATTATGTACTGGAAGAAGTCTGCCGTTTCATTACCGAAGGAGAATTTCATTCGCTGGGTTTAGAGTACATAGAGGTGAATCTCTCGGTGACTCAGTGTATGAGGGTTAATCTGGCGGACAAGATACTTGGTATCATGGCGAAACATCGTGTTCCTACAGAATGTATCAATCTGGAAATCACGGAGACGGCGGCCAGTCACACGCAGGAGGTTATGGCGGAAAATCTGCAGAAGCTCAACAGGGCAGGAATCTCGCTTTCACTGGATGATTATGGGACAGGCTACTCGAATATCAAGCGTGTGATTCAGCTGCCGCTTAAGATCGTCAAGCTGGACAAGACCTTTGTGGACGAGCAGGACAATCCCAAAATGCGGGTGGTGCTCAAGAACACGGTGGCGATGCTCAAGGATATGGACATGGAAATCGTGGTGGAGGGAATCGAGACACAGGAGATGCTGGACTTCTTTGCCGAGCTGCAGTGTGATTTCATTCAGGGGTACTTTTTCTCCAAACCGGTTCCGAAGCCTGAGTTTGTCAGTTTTATTAAGTCATATACATAAGGAGATATCAGGTAAGTTATATTTTGGGCTGTGGGGGGTAGGTCTCCTGCGGCCTTTCTTGGGGAGAAGAACTATGAATATTGCATTTATGGGATTACAGTTAATAGCGATAGGCGCCATCTTTTTTGCGCTGGTACTTCTGCTGAGCGGAGACGGTTCCAGGGAACAGAAAATGATGGAGTACTTTTTGGTGGGGGCTTTGATCCAAAATATCGGTTATCTGCTGGAACTGACGGCGCCGACCATGGAAGCGGCGCTGGTGGCAGTAAAGATGCAGCATCTGGGAACCATGACGATACCAGTCTGCTATTGCTATTTTATCTATATTTACTGTTTTGAGGAGGCGCCGCTCAAGCTGTTGAAGCTTTTGGGCGTCATTGATGCGGGACTACTGTTATTGATTTTGACCTGCGATTATCATGACTTTTTTTACAGACAGGTGGAGTGGCAGACCAATGCCGAAGGACATTCTTATCTCATGTTACATTATGGAGTGGGATATGCGGTCTTTATCATTTGCGCGACGATGATTCCTTACGCAATGTCTCTGCGCGTGCTGATCCGTGCTGTTGCCAGAAAGGGCGAGGATGCGGTGGACCGCAAGTACGGGCTGATTTTGGGACTTTCCTTTCTGCCTGTTGTTGCCTTGTATACCTATGTCACGAAACTGACCCGTGCCTATGATTTTACCCCGCTGGTTCTGGGGCTGGTTCTTTCAAGCGTGGTGATCCTGGTATGGAGCAGGAAGGTATATGATTTTGGAAGTCTCGCCTCGGGCGCACTTTTGAACAGCATGAGTGACGGTGTCATCGCGCTGGATGAGAAGCAAAGAGTCGTCAATTACAATCCGGCGGCGGCAGCCATCTTTGAGGGATTAAGCAGCCATGATATCGGCAGAAATGTGGCGGAAATACCGGATTTTCCGGAAAATGCGTTAGGTGAGGACGGACAGAACGAGTTTTTCCTGAATGATTGTTATTACCAGAGCCGTGTGGAACGGATCTCGGATCGATTTGGGGCCCTCAAGGGATATGTGGTAGTGATCCTTGATATGACGGAGATGAGAAACCATATCGAGGTGATCAAGCGGTTTCGAACGCAGGCGGAGCAGGCAAATGAGGCAAAGAGTGAGTTTTTGGCCAATATGTCCCACGAGATCCGCACACCCATGAATGCGATCGTGGGTCTGAGCGATATTATTATGGAAGAAAGCAAGGGGCGGAAGGTATACAGCTACGCCTGTGATATCAAGTCGGCTTCCAGGAATCTGCTGGCGCTCATCAATGATATCCTGGATCTTTCCAAGGTGGAGGCCGGAAAAATGGAGCTGGTGTGCACAGACTATCATATTAAAAACATTGTGGATGAAGTAATCAATATGATGGACGGTGCCGCCTCAAAGCGAGGGATCCTGCTGAAATGTGAGTATGATATGTCCATACCCAGCAGGTATCATGGCGATGAAGGCAGGATTCGACAAATTTTGATCAATCTGCTGAATAATGGTTTGAAATTTACCAAAGAAGGCTATGTAAAACTCTCCGTCAGTGGTAGACTTGGAGAGGAGAGCGATACGGAATGGCTGCATATGGAAGTGAAGGATACCGGCTGCGGCATCAAGGAAGAAGATTTAAATAAAATCTTTGAGAATTTCAATCAGGTGGACGCGAAGCGCAATCGTACCGTAGAAGGCACCGGGCTGGGGCTTTCCATCACCAGACATTTGGTGGAGTTGATGGGCGGTAATATCCGTGTGGAGAGCAAATATGGGGAAGGCACCACCTTTATTCTGGAGATTCCGCAAAAAATCGTGGATGCGAGAAGTCTGAGCGAGGCACCCAAGGAGATCGAAAAGAAGGAGGATGAAATCAAGCTTTTTCTTGCAGAGGATTGCCGGGTGCTGGTAGTGGATGACAATCTGGTCAACAGAAAGGTGGCCAAAGGCTTCCTCAAACCCTATCGTTTCCAGATGGACGAGGCGGAAAGCGGACAGGCGGCCATCGATCGTGTGAAACAGACGAAATACGATATCATCTTTATGGATCATATGATGCCGGAGATGGACGGGATCGAAGTGGTGCAGCTGATCCGTAGCGAGTGCGGGGAAAACGGGACATCCCCTGTCGTTATCGCGCTGACGGCGAACGCCATGGAGGGCGTCAGGGAGATGTTTTTGCAAAATGGATTTCAGGACTTTATCACCAAGCCACTGGACAAAAAGGCGCTCAACGATGCGCTGCTTAAGTGGATTCCTGAGGAGCGGAGAAAGGAGCCGGACACCTGGGAGGAGAGCGTGGAAAAGATGAGAAAGGGAAAGCCTGCGGAAGGATGATAAAGTGGCGGTAACGGCATGAAAATAATACTATAATTAAGATGAGATGGGAGTGCATTTCAGAAAATAGTGCTGAAAAAGTGTGCGGCTAATTCTTAATATTTGATTTCAGCGTAAACAATAAACTGTTTGCGTCCGATATATATAATAATAAACTATAGCAGCGCAGGACAAACGGACGGCTATAGGAAACTGCGGCGAAAGGATTTGCTGCTTTGGCAGTATCATGGAGGATAGAAATATGAGCATATTGGTAGGGACGAATCCGAGTCAGACTGCGGTTTCGACGTCTGATCCTTATAAGCAGAGGACCGCGCAGGATATCAAGAACGAGTGTGCGGGCATAGCGGCAAAACAGACGGCGAACGCAATCAGGATACAAAAGCAGAAAGCAAATCAGAAAAAGAAAAAGCTGAATTACAATTATAAAAAAATATCGAGACAGATCACCATGAACAATACTTCGACGGGAGCGCGCAGGGTGATCACCAAGGCTCGCGAGGAAGTGGTTTCCCTTCTCAGAAAGCAGATGAGCGGTAAGTATGACGAGACGGATCTTCGCCATGCGATCATTCACGCCAGAAAGATGGAGCGGATCGCCCGCAGGAAAAAGAAACATCTGGAGGAGGAAGAAAAGGCGAAAGCTACGGGAAAGGGTCTTGTAGAAGAAGGGGCATCTTCGGGCGAGGACGAACAGATGAAGAAGCTCGAGGAGTCCATGGAGAACCTGAAAGACGAGGAGCTGGAGCGGATGCAGGAGTTGATGGAGGAGTATGAGCAGCTCATGCAGGAACTGGAAGAAACCGGTGGCGTCGACGATATCATGAAGGAGTATATGGGAGCTTCGGAGCAGGAGATGTCTCCTGAGGATGTGGAAAAACTCCGCAAAAAGCACCGCGCCGACGAGATGAAAGATATCGTGGAAGCGGATATGAAATATCTGAAAGCGATGTTTAATAAGTTGGCGAGAGAGAAACAGGAAGCCGTGCAGCAGGCATTTCAGCAGGAGACGAATCCGGCGGTATCGCTGCAGATACAGGGAGTGGATATCCCGGTTTCTCCGGATGTCGGACAATCTGCGGCGGAGTTAGTGGAAGGCGCCAATGTGGACGCGCTGGCATAGAGTAGATGCGAAAGGAGCCTTTGCTTGGGAATATGGCAGAGGCTCTATCTTTATGCAGGAAGTTCGGAGGGAAGAAGGGCATGACAGAACGGCAGAATAGGGAAAAGGCAGACGGGCTGTCAGGAGCTGTGCTGAAGAACACAGCCTATGTCTCCATGTTTATCGACCACTTTTTTGCAGTCATTTTTTTGAACTATATGAATCTCCATCCGGTAAACGGCGGCTGGGATCCCACATTGCTGCCGATTTATCGTGCGGGCAGGGCAATTGGGCGCATTGCTTTCATTCTGTTTGCATTTTTGATTGTGGAGGGTTTTTTTTGTACGAAAAACAGAGCGCGATTTTTGCTGCGGCTCTTTCTGTTTGCACTGCTGTCAGAAATTCCTTTTGATTTGGCGCTTTCGGGCACGCCAGTTGCTTGGAAAAGTCAAAATGTATATTGGACACTGTTCTTGGGAGTTTTGTTGTTGGCGGTTTGGGAATATCTCTCCCATTATGGAAGTGTTTTGGCAAAGACAGGACAGGCTCTGGCGGTGACGGCAATCTGTGCAGCGGCCTTTGTGGGGGCGACGGATTACCGCTTTATGGGCATTTTGCTTATTTTTGCCTTCTATCTGACGCGGGATCGGGACGGAGGCGCTCAGTTTATGGCGGTGGGACTGGTCATGCTGTTTGGGACCTGGGGTTCTAATCTGATCCGCTATGCGGGACAATATACAGCCGACTACCTTTTTCGCACTTCTCTGCGTGAGATGTACGGTCTGTTTGCCTTCCTGCTGATTTTCTTTTATAACGGCAGGAGAGGAAGGCAGCTTCCGAAGCCGTTCTACTATGGATTTTACCCGCTGCATTTGCTGTTTTTGTATGGAATTGCACAGGTGGTTGGAGTTATGTAAACCATCTACCGGAAGCGCCGCAGGGCAGCGCCAGTCCGTTTGCCGAGACAGGCAGACCGATCTCAGAGGATTCTACATGGCCGCCGTGTTTTGGTGCGATGGCAGTGTGCATCATATAAGTAAGAACTGCAGGCTGCAGCCCTGTGGTATAGGAATTGACCAGAAAAAACAGGGCATTGTCGGAGAGCAGCTTCGCGGCAAGTTCGATCAGCGGGAATACATTCTCCTCGATCTTCCAGATTTCTCCCTTGGGACCGCGCCCGTAGGAGGGAGGGTCCATGATGATGCCGTCGTAGGTGTTGCCGCGGCGCAGCTCCCGTTCCACAAATTTTACGCAGTCGTCCACCAGCCAGCGGATCGGCGCGTCAGATAGTCCCGAAGCGGCAGCGTTTTCTTTTGCCCAGTTGACCATACCCTTGGAGGCGTCCACATGAGTGACGGCCGCGCCCGCCGCAGCGCAGGCAAGCGTTGCGCCGCCTGTGTAGGCAAATAGGTTCAGGACTTTGACAGGGCGGTCAGGATGCTTGGCAGCATTTTTCGTAACAGCACTCTTTATTATAGAAGAAACCCAATCCCAATTCACTGCCTGTTCCGGGAAAAGCCCTGTGTGCTTGAAGCTGAACGGTTTCAGACGGAAGGTCAAATTTCGGTAACGAATGCTCCACTCCTGCGGCAGATCAAAGAACTCCCATTCCCCGCCGCCCTTCGTGCTGCGGTGGTAGTGCCCGTTTTTTTGTTTCCAGTGCTTGTCCGCCCTTGGCGTATCCCAGATCACCTGCGGGTCGGGCCGCACCAAAATATAGTTGCCCCATCGCTCCAGCTTTTCGCCCTTCGAGCAGTCGATCACTTCATAGTCTTTCCATTGATCTGCTAACCACATGATTGTTTGTCCATCCTTTTTCATACCCTGTTTCTTCTATATGCTATATATGTTATAATAGAAGAAAATTTCTAGCGTTATGTGTACGCTTGCTTTGTATCGCGCTTAAAGATTGTGTAGTTTGCTGAGTGAGGTCAAATATTTTTCTGTAACCATTTGATTTCACATAACATGATATAATGTCGGAGCGGATTTTGCAAGTATGCTTGCACACCCCGAAGCATTGTTTGAGGGCAGTAAATGCCGAAGGCATGAAACTGCACGAGTTTGCGCGCATAAGCAGAGAAGGAAGGCTCCCGAGGCAGGTATCATGCTAGCATGATTGAATGTCTTGGGAGCCTTACGGCGAGCAACGCGAATGAGAGATGCGGAGCATCTCGAATCTGCTTATGCGTAGCAGGGGCGAAAGGCATACTTGCAAAATTTGCCTCATCACCCATCATACTTTTTATTGTACTAAAAAAAAAACAATCCATATTCCCACTTTTTTCTTGCATTTCCCATAAACATCCTATATACTAGTCAGTGCTGTGACATGATAGCTATGAAGCGTGAGGTTGCTGCCCATGTGGCAGGTTTTCCGTGGAGCGAATGTCAAGTTAGGAAACTGACGACAAGTCACTGTACAGACAAAATGTCCGGTCAGCCGGAAACGACGTGTTGGAGTTCGGTGCGTGAGCATTTAGGACACACACGGGAGAGTGTACAGTCACCGCTTGTCGTACTTAAGCGTTAAAAGTGCGAAAAGGAGGCGACTTTTTTTATGGCAAGTCAAGTAATGAGAATCACCCTGAAGGCGTATGATCACCAGCTGGTGGATGCATCGGCAAAGAAGATCATCGAAACTGTGAAAAAGAACGGATCCCAGGTGAGTGGTCCCGTACCCCTTCCTACTAAGAAGGAAGTGATCACGATCCTGCGTGCGGTGCACAAATATAAGGATTCCAGAGAGCAGTTTGAACAGAGGACTCATAAGAGACTCATCGATATCATCACCCCCACCCCTAAGACGGTGGATGCGCTCCAGAGACTGGAGATGCCTGCGGGTGTCTATATCGACATCAAGATGAAGAACAAGTAAAACCCCTACTAGAAAGATCCCCGCAGGGGATCCGCTGTAGAAGACAGGAGGTAAAGAAAGGAAATGAAAAAAGCAATCTTAGCAACCAAGATCGGTATGACGCAGATCTTCAACGAAGACGGCACATTGACGCCGGTTACCGTATTGCAGGCAGGTCCCTGTGCGGTGACACAGATCAAGACCGTGGAGAATGACGGTTACAGCGCGGTGCAGGTAGGATTCGTGGACAAGAAGGAAAGGATCGTCAATAAGGATAAGGCGGGTAAGAAAGAAGTGATTCACCGCCACGGCGCAAACAAGGCGCAGAAGGGCCATTTCGATAAGGCAGGCGTTTCCTGCAAGAGATTCATCAGAGAGTTTAAGCTTGAGAATGCGGACGAGTATACGCTCGGCAGCGAAATCAAGGCGGACATCTTCGAGGCTGGCGACAGAGTGGACGCGACGGCGATCTCCAAAGGTAAGGGATTCCAGGGCGCGATCAAGAGACACGGTCAGCACAGAGGACCTATGACACACGGTTCCAAGTTCCATCGCCATCAGGGTTCCAATGGC
This sequence comes from uncultured Lachnospiraceae bacterium, assembly GCA_910576815.1. GTDB lineage: Bacteria > Bacillota > Clostridia > Lachnospirales > Lachnospiraceae > UBA3282. The sequence goes on from CAJTKA010000014.1 coordinate 39,956, forward strand.
GCCTGCTCCTCGCCCAGTAAGGTATTCAAGGGCAAAGGTATGCCGGGACACATGGGCTGCGTGAAAGTTACGGTGCAGAACCTTACGGTCGTGAGGGTCGATGCAGACAAGAACCTTATTCTGGTAAAGGGTGCGGTACCCGGACCCAGGAAAGGCCTGGTAACCATCAAAGAGACCACAAAGGTTGACGCGGCGAAATAGTGGCGAAGCCACAGATGAAAGGAGGACCATTCAGATGGCAAACGTATCTGTTTACAATATGGAAGGAAAAGAAGTCGGCAAGATGGACTTAAACGATGCGGTGTTTGGTGTCGAGATCAATGAGCACCTGGTACACATGGCAGTAGTCCAGAACCTTGCCAATAAGCGTCAGGGCACGCAGAAGGCAAAGACGCGCGCGGAGGTTTCCGGCGGCGGCAGAAAGCCTTGGAGACAGAAGGGAACGGGGCATGCAAGACAGGGCTCGACCAGATCTCCTCAGTGGAAGGGCGGCGGCGTTGTGTTTGCTCCCACACCCAGAGATTACTCCTTCAAGCTCAATAAAAAGGAGAAAAGGGCGGCGCTCAAGTCAGTGCTGACCAGCAGAGTGCAGGACAACAAGCTGATCGTACTTGACGAATTAAAGCTCGACGCGATCAAGACCAAGGATTTCAAGAAAGTTATGGACAACTTAAAGGTAGAAAAGGCGATGGTGGTGATCGGCGAGCAGGATGAGAACGTGATCCTCTCCGCAAGGAACCTTCCCAAAGTCAATACGGCAGTGGCTGAGAACATCAATGTTTACGATATCCTGAAAGGTGATACACTGGTACTCACCAAGGATGCCGTAGCCAAGATCGAGGAGGTGTTTGCATAATGGCAGCGATTCAGTATTATGACGTGATCCTCAAACCGGTGATCACAGAGAAAAGTATGGCGGGCATGGGCGAGAAGAAGTACACCTTCCTTGTTCATCCGGAAGCAAATAAGACGCAGATCAAAGAGGCAGTGGAGAAGTTGTTCGAGGGTACCAAGGTCCTGAAGGTCAACACCATGAACCAGATTGGCAAGACCAAGAGACGCGGCATGGTATATGGTAAGACCGCTAAGACCAAGAAGGCAATCGTACAGCTCACTGAGGACAGCAAGGATATCGAGATCTTCGCGGGATTATAATTTATTTTGGAGAAAAGGAGATAAGAAATCATGGGAATTAAGACATATAACCCCTATACACCGTCGAGACGTAACATGACCGGTTCTGATTTCAGTGAGATCACAAAGAAGACTCCCGAGAAGTCCCTTTGCACCTCTCTGAAAAAGAACGCAGGCCGTAACAACCAGGGTAAGATCACGGTAAGACATCACGGCGGCGGCAGCAGGAGATTATACAGAAAGATTGATTTTAAGAGAAATAAAGACGGCATCAGCGCAAAGGTGATCGGCATCGAGTACGATCCCAACAGAACGGCAAACATCGCGCTGATCTGCTATGAGGACGGCGAGAAGGCATACATCCTTGCGCCGGACGGCTTGAAGGACGGCATGAAGGTCATGAACGGTCCCGAGGCCGAGATCAGAGTAGGCAACTGCCTGCCGCTTTCCGAGATTCCGGTAGGTACGCTGATCCACAACATTGAATTATATCCCGGCAAGGGTGGCCAGCTGGTTCGTTCCGCCGGAAACAGCGCACAGCTGATGGCAAAGGAAGGCAAGTACGCAACCCTGCGTCTTCCCTCCGGCGAGATGAGAATGGTACCGATCGTTTGCAGAGCGAGCATTGGTACGGTTGGCAACACCGATCACAACCTGATCAAGATCGGTAAGGCAGGACGTAAGCGCCACATGGGTATCCGTCCTACTGTCCGCGGTTCCGTTATGAACCCGAACGATCACCCGCACGGTGGTGGTGAGGGCCGCGCTCCGATTGGACGCCCGGGTCCGTGTACACCTTGGGGTAAGCCGGCACTCGGCTTAAAGACGCGTAAGAAGAAGAAAGCGTCCAACAAGCTGATTGTGAGAAGACGAGACGGCAGAGCGATTAAATAATAGGAGGAAAGATAGATCATGGCTAGATCACTGAAAAAAGGACCGTTTGCGGATGCGAGCTTACTGAAAAAAGTAGATGCTATGAATGCGTCGGGACAGAAGCAGGTTATCAAGACCTGGTCCCGCCGGTCTACGATTTTCCCTTCCTTCGTAGGACACACTTTTGCGGTGCACGACGGAAGAAAGCACGTTCCGGTATATGTTACAGAGGATATGGTTGGACACAAGCTCGGTGAGTTCGTGGCGACCAGAACTTACAGAGGACATGATAAGGACGAGAGAAAGTCCAAAGTTCGTTAAAAGTTCGCTAATGTTGAAAGGAGGCTTCAATCTATGGCTAAAGGACATAGATCCCAGATAAAGAGAGAGAGAAACGCGAACAAGGATGTCAGACCTTCGGCGAAACTGTCTTACGCGCGCGTGTCTGTACAGAAAGCTTGTTTCGTGTTAGACGCCATCAGAGGGAAGGATGTCGAGACAGCACTCGGAATCCTTGCATACAATCCCAGATATGCGTCCGGCGTGATCAAGAAGCTGCTTGAGTCAGCAATTGCAAACGCTGAGTACAAATACAGTCAGGATCCCACGAAGTACCCGAATCCGGAAAACCTTTATATCGCAGAGTGCTACGCGAACAAAGGGCCTACCATGAAGCGGATTCAGCCCAGAGCACAGGGCAGGGCATACAGGATTGAAAAGAGAATGAGCCATATCACGATCGTTCTCGATGCAAGATAGGATCAGATTAGGAAGGAGAACAACATGGGACAGAAAGTTAATCCACACGGATTGAGAGTCGGCATCATCAAGGATTGGGATTCCAAATGGTATGCAGATGGCGAGTTTGCTGACTTTTTAGTAGAGGACTACAATATCAGAGAGTATTTGAAAAAGAAGCTGTACAGCGCGGGGATTGCTAAGATCGAAATAGAGAGAGCTTCTGACCGCGTAAAGGTAATCATCTATACGGCAAAACCCGGCGTGGTGATTGGTAAAGGCGGCGCTGAGATCGAGATTACGAAGAAGGAGCTGACCAAGCTGACAGGCAAAAAGGTTCTCGTGGATATCAAAGAGATCAAAAGACCCGATAAGGATGCACAGCTGGTGGCTGAGAACATTGCGCAGCAGCTTGAGAACCGTGTATCTTTCAGACGTGCGATGAAGTCCTGCATGGGCCGTACCATGAAGGCGGGCGCGGAAGGCATCAAGGCAGCCGTTTCCGGACGTCTTGGCGGCGCGGATATCGCCCGCACCGAGTTCTACAGCGAGGGTACCATTCCGCTGCAGACCCTGAGAGCAGACATTGACTATGGTTTCGCTGAGGCAGATACCACATACGGTAAGCTCGGCGTAAAGGTATGGATCTACAAGGGCGAGGTACTTCCGACTAAATCTAACAAGGAAGGGAGCGATAAATAATGTTAATGCCAAAAAGAGTAAAACGTCGTAAACAGTTCCGTGGTTCCATGGCGGGGAAAGCGACCCGCGGCAACACGATTACCTACGGAGAGTACGGTATCGTGGCGATGGAGCCTTGTTGGATCAAGTCCAATCAGATTGAGGCAGCCCGTATCGCTATGACCAGATATATTAAGCGTGGCGGTAAGGTTTGGATCAAGATTTTCCCGGATAAGCCCGTTACTGCAAAGCCTGCAGAGACACGAATGGGTTCCGGTAAAGGTACTTTGGAATATTGGGTAGCAGTGGTGAAGCCCGGCCGTGTGATGTTCGAGATCGCCGGTGTGGCTGAGGATGTGGCAAAAGAGGCGCTGCGTCTTGCGACCCATAAGCTTCCTTGCAAGTGTAAGATCGTTTCTAAAGCAGATTTGGAAGGCGGTGTGGCGAATGAAAACTAATATGTATGTAGAAGATTTGAATAAAAAATCAGATGCAGAATTAGCGCAGGAGCTGGTGAACGCTAAGAAAGAGCTTTTCAATTTAAGATTCCAGAACGCAACGAACCAGTTGGACAATACAGCCAGGATCAAGGATGTGAGAAGAAATATTGCGCGGATCCAGACCGTGATCACCCAGAAATCTAAGGCTGCAAACTAAGCGGAGAGGAGAGCAATCGTGGAAAGAAATCTGAGAAAAACCCGAATCGGTAAAGTGACCAGCAATAAGATGGATAAGACCATCGTTGTGGCAATCGAAGATCACGTAAAGCATCCGCTTTACAAAAAGATCGTGAAGAAGACATATAAATTAAAGGCGCACGACGAGAACAATGAGTGCAGCATCGGCGATACCGTAAAGGTGATGGAGACCAGACCTTTGTCCAAGGATAAGAGATGGAGACTCGTGGAAATCGTCGAGAAGGTGAAATAACAGGACGAAACAAGTTCGTCCAACGAAAAGATTTTCGGATAAATATTTTGATAAGGAGAAGATGGCATGATTCAACAGGAAAGCAGACTCAAAGTCGCTGATAACACCGGTGCGAAAGAGCTGTTGTGCATCAGGGTTATGGGCGGTTCCACAAGAAGATATGCACGGATCGGCGATACGATCGTTGCTACGGTCAAAGATGCAACACCAGGCGGCGTTGTAAAAAAAGGCGATGTTGTGAAGGCTGTCGTTGTGCGTACCGTGAAGGGCGCAAGACGTAAGGACGGATCTTACATCAGGTTTGATGAAAATGCTGCCGTTATTATCAAAGACGACAAGACGCCGAGAGGAACCCGTATTTTTGGTCCAGTAGCAAGAGAGCTTCGTGATAAACAGTTTATGAAAATTGTTTCACTGGCTCCGGAAGTATTATAGGAGGTGCCGCTATGTCAATGGCTAAGATTAAGAAAGGTGACACCGTAAAGGTGATTGCCGGCAAGGATAAGGACAAAGAGGGCAAAGTTGTTTCCGTAGATAAGAAGAAAAATAAGGTGCTCGTAGAGGGGATCAACAAGATCACAAAGCACGAGAAGCCCTCAGCAGCGAACCAGAATGGCGGTATCGTTCAGAAGGAAGCGCCCATCGACGTATCCAATGTGATGTATGTACACAAGGGTAAGGCGACCAGAATCGGTTTCAAGATCGAGAAGGGCAAGAAGGTTCGTTTTGCAAAGTCTACGGGCGATATCATTGATTGATTTATTTTTTAGAAAGGAGATCCATAGGTGTGAGTAGCAGACTGAAAGAAATGTATAAAAGCGAGATCGTAGATGCTATGGTCAAAAAGTTTGGATATAAAAATACCATGGAAGTGCCGAAGCTTGACAAGATCGTAATCAACATGGGCGTCGGTGAAGCGAAGGAGAATGCTAAAGTGCTTGAGTCAGCCGTAAGCGATATGGAGACCATCACCGGTCAGAAGGCGGTCATCACGAAGGCAAAGCATTCTATCGCAAACTTCAAGATCAGAGAGGGGCAGTCTATCGGCTGTAAGACCACCCTGCGCGGCGACAAGATGTATGAGTTTTTAGACAGACTCGTAAACCTTGCGCTTCCCCGCGTGCGTGACTTCCGGGGCGTGAGTGCAAACTCCTTCGACGGCAGAGGTAACTACGCACTTGGCATCAAGGAGCAGATCATCTTCCCTGAAATCGAGTACGATAAGGTTGACAAGGTGAGAGGTATGGACGTCATCTTCGTCACCACGGCAAAGACCGACGAGGAAGCCCGTGAATTGTTGAGATTATTCAATATGCCATTCGCCAAATAGAAGGAGGTAAGTTCATGGCTAAGACAGCAATGAAGATCAAACAGCAGCGCAAACCCAAGTTCGCTGTGAGAGCGTACAACCGTTGCAAGATCTGCGGTCGTCCGCATGCTTATTTGAGAAAGTACGGAATTTGCAGAATCTGCTTCCGTGAGTTAGCATATAAGGGACAGATTCCCGGCGTCAAAAAAGCCAGCTGGTAGGACGAAACAAGTTCGTCCGCGAGATTTGCTTCGCAAACTCGGATGGCAAGACCAAAAGATTTCCTAAGGCGTCTGAGGAACCTAAGAAAATCTAAGTTTGGTCTGCGAGTTCGCTTCGCGACCTCGGACGTAGCCAAGAAAAGCTATATTTGGTCCGCGAGATTTGCTTCGCAACCTCGGTGACCAAAAGATTTTTGAATATTAGGATTAGGAGGAAAAATCATGACAATGAGCGATCCGATCGCAGATATGCTTACAAGAATCCGTAATGCAAATACTGCGAAACACGACACGGTAGATGTGCCCTCATCCAAGATGAAGCTGGCGATTGCCCAGATTCTCTTAGATGAAGGTTATATTAGAAAATTTGATCTGATCGATGATGGCAGTTTCAAGACGATCCATATCACATTAAAGTATGGTGAGGACAAGAACGACAAAATCATCTCCGGTATCAAGAGAATCTCAAAGCCCGGTCTGCGTGTGTATGCAGGCAAGGAAGAACTGCCCAGGGTGCTTGGGGGCCTCGGTGTGGCGATCATCTCCACGAACCAGGGCGTTGTAACGGATAAGAAGGCAAGAGAGCTGCAGGTAGGCGGCGAAGTACTGGCCTTCGTATGGTAGACAAAAAGAATTTCTAAGTCAGCAAAATACGCTGACTAAGAAATACTAAGTTTTGTCTGCGAGTTTGCTTCGCAAACTCGGTAAGGCGAAACAAGTTCGTCCGCGAGATTTGCTTCGCAAACTCGGAATGAATGGTAAAGGTAACGACAACAAGTAGAACAGGAGGTACGGGCATGTCACGAATCGGAAGAATGCCAATCGCGGTTCCTGCGGGAGTTACCGTAGAGATCGCAGAAAATAACAAAGTGACTGTAAAAGGTCCCAAGGGAACGCTTGAGAGAGTGCTCCCCGCAGAGATGGAAATCAAGATGGAGGAAGGACAGATCATAGTGTCCAGACCCAACGATTTAAAGAAGATGAAATCTTTTCACGGCCTGACAAGGACTCTGATTCACAACATGGTGGTCGGCGTCACGGAAGGTTATGAGAAGAAGCTGGAGGTAAACGGCGTAGGTTACAGAGCGTCGAAGTCCGGCAAAAAACTGACACTGAACTTAGGATACTCCCACCCGGTAGAGATGACAGATCCCGAGGGCATTGAGACGGTAGTTGAAGGTCAGAATCTGATCATCGTCAAGGGGATAGATAAAGAGAAGGTTGGACAGTTTGCGGCTGAGATCAGAGACAAGAGAAGACCTGAGCCTTATAAGGGCAAGGGCATCAAGTATGCTGACGAGACCATCAGACGTAAAGTTGGTAAGACCGGTAAGAAATAACAGATAAGGAGAGTATGGGAATGGTTAAGAAAGAATCGAGACAAAAAGTTCGTGTAAAAAAGCACAACAGAATGCGTAACCGTTTCAGCGGTACGGCTGAAAGGCCTCGTCTGGCTGTGTTCAGAAGTAATAATCATATGTATGCTCAAATTATTGACGATACGGTTGGCAATACTTTAGTCTCTGCTTCTACGCTGGAAAAGAGCGCTGCGAGCGAATTAAAGAAGACCAATGACGTGGAAGCAGCAGCATACGTTGGTACAGTGATTGCGAAACGGGCAATTGAGAAAGGCATCAAGACCGTGGTCTTTGACAGAGGCGGCTTCATCTATCAGGGCAAGATTGCGGCATTAGCTGACGCAGCCAGAGAAGCTGGCTTGGAATTTTAGGAAGGGAGAAAAGATCACATGAGACGTACAATCATTGACGTAAGTCAGTTAGAACTCACGGAAAAAGTTGTGACAATCAAGCGCGTTACCAAGGTTGTCAAGGGTGGTCGTAATATGCGTTTCACAGCGCTTGTGGTCGTCGGGGATGGCAATGGTCATGTCGGCGCAGGTCTGGGGAAAGCGACTGAAATCCCGGAAGCGATCCGCAAGGGTAAGGAAGACGCGATCAAAAATCTGATTACGGTTGCTCTGGACGAGAAAAACAGTATTACACATGACTTTGTAGGAGAATTTGGCTCTGCATCCGTTCTCTTAAAGAGGGCTGCGGAAGGTACCGGTATCATCGCAGGCGGTCCTGCCCGCGTGGTGTGCGAGCTTGCAGGCATCAAGAATATCCGTACCAAGTCTCTCGGCTCCAACAACAAGCAGAACGTGGTACTTGCTACGATCAAGGGCTTAAGCCAATTAAAGACACCCGAAGAAGTAGCGAGAAACCGCGGCAAGTCTGTCGAGGAAATCCGCGCGTAACACAGTACGACAATGCGAGAAGATGTTCTAATGCTCGCAGCAAAGGCTGCTTCGCAAAGAACATCTATGTCTCGCATGAGAGAATGCTAAAAAGAAGCATTCTCTGCGTAGATTCGAGGGTTTTATGAAGATCAGGAGGAAATAAAATGGCAGCGAAGAAAGAAGCAGCTAAAATGTTAAAGATCACATTGGTCAGATCGATGATCGGTCAGGTGCCCAAGGCGCGTGCGACTGCAAAGGCGATGGGCTTTCGGAAGCTCAATCAGACAGTGGAACTGCCTGACAATGCTTCGACCAGAGGCCAGATTCAGAAGATCAGACATATGGTCAAAGTAGAGGAAGCATAAGAAAAATCAGAAGGAGGTGTTATAGATGGAATTATCGAATTTAAGGCCTGCTGAGGGCTCTGTACACAGCGATAATTTTAGGAGAGGCCGTGGGCATGGTTCCGGTAACGGCAAGACGGCCGGCAAGGGTCACAAGGGTCAGAAAGCGCGTTCCGGCGCACCCAGAGCAGGATTTGAAGGCGGCCAGATGCCCCTGTACAGACGTCTCCCCAAGAGAGGCTTTACCAACAGAAATACGAAGGAAATCGTAGCGCTTAACTTAAGCAGACTGGAAGTGTTTGACAATGGCGCGACAGTGGATATTGAAGCACTGATGGAAAAGGGCATCGTGAAGAATCCTCGTGACGGCGTAAAGATCCTTGGAAACGGAGAACTTACTAAGAAACTCGACGTGAAGGTAAATGCTTTCAGCGCTTCCGCGAAGGAAAAAATCGAGGCACTTGGTGGAACAGCAGAGGTGATCTAATGTTTACAACCCTAAAAAATGCTTTTAAGATCAAAGAGATCAGAACCAAGATTTTTTTCACGTTTCTCATGTTGGTCGTGATCCGTTTTGGATCACAGTTACCGGTACCCGGTGTGGACAGGACCTATTTTGCGAAATGGTTTGAGAGTCAGACCGGGGACGCATTTAATTTCTTTGATGCGTTCACGGGCGGTTCTTTCCTGAATATGTCCATATTGGCGCTGAATATTACGCCCTATATTACGTCCTCTATCATCATGCAGTTGATGACGATCGCGATTCCGAAATTGGAGGAGATGCAGAAAGACGGAGCGGACGGGCGCAAGAAGATTGCTTCCATCACCAGATATGTGACAGTGGCGCTGGCTCTCATCGAGGCAGGCGTGATGGCGATCGGTTTTGGCAGACAGGGATTACTGGCAACTTACAATGTGATGAATGTGATCACCGTGATTGTTGCGCTCACGGCAGGCAGTGCGTTTTTGATGTGGATTGGAGAACGGATTACGGAGAACGGTGTCGGCAACGGTATTTCCATCGTGCTGACCATCAATATCCTCTCTCGTATGCCTCAGGATATCACGCAGCTCTTTGAGCAGTTTGTGATAGGCAAGTCAATTGCCAAAGGCGTGGTTGCCGCCATTATCATCATTGCGATCATTGTGTTGATGGTGGTGCTCGTCATTGTATTGAATGACGGTGTGCGTAAGATCCCGGTACAGTATGCGAAAAAGGTACAGGGCAGAAAGATGGTAGGCGGACAGACCACCAACATTCCGCTCAAGGTCAATACTTCGGGCGTGATCCCGGTTATCTTCGCATCTTCCCTGATGCAGCTGCCGGTAGTTTTCTGTTCCATCTTTAATATCAACGGAACAGGTGTGTGGGGCGAGATCCTCAAAGGGTTAAACTCCAACTACTGGTGCAATCCGCAGCATCTTGAGTATTCGATCGGCTTGGTGGCTTATATTCTCCTGGTTGTGTTCTTCGCTTATTTCTACACATCCATCACCTTTAATCCGATGGAGATTGCGGATAACATGAAACGGCAGGGCGGCTTTATCCCGGGTATCAGACCAGGTAAGCCTACCAGCGAGTATTTGTCGAAGCTCTTAAACTATATTGTGTTTATTGGTGCGATCGGTCTGACCATCGTTTGCGTCGTACCCTATTTTTTCAATGGGGTGTTTGGCGCACAGGTGTCTTTTGGAGGCACCAGCCTGATTATTATTGTCAGTGTGGTACTTGAGACGATCAAGCAGATCGAGTCACAGATGCTTGTCCGCAATTACAAGGGATTCTTAAATGACTGATGTGTCATAGATGGATAGGGACGGCGGGAAACCGGCACGTCCCTAGCCTTGCGTATTATACACAGCTATATTTTATACAATGGAAAGGTATGGATTTGTCGTTATGAAGATTATAATGCTTGGCGCACCCGGTGCGGGAAAAGGGACACAGGCGAAGATGATTGCCGATACATACGGGCTTCCCCATGTTTCCACGGGTGACATCTTTCGTATGAATATCAAGAACGGTACACAGCTCGGTATGGAAGCAAAGACCTATATGGATCAGGGCCTTTTGGTGCCGGATGAGCTGACTGTGCGTATCCTGCTTGACCGAGTGGGGCAGGACGACTGTAAGAACGGTTATGTGCTGGATGGTTTTCCAAGAACGATTCCCCAGGCGGAAGTGCTTGAGGACGCGCTTTCTAAGCTGGGTGATCAGATCGACTTTGCCATCGATGTAGAAGTTCCGGATGAAAATATCATCAGGAGGATGGGCGGCAGACGCGCCTGCCTTGCTTGTGGTGCGACCTATCATATTGAGCATGTGCCGCCGAAGAAGGAAGGCATTTGCGACACCTGTGGACAGGAGCTTGTGCTGCGCGATGATGATAAGCCGGAGACGGTCAAAAACCGCTTGCGGGTATATCAGGAGCAGACCCAGCCTCTCATCGACTTTTACACAAAAAAGGGTGTGTTAAGGAGCGTGGACGGTACGCAGGATATGCAGGATGTATTTGACGCGATCAAGGAGATATTAGGATAACGGTTCAGCAGACTGAATTTGTCAGATCGATGAAGGGTTGAACTGTGTGTAGAGGCAGATATGGTGACAGTCACAGTCAAAACGGCGGAAGAAATAGAACGAATGCGGGAGGCGGGAAAACGTTTGGCCCGCGTGCACGAGAAGCTGAAAGAGAGCATCCGGCCCGGGGTTTCCACGAAGGAGATCGACAGGGTTTGTGAAGAACTGATCAGAAGCTGCGGCTGTACCCCGAATTTCCTGCACTATCAGGGCTATCCCGCCAGCGTATGCGTTTCGGTCAATGACGAGGTGGTGCACGGTATTCCCGGTGAGGACCGCCTGCTGCAGGAGGGCGACATTGTAAGTCTTGACACAGGACTGATTTACAGAGGGTATCATGCTGACGCAGCCAGGACCTATGGCGTAGGACAGATCAGTGAAGACGCCCGAAAGCTGATCGACGTGACCAGGGAGAGTTTCTTTCAGGGCATTGAAGAAGCAGTAGCGGGAAGACACCTTTATGATATTTCGAATGCTGTTGCCGACTATGTGATTCCCTATGGCTATGGTATTGTGTATGAGCTGGTGGGACACGGCATCGGAAGAAACCTTCACGAGCCGCCGGAGATTCCCAATTTTCCGCAGAGGAGAAGGGGCATGCGTTTAAAAGCAGGCATGACCTTGGCAATCGAGCCAATGATCAATATCGGCACCGGCGAGGTTGAGTGGTTGGATGATGGTTGGACCGTGGTAACGGCGGATCACAGCCTCTCAGCTCATTATGAAAATACTGTGTTGGTCACGGACGGGCGGCCGGAGATCCTTACATTATTATAAGTAGAAACAGGGTATGATGGCAGCGTGAAATTTGATATTTTGTTCGCTGCCTCAGCATAAATGCTTCGGAGTAGAGGAAAAATGCAAGAAAGTTTGGTAGGATTGCTCGCAACATCAAAGGCAGGGCATGACAAAGATGCCGTGTATGTCATCGTCAGAGAGGAAGGCGAGTATGTCTGCATTGCCAACGGCGCAGGCAGGACGGTGGAAAACCCGAAACGAAAGAACAGGAAGCATCTGCAGCTGATCAGGAAAAAGAGACTGTCGGAAACAAAAGACGGTTTTAACGATATAGAAATCAAGAAAATCATTAAAGAGTATCAGAAGGAAAGAGAGGAAAGAAATGTCAAAGGCTGATGTTATTGAGATTGAAGGAACCGTAATTGAGAAGCTGCCAAATACGATGTTTCAGGTAGAATTGGAGAACGGACATGTGGTGCTGGCGCATATCAGCGGTAAGCTGCGCCAGAATTTTATCCGAATTCTCCCCGGCGATAAGGTTACGTTAGAGCTCTCTCCCTATGATTTGTCCAAAGGCAGAATCATTTGGAGAGATAAATAATAAAAAGTCTTGCCAATGGCAGGATTTGGTGTTATAATGTAAAACGGTCTTTTTTGAAAGGAGGGTTTGAGATGAAAGTCAGATCATCAGTAAAACCGATTTGCGAGAAGTGCAAGATCATCAAGCGTAAAGGAAAGATCAGGGTTATTTGTGAGAATCCGAAACATAAGCAGGTACAGGGTTGATAGATAGAGAGCCCACTTTTTGATACCAACTGTGTTTGGAAAGATCGGATCCCTGATCCGGTTGGGCAAAGCATTTTGCCTCAATCAATTAGTGTCACCGCGTGACTGTTCACGCGTAACGCATGAAAATGCAAAAGAAATGGAGGAAATGGTAAATGGCTCGTATTGCAGGTGTTGACTTACCCAGAGAAAAGCGCGTAGAGATTGGCTTGACCTATATCTACGGGATCGGCAGATCCAGCTCAAACAAGATTCTTGAGGCGGCGAATGTAAATCCTGACACTCGTGTCAGAGAGCTGACCGATGATGAAGTGAAAAGACTGGCGGAAGTCATCGAGAAGGATTACATGGTGGAAGGCGATCTCAGGCGAGAAGTTGCATTGAACATCAAGCGTCTTCAGGAGATCGGCTGCTACAGAGGAATCCGTCACAGGAAGGGTCTTCCTGTTCGCGGTCAGAAGACAAAGACGAACGCCAGAACGAGAAAAGGTCCTAAGAGAACCGTGGCAAACAAGAAAAAGTAATCAGATAACAGGAAACGTAGAATTGGAGAAAGTAGGTTAGTTTATTATGGCAAAGAAAGTTACCAAGAAAGTGACAAAGAAACGTGTCAAGAAAAACGTTGAACATGGACAGGCGCATATCCAGTCTTCCTTTAACAATACCATCGTGACCCTGACGGATAACGAAGGCAATGCATTAAGCTGGGCAAGTGCGGGCGGTCTTGGTTTTAGAGGTTCAAGGAAATCTACTCCCTATGCAGCACAGATGGCCGCAGAGACGGCAACAAAGGCTGCTCTCATTCATGGCTTAAAGACTGTGGATGTTATGGTAAAAGGCCCCGGTTCGGGCCGTGAGGCTGCGATTCGTGCACTGCAGGCGTGCGGTCTGGAAGTGACCAGCATCCGCGACGTGACGCCCGTGCCGCACAATGGCTGCCGTCCGCCTAAGAGACGTAGAGTTTAACAAATCGAAAAGAAAATCTAATCACTCACGGCAGAGGCCGTTTCGCGAAGATTTTCTAAATTTCGATTGGGAGAATCGTAAAAGCGCGATTCTCCGCATGAAGTATTTGGACGAAGGTGTTATATGATAACATTGTAAACAAAACAGAAAGGAGCCAATCATGGCAGTAAACAGAGTTCCGGTATTAAAGAGATGCAGATCCTTAGATCTTGATCCCACTTTTTTGGGATATGATAAGAAATCCAACAGAACCTCCGCAAGAGCGGGGAAGAAGATCAGCGAGTATGGTTTACAGCTGAGAGAAAAACAGAAAGCAAAATTTATCTATGGTGTGCTGGAGAAGCCTTTCAGAAATTATTATGAAAAGGCCGACAGAATGAAGGGTCAGACGGGTGAAAACCTGATGACGATGCTGGAGAGCAGACTGGACAGCGTAGTGTTCCGCATGGGGCTTGCGCGTACGAGACGCGAGGCAAGACAGGTAGTGGGTCACAAACACTTCCTGGTAAACGGCAAGCCGGTGCAGATTCCTTCTTATCTGGTGAAAGCAGGCGATGTGATCGAATTGAGAGAGAAGGCGAAATCCCTGCAGCGTTATAAGGATATCCTCGAGGTGACAGGCGGAAGACTTGTGCCTGAGTGGATTGAAATGGATCAGGAGGCAATGAAGGGAACCGTGAAGTATCTTCCCACCAGGGAGATGATCGATGTGCCTGTAAATGAGATGCTTATCGTCGAGTTGTACTCCAAGTAAAAATAAGGGGGTGTCCGGGTGTTTGAATTTGAAAGGCCGAATATTGAAGTAGTAGAAATCTCCGAAGATAAAAAGTATGGCAGATTTGTGGTGGAACCGTTAGAGAGAGGTTACGGAATTACCCTCGGCAATTCGCTTAGGAGGATCATGTTGTCCTCCTTGCCCGGCGTAGCGGTGAGCCAGGTCAAGATCGAGGGCGTTCTTCACGAGTTCAGTTCCGTTCCCGGGATCAAGGAGGACGTGACCGAAATCATTATGAACGTTAAGAGTCTTGCCATCAAGAACAACAGCGATTCCAATGAGGTAAAGACTGCCTACATCGAGTACGAAGGCGAGGGTGTCGTGCGGGCTTCCGATATTCAGGTAGATCAGGACATCGAGATCCTGAATCCCGATTTGGTGATTGCGACTCTGAGCGGTAAGGATACGAAGCTTTACATGGAACTGACCATCACGAGAGGCCGGGGCTATGTGGGTGCTGATAAAAATAAGACAGAGGATCTCCCGATCGGTGTAATCGCGGTTGATTCCATCTACACGCCTGTGGAGAGAGTCAATGTGACCGTAGAGAATACTCGTGTGGGTCAGATCACGGATTTTGATAAGCTGACGCTTGATGTGTTTACGAACGGCACGCTGGTTCCTGACGAGGCGGTCAGCCTTGCTGCTAAGGTGCTGAGCGAGCATTTAAGTCTCTTTATCGATTTGTCTGAGAATGCCAAGACTGCAGAGGTCATGGTGGAGAAGGAGGACGACGAGAAGGAGAAGGTGCTGGAGATGAGCATCGATGAGCTCGAGCTCTCTGTTCGTTCCTATAACTGCTTAAAGAGAGCAGGCATCAATACGGTTGAGGAACTGACAAACAAGACTTCCGAGGACATGATGAAGGTCAGGAATCTGGGTCGTAAGTCCTTAGAGGAAGTGCTTGCTAAGTTGAAAGAATTGGGGTTACAGCTGAATCCCAGCGATGAGGCGTAACGCAGTACCAGATTTTATTTGAGGTAAGCCCGAAGTGCACTCAGAAAGGAGCCGATCATGGCAAAATACAGAAAGCTGGGCAGAAAATCTGACCAGAGAAAAGCATTACTCAGAAGTCAGGTTACCGCTCTTTTATATCATGGAAAGATCGTGACCACGGAGGCGAGAGCAAAGGAAATCCGCAAATTTGTGGAGCCCCTGATTACACTTGCCGTGAAAGAAAAAGATAACTATGAGACCGTCAAGGTAACTGCGAAGGTTGCCCGCAAAGATAAGGACGGCAAGAGAGTAAAGCAGATCGTGGACAAGGATACAAAGGCAGTGCTCTCTGAGACACATCGTGATAAGGACGGTAAGATTCTGCGGATCGAGAACGGCGTGACCGTTACCGTATATGACGAGGTGGAGAAGGAGATCAAAAAGGATCTGCCCTCCAGACTTCATGCCAGAAGACAGATGCTCAAGGTTCTCTATCCTGTCAAGGAAGTGCCTGATACACCTGCAGGCCGTAAGAAGAACACCAAGGAGGTCAATCTCGTAGATAAGTTGTTTGACGAGTATGCTCCCAAGTATGCGAACCGCAACGGCGGGTACACCAGAATCATCAAGATCGGTCCCCGTAAGGGCGACGCAGCGATGGAGGTCGTTTTGGAGCTGGTATAAAATAAGAGAAAGTTACGAAAATCGAGCGCGAAAGTGCTCGATTTTCTTTTGCGCGCATAAGCAGAGTCAGAAGGCTGACGAAGCAGACATCATGCTTGCATGAATGGATGTTTCGGGACTCATTTTTTAGGGTAAAATAAAAGACACAACATTTTGTAATAAAATGTTGCATCTCTTTTCGCTTCATTATATATATCGGTACATCTTCGGAATCCTTAACCCTCTTTTTAAAAATTATGAAAAAAACTCATTATAAGTTGATCTGCAGGTATACCTGATCGCGTTCTTCCTGTTCAATGCCAAGATATCGTTTGGTAATCTGGTAGGACGAGTGATTGTACAGATCCATCAGCATGGCCGGCGGCGTCCCATTCTTCCAGGCATAGTATCCGAATGTCTTGCGCAGGGAGTGACAGCTGATGTGCTCGGACAGTCCGCAGGCAGCAGCGGCACGGCGCACGATCCGATATGCCTGATGGCGGGAGAGTGGCTGAGTCTGTCTGCGCGGGCTGGGGAAAAGCCAGTTGTGTAAGACGGGCGTTTGAAGCGATTCCCGATAAGCCTCCAAAGCCTGACGCAGGGCGTTGTTGATGGGGACGGTGCGGCTCTTTCCCGTCTTTTGTTCTTTGATATAAATGTGAGCGCAGAGGCTTCCGTCCGGATGACATACGTCCTGCCATTTCAGCAGCAGCATATCACTGATGCGGAATGCCGTGTTCAAGCCCATGACGATCATGGTATAGTTGCGGGGACTTGGCTGTCTTTCTCGGTAATAATCCCGAAATGTTTCTAATTTTTTTCTGTCTTTGATTGGATATGTGGTACTCATAGCACTACCTCCTTTTTCCTGTGCCCCAATTTAGGGTTCCATAAGCGTCCGACATGCAACATTTTATTACAAAAAGTTGCATATGGAAACGCAAGGCGGCGCCCTCGTAAGAGGAGAAGGCAGGGAGGTCTGATATGCTTAGAATGACAGTCAACACAGAGGAATACATCCAGATCGGCGATGATATCAGAATCGTTTTTCTGGGCGGCAGCAGGAATCATACAAAGGTGATGCTGGATGTGCCGAAGGAGATCAACGTCGTAAGAAGCCGCGCACTGGAAAACCATGCGGCATCGGAGGCGGATCGTGAGCAGATCGCCCGTTACCACGCGGCGCCGGAACTGGAAGAGAAGTACCGAAAGAAAAAGGTCGTTGTAAACGAAGGCGCGAGAAAAGCAGCGCACTGATATGGTAATAGCCCGAGGCTAACCTAGGGGCTTCGGGATATCACATACAGTAACTAAACACAACAAACGGCGGTAAACGGATTTGCCGTCGGCAACCACAAGGAGGTAACATTATGATCGTTAAACACAATATCACAGCAATGAACTCTAACAGGATGCTTGGTCTGACCACTGCTTCTCAGGCTAAGTCCACCGAGAAGCTTTCTTCCGGTTACAAGATCAATCGTGCAGCAGATGATGCGGCAGGGCTGTCCATTTCCGAGAAGATGCGCAGACAGGTGAGAGGTCTTACTCAGGCAGCAGCGAACGCTCAGGATGGTATCAGTGTCGTACAGACTGCTGAGGGCGCGCTCAACGAAGTTGAGGATATGCTCCAGAGAATGAACGAGCTGGCAGTTAAGGGTGAGAACGGCACCTTGACCACTTCCGATCGTGCTTCCATCCAGCAGGAGATCGGTCAGTTGATGAGTGAAGTTGACCGTGTACAGAGCACCACGACCTTCAACGAGATGAACCTGTTAGACGGTAAATTCATCAAGGGTCTGCAGGTAGGCGCAGAGGCAGGTCAGCATATTGATATCTCCATCAAAAATATGAGTATGTCGGCGCTGGCTTCCTATATTGGTACTTGGACAGCGGATGACGGTAAGATGACGAGCAAAAACAGTAAGCTGTATGGCGCTATCACCTACAATGCTTTGCAGAGCGGCACATCGAAGGTTCTGGTTACTTCTTATAGCTCTTATAAGTATAATGTAACAGAGAACAACGGTATCCTTACAGCAACCAAGGATGGGACGAAGAAAACAACATCCGGGACCATACAGGGCTACACGTCATCGGTAGATGTGAACACCTTCTCTAATATTGATAGCAAGACCGGCGAGTATAAGATGGTTGCTATGCAGAGCACGACAGCCAGGAAACTTGTTTCTACTTTCCAGAACTTGGTAGGCGGCGATGCGAAGACTGTTGCGACCACGCAGGATTTCAACTCCCTGAACGCATTCATCAAGGGCGCTCTGCAGATCGTATCTTCTCAGAGATCCGACCTTGGTGCGATCCAGAACCGTTTGGAGCACACGATCGCAAACCTGAACAACATCACGGAAAACACCCAGTCCGCAGAGGCTGCAATCCGCGATACGGATATCGCTACGGAGATGGTGCAGTACTCCAACAACAATATCCTGCAGCAGGCCGGTACGTCGATGCTGTCTCAGGCGAACCAGGGCAATCAGCTGGCACTGTCCTTACTCGGTTAAGGTCGCCTGATGTAAGAACATTTGCTCAATATGTAATGTTGTGTTGGAAGCAGCCGCATCCGAGAGGATGCGGTTGTTTCTGTGCATCGAGCTAGTTGAGCTTCTTCTGAAAATGCTGATAATCTTTGGAGGAGTTCCAGTTTCCGCCCCAGGTAAAGCCGTGTTCGGTAAAGAGACGGTAACAGAGGTCGTTCTCGTCGATCTTATAGGGGAAGCCCTGACTGCGGTCAGCATAGACCTCGCTGCCTGGCGGGGAGATGTAGTCGCTCCCGTCGCTGTTTTTGCCAAAGACCACATAGGGGTTATAATAAGGGTTCACGTCGATGGCAAGGCCGTAAGCATGCTTGGAGAGGTTAGTCGTGCCGTCCACGACCCGATAGTTGAAACAGGATGTATTGTTGTCTGCCATGGAAGCCGTATCGTCGCCGTCGTATTCGTCGATCAGGCGGACGCGCTCGAGGCGGTAATCATTTTGGTAAAGTTCGTAGAAAATTTCCACCATGTCCTGTGCGATGGCTTTGTTGCAGATCAATTCGCCAATTTGCTCTTGACCATTAAAGTCAATATATTTCAGCCCTACATAGTTCAGGTCTTCGTAGGGGACGGTGCAGCCATTTTCCGGGTAAGAGATCCCGGTGATCTTTGTTTTGACTGATTCGGTCAGTGGTTCGTAGTAAAAATCTTCCTTATAGAGGATACGATCCGGATGAATATTCATGTCTTCTGCCTCCGCTTCCTGTTCAGGGATATCGCTCTTGCTATCAGGGTATGCGGAGGAGCTGTCCGGAGTGTCAGGGGCGGCCGGTGCCGCATTCGGTTCATGTTCCTCCCCTTTTTTGCTATCTGACACAGGCGTCGTTTGTGTCACAGGTGCTTCGACTTTATCAGTCAACATTGTTTCCGTGTCCGCATTCTGAGAAAAAGAATCCGCTTCTTCATCAGATTTGTCTGTGCCATATGCCAGTTCCGGGTTTTCCTTGGCATAGTCTGCCAGTGTTTCTGATCCTGTCAGATAACGTGCCAAAAAAGCACAGATCACAATGAGGGTGAGGAGAAAAAGGATGGGACCGGCGACCTGCCGCAGCAGGGCTTTGATATTGCGTTTCATAGAGGGGTCCTTTCTGACAAAATTGTCTGAAAGCAGCCATTTCGCCATCTTACCGCCTGGCAATGCTCATTGCTTTCGTGAATAGTATAGCATATAAACGGAAGGGGTACAGCAGAAATTCTTGTATTTTATTGGGAAATCTAGTAAAATAGGCGGTGGCAGTCAAAAGAGCTGCGAAACAGGCAACATGTCAACAAAAAAGCAGGATCGATTTGATAAAAATATGGGAATCATAAAAACAGATAAACTTACATTTGAATATATAAGGCGGGATGAAGAAGGCAATGTGGAGGGCATCAATCGCGCGGTGGACGAGGTGGACCTTGATGTGAAGCAGGGCGAGTTTATTGCCATTCTGGGCCACAACGGCTCCGGGAAATCGACACTTGCCAAACATATCAATGCCATCCTCTATCCCACAGAAGGCACGGTCTGGGTGGACGGTATGGACACGCAGGACGAGAAACATCTCTGGGATGTCCGCAGGGAGGCGGGGATGGTCTTTCAGAATCCAGACAACCAGATCATTGGCCAAGTGGTGGAAGAAGATGTGGGTTTTGGCCCCGAGAATATGGGCGTGCCGACAAAGGAGATCTGGGAACGCGTGGAGGAAAGTCTCAAAGCGGTGGGGATGTATGAGTACCGCAAACACTCGCCCAACAAACTCTCGGGCGGACAGAAGCAGCGCGTTTCCATTGCGGGGGTGATTGCCATGCACCCTAAATGTATCATTCTCGATGAGCCGACGGCGATGCTCGATCCCAATGGCCGCAAGGAAGTGATTCGTGCGGTGCGGGCCTTAAATGATGTGGAAGGGATCACGGTGGTGCTGATCACACATTATATGGAAGAAATCATTCACGCGGACATGGTCTGCGTGATGGATCAAGGGCAGATCGCTATGGAAGGAACGCCGCGGGAAATTTTTTCCCGTGTGGAAGAATTACAGGAATTGCGGCTCGATGTGCCGCAGGTGACGCTCCTTGCCTATGAGCTCAAGCAAAGGGGGGTCAATCTGCCGGACGGCATTTTGACGATCGAGGAGCTTGTGGCAGCGCTTACGGGACTTAAGGGTGCATAGGAGCGCAAAGTGGAAAATAGTTGAGGAAAAGAAATGTCTCTTATTTTAGATCATGTAAATTACAGCTACGGCGATGATACGGCGCTTTCCGTGCATGCCTTAAAGGATGTGAGCCTGGTGATCCCCGACGGGCAGTTCATCGGGCTGATTGGGCATACGGGCTCCGGGAAATCGACGCTGGTACAGCATTTGAACGGGCTGCTGAAGCCTACGAGCGGCGCTATCTACTATAACGGTGAGGACATTCACGATCCCGATTTTGATAAGAAGAAACTGCGCAGCAAGGTCGGGCTGGTCTTCCAGTATCCGGAGCATCAGCTGTTTGAGATCGATGTATTTAAGGATGTCTGCTTTGGCCCGAAGAATCTGGGGCTGTCCCAGAAGGAGACGGAGCTTCGCGCCTATGCGGCCTTGAAGCAGGTGGGCATTGCGGATGAATATTTTTATCAATCGCCCTTTGACCTTTCAGGCGGTCAGAAGCGTCGGGTGGCAATCGCAGGGGTGCTGGCCATGAAGCCGGAGATCCTGGTGCTTGATGAGCCGACGGCCGGACTTGATCCCAGGGGACGGGATGAGATTTTGGATCAGATCGCAAAGCTCAAGGAGGAGACAGGGATCACGGTGATCCTGGTTTCTCACAGCATGGAGGACGTCGCTAAATATGTGGAACGAATCATTGTGATGAACCGGGGAAGCGTCCTTTATGACGATACGCCGCGCGAAGTTTTTCAGCATTATCAGGAGCTGGAGCAGGTGGGCCTGGCGGCGCCCCAGGTGACCTATATTATGCAGGCGCTGGCAAAGAAGGGCATGAAGGTGAATACGACGGCGACAACGATCACGGAGGCAGTGGAGGAAATTCTGAAAGCACTGTAGCAGCTGTCATTTAGAAAAAGAAAGTGTAGCGAACATGATACGAGATATTACATTGGGCCAATATTATCAGACGGAATCCGTCATTCATAAACTGGACCCGCGCGTTAAGCTTGTGGCGACGATTTGCTTCATCATATCACTCTTTGTGGTGGACAGTTGGGTGGGCTATGTCGTTGCAGCCGTCTTTTTGGCGGTGATGATCAAATTGTCTAAAGTACCCTTCCGTTTTATGGTAAAGGGAATGAAAGCGATCGTGATGATCCTGATGATCACGGTGGTCTTTAACCTCTTTTTGACGCCGGGAGAGCCGCTTGTCACGTTCTGGAAACTGACGATCACAAAGGAAGGGCTGCGGATCGCGGTGATGATGGCAGTCAGGCTGTCGTTTCTGATTGTCGGTTCTTCCCTGATGACACTGACTACCACCCCGAACAGCCTGACGGATGGCATGGAAAAGCTGATGAATCCTTTAAAGTATGTAAAGGTGCCGGTACATGAGGTGGCGATGATGATGTCTATCGCCCTGCGCTTCATCCCGATCCTGCTGGAGGAGACGGACAAGATCATGAAGGCACAGATTGCCCGCGGTGCGGATTTTGAGAGCGGAAACCTGATCAAGAAAGCGAAGGCTATGGTGCCGCTTCTGGTGCCCCTGTTTATCTCTGCTTTCCGCCGTGCCAATGACCTGGCCATGGCGATGGAGGCCAGATGCTATCGGGGCGGAGAACATCGCACAAAGATGAAGCCCTTGCAGTATCATGCGGCGGACAGGATCGCATATCTGGTGCTGCTCGTGTATTTCTCGGGCTGTGTGGCACTGCGGATCTACTTATAAAAAGCTATTTTATGAGGAGTTGCCTGTGATAGGAAGTGCGGCGAGATGAAACGAGTTATGTTAACTGTAGCATATGACGGGACCGCCTACAACGGCTGGCAGCTGCAGCCCAATGCGGAGACCATAGAGAGTGTCCTGAACCGCTGTTTATCTGAGCTGACAGGGGAGACGGTGGAAGTGATCGGCGCAAGCCGCACCGATTCGGGAGTGCACGCCCTGGGCAATGTGGCGGTGTTTGATACGGGGAGCCCGATCCCTGCGAACAAGTTTTCCTACGCCTTAAACCAGAGACTGCCGGAGGATATCAGGATCCGCGGTTCGCGGGAGGTGGCGGCAGATTTCCACCCCAGACACCTCGAGAGCATCAAGACTTATGAATATCGGATCTGCAACGCAGAATTTCCCCTTCCGACAAAGCGTCTCTACGCGCATTTCACCTATGTGCCGCTGGATGTTGGCCTGATGAAACAGGCGGCGGTTTATCTGGTGGGAGAGCATGACTTCAAGAGTTTTTGCAGTGTGGATACCCAGGCAAAGACGACCGTGCGCAGGATCGAGGAAATCCGGATACGGGAGGAGTCCGTTGCAGGGTGCAGCGCAGCGGCAGATATCGTGGGTGCGCTAGACTGCGCAGCGGGGGACGATGCGATGATCCATATTCCTCGTGAGCGGGAAATTGTAATTCGTGTACGCGGGAGAGGCTTCCTATATAATATGGTAAGAATTATCGCAGGCACATTGATGGAAGTCGGCAGGGGACAGCTGCCGCCCGGGCAGATGAAAGAGATTCTTCTTGCCCGTGACAGGCAGAAGGCAGGGCCGACCGCGCCTGCCTGTGGACTTACGCTCATTGGCTACGAATTTTTGGAAAAACCTGTTGACACACGCGGAGCCGTATAATATAATATCTAAATGTGACGAATTGTTTATCAATGCCTTGCCAAAGCCCCGGCGAGACATTTGAATAGCACAGAGACAGCAGTCCTGCAGTCGGTTGTGCGGCGGGTGAAAAAATATACCCGTATAGAGAAATACAAACTGCCGTGGAGAGATACCAAGTGTGGCCGGACATCTGCATAAGGATCTTAGAAAAGCGGCGCAGAAAGATTAACGGAGGAATATCATGAAAACTTTTATGGCAAGCCCGGCTACAATCGAGAGAAAGTGGTATGTAGTTGATGCGACAGATATGACGCTTGGTCGTCTGTCCTCTGAAGTTGCCAAGGTGCTCAGAGGCAAAAATAAGCCGATCTTCACCCCGCACATTGACACAGGCGACTACGTGATCATAGTCAACGCGGAGAAGGTAAAGGTGACAGGTAAGAAGTTGGATCAGAAGATTTACTATCATCACTCCGACTATGTGGGCGGTATGAAAGAGACCACCCTGAAAGAGATGTTGCAGAGACACCCTGAGAGAGTTGTGGAGCACGCGGTTAAGGGAATGCTTCCCAAGGGCCCCCTCGGCAGACAGATGTACAAAAAGTTGTTTGTGTACGTGGGACCTGAGCATAAGCAGGCGGCACAGAAACCGGAAGTGTTAACATTTTAAGAAAGGGATAAGGAATCATGGCGAAAGCAGATAAATCAGCAAAGTATTATGGAACCGGCAGAAGAAAGAAATCCATTGCCAGAGTGTTTTTAATGCCCGGTAAGGGTCAGATCACCATCAACAAGAGAAACATTGACGATTACTTCGGTCTTGAGACCTTGAAAGTAATTGTGCGTCAGCCTCTTGCGGCGACCGATACGGTGGATAAGTTTGATGCAGTCATCACCGTAAAGGGCGGCGGATACACAGGACAGGCAGGCGCTGTACGCCACGGTATTGCCAGAGCGCTGCTTCAGGCGGATCCCGACTACAGACCGACCTTGAAGAAGGCAGGTTTCTTGACCAGAGATCCTCGTATGAAGGAGAGAAAGAAATACGGTCTCAAAGCAGCGAGACGCGCACCGCAGTTCTCAAAGAGATAATTCAAGCCGAAAATGGCAAAAGACAGATACACCCCGGAAATGCGATATTTCCGGGGTTTTCTTTTATTTCCGGGTACCCGTTCCGGCAGCATGAAAAAGTATGAATTTTTCCCGGTAAGTAACACGTAAGAAACAGGTAAGTAACACAGTTTCCGCCTATATTTTGTTTATGGCGTCTATCAATTCCACAATTTCAAAGTGAGTATAAACGACCTGGGTAACGCCCTGGCCTTTATGCCCTACTATCTTTTTAACTATCCGTTCGTCCACGCCTGCAGAAGCGAGAAGGGATATACAAGTATGGCGCGTATCATGCGGCCTATGTTTCATTCCCAGCACTTCTATAATGGGCGTCCAATAACTATCATAATAATTCCTATATACAAAATGCTTCCCTTCCGGCGTGCTTAAGAGGTGTTCACAGCCATTAAGGTTATACCAATATTCAAAGAAGGGTACTACCTTTTCCGCTATAGGTACGGTACGTATGCCCGCTTCCGTCTTTGCTGCTATGACCTTAAACCAGCGTTCCGGTAAGTTAATGTCTTTCTTCCGTAAGTCCAGCAGTTCAGAGATACGGCAGCCCGTGTATATGAGCATAAGCACGACGGTATAGTATATATTACTGTCCTTTACTTCCCATATCCGGGCTACTTCTTCTTTGTTGAAAGGTTCCCGGTTGTATGCGTTAGGGTTCCCGGCCTTCTTGATATTGATATATTCCACTACATTGCGTTCTTTTGGGATGATTTCATGTATTACGGCATATTTGTACATGAGGCCTACAAGCACTTTATACTTGCGTAATGTGGGGTAGTTCTTCCCGGAATTATCCGCCACGGCCTGCAAGTCGTCAAGTTTCACATCAACGAAGCGGCGCCCGGCAATGGGAGCGCAGAGCAGGAAGGCAGCTTTATAGCCTTTTACGTTACTGTCCGATACCGTGGGGAAGTGTTCACTACTCCACCGTTCGTATACTTCCTGGAAGGTAATGTTGGCCGTGTCGATATTGAAGGGGTTAGTATTATAATCCGCCAGGGCTTTTAATGCTTCCTTCCGTGTTTCATAAAAGCCGACAAATTTATATACTTGCTTACTTTTCTTAGTTTTGGGATTGTTTACCCAGCCGTCCGTAACGCGGGCAGCCCAGGGCTTCCGGCGGTTCCCGGATAGCTTGTAAACGGAGCCGTAACCGTTCGGCATTTTCATATAAAAAGCACCTACTTTCCGTTCGCAGGCATAAAAAATAAGCCTACAAATAAACGCAGGCTTATGGTATAATTGACCTTGTTGAGGGACTACATAAACCAGCGTGTTTATGGGTTCACTAAAAGCCGTTCTATGCGCCAACATAGGGCGGCTTTATATTTTTAATTCTTTTTCAAACGTAAGGTTACTTCACAGCCGTAATTTTTGGTATTCATGTTTTCATCACGTCCGCCGCCGTATACTTCAATATTGGAAAAATCTAAGATACGACTATAGTTTTCTTCTATTATTGATACCATGTCTTTAGGAACGCTGCCGAGTTGTTGGCCATTTGCAAAAATGCCATAGGCGGGCTGGCCTTCATATTCGTATGGCTGTAATTCTAGTTCTACGCCGTCCGCAAATTCACCGTCACGAAATTTAATAGCCCGTAATATGGATTGTCTGGACTTCCTTCCGTTCTTGAATGTAACACCTGCTAACTTAAAACTGATAAAATCATATTGTGGGGCAACAGGTGCGGGAGAAATGGACGGCGCGGGAGAAGCAGAAGGAGAAACAGGAATATTAGAAGTTTCCGTTTTATCCGTTTGCTTCTTTTTGCTGGGAAGGGAGCGCCAGCCAAAGAAGAAAAATAATGCAGCAATAGCAAGGGCAATTAAAGCACCACTTAAACCGATACCGGAAAAAGCGGTAAAGAAGAAAAGTAAACCGAAGACAAATAATACTATTGTTTTTTTCATCAAAAACCACCTTTCTGTATCCTTGCCGATATGCCCGGAGAGAGGGGGACGGCATGGAAATATTTGTATGGCAGCAGCGCACAGAGAAGCATTTAACACTTGTACAGCTGGCCGATCTTACCGGAGTAAGTAAAAGCGAGATCAACGCCATAGAAAACGGGAAGGCAAGCCCGCGCCTGGATACATTGGAGCGAATAGCGGTAGGCCTGGGCGTCAATATCTGCGATCTGTATAAAAGCAGTATAACAAATTCCGGTAAATAGTCACTACCCTGGGAACCTGTTTCCTGTATATAGGAAATGGCGCCGGGAAGTATTGCAGCGCGGCAGCAGTATATTTATAATATGGGGTACCAGCTGGAAAAGGAAGGGGGTACACCATGCAGCAGCTACGCCGTAAAATCATAGAACTGATAAACAACATAGACGACCTGGGAAAACTGAAAATGATATATCAGTTTATACGGGGATTGTTAAGCAGCTGAAAGGCTGCTTTATTTTTTGCCCGCCAGGGCGTCTATAAATTTCTTTACCGCTTGCCAGTCTTCCGGCGTGAAGTCGTGGGACAGTTTTCCCAGGGCTATAAAGGTATCCTTTATAAAGTCCGGCGCCTGGGGCAAGGCCTGGCCTACTATGTACGCTACTTCTTCTTCTTGGGAAAGTTCGTTAAACATTTCCCCGGTACCTTCCCTTAACCATTCTTCCCGTACATTAAATTCCCGGCATAATGACAGTATCATAGCGGGGGTAAGGCTATTAGTGCCGTTTTCTATCCGGCTGATGGCGCCACGGGTGACACCGACACGGGCGCCTAGTGCTTCCTGGGATAAGTTAAGGCGTTCCCGTAGTTCTTTCATGCGTTCGCTCACGTTCTCACCTTCTTTCTATTGGTTGTATCCCTACAATAGCACAAAATGTATACGTAATCAACAAAAATCTAAAAAACCTGTTGACAACCGATACTTTGTATCGTATGATAGATACATAATCGACAAACGAGGAACTACATAAACCACCTGGGAAGGCGCCAAACTTCCCAGGACACCAACACAAAGGAGCGTATAAGAATGGGAAAATTAACAGTAGAAAGCATTATCAACATTTACGGAAGCGGAGTTAAGGAGATCAAAACTTACAACGAAGCGAAGCGCGCGAAAACAGAAGAATTTTTACAGGTTGAGCCTGTAGCATTCGGCTTAAGCGACGAACCGGACGTATTGAGAATTTACATTGATAAAGAATCTACAGAGGCTTCACTGGACGGAACTTTAGAAGAAAACATAGTAGAAAAAGAATATGTTTTTACGGAATTAGGTTTTTTCGGTGAAAGAGAGTGCGAAGCGATTAAAGAAGCAATGCAAGGAAAAACCTACATGAATTTTAATGTAAAGTGGTCTAACGTCGCAGGAAACTGTACATTGATTATCTGCACAGACTACGAGGACACGGAAAGCGAGATCAAAAACTTTTTCCTTCATTGTGCATTAGGACAGATTTTTGAAATTCAAAGAAACAGGTAAAAAGGCCAGGGCGGCAGCAGGCCGCCCGGTATCCAATAAATGCAAAGGAGCGTAAGAACATGAAGAAAGCGACATTTTCAGAGTATCAGGAAGCAAAAGCGGAAGTAATGAAAGGCGGGGAGTGTAGAGAGTACACCGACACCGACGAATACGGCAGAGTTCATAAAACAATCTGCTGCGAAGATGGTAACAACTTCTACGAATTGACCGCGAACGGCGTAACAGAATTTTGGAGTACCAAACATTCCGAAAGCCGGAAGTATGAGGAACCCCAGGAAGTAGCCCAGGCAGAGGCGGAAGACGGCTACATAGAGCGCCGGAAGCAGGTTATTAAGCGCCTGTATTCACTGGTTTATTGGTTCGCTGATGAAATGTTATCAGAAGAAGAGGCAGAGGCAAGGGAGCAGGCGGAGTTTGAGCGGGAGAAGGCAGAGAAGCCTGGAGAATTGATTATGAGGGTAAGCGCCCACGACAATAACGCCAGGGTAATGAAACACTGTATGAAGGCAGCCAGGGACGCAGCTAACTATCTGCGGAATAAGGAAAACGACGTAGAGAACTGGCAGATAGCAGGCATTAACGCCATGTTAGATCAGTGCGACAAGGAAGGCATAGTAGCCTATGATATGCCATACGCCATAAACGGCCTTCTGCTGCAATGGGATGAAGTAACGAAGAAATAAAGGCCAGGGCGGCAGCAGGCCGCCCGGTATCCGCAGAAAGGAAGTGTAGAAAATGCCATACGTAGAAAGGATTACGAAGGGCGGGAAGCCAACAGGGGAAAGGTATTTCACCCCGGAGAGCCAAAGGGAACGCCTGCAAAGGGAGAACACAGAAAAAGCAGCTGCCAGGCTGCGGCAGCTGCTACAAGAAGATTACGACGGAAGCGACATAAAAGTAGATATTGTCTACGAAAAGACAGGCCGTAGCTTATTGATGGAAAAGAAGTAAGGCCGGAGTTTTTCAACAGTGGACGGGTTGACGGTAATTTCACCGCGTAGGGCTTTATAGGCGCTATCTACAGCCAACGACACTATACCAGCTTCCCGGTTGTTTAATCGTTCATTCATAATAAGTTTTTGACCTGCGGAAGCGGAAAGCATAAAAGAGGCGTCGGCGGTATCGGGAGCAATAAAGCCGTAGTCCGGTAGAAGTTCTAAACAAAGAAGAACAGTTTTTACGTCACTTTCTGAAAGTGAAAAATGTGGATTGTTCATATTAAGCCACCTTCCTATAGAGTTTTCCAGGCCTGGCCGCCTGGTACTCAAATTATAGCATATCGGTGGCGCCTATATAAAGCAAAGGAGCGTAAAAGAATGGAAAAAATGAAAAGCTGCGGAAGGTGCGCGGCAGCCTGCGGGATAGAAGGCAAGAACGAAGTAGTAGGCTGCAAGGACGACGGGAAACTACACAACGCCCAGGAACAAAAAGCCTGTTTTCATGTGGAAGATTGCGACACTTGCGTACACAAATATATGTACATGGGAGATATAGAAGCCTGCTGCCGCAAGGAAGCCGGGTTAGATTGCGAGTACCAGGAACGGGAGTTACGGACGTGTCCGGTATGTGGTGAAGAGATATACCGGGATGAAATGTTATATACAAAGGATTGCCACGGTATCACGTTCCGCCTGGTGTGCTGGAATTGCTACAACAGGCTTATGGCAAAAGGATACGACGGGGAGTATTACGACGAAGCGGACGAACAGATAGAAGATGATTATTAAAGGGGGGTAGACCATGCTGGAAATAGATATTTACGGAGCCGGGTTATGCTTCCCGGAATTTGAAAAGCAGTTCGAGGCCATAGAAGCGGCTTTAGGGTTTAAGTTGTTTGCCTGGCAGAAGACCTATATAGTACATGGGCAGTTTAGGCGGTACGGAGCCACAACGGCGGAGATATTGCGGGAACTTATGCAGGTAGAGGCCTTCCCGCTGGACTACACGAAAAAACCGAAGACGCAGCGGGAAGCATGGTACCGGGGCTTCCTGCGGGAGATCAAGCAGCAGTTAGACGGCGCCGGGGTACCGACGCGGGAAGTATTCTTTAACCAGCAGCAGAAACGGGCATACATGGAGAACCCGGAGAACCAACGGAAGGAGCGGGAGCGGTACCAGGAAGCAAGGCGGGAAGGGACGCCAGCCCGTTTGTGGAGATAATACAGCAAGCCATAGAAAGGAAGTGGAGAGGATGGCAGGAAAGAAGCAGGATAAGCAGGAAGAAAGCCGCCAGGTATACGGCGGGAACGTGTCTACGTTTGCGGAACTTATGGAGCAGGTGGCGACGCTGCCGACGGAGCAGCAGGAAAAGTTATCTTTCTTCATACAGGGATACGTAGCCAGCAGCCAGGCCGGGAGATCACGCCGGGCGGAAGTAGCAGTATAACCGGGAAAGGCGGCCATAGCGCCGCCGCCCAGGGTAAGCGCCTTTAATTCAGTGGGAGAATACCGCAGCCGGGCATATAGCGGGGGCGTCGGTTCGATTCCGGCAGGGCGTATTAGGTGTAGGGTGGCACCCTATAGCGCGCCTGGCAGCAGGCAAACAGCTGGCAGGTGGATACCGTGAAAAAATAGCAGCGGGCGCGCCTGCTAGAAAGCGCGTGGATGGTCAACAAGTTTTTCCCTGTTTTTTAATGCGAAAAATAGGAACGCGGTATACGTAAGCCAGGGACAGAGGGCGAAGCCATGAGAAAACAGAGGCCGCCGCCGGAACAAAAGAAGGTTTACAGGTTTTTGGCGAAGCAAGGAAAGATATGTCACGGGGCGGCAGCAGTACGGAAAGCTGCCGCCAAAAGAGGCAGGAAGCGGGGCAGGATATGACGGCAGACGAACGGAGAAGTAAGGCTATAAGGGACTTTTACCGGGTGTACAAGGAATACGGCCAGCTGGATAATGTGCGGTACCATATGCGCGTTGAAATGTCCGGGGACGCCTTAATAGAAATACACAGGTATTACGGTGAACGGAAGGGCGAACGTATTTTACGGGTTACACATGAAGAGGTAGAAGGGGCGGAAATGTCCGCAGAAGTGGCAGCGTATGAGCAGGCCACCGACCAGCTTTTAAGCATGATAAAGACCAGGCGCGAAAGCCTGGAAGAAAACGAGCGCCGCCGCCAGGAAGCAAGGCGCTGGGCGTAAGAGCCGGAAGGGGTGGAAGTATGCTTTATGCGGTAAAGAACCGGAACACCGGAAAATATGTTACGGGTACCGACTTTAGAAGCGGGAAGCCCCGGCAGATCATGGACGCGAACAGGGCGCCGCTTCTTTTGGATGATTACGGCGGCACGCTGCCGGAAGGTGCAACACTGGAAATGAAGCGACGGGGGATTAACCTCAGGCGCTATAAAGTGGTTCCCGTGGAAGTCCAGGAGATAGAGAAGCGGCGGCAGCAGACGGAACCGGAAAGAAAGCCGCTGCCCGCTGGATATTATAACCTGGATTGCATGGCAGCGCTGCCACTATTCCCGGATAAGTTTTTCGACATTGCGGTAATAGACGCGCCCTACGGAATAGGCGCCGACAATATGGCAATGGGAACGAATAAGGCCAGGAAAAAGAACGGGTACCCGGCAGAGAGTACGGCGGAGCGGGTAAAGCGCGGCAGGAAGGAAAGCGGCGCCGGAAAGTGGGATAACCAGGTACCGCCGCCGGAATACTTTACAGAACTTTTCCGGGTATCAAAGCATTGCATTATATGGGGCGGGAATTATTTTGATCTGCCGCCCACGCGGGGCGTTATTGTGTGGGATAAGCTGCAACCCTGGGAAGTGTTTAGCCAGGTAGAAATAGCCTGGACGGATTACGACCGGGCGGCGGCCATTGTGAGGCTATCAAACACAGGGGGAGCCAACACAGAAAGGAAGATACACCCAACACAGAAGCCGCCGGAGTTATACGGCTGGCTTTTTGGCCATTACCTGCAGCTTAAGCGCGGCGCCAGGTTCCTGGATACGCATGTAGGCAGTGCCAGCAGCTTAATGGCAGCGCATGACGCCGGGTTAGAAGCCTGGGGGTTTGAGAAGGACGCATATTATTACGGCCTATCTGCGGATAGGCTGGAAAGATACAAAGCACAGTACAATATTTTTCAGGTTGCGGAGCAGATGGAAATAGAGTTATAGGAAGGCGGGAGCATGAAGGCGGATAGGATATTACCTGCAGAGGCAGCGGCCATTATGGGGGCGTCCCCGCAGTTTGTCCGGGTGGGATTGCAGACCGGGCAACTGGATATAGGAAGCGCCGTTAAAATGTCTTCTGTATGGACCTACAATATACAGCGCGATAGGCTGGCGGCGCACGTAGGCCGGAATATTGACAGGGAATTAGAGGCGCTGCGGGAAGGGAAGGGCTGATATGTTGACATTACCAATAAAAAAGGGCTGGTATGATCTCATAGCGGGCGGAGTGAAAAAGGAAGAGTACAGGGAGATCAAGCCGTACTATGATACCCGGTTTATGAACCTATTCGGGGCTATATGGGTGGATGGTGAATTACTGCAAGGGCAGCAGGTACCGGAAGAAATAAGAAGGGAGCCAGTGCAGCGCGTTATATTCCGCAACGGTTATTCTGCGGACGCGCCGCAGCTTATGGCATTATGCAGCCTGCGGGTGGGAGAAGGCCGGGAAGAGTGGGGCGCCGTTCCTGGGAAGCAGTATTACATACTGGATATTAAGGAGATTTTGGCGGATGTATGAGGAATTGCAAAGGAAGACCAGGCCGAAGGCGCCGCGCTGCATACTGGCGGGCGGTATAAAAGGCCTTTTCGGAATTGTAAGCCCGTCGAAGCTGCTATACGAGCAATGCCGGATAGATGGAAACGAAGAGGTAGGCAGGTACCTGGAAGAGAATAGAAAGTATCTGCTATACAAAAGGCGGCTTAATAGGCAGCAATGGGAAGAGGTTTACAGGAGATACAGAAGGGAGCAGCACCCGGAGAAGGCGGAAGCCTGGGAAAAGAAATGCCAGGAAGCAGCGGCGGAAGCGCTGCGGTGTGTTCGTCTTCTGATAGAGGGAACAGAAGCGGCGAAGGGGTGAAAAAGTGCGTACAGCGGATATACGGCATAATAGAAGCGGTTATTATGATGAAACGGCATACAAGGCCATTATAAGCGCAGATAGAGGCAGCCGGAAGACAGAGGCAGGAAAGGAAAGAGGGAAAGATGGAAAACAAAAAGAATGTGGTAGGCCTGGCCGGAAGAATAGCCGGAGAGGTTGAGAAGCAGCCGGACATTTACGGCGCCAGCAACTTAAGCAGGCTTTACCTGGAGATAGAGCGCAAAAGCGGCAGCAGGCAGGACAGCGACCGCGTGATAGTGATTTACGGCCAGGAAGCAGAGGCGACGCCGGGGCAGCTGGTAGACGGCGCCTGCGTTATGGTTATGGGAGAAATGCAGACATATAAAGAGGTTCCCGGCGGGCGTATCGTGGTTTTTGTCCTGGCGGAATATGTGGGGGTTGTTTCGGAGCAGGTGGAGCAGCAGAACGGCGTATACCTGGAAGGAATTGTAGCCAGGAAACCGATACATAGAACCACGCCGAAGGGGCGGAAGATTACGGAAGTATCGGTAAAGGTTCCTTCTGCTTTTACGGAAGGGTACTTTAGCTTTATCCCTACGATATGCTGGGGAAGCGACGCAGAGGCGGCAGCAGAGTACCAGGAAGGCACCGGGATAGCCCTGGAAGGGCGTTTACAGAGCCGGGAATACACAAAGCGCCTGGATGGCGCGGAAGTCGCTTTTACGGCCTATGAGGTAAGCGCACAGCACATTGAAAAGAGAATATGAGAACAGGAAGAAAAAAGCCCCAGCGGTTCGGGAAAACCGCCGGGGCTACGCCATAGGTGAATATCTGCTACAAAATATTATATTTCACGTATGGCGGGAAGTCAAGGAAAACGCGGGCGGGAACCCGCTTTTAACACTTGATAAAAGTATTAAGTATCCGACTATATAGGCCTATAAAGGGGGTGCCTGAATGTGCCATACGTGGAGAGGATTACAAGGGCAGGTAAGACCATAGAGGTAGACCGGTATTTTACCAGCCAATATAAAAAGAAGGGGATTAAGAAGGGGGATAGGGTAAAGCCCACCAAAGAGGAACAGAAAAAAATAAACAGTAAGAACGCAGAAAGAAAATTACGCCTGCTGCTGAATGAGAATTTCCAGGATGGCGATTTACATATAGATTTTGGTTATGTCCGTAAAAAGGGTTTGGAGTACAGGACGCGGGAAGAAATGAGGAAGGACGCGGATGTATTCTTGCGGGAGTTAAGAAAGGCATATAAAGGCGCTGGGTATGTGCTTAAGTATATTCATGTAATGGAGATAGGGGAGAAGGGAGCCAGGCACCACCATTTAGTTATAAACCAGCCAGGCATAGACACAAGGAAGATACAGGCTTGCTGGAAGAAGGCGTATGAAGGAAACAGTAAGATACACTTTAGCCCCCTGGATACGGAAGGGGACTACAGCAAGCTGGCGGCATATCTCATAAAATACACGGACAGGACAATAGGGACGGAAGAGGCTTTACAGGGGAAGCGGTGGAACAGAAGCAAAAACCTGGTAATGCCGGAACCGGAATACAGGATAGTGAGAAATAGAAACACTTATTACAATGAGCCGAAGCCGTACAAGGGCTATTACATAGTCAAGGACAGCATAGAGGTGGGGACGCATAGCCCGGAGTTTTACGGGTATGGGTATCTGCATTACAGAATGGTGAGGCTGGATTGAGAGAAAGGAGCATAGGAGCATGGAAAGAGTGATAGCGGTAGCGGCAGCAGTTGTCTTCCTTCTTGTGGCAGGTATCGCGGCCATGGCGGGCGTGGGTATCGTGGCGGAAGGACTGAACGAATTACACCGCTGGGAAGAATGGGGCGGCCAGGATGATAGAAAGGGGGTGGGAGTGTGAGGAACTTTAGATTAAGCGACGAAAGCGGACACCAGGAAGCAATAATAGAGTGGTGCGCCTGGAATATGCAGCAGTACCCGGAATTGGAATTACTGTACCATGTTCCGAATGGCGGGAAGCGGGATAAGGCGACGGCTGCGGTATTAAAGCGCCAGGGCGTGAAAGCTGGGGTACCGGATTTAGTTTTACCAGTAGCCCGCTGCGGGTACCATGGTTTATATATCGAGTTGAAGGCGCCGGGCGGTTCCGTCCAAAAGTCACAGAAGGAATACATAAAGCGCCTGGGAAAACAGGGGTATTTAGCTGTTATCTGCTACGGATGGCAAGAAACCGTAGAACTGTTAAGGAACTACCTGGAAGGAGCCTTAAGCCAGGACGCGGCAGCAGGCGCCGGAAAAGAAGCAGGCCAGGAAGCGGCCAGCCTATTGCTTCCGCTGGCATAAGGAAGGGGGCGAAAGGATGGCAAACAAGACTATTTACAGTTGTGACCGCTGCGGGAAGGAATGGGAATACAAAATAGAAAATGGATTCGGGAATTATCCAAGACATTTAGAGTATGAGGCATTACGGCGGGTAGATTTATGCCCGGAATGTGAAGAAGAGTTCTACGAAGCAGTAAGGAAATACCGCGAAGGCGGAAAAAATAAAATCTAAAAAAGTTCGCTAGGTTCAACGGAGCGAAAGAAAGGCGGAGAGCATGACAAGAGTAATAAGCATTATTAACCTTAAAGGGGGAGTAGGTAAAACCTTTACGGCTGCCAATATGGCGCACATTCTGAACGGACACGGGAAAAGCGTGTTGATGGTAGACAATGACAAACAGGGGAATTTATCAAAGCTATTCAGCGCTTACCAGGATGAAACGGAGAGCGGGGCGGCCAAACTGCTGCGGGGATGGTACCAGGATGTAAACAGCTTACGGGTTACGCTTCCGGGATACCCCTGTATGGATATTATACCCGCTAATATGTCTTTATTGCAGGCTACGAACGATTTAACCAGGGAAGAGAGCGAAGACCAGATAGAACGCTTTAGGGCGCTGGCAGAGGCTTACCCGCTCGAAGAGGGAAAGCCCTATGATTTTATCATCATAGACAACCCGCCGGACTTAGGCTTAAACGTCATTAACGCCCTGGCAGTAAGTGACGACGTGATAGTACCCACAAAAGTAGACGCCTGGGCGCTGGCAGGCCTGGACGTGATTATAGAGCAGGTGGAGCAAATGAAGCAGCTAAACAGCCGCTTACAATTCCGGGGAGTGCTGCCGACCATGTGGCAAAATACGGACGCCAATATATCCGGCATGGAATGGCTGCAAGAAAAGGGCTATAAAGTGTTTGAAAGCAAGATATGGTATAGTGCGAAGGCGCCGGAAAGTACGTTTTTCTGCAAGCCTATTGTAGAATATGCGCCGCGTAGCTGGACGGCATTAAAGTACCGCAAATTTGTGGCGGAATACCTGGGAGAGATTGAAGCGGAGCAGGTAGCAGACCTGCAGGAAGGGAAGGGGGTACAGTGATGGCAGCGTTTAGCGTATTGGATATGATGAACCCGAAAGCGCGGCAGCAGGTGGCTACCGCGAAGGACTACCAGGAAATATATTTAAACCCGAAAGAGGTAAAAGAGGCGCCGGAGAATACCCGGAAGACTTACGAGGGCATAGAAGCCCTGGCAGATAGCTTCCTGCTGGTAGGGCAGGAACAGCCTACCGTACTGGCAAGGGTAAACGGGGAATTTTTGATAGTGGACGGCCACAGACGGAACCGGGCGAACCTGTTAAACCTGGAACGCGGCTATACGAAGTTTGAAAAGGTGCGGTATTTCTTCCGGGATATGTCGGAAACCATGTACGAACTGGCGTTACTGTCCGGGAATGGATACACCCAGGGGCTTACGGATTACGAAAAGACGGAACTTGCCGCCAGGCTTAAGAAGGTATTAGAGAAAATGCGGGAAAACGGGGAAATATCCCAGGAAGGCCGTATACGCGATATAGTAGGCAATATCCTGGGGGAGAAGCCCACCAACATGGCACGCATTGAGAAGATCAACAACAGCGCCACGCCGGAGATCAAAGAACAGTTTAAGGAAGGCAATATAGGCATATCGAAAGCCTACGAAGCTGCCAGGCTGCCGGAAGAGGAACAGAAGGCCATAGCTGCCAGGGCGGCAGCAGGCGAGGACGTGAAAACGAAGGAAATAGCGCAGAAGGTGGCGGAGAAGGTAGCAGCAAAAGCCCAGGAGAAGGCCGAAAAGGCAGCAGAGGACGCGGAGAAGGCCAACATAGAGGCAGAACAGGCCATAGCGGACGCCATAGAGAAACAGGAAAAGGCAGAGGAAGAGGCGCAGAACGCCAGGGAGTTAAAGCGCTATGTAGACGCCAGCACGTCCCTGGGCGAAGTGTCCGAAAAGGACACCGAAGCACTGATAAATAAGGGGCTGCCTGGCGACCGCTCCACCTGGAATACGCGGCAATGGGCTATATACACGCTGCGCCGGATGATGTACGTAGTAGACGCCTTAAGCTATGATGATGTACAGACCATGCAAGAAATATTGATAAGGGCAGAGAACCCGGAGAAGAGCCAGGGAGAAGGCCAGGACGCGGCAGCAGGCCAGGAAGGCGGGGAAAATGAAGACAAAAGAAGTTAAAAGTTTTTCAGAGGTAGACACAAGCGGATTAAAGCAGCCCATTATATGCGTTTACAATCACCCGGCAGACTACCCGGACAAATGCGTAGCCCGGATATTTGACGGGGTGACGCCGACCGACACAGTAATAACCAGGGATACCGTGGAAGAATTGCGGGAAGACATTTTTAAACGGTTCCCGGATAAACTACCCTTTGCAGCAGGCCGGGAAGACTACAAAAGCGTAGTGGAAAGCTGGATATAGGGAAGGGGTGAAGGAGTGGGGAAGCAGGTGAAGGAACTTATAGCGGAAATTATGAAACGGTACGCGGATGCCGTAGAAAGCTGGATTGCAGCAGTAGGGGAGTGCGCGGAAATGGTAGCACAGGGAATATTATATTACGGCAGTTATTTACTGGCCGGGCTGGCGGTTGCACTGGCCTGGCTGCTGCTGGCGGTGACTATGCCCGCCTGGTATCTGCCGTATAAGTATTTCACCAGGAAAGGAGCAAAGAGGAAATGCCGACAAGGGAACAAAAGGCGATACAGGAAGTAATAAAAATATGTCTGCCGGAAGTAGATAGCAACGCCGTGATAGAAGCGGTTGCAAAGGTGACGAAAGCAGTAGTAGAAGCTATTCCGGTAATGATAAAAACCGTTAATAACACATGGGAACGGGTAAAGGAACAAATACAGATCATGCCGGAAGATCAATACAAAGAGTTTTTAGCGGAACTTACACCGGAAGCAAGGGGCTGGGCGGCAGCCATAAGAATGGCAGCGAAGAAAGACCAGGCAGCGGAAGCAGGCCAGGAAAAGGAAGGGGGAGTATAAGCGGATGGAAGAGAGCGTAAAAGCTGCGGAAGTGGCAGCAGGCACAGACCTGGGAGAACCGGGCGGAGAACAGACCGCCGCTTACATAATGCTTACCGAAGAGGACTTAAAGACAATGCTACAGGAAGCGGCAAAGGCGGCCATTAAGGAACTGAAACGGGAAGAAAGCAAAGAACGGAAGCGGAATAAATACCATGATACTTTTTCACTGATGAAGTGTTACCGGGACGCGGTTTTCCATATTGAAAACGCAGTAAGCGAAGGCACACAGCTGGAAATACAGGATATGACGGAAGAGCAGCAGGAAACCTATTTACGCAGCGTAAGGCGTACACGGTTTAGGACTATGCTAATAACTGCGAATGTAGACAAGGTAATAGACGAAATGGAGAAGCGCAGGACGGCAGCAGGCCGGGAAATGGAATACAAAATATTTGATATGTATTTCATGCAAGGCATGACCTACGAACAGATCATAGAGCAGGTGGAAAAGGATACCGGGGAACGCCTGGGGAAGAATACGCCGCGCCGCTGGGTTACTGGAATAATCAATGAAATGTCAATACTGTTATGG
Organism: uncultured Lachnospiraceae bacterium; assembly: GCA_910576815.1. GTDB lineage: Bacteria > Bacillota > Clostridia > Lachnospirales > Lachnospiraceae > UBA3282. The sequence continues at coordinate 78,694 of CAJTKA010000014.1, forward strand.
GGCATTGATGAAGAAAGGATGAAGTAATGGAGATTCAGAAGGGACAGAAAGTAAAAGTTATTTGCAGCGCCGAACAGCTTAAAGGAATAGGGATTAAACAGAAACATATAAAGCATATCGTAGGGCAGATAGGAACCGTAAAAGAAATAAAGCAGCTGCCGAACGCGGAAGACCTGGCGTACTTCATTCACTTTAAGCACGTAAATCTTAAGCCAGCACCGGGGAACCGGAAGCCGTACTATACGCTGCTGCTGGATATGATAGAGCCGATAGGGGCGGAAGGTGTGGGGG